>JBJMIS010000021.1:0-5936 GCA_045806705.1 Friedmanniella sp.
CCCGGCCTGATCGAGGGCGCGAGCGAGGGCCGCGGCCTGGGCCACGACTTCCTGCGTCACATCGAACGCTGCGCGGCGCTCGTGCACGTCCTCGACTGCGCCACCTTCGAGCCCGGCCGCGACCCGCTGACCGACCTCGACGTGATCGAGGCCGAGCTGGCTGCCCACGGTGGGCTGGAGGACCGGCCCCGACTGGTCGCGCTGAACAAGATCGACATCCCGGACGCCCGCGAGCTCGCCGACCTCGTCGTCGCGGACCTCCGGGCCCGGGGTCTGCGCGTCTTCGAGATCTCGACCAAGAGCGGCGAGGGGCTGCAGGCTCTGACGTTCGCCATGGCGGAGCTGGTCGCGCAGCGTCGGGCCCTGATGCCCGCGCCGGCGCCCCGGCGGATCGTGCTGCGCCCCAGGTCCGTCGACAAGGGCGGCGAGTTCACCGTCACCCAGGAGGGCGACCTGTGGCGCGTCCGCGGTGAGAAGCCCGAGCGCTGGGTCCGTCAGACGGACTTCAGCAACACCGAAGCCGTCGGCTACCTGGCTGACCGGCTGAACCGGATCGGCATCGAGGACCGGCTGTTGGAGCTCGGCGCCCGGGCCGGCGACGGGGTGGCCATCGGCGGCGCGGACGCGGTGGTGTTCGACTTCGCTCCTCAGGTCGAGGTCGGTGCCGAGATCCTCAGCCGGCGCGGTGAGGACCAGCGGTTCACCGAGGAGCGGCCGGCCGCCCGGCGGCGACGGGAGAAGGACGCCGCCTACCACGCCGAGGACGACGACGGCTTCGGACCCGATGCCGAGGATCCCGGAGCGGCGAGCTCGGGCTCCGGGTGGTTCGACGAGGACGATGACTGACCTGCGGCCCGCGATCGCTGGCGCGGCCCGCGTCGTGGTCAAGGTGGGCTCGTCCTCCTTGACCACCCCGGCCGGCGGCATCGACCCGGCCAGGATCGAGGCGTTGGTCGACGCGCTGGCTGCGGTCCGCAACGCCGGGCGCGAGGTGGTCCTGGTCTCCTCCGGCGCCATCGCGGCGGGGCTCGCCCCGCTGGCCCTGCGCTCCCGACCTCGCGACCTCGCCACCCAACAGGCGGCAGCGTCGGTGGGGCAGGGGCTGCTGATGGGCTACTACACGCACCTCTTCGGGACGCACGCCCTCGGCGTCGGCCAAGTGCTGCTCACCGTCGACGACGTGACCCGGCACAGCCACTACCGCAACGCGTACCGCACGTTCGGCCGGCTGCTCGAGCTCGGGGTCGTGCCCATCGTCAACGAGAACGACACCGTCGCCACCCACGAGATCCGCTTCGGCGACAACGACCGGCTCGCCGCTCTCGTCGCGCACCTCGTGCACGCCGACGCCCTGGTCCTGCTCAGCGACGTCGACTCGCTCTACACCGCCAAGCCGAGCGAGCCGGGCGCCCGGCGGATCCGGGACGTCCGCGGGGAGTCCGACCTCGACGGGCTGGACGTCTCCGCGAAAGGCTCAGCCGTGGGCACGGGCGGAATGGTCACCAAGGTCGAGGCGGCCCGGATCGCGACCTCGGCGGGCATCCCGGTGGTGCTGACGAGCGCCGACCACGCAGGCGAGGCGCTGGCCGGCCGGCCCGTCGGCACCTGGTTCCATGCCACCGGGAAGCGCCGGCCCACCCGGCTGCTCTGGCTGCGGCACGCGAGCGACGCTCAGGGCGTGCTGCAGCTCGACGCCGGTGCCGTCCGTGCCGTCGTCGAGCGGCACGCCTCCCTGCTGCCGGCGGGCATCACCGGAGTCGAGGGTCAGTTCAGCGCGGGCGAGCCGGTGGACCTGGTCGGCCCGGACGGCTCCGTCGTCGCCCGGGGGCTGGTCAACTACGACGCCGAGGAGCTGCCGGCGCTGCTCGGTCGCAGCACCCGTGAGCTGGCCGCCGAGCTGGGCGCCGGCTATGACCGGACCGTGGTGCACCGCGACGCCCTGGTCCTGCTGGACGACCGCGACCGGGCCTCGTCCCGCAGCTGAGCCAGCCCTCTGGCCCCTCGGCGACGAGGGTCGGACGGCGAAGGTTCGTTCCCGGTGACACTTCGTGCCGCTTCGGCTCCCAGAGCGGGGTCCGGAGGTATGGTCGGCGCAGCCCGTCCTTCTGACGTCCCGCCCTGCCGCTCGCTGGGCCGGAGCGACGAGGTCGCGCCAGGAGCTAGCGAGGCGGTGCTGCCGACCGTCGATCCGACGCCGACAGCAGGGAGGGGATGCAGGTGACGGTACCGCCACAGGTGGGTGCGGAAGCGGCCGTTCCCGACGCAGAGGCCGCGCTGGCGGGAACGGACAGGACGCCCGGCCGATCCCTCGGCCAGATCGCCTGGCTGCGGCTCCGGAAGGACAAGGTGGCTCTCGCCGGGGCCGCCGTGTTGATCTTCCTGGTGCTGGTGGCGATCTTCGCTCCCCTGATCGTGCGGCTGCTGGGCAGCCCGCCCAACGAGTTCCACCAGGACCTGATCGACACCGCCGGCGGCACCCTGACACCCCTCGGCCCCTTCGGGGGGATCAGCTGGGACCATCTGATGGGCATCGAGCCGGTGAACGGGCGCGATATCTTCAGCCGGATCGTCTACGGCAGCCGGATCTCCCTGCTGATCGCGTTGCTGGCCACCCTGCTCTCGGTCGTGATCGGTACCACGCTCGGAATCATCGCCGGCTTCTCGGGCGGCGTGGTCGACTCGCTGATCAGCCGCTTGATGGACGTGTTCCTGGCCTTCCCGCTGCTGGTCTTCGCCATCGCCCTTGCCGGCGTCTTCCCTGACGAGGCGTTCGGCCTCGCCGGGAACCAGCTGCGGATCTCACTGCTGATCTTCATCATCGGCTTCTTCAACTGGCCCTACATCGGCCGGATCGTCCGCGGCCAGACGCTGTCGCTGCGGGAGCGCGAGTTCGTCGAGGCGGCGCGCAGCCTGGGCGCGCGACGGTCCTACCTCCTGTCCCAGGAGATGCTGCCGAACCTGGTGCCGCCGATCCTCGTCTACTCGACCCTGCTGATCCCGACGAACATCTTGTTCGAGGCGGCACTGTCCTACCTCGGGGTTGGTGTCCGCCCACCCACGCCGAGCTGGGGTGGGATGCTCTCCGACGCTGTCGCCTACTACACCCAGCCCCACTTCATGCTCTGGCCAGGCTTGGCGATCTTCATCACCGTGCTGGCCTTCAACCTGTTCGGGGACGGTCTTCGTGACGCCCTGGACCCACGCGCCAACCGCTAGCGACCACGTCGGGTGATCCTCGACCGATCAGAGAGTGAGCAAGGAATGAGACACAGAAAGCCCTGGCAGCTGAACGCCCTGGTGGCGGCAGGCGCGGCGACCGCGCTGCTGCTCTCCGCCTGTGGCGGCGGCGGGGGTTCAACCACCCAGGGCAGCGGCAGCAGCTCCAGCGGCAGCGCCTTCAACGCCGCCCTCACCGGACCGGTCAACCCGTCCGAGACCAAGGGCGGCACGCTGAAGTTCGCCAACTCCGGTGACTGGGACACCCTGGACCCCGGGGAGACCTACTACGGCTACTCGTGGAACTTCGCCCGCCTCTACGGCCGCTCACTGCTGATGTTCAAGGCCGCCCCGGGCAAGGAGGGCAACGAGCTGGTGCCGGACCTCGCCGAGGGCCTGGGCAAGGCCAGCAAGGACGGGAAGTCCTGGACCTACAAGCTCCGCAAGGGCGTCAAGTTCGACGACGGGAAGGAGGTGACCTCCAGTGACGTCAAGTACGCGGTGCTGCGCTCCATCGACAAGGAGACCTTCCCCAACGGACCCGCCTACTTCGATGCGATCCTCGACCTGCCGTCGGGGTATAAGGGACCGTACAAGTCGCCGGATGCCGACACCGACTCCGCGATCGAGACTCCCGATCCTTCCACCATCGTCTTCCACACCAAGCAGCCGTTCGCGAGCTTCGACTACCTGGCGCAGCTGAGCCAGACGATGCCGGTACCCAAGGACAAGGACACCGGCTCCAAGTACAAGAACGCCATCGTCTCCACCGGCCCCTACAAGTTCGCGGACCTGCAGCCCGGCAAGAGCTTCAACCTCGTTCGCAACGACCAGTGGGACCAGGCCACCGACCCGAACCGCAAGGCGTTGCCGGACCGCTACGAGGTCAGCCTCAACGTCAACGCCGATGACATCGACAACCGGGTGATCAGCGGCGACCTCGACGTCGACGTCGCCGGAACGGGGGCGCAGCCGGCGTCGCTGAGCCGGGTGCTGCAGGACCAGAACCTCAAGGCCGCGGCGGACAACCCCGTCATCCCCCGGCTCTGGTACACCTCGATCAACCCGACGGTGGCGCCGTTCGACAACATCGAGTGCCGGCAGGCCGTGATGTACGGGATGGACCAGACGGGTTACCAGGCGGCCTACGGCGGCGTCTTCGCCGGTGGTGAGCTGGCGACGACGATCTTGCCGCCGCAGATCCCGGGCCACACCGACTTCGACCTGTTCCCCAACGGACAGGACAACAAGGGCGACCTCGACGCGGCCAAGCAGGCCTTGCAGGCCTGCGGGCAGCCGAACGGCTTCGAGACCAACATCTCCTACCGAGCGGAGCGTCCGAAGGAGAAAGCCACCGCCGAGGCGTTCCAGCAGGCGCTGTCCCGGGTGGGCATCAAGCTGACGCTGCGGCCGTTCCCGCAGGGCGACTACTACTCCTCCTACGCGGGCAACCCGCCGTACGTGAAGAAGAACAACCTCGGACTGGTGGTCAACGGGTGGGGTGCGGACTGGAACGACGGGTTCGGCTTCCTCTCCCAGATCGTCGACTCCCGGGTCATCCGTGAGACCGGCGGGTCGTCCAACACCAGTGTCCGGATCCCCGAGGTCGACAAGATGCTCGACAGCGCCCTGCTGGAGCTGGACACCGACAAGCGCAACCAGCAGTGGGGGGCGATCGACAAGCGGGTGATGCAGGATGCGGTCATCTACCCGGGCCTCTACGCGAAGAGCCTGCTGCTGCGGCCGAAGAAGGCGACGAACGTCTTCGTCACCGATGCCTACGGCATGTACGACTACCTGGCGCTCGGGGCGCAGAAGTAAGGTCCGCTCGCCGGTCCGGCACGGGGTCGTCCCCGTGCCGGACCGCAGTCCCGAAGGAGGGGTGTGTTCGCCTACGTCGTCCGCCGGCTGCTGGCCGCCGTCGGCCTGCTGTTCGTGCTCAGCCTGGTCACCTTCGCGATCTTCTACCTGGTGCCCCGGCTGGCGGGTGCGTCGCCCGAGACCCTCGCCAGCCGGTACGTGGGTCGGGCGGCGACGGCGGAGACCGTTCACCTCACGGCGGAGCGCCTGGGCTTCTTCGACCCGGTCCCCGTGCAGTACGGCCACTGGCTGAAGGGCGTCTTCGTGGGGGCGGAGTACGACTACGGGGCTGGGGTCGAGCGCTGCCCGGCACCCTGTCTCGGGTACTCCTTCATCACCAAGCAGGCTGTCTGGCCCGAGCTGGTCGACCGGGCGGGGGTGACGATCTCCCTCGTGGTCGGAGCCGCCGTGATCTGGCTGGTCAGCGGCGTCGCCGTCGGTGTCCTCTCCGCCCTGCGGCGCGGCAGCGTGTTCGACAGGGCCGCCATGACCGTCGCGCTGGCGGGGGTCTCGCTGCCGATCTTCTTCACCGGTCTGGTCTCGCTGGCCTTCTTCAGCTACCGGCTCGGCATCACCGCCCCCGGCGGCCAGTACGTCCCCTTCACCGAGAACCCCGCGCTCTGGGCGTACTCGCTGCTCCTCCCGTGGGTCACGCTGGCCTTCCTCTTCTCGGCCCAGTACGCCCGGCTGACCCGGGCCGGGATGCTGGACACCATGACCGAGGACTACATCCGCACCGCCCGGGCCAAAGGGCTGCCGGAGCGAACCGTGGTCACCCGGCACGGCCTCCGGGCAGCGCTCACCCCGATCCTCACCATCTTCGGCCTCGACGTGGGGCTGCTCCTCGGCGGCGCGGTGCT
>JBJMIS010000022.1:0-4163 GCA_045806705.1 Friedmanniella sp.
GCCGATACGCCCCGGGCTACCTGCTCAACCGCCCGCAGCCGCAGCGCTTCCAGCGTTTGGTGGTCGAGCTTGCGGCCGTCGTCCTCCCGCATTCCTCGATCGTCCCCGCGCACCAACCTGGGATCAAGCTACTAACGATCCCTTTAGTACCTGTGTCTCGAGAGAGCTGCCGCGACCTGGGGGCTGGCGGTGCCACGGCCGAGATAGACGTCCTGGGTGAGGCTGGGCCGACTGTGCCCGAGGCGGTCGGCGATCTGTGGGGCGGACAGGCCGGCGTCATCAAGGCGGGTGGCCACGGTTCGGCGGAAGGTGTGCGACGTGGCCCAGGGGAAGCCGGCGCGGTCGAGTGCCTGGCGCAGGTCTCCGCTGGTGTTGTTCGGATCTCGGAGAAGACCCTTCTGGCTGGGGAAGAGCACCGGCGGGTCGGCTGCGGCAGGCAGGCGGGCCAGGCGACGGCGTAGGAGGTCGAGTGTCTGCGGTGGCAGCGCGATGGTGCGCCGGCCGGCGTCGGTCTTGGGCCGCTCCTGGATGAACAGGCCGAGGAGTGGGTCGCGGGCCACCGTGCCGGCGACGGTGAGCGTGCCCGCATCGACGTCGAGGTCGGTCGGGCGGACGGCGCAGGCCTCGCCGATCCGCAGCCCGGTGCCGAGCATGAAGGCGACGAGGTCGGGCAGGTCCTGGCGGACCGCGGTGGGATCATCGGCCAGCCAGGCCCGCAGCTGGTGTGCCTCCTCGGGGGGGAGCGCTCGAGGCCGGCGGCGGGAGTCGCGCGGCCCTCGGCGGGCAGGTGTCTCGCGGACCGGGTTGGTGGCGAGCAGTCCGTGCCGGACGGCGAGCCCGAGGATGCCGGAGAGGACGCTGCGAGTGGTCTTGGCCGCCGCAGGGCCGTGGGCGCTGTGCACCGAGGTGAGCAGACGGTCGAGGGCTGGGACGGTGACCTCCCGCAGGCGCAGCTCACCGAGCGCCGGGAGGACGTAGGAGTTGGTGACGAAGCGGTACAGCCGCTTGGTGCCGGAGGCCCGGTCGCTGCCGTCGACGTCGGCCAGCCACAGAGCGGCCATGTCGCTGAGCCGGCTGTCGGCCGGCACCGGGGGAGTGGCGCCGGTGCTGCGGTCACGCAAGGCTTCCCGCAGCCGCCGCTCGGCCTGAGCACGGGTCTGGCCGTAGCGGGTGACCAACCGGCGGCGACCGTCAAGGTCCCGAAAATAGGTGCGGGCTGCCACCCGGTGCTTGTCCAGCCTCAGGAAGTGGATCTGCCCGAAGGTGCCCACCGGGAGCGGCGGCCTTCCCATGACAGCTCCTCATCCCGTACCGCGGCGAGGGCTCGGTGCCCCCACTGCGGGAAGGCTGGACGGTCGTTCGACCCAGCGGGGGGGACGCTCCGCATCTGGGGACGGCGCACCTGGCCTGTGCATGACGACTTGCGAGCGGTTCCGATCACGCTCCCGGGGAGGTCTCCAGTTCTTCTCCGGTAGCCCTCCCGCTGGGGGTGCAGACCATGGGCTGCGCTTGATCTCGAAACTGTCGGTGCCGATGGGCATAGTGGAGGCGTCCACCTGAGTGGACGGTGAGCGAGGGAGGAGAGTGGCGTGCCGGTCGTCGAGACGCTGTCCGTGGAAGAGGCGAGGCGTCGCCGCGTCGAGATTCTCGCCTCCGTCGGTGGGGACGAGTGCGACCTGCGCGACCGGGCCGCTCGCTACATGCTCAACGCCGAGGAACTCGCCGCCCTCACCGAGCTGGACGAACTCGACTACCTGCTCTCGGAGTGACCAGCGGGAACTCGCTGGAGGCGGAGGCGCAACGGTTCGCCGCGGAGCTGACCGACACGGTCCGAGGAGTGGTCGGCGCGCATGTCGAGGCGTTCCGGGCCCGGACGCTGCACCATCCGCAAACCGACCGGGTCAGCGTTCACCAGGAGCCGCGCACCGGCGTCCCGCTGGCCGTCGGCGGTGTCCCGTTGCTGAACCTCACCGCTGAGTACCGCTGCGTCTGGGACAGCCAGCAACTGTTCCTGGCCGTCGAGACGTCCGCGGTCCAGGTCTACGCCGGCGCGAAGGCCGACTCCGAGCCGCTGTTCCGCTACGAATACACCCGGTCGCCCGGCGGAGACGTTCCCGGCGCTCACATCCAGATCCACGGACACCGGGACGCGTTGACGTATGTGATGACGCGGTCGGGCACGGCAACGCGCCGCGGGCAGAGGCGCGCAGGGCGTGCCGCCCAAGGAACCGGCGTGCCGCGGATGTCGGATCTTCACTTCCCGGTCGGTGGCAGCCGGTTCCGCCCCAGCCTTGAGGACGTCCTTGACATGCTCGTCAGGGAGCTCGGCGTGGACCACGAGCCCGGCTGGCGCGAGGCTCTGGCCACGGGCCGGGAGCGGTGGCGCCGCATGCAGATCCGCGCGGTCGTCCGAGACGCCCCCGGCGAGGCCATCGCCGTGCTCGAGAAGCTCGGCTATGAGGTCCGCATGCGCGACGGACTGGAGGAGCCGGAAGACAACCTCTCTCGCCTCCGCGACCTGTGACCCGGCTGCCACGGTCTCGGCCTCTCCAGTTAAGAGCCGACACCGTTCCGGAAAGCAAGAGGTGTGTCGGCTCGTGATCTTGTCTATCTGCACCATCACCAGGACGGTCGGGACGTCCTCATCGCGGAGCCGGGAGCTGATGGCCCGAATGAGGCTCCCGTCGCGGTGGCTCGCAAGGTAACTTGTGAGTTGTGGGTGACGTGGTGATCCTCCCCAGCGCACTCAAGCGCGGGTACAGCGAGGAGGACATCCGCCACGCACTGCGCAACGCCATCGACGTGTTCCCCGACCAAGGTGACCACCACTTGACCGTGGCGGTCGGCCCAGCCACCACCGGAACCATCCTGGAGGTCGGCTACGACCGCGACGAAGATGGCCGCTACGTCGTCGTCCACGTCATGGAGCGCCGCAGCAAGTACGACCGCACTCGAGGGAGAAAGAGGTGATGCAGATGCCCCGCAGCTACGAGGAGATCGTCGCCCTCTCGGAGGAGATGGCCCGTTCCCTCGAGGAGGACCACAGCGAGCCGTCCATCCCGCCGGCCGAGTCGGCCCTGCGCGCGGCCGCCCTGCGCCGCTCGCTGGCCGAGAGCGACCTCGGCCAGGCCGTGGTCGCTGCCCGGGCAGCGGGCGTGTCCTGGGACCGGATCGGGGACGCTGTCGGCACCTCCGGTGAGGCGGCTCGGCAGAAGTACGGGCGGCTGACGGCCGGTGTGCGCGAGGTCCGACCGGCGTAGCGCAGACGCGCATACGCAGCGCGGTGGGGAGGCAACCGCGGACGTCGACCGGACCCGCAGTCCTGCGGTGGCGCGTTCGGCTCCCACGACGGTCGAGGTCTCGCGCAGATCGACGTCTGGCCGGTACGCCGCGGCGGCCAGGCGTCGAAGACCCCGAGTTTTGCCGCCGTGAGAGCCCAAGCTGCTCAGTGGGGTGCACGGCCGCGGTTGAACGGGCGTGCCACGGCGTGACGGTGAGGGGCAGCCGACGCTCAGCACGCGTCCGGCTCAGTCGCCTGCTAAGCACACCTCTCGGCGCTGCTCTTCATCACAACGAATCGCGCCTGCCGCAGGTGGGCCTCTATGTCTAGCGCTGCCGGAGTTCTACGTTGGGTGCCGCGGTGGGCGTGGGAGTCAGGCTGAGGCGAAGAGCAGGATTCGGGACTGGAAGTCCTGCCACGCAGCCGGCTGAGGCCGTAGAGACGTGTCCCGTTAGCCGACCTCGCGCTCACCGCCCTCAAGCGGGCGCGGCCAGTGGCGCTGGTCGGCTGGCGGCCTAGTCGGCGCGCAGGGCTGGTTCGTGCCCGCCTACGCGGTCAAGCCCGGCGGCGCGCTGGAGGGGCTGACCAGCGTCACGCAGCTCGACCACTACGCCGACGCGCTCGGCGACAAGTTCTACGACGCCGACCCCGGCTACATCACCACCGAGCAGAACGCGAGGCGGCTGGCGGGCTACGGCATCACCCGCCTGGAGCACGTCGTCTCCAGCGAGGCCGCCGAGCTGCGCAGCTGGGGAACGCCTACCGCCGCAAGGAGCCGATCGTGCTGTACCTGTACCACCCGCACGCGGCGTTCGCCCAGTACGACATGGTGCAGCTCGATGAGCCCACGCCCTACACCGACGGGTGCTTGACCCGCGGCGAC
>JBJMIS010000023.1:0-9802 GCA_045806705.1 Friedmanniella sp.
CGATGGCCGGCACGACCAGCCAGCCGCCGCTGTCCGCGCTGGTCGCCGCGACGAACGACACTCCGCGCGCTACCGGGCTCGACCTGCGCGCGGTCGCCGACCTGGAGCCGTACTGGGAGGCCGTGCGCCGGATGTACGCGCCGTTCGAGTCGGGGCTCCCCGGGCCGACCGGCCGCGTGTACGACCACGAGATCCCCGGCGGCCAGCTGTCGAACCTGCGCCAGCAGGCGATCGCGCTCGGTCTCGGTGAAAAGTTCGAGGCAATCGAGGACACTTACGCCGCCGCCAACCGGATCCTCGGCAACGTCGTCAAGGTGACGCCGAGCAGCAAGGTCGTCGGCGACCTGGCGCTCGCCCTCGTCGGTCGTGGCGCGGACCCCGCCGACTTCGAGGCCAACCCGCAGGCCTACGACATCCCTGACTCGGTGATCGGCTTTCTCCAGGGCGAGCTCGGCGACCCGCCCGGCGGCTGGCCGGAGCCGTTCCGCACCAAGGCGCTGCAGGGCCGGACCGCGCCGTTCCGGGAGACCGAGCTGGGCGAGGACGACTCGGCGGCGCTCGACGTGAAGGGCCCGACCCGACGCGAGACCCTCAACCGGCTGCTGTTCCCCGGTCCGACGAAGGACTTCGTCAGCGCCCGGGAGACCTACGGCAACGTGTCCCGGCTGGACACCCTGGACTACCTCTACGGGCTGCAGCCCGGTGAGGAGCACGTGGCGCGGATCGGGCGCGGGGTCAGCCTGATCCTGGGGCTGGAGGCCATCGGCAGCCCGGACGAGCGCGGCATGCGGACCGTGATGTGCACCATCAACGGACAGCTACGGCCGATCCGGGTGCGGGACAAGTCGATCAAGGTGGACGTGAAGGTGGCCGAGAAGGCCGACCAGACCAAGCCGGGCCAGGTCGCCGCCCCGTTCGCCGGCGTGGTCAGCGTGAAGGTGGACGAGGGTGACCAGGTCGAGGCCGGCGCGACGGTCGCCACGATCGAGGCGATGAAGATGGAGGCGGCGATCACGGCCCCGGTCGCCGGCACCGTGTCCCGTCTCGCCATCGGCAACATCACCCAGGTGGAGGGCGGTGACCTCGTCCTGGTGATCGACCCCGCCTGAGTCGTCCCGCCCGTCAGCGGTCAGTAGGCCCAGAAACCGAGCAGGTCGGGAACGGGACGGCCGGCGGCGGTCGCCAGCTGGGACCAGGGGACGAAGCCGTCCAGCCAGCCCGCCAGAGCGCCGATCAGCTGCTGCTGCTCCGGGGTCTTGAGCTGCGGCATGGCCGCCCGGTAGGCGCCGGCCATGGCCAGCGCGGTGGCGTAGGGGTGGTACCCGAGCGTCAGCCCCCGGACGGGGACGAGGCGAAGACCGGCACTGGTGTCGAGCAGGTGCCGCAGACCCACCGCCGCCGACACTCCACCCCGGGCCAGCGCGAAGTCGAGGTCGTCCAGGCTTTCGGAGGTGAGGCTCATCCGGGTCGACCCCCACGCCATGCCGGCGACGAGGGTCTCCAGCACCCGCCAGGTGGCCCCGGTTCGCTCCGGCCGGACATAGGCGCCGGCAAGCAGTACCTCCACGTCCTGAGGCTCGGGCTGGGTGGGGGAGATCACCGGGGCGGCCGGTGGGCGACGAAAGATCGGCCCCAGCTTGGACAGCAGGCTCGTCCGTTCCGGCCCCGGCTGCGGGGTGAACGCCTGCTGGGCCATCGCCCGGAGCCGCGGCGCCATCTCCGTCGAGGCGCCGAAAACCCCTTGCACCTCCTCGAGGCCGATGGCGTACAAACGGAGCTCCCCCATGCCAGACACGGTAGTGCGGGGGTGCCCCTGGAGCGCCCCTACTGTGGAGGAATGAACCCTCGGGCGCGTCGGGCCATCGTCTCCGGGGTGCTCGGAGTCCTGGTGCTGATCGTCCTGCTCGGCGCGCTGCTGGGCTGGCTTCGCTGAGCAGACCGCGGTTGTCTCTCCGCCAGTCGTGGTCGGACGCCTGGACTCCCTCGCGTACGCTCCAGGCACCATGACGTACGGGCGGGGGCGGGGCTGATGCGGGCCGGACGGGGGGTGCTGGCCGTCGTCCTCGGGGCCGTGCTGGCCGGGGGTCTTCCCGCTGCCGCCGGCGCGGAGGACACCGTCGCGTTTCGGATCCGCGACCCCCGGATCACCGAGTCGTCCGGTCTGGCCCGGGACGTCGCCGGCGGCCTCTACTGGACGATCAACGACTCCGGCGCCGACCCCGTCGTCTACGGGCTCGAACCCGACGGCAGGCTCCGCGGCACCTTCGCCTACCGCGCGACGCCCCGGGACGTCGAGGCCATCGCCGTGCGGGGCAGCCGGCTCTATGTCGCCGACATCGGCGACAACAACGCCAGCCGCACCATGGTCACCGTCTACTACTTCACCAACCCTCGGGCCACCGGGCTGACGGTCACCTACAACGCCTACGACTTCCGCTACCCCGATGGCGCCCACGACGCCGAGACGTTGCTCGTCGACGACACCGGTCGGCTCTACCTCGTCACCAAGGGGGCGCCGGGCGGCATCTACGCCGCCCCCCAGGACCCGTCACGGAGCGGCGTCAACCGGCTGACCCGGGTGGCGGACGCGCCGTCGCTCGTCACCGACGGGGTGTTCCTGCCCGACGGCCGCGGACTCGCGCTGCTGACCTACGGCTCCGTGGAGATCCTGGACCCCACCACCTACCAGAGCCTCGCTCGCGCCCCGATCCCGGCGCAGCCCCAGGCCGAGTCGCTCGCCGTGAGCCTCGAGGGTGACGCGCTGCTGGTGGGCAGCGAGGGCCGTGGCAGCAAGGTCTACTCCATCCCGATCCCGGCCGGCTCCGGACCGGCGTCGACCCCGGCCTCCGGCGGTACGGCGGCGCCCACGGCTGCAGGAACCCCGGCCGACTCCGGCGAGGAGGATCCGGGCGGGGACGCCGAGGCGGGAACGCCGACGGCGAGCAGGCGTGGGACCGTGCGTGCCGTGGGCCTTGCTGCGGTGGTCGCGGTGGTCGCCGGCGTCGTGGTGGCCTTCGCGCGCCGCCCGGGCTGACCCTCAGCCGAGCCGCTCGACCACCCAGTCGATGCAGTGGGTGAGCCGGCTGACGTCGTCCGGCTCGACGTTGGGGAACATCCCGATGCGCAGCTGGTTCCGACCGAGCTTGCGGTAGGGCTCGGTGTCGACCACGCCATTGGCCCGCAGGGTCGCGGCGATCGCTTTCGCGTACACCCCCTCGAAGTCGACGGTGGCGACGACCGGCGAGCGGTACGCGGTGTCGTTGACGAACGGCACGGCGTACTCGGACGCGTCCGCCCAGCCATAGATCCGGTCCGCCGAGTCCGCCGTCCGGGCGGCGGCGAACTTCAGCCCGCCCTGTCCCAGCAGCCAGTCGAGCTGGTCATCGAGCAGGAAGAGCGTGGCGATCGCCGGGGTGTTGAGGGTCTGGTCGAGACGGGAGTTGGTGAGCGCAGTGCGCAGGCTGAGGCTCTCCGGGATCCACCGGCCGGAGGCGTCGATCCGCTCCACCCGCTGGACGGCGGCGGGGGAGAGCACCGCGATCCACAGCCCACCGTCCGACCCCAGGCTTTTCTGCGGGGCGAAGTAGTAGACGTCGGTGGCAGCGATGTCGACCTCGACGCCGCCGGCAGCGGAGGTGCCGTCAACCACGACGAGCGCACCCTCGTCGGCGCCCTCCACCCGACGAACCGGTGCCAGCGCGCCGGTGGAGGTCTCGTTGTGAGCCCACGCGTACACGTCAGCACCGGGCACCGACTGCGGGACCGCCACCGAGCCGACGGGCGCGCTGACGACGGACGGCTCCGCCAGGTGGGGAGCCGCGGCGGCTGCCGCGGCGAACTTCGCCGAGAACTCACCGAAGCTGCCGTGCGCGCTCTGCCGCTCGATCAGGGAACCGACGGCGACGTCCCAGAAAACGGTGGAGCCGCCGTTGCCGAGCACGACCTCATAGCCCTCGGGCAGCTCGAACAGCTCGGCGATGCCGGCCCGCACCCTGCCGACCAGGTTCTTGACCGGCGCCTGCCGATGTGAGGTGCCGAGCAGCGCTGCTCCCCGCGAAGCCAGGGCCTCGACAGCGGCGGGGCGGATCTTGGCCGGCCCACAGCCGAAGCGTCCGTCCGCGGGCAGCAGGTCAGCGGGGATCCTCAACGCGGTCACGGGGGTCGATTCTGTCACGGTGCCCGCTGCCAGTTCGCCGGCTTTCCTGACCCTGGAAGACTGACCGGCATGCCCGACCTTGCCGCCGAACGGCTCGACTACTCCGGCGAGCAGCTGCTCGAGACCGACGTCCCGGCTGACCCGTACACCCTGTTCGACCGGTGGCTGGCAGCCGCCTTCCAGGCCAAGGACGCCGGGCTGCTGCCCGAGCCCACGGCCATGGTGGTGGCGACGACCGACGGCGGACAGCCGAGGGCGCGGACCGTGCTGCTCAAGGAGGTCGACGCCCGCGGGTTCACCTTCTTCACCAACTACGACTCCCGCAAGGGCAACGAGCTGGCGGCGAACCCGCAGGTGGCCCTGCACTTCGGCTGGTACCCGCTGCAACGTCAGGTCCGGATC
This sequence comes from Friedmanniella sp., assembly GCA_045806705.1. Taxonomy (GTDB): domain Bacteria; phylum Actinomycetota; class Actinomycetes; order Propionibacteriales; family Propionibacteriaceae; genus Microlunatus. The sequence continues at coordinate 4,559 of JBJMIS010000023.1, forward strand.
GAGGGTGCGGCCTCCCGGGTGCCGCGTGCGGAGTCGGAGGCGTACTTCGCCACCCGCCCACGCGGCTCCCAGCTCGGGGCCTGGGCCTCCCGGCAGTCGTCGGAGGTCGCGTCACGGGACGAGCTGGCGCAGGCGTACGCGGAGGTGGAACGGCGCTTCGCGGGCCGGGACGTCCCCTGCCCGGAGCACTGGGGCGGCCTGCGGGTCACCCCCACGACCATCGAGTTCTGGCAGGGCCAGCCGAGCCGGATGCACGACCGGCTGGCCTACCGCCGGGCGGTCGATGCCTGGACCCTGGTCCGCCTCGCCCCCTGACCGGCCGGTCACATCGCTGGCCCTGTCGGGCCGGCGGACTGAGCAGGTCTGAGCAGGGGTCAGGCCAGGGCGTTGAGGGTGATCTCGACGGCCCGGAACTGCTCCGGAAAGGCCTGCAGCACGCGCAGCCGAGGATCGGGTACGGGATGGACGCGAGGCTGCAGCAACGGGCGCAGTGCGGTCAGCCGCGGGTCGGCCAGCACGGCAGCGACGGCCACCTTGTCGCCACCCCCGACCACTGCCTCCAGCTCCGCGGCATGCGGAGCCAGCAGTCGGGCCGCCACGTCCGCAGTCTCGCCGTAGGCCTTCGCCGACTGGTTGTCGCGGCGCCGGGCGAAGCGCTGCTGCGACCAGCCGCCCGCCTTCGTCCGGCTCTGCACGTAGGTCGTGTCAACTTTCGACTCCACCAGCCGGAGGCCGGCGAAGCGACCGACGGCGTAACCCCCCTTGCGGACCAGCACCGCGCCGATCCGCCGCTCGCGGCTCACGTGCTCTACGAGGGCGTCGACCGCCTCGCCGACAGGGGTCCAGGGCAGGAATGGCACGGCCACCACGGCTCGGGCACCGTCAGCGGCGGCCACCGTCACCGCGTCGCTCGTCAGGCTCGCCTCGAAACCGCCGTGCCGTTCGGCGAAGCCGTCCAGCCATCCGCGCAGCCGTTCGGGTGCGACCCGGACGGTCCGGACCGTGTGCACGAGTGCTCCTGGAGGTCGGAGGGAAGGGCCCAGACATGGACGAACCCGCGAGCTCTGCGGCGTACGTCGAGATCGGAATCTCTGCGTCGTCGGCCGGGGAACAACTCCGGCGCTCGCGGGTTCGGGTGTTGGCTGTGGATTAGCCGGCCGCAGGGGACCAGTGACACACAGTCAGCGCGTGCGGCTAGCTGGCCGACACCTCACATGTCCCAAAGTCACTCATTCTTTGGACCACCTCCTTTCCGTGTACGACCAAAATAGGCGGCGATCTCGTTCCACGCAACGGCAATATCATCGGCGGCGAGGCCCGGGCTCAAGCCAGGATGACCTCCACCCCGGCGTCCCGGAGCGTGCTGATCATGGTCGGGTCTGCTGCGCTGTCGGTCAGCACGGCGGACACCTCGTGCACATGGCAGATGCGGGAGAAACCGACGGTGCCGAGCTTGGAGGAGTCGATCACCACGACCGTCCGCTTGGCCTGCCGCACCATCACCCGGTTGATCGCCGCCTCCGCCTCGTCGTAGGTCGTGATCCCCGCCACGGCGTCCAGTCCAGTGGCCCCCAGGAAGCAGATGTCGGGGGTGAACTGGCTCAGGGTTTCACTGGCCATGGCCCCGACCAGCTCGTAGCTCTGCGGACGAGCGACGCCGCCGCAGACCATGATCTTGATGAAGGGCCGAACGGTCAGCTCGGTGGCGATGTTGATCGCGTTGGTCACCACCGTGACGCCGTTGTGCAGGGCCTCCGCGGCCGGGATCGCCCGTGCCACCTCCACCGTCGTCGTCCCACCGTTCATCGACACGGTGCACCCCGGCCAGAGCATCCCGACCGCGCGTTGGGCGATCCGGGACTTCGCCTCGCCGTGGTTGATCGACTTGTACCGCAGCGGGAGGTCATAGGACGTGGTGTTGGGAACGGCCCCACCGTGGGTGCGGCTGAGCAGCTGCTGGTCGGCGAGGTAGTCCAGGTCCCGCCTGATCGTCGCGGCCGAGACTCCGAAACGCTCCGCCGACTGCTCCACGTCGATCTTGCCCTCGGTGACCAGGAGTTCCAGCAGCGCCGTCAGCCGCTCGGCTCGCGTCACCGCCCACGCTCCTTGCTGCCGAAGGCACCGTCGGTCTATAACGTCCCCCATGCTATGTTCATATTTGTTCGTTTGGGTCCGAAATGAACAAGACGTGGACGTCAGGGGGCAAAGCCGTGAACTTTTTCGTCGAAGACGAGATCGCGTCCCAGCCGGCGTGCTGGCGTCAGGCCGCCGCACTAGCGCCCGGTCTGGCGCAGGACCTGCAGGCACCGGGCGAGCGGGTCGGCTTCGTCGGCTGCGGCACTTCCTGGTTCATGGCCCAGGTTCTGGCCAGCTGGCGGGAGAGCGCAGGCTACGGCGAGTCCGACGCCTTCAGTGCCTCCGAGGTCCCCGACCGCCCCTACGACCGGATCGTCGCGATCACGCGCTCTGGCACCACCACCGAGGTCGTCGACCTGCTGCAGACGCTGCAGGGACTTGTGCCCACCCGGGTCGTCCTCGGTTCCCCGAGCACCCCGGCCGGCCGGCACGCCGACGCCGTCATCGACCTCTCCTTCGCTGACGAGCAGTCGGTGGTGCAGACCCGGTTCGCCACCAGCACCCTGGCCCTGTTCCGAGCCGCCTACGGCACCGAGATCGAGCCGCTCGCGGCCGCTGCTGACAGCGTCGTGACGCAGCCCCTGCCCCCGGGGCTGGCGGAGGCCGAGCAGGTGAGCTTCCTGGGGCGCGGCTGGACCATCGGCCTCGCGCACGAGGCGGCGCTCAAGTACCGCGAGACCTCGTCCTCCTGGGCGGAGTCCTACCCCGCGATGGACTACCGGCACGGCCCCATCGCCATCGCCCGGCCTGGCCGGCTCGTCTGGATGTTCGGCGACCCGCCGGCTGGGCTCGCCGAGGAGGTCGCGGCTACCGGCGCCAGGTTCGTCACCTCCGAGCTCGACCCCATGGTGCATCTGGTGCTGGCGCAGCGGGTGGCGGTGGAGCGGGCCAAGCTGCTCGGCGTCAACCCCGATGCCCCGCAGCACCTGACCCGCTCCGTCGTGCTCAGCGACTGACCGCCGGTGCCGGACTACGTGGTGGCCGTCGACCTCGGCGGCACCTTGACCAAGGTCGCCTACGCGCACCGGGACGGGACGATCACCCCGGCCATCCGGCTGCCGACGGTCCTGGTGGACGGGCAGGTCTCCGTCCCATGGCTGGCAGCGGTGCTGGACGACGCGGCTGCAGCCGGTGGTCCGGAGAAGTGCGTGGGCTTCGGCGTGGTCGTGCCGGGCATCATCGACGTCCCTCGAGGCGTGGTCCGGGCAGCCCCCAATGTTGGGTGGTACGACGTGCCCCTCCGCCACCGGCTGAGCGAGCTGACCGGCCGGCCCGGCACCGTGGCTCACGACGTGCGCTCGGGCGGCCTGGCCGAGTGGCGGCTCGGTGCCGGCGTCGGCGCCTCCAACCTGCTGTTCCTGCCGCTCGGTACCGGGATCGCGGGCGCCATGATCGTCGACGGCCGGTTGGTCGACGTCGACGGCTACGCGGGAGAGATCGGCCACATCACCGTCCCCGCGGCCGGGGAGCTGGCGTGTGGCTGCGGGCTCCGAGGCTGCCTGGAGACGGTCGCCTCGGCCGCGGGCGTGGCCCGGACTCACGCCAGGCTTGCTGAACGTGCGGTGCTGCCCGCCGAGCAGGTAGCGGCCATGGCCCGCGACGGTGACGTCTCCGCCCGAGCCGCCTTCACCCTGGCGGTCCGTGCGCTGGCGGAGGCCCTGACGATCTACACCACGCTGCTGGCTCCTGAGACGGTGGTGATCGGCGGCGGACTGGCCGGCGCCTTCGACCTGATCGGACCGCCGGTGGCGGCGGGACTGGAGGCCAGGATGACCTTCCAGAGACGGCCCAGGCTCGTGCCCGCGAAACTGGGCGCCGACGCCGGCGTGGTCGGCGCCGGCCTCGTTGCCTGGGACCGGATCCGTGAGGAGGAGTCGTGAGCGGGACACAGCTGTGGTGCGAACGGGCGGTGACGCCGACGGGTGAGCGGCGCGGGCTGCTGCTGACCGTCGCCGATGGCCGCTTCCAGGAGGTGAGGAGCGCTGAGGTCGCCCCTGACGGAGCGGAGCCCCTCCCTGGCTGGGTGGTTCCCGGTTTCGTCGACTCCCACGGCCACGGCGGCGGCGGACACGACTACGCGACGCTCGACCCCGCCGAGGCGCTCGCCGCACGTGACTTCCACCGCCGGCACGGCACCACCACCGCGCTGGCCAGTCTGGTGACCGCCGACCTGGACACCCTGGAGGCCCAGATCCGCACGCTGGCGCCGCTGGTGCGGGCCGGCGAGCTGGCGGGCCTGCACCTGGAGGGGCCGTTCCTGTCGCCGGCCAAGAAGGGCGCCCACACCGAGGCACTGCTGCGGCCGCCGACCGCAGCGGCGGTGGACCGGCTGCTCGAAGCCGGCGACGGAACGGTCGCGATGGTGACCCTGGCGCCCGAGCTGCCGGGCGCCCTGGAGGCGACGGCCCGGCTCGCCGCCGCCGGTGTTGCGGTCGCGGTGGGGCATACCGACGGTGACCAGACCGACGTGCGCCGCGCCCTGGACGCGGGCGCCACCGTCGCCACGCACCTCTTCAACGCGATGCGGCCGATCCACCACCGGGAGCCGGGCCCCGTGCCGGCGCTGCTCAACGACGAGCGGGTGATGGTCGAGCTGATCGGCGACGGGTTTCACGTGCACCCCGACGTGGTGCGGATGGCCGTGGATGCCGCCGGGCTTGGTCGGGCGGCCCTGATCACCGACGCGATCCTCGCCACCGGGATGCCCGACGGCAGCTACCGGCTCGGCGGTCTGGACGTCGCGGTCCGCCAGGGCGAGTGCCGGCTGGTCAACGAGGACGGTGGCCTGGGTTCGATCGCCGGCTCCACCCTGACGATGGCGGCGGGCTTCGCCTTCCTGGTGAGCCTCGGGTTGAGCGTGCCCGGCGCCGCCTGGCTGTCCGCCAGCACCCCCGCCCGGTGGCACGGCCTGACCGACGTCGGCGCGATCGAGGCCGGAGCGGTCGCCGACCTGTGCGTGGTGGACGACGCGGGCCGGCTGCAACGCGTGATGCAGCGCGGGGAGTGGGTCCGATGACGGCCATCGGCCTGGCTGCCCTGCTGCGCGACGCTGCCGCCGTCGGCCGCGGGGTCGGCGCGTTCAACGTGTTCAGCCTCGAGCACGCCGAG
>JBJMIS010000024.1:0-16621 GCA_045806705.1 Friedmanniella sp.
GCGGTGTCGTCGCTGCCGCGGATGATGGCGATCACGTCGTCGATGTCGAGGATCGCGAGGATCAGGCCCTGCACCAGGTGCAGCCGGTCGGCGGCCTTGCGGCGGGCGAACTCGGTGCGGCGGTGGGTCACCTCGTAACGGTGCTCGAGGTAGACGGTGAGCAGGTCGCGCAGGTTCAGCGTCCGGGGCTGGCCCTCGACCAGCGCGACCGCGTTGATCGCGAAGTTGTCCTCCATCTTGGTCAGCTTGTACAGCTGTTCCAGGAGGGCGTCGGGGTTGAAGCCGTTCTTGACCTCGATCACCAGCCGGGTGCCGTTGGTGCTGAGGTCGGTGAGGTCCTTGACGTCGGCGATGCCCTGCAGCTTGCGGGCGGTGACCAGCGCCTTGATCTGCTCGATGACGCGCTCCGGACCGACCATGTAGGGCAGCTCGGTGACCACGATGCCCTTGCGCCGCGGGTGCACCTGCTCAACGCGGGCGGTGGCGCGGATCCGGAACGAGCCCTTACCGGTCTGGTAGGCGTCGCGGATGCCGTCCAGCCCGATGATCCGGCCACCGCTGGGCAGGTCGGGGCCGGGGACGAACCGCATCAGGGCGTCGACGTCCGCGTCGGGGTGGGTGATCAGGTGCCGGAGCGCCTGCACCACCTCCACCAGGTTGTGCGGCGCACAGTTGGTCGCCATGCCGACGGCGATCCCGGCCGCGCCGTTGACCAGCAGGTTGGGGAAGCCCGCCGGCAGGACCGTGGGCTCGACGTCCTTGCCGTCGTAGTTGGGCTTGAAGTCGACCGTGTCCTCGTCCAGGCCCTCGGTCATGGCGGCCGCCGCCGGCGACATCCGGCACTCGGTGTACCGCATCGCGGCGGGACCCGAGTCCAGCGAGCCGAAGTTGCCGTGCCCGTCCACCGTCGGCAGCCGCATCGTCCAGGGCTGGGCCGTGCGGACCAGGGCGTCATAGATCGCGGTGTCGCCGTGCGGGTGGTAGAGACCCATCACCTGGCCGACGACGCGCGCGCACTTCACGTGGGCGCGGTCGGGACGCACCCCCATCTCGTTCATCGAGTAGAGGATCCGCCGCTGGACCGGTTTCAGACCGTCCCGGGCGTCCGGGAGCGCTCGGGAGTAGATGACCGAGTACGCGTACTCCAGGAAGCTCGTCTGCATCTCCGAGGAGACGTCGACGTCGAGGATCCGCTCGACGAAGTCGTCGTCCGGTGGCGGGGCGGTGCGGCTGCTACGCGCCATGTCGGACTGCCTTCTCACTCACCTGCGCGATTCTGCCTGCTCCCGGCCCCTGGTCCATCCGGCACGCGCCGGGAAAGTGACCACTCGCTCGCTGCGGCATGCCCGACTCGCCGCCGGCGGCGCACCTCGGCCGCGACGAGTGGGCGGTTTCCGGCTGCTCACCAGGTGAAGTCGGAGTCCCGGAACTCGCCGTCGGCTCGTTGCGGCCGGGCGGCCTCGGCCTCCCGCAGCTCGACCCGCCGGATCTTGCCGCTGATGGTCTTCGGCAGCTCGCCGAACTCCAGCCGGCGGACCCGCTTGTACGGGGCCAGGTGCTCCCGGGCGTAGCCGAGGATCGAGCGGGCCGTGTCGGCGTCCGGAGCGTGCCCGGCGGCGAGGATCACGTAGGCCTTGGGCACGGCGAGCCGGACGGCGTCCGGAGCCGGGACCACCGCGGCCTCCGCCACGGCAGGGTGCTCGATCAGCACCGACTCCAGCTCGAACGGGCTGATCCGGTAGTCGCTCGCCTTGAACACGTCGTCGGCGCGTCCCACGTAGGTCAGGTAGCCGTCGGCGTCCCGGCTGACGACGTCGCCGGTGTGGTAGACGTCGCCCTTGAACGACTCGGCGTTCAGCTCGTCGTCCGGGCTGTCCGCGCTCTGCTTGTAGCCCTTCATCAGCGCTACCGGCCGCGGGTCGAGCCGGAGACAGAGCTCACCCTCGGAGTCGGTCACCGCACCGGTCGCGGGGTCCACCAGCACCACGTCGTAGCCGGGCAGCGGGCGACCCATCGACCCGGCCTTGAGGGTGGCGCCCGGCGGGTTGCCCACCTGGGCGGTGGTCTCGGTCTGGCCATAGCCGTCCCGGACGGTCAGCCCCCAGGCCTGCCGGACGCGTTCGATGATCTCCGGGTTGAGCGGCTCGCCGGCGGACAGGCACTCCCGCAAGGAGGTCTGCACTCCGGCCAGGTCGGCCTGCACCAGCATCCGCCACACCGTCGGCGGTGCGCAGAAGGTCGTCACCCGGCAGCGGACCAGCACCTCGAGCAGCTGCGCCGGGTCGAAGCGGCGGACGTTGTGCACCAGTACCGTCGCCCCGGCCAGCCAGGGCGTGAAGAAGCTGCTCCAGGCGTGCTTGGCCCAGCCGGCCGAGGAGATGTTGAGGTGGACGTCCCCGGGCCGGAGGCCCATCCAGTACAAGGTCGAGAGGTGGCCGACGGGGTAGGAGGTCTGGGTGTGCTCGACGAGCTTGGGCAGCGCCGTCGTGCCCGAGGTGAAGTAGAGCAGCACCGGGTCGTCGCCCTTGCTGACGCCGGGCAGGAACCGGTCGGTGTCGAGGAAGCCCTCGACACCCTGATAGTCGACCCAGCCGGGCGGCACCTCGTCGCCGGACAGGTCGGCCGGCACCACGGCGATCTTGCCGAGCGGCAGCTGGAGGTCGGCGAACTTGTCGACGTCACGACGGTCCGCCACGAGCATCCGGGCGTCGCCGCGGGCGACCCGGTCGGCGAGGTCGGCGGGGGAGAGCTGGGGTGTGGCCGGGATGACCACCGCGCCCAGCCGGATGGCGCCCAGCATCACCTCCCACAGCGGCACCACGTTGCCGAGCACCACCAGCAGCCGGTCGCCACGGCGCAGTCCCAGCGAGTGCAGGTACTGCGCCACCGCCACGGACCGCTGCGCGAGCTCGGCGAAGGTCAGCCGGGTCTCGGTCTCGCCGTCGATCACCCACAGGGCGATCCCGTCCGGGTCCTCGTGCGCCAACCCGTCGAACCAGTCGGTGGCGAAGTTGAAGAGGGGTAGCTGGGGCCAGCTGAACCCGGCGTAGGCGACGTCGTAGTCGTCACGGTGCTTCACCAGGAAGTCGCGGGCCGCGCGCAGGTGTCGGTTCAGCGACGGCATAGCCGTGACGTTACCGCCCGGTCACGCTCCCCGGCATGACCGGGCGTTCGTCGGCTCAGGAGCCGGCGAGCCTGACGTCGGGGGCACCTAGCCGGGCGGCGTCCGCGGAGAGATCGTCGGGCTGGTTCTGGGACTCCCGCTCGGCGGCCACCCGGAGCCGGTAGTGCTCGACCTCGCCGTCGATGTCGCGCTCGCTCCACCCCAGGACGGGGGCGACGAGGGCGGCCACCTCCGGCGCGGCGGAGAGGCCGCGGTCCCAGGTCTCGATCGAGATCCGGGTCCGGCGCGCCAGCAGGTCGTCGAGATGCAGGGCACCCTCGTGCGAGGCGGCGTACAGCGCCTCGACGCGCAGGTAGGTCGGCGCGCCGCTGAGCGGCTCGGCCAGCTCGGGCCGCTGCCGGATCAGGTCGAGCAGCTCCGGCAGCAGCGAGCCGTAGCGGTTCAGCAGGTGCTCGACCTGGACCAGCCGCAGTCCCGACTCCTCGGCGACCAGCGTGCGCGCGTTCCACAGCCCGTGGTAGCCCTCCGCCCCGATCAGCGGCACGTCCTCGGTGCACGAGGCGGGCACCTTCTGCGGCAGGTCGTGGACCGCCGCGTCGACGGCGTCGGCCGCCATCACCCGGTAGGTCGTGTACTTGCCGCCGGCGACCATCACCAGCCCTCGGACGGGGGAGGCGACGGCGTGCTCCCGGGACAGCTTGGAGGTGGAGTCGGACTCGCCGGACAGCAGCGGCCGGAGCCCGGCGTAGACCCCGACGACGTCCTCCCGGGTGAGCGGGTCGGCCAGCAGGCTGTTCGCGTGTCCCAGCAGGTAGTCGATGTCCGCCTGGCTGGCGGCCGGGTGCGCGCGGTCGAGGTGCCAGTCGGTGTCGGTGGTGCCAATGATCCAGTTCTCACCCCACGGGACGATGAACAGCAGGCTCTTCTCGGTCCTGGTGATCAGCCCGGCGCGGGCGTTGATCCGGTTCCGCGGCACCAGCAGGTGCACGCCCTTGGAGGCCCGGACGCCGAAGGGCGCCCGGCCGCCCAGCATCTCCTGCAGCTCAGAGATCCAGACGCCGGTGGCGTTGATCGTCTGCTGGGCGCGGATCTCGAGCTCGCGGCCCGACTCCAGGTCGCGGACCCGGACGCCCGCCACCCGGTCCGCCTCCCGGAGGAAGCCGATCACCCGGGTGCTGGTGGCGACGGCGGCGCCATAGAGCGCAGCGGTGCGGGCGATCATCATGGTGTGCCGGGCGTCGTCGACCTGGCCCTCGTAGAACTCGATCGAGCCCGTCAGGGCGTCGCGGTTGGCCGACGGGAAGACCTCCAGCGTCTTGCGGCGGCCGTGGTGGCGGAGGTGGTGCGGCACGCCGCGACCGGCGCCCATCACGTCGTAGACGCCGATGCCCAGTCCCGCGTAGGCGCGGTCCCAGACCGGTCGACGCAGTGGGTACAGGAAGGGCACCGGTTTGGCCAGGTGCGGAGCCAACCGGGTCAGCGCCAGCGAACGTTCCTTGAGCGCCTCGAAGACCAGGGCCACGTTGAGCTGCTCGAGGTACCGCAGTCCGCCGTGGAAGAGCTTGGTCGACCGGCTGGACGTGCCGGAGGCGAAGTCGCGCGCCTCGACCAGCCCCACCCGCAGCCCCCGGGTGACGGCGTCCAGGGCCGCCCCCGCGCCGGTGACGCCGGCACCGATCACCAGCACGTCCAGCTCCTCCCCGGCCAGTCGCTCCAGCGCGGCGGCGCGGGAGGCGGGGCTGAGCGGTGCGGTGGTCGAGTACACGAGGAGACCTTTCGAAGGCAGACGATTCCGAACGGAGCGAGAACGGGTCAGACGTCGACCCAGTCCAGTGTGCGGGACACCGCCTTCTGCCAGCCCAGGTGACCGGCGCGGCGCTGGTCCTCGTCGATCTGCGGCGTCCACCGGCGGTCCTCGTGCCAGTTCTGCCGCAGCTCCTCCGGCGAGGCCCAGAAGCCCACGGCCAGGCCCGCGGCGTAGGCCGCGCCGAGAGCGGTCGTCTCGGCCACCTCGGGCCGGCTGACGTCGACCCCGAGCGTGTCCGCCTGGATCTGCATGCACAGGTTGTTCGCCGTCACTCCGCCGTCGACCTTGAGCACCTCCAGGTGCACGCCGGAGTCGAGCTCCATCGCCGCCACCACATCGCAGCTCTGGTAGCAGATCGCCTCCAGGGTGGCCCGCGCGATGTGGGCGCTGGTGTGGAAGCGGGACAGCCCGACGATCGCCCCCCGTGCGTCCGAGCGCCAGTAGGGGGCGAACAGGCCCGAGAAGGCGGGCACGAAGTAGCAGCCGGCGACGTCGTCCACCTCGCGCGCGAGCGCCTCGGAGTCCTCGGCGCCGCGGATCACCTTGAGCTGGTCGCGCAGCCACTGCACCGCCGATCCCGTGACGGCGATGGAGCCCTCCAGGGCGTACACCGGCTTCGCGTCGCCGAACTGGTAGCAGACCGTGGTGAGCAGGCCGTTCTTCGACCGGGTCAGCTCCTCCCCGGTATTGAGCAGCAGGAAGTTGCCGGTGCCGTAGGTGTTCTTGGCCTCGCCCGCGGCCAGGCAGACCTGGCCCACCATCGCCGCCTGCTGGTCGCCCAGGACCCCGCCGATCCGGACCTCGCCCCCGAAGGGCCCGTCGGCGCGGGTCCGGCCGAAGGCGTCGGGGTGGGAGGACGGCTGGATCGTCGGCAGCATCGACGCGGGCACGTCGAAGAACCCCACCAGCTCGTCGTCCCAGTCGAGGGTCTCCAGATCCATCATCATGGTGCGGCTGGCGTTGGTCACGTCGGTGACGTGCCGGCCGCCGTCCACACCGCCGGTGAGGTTCCACAGCAGCCAGCTGTCCGTGGTGCCGAAGAGGGCGTCCCCGGCCTCGGCCGCCTGCCGGACCCCGTCGACGTTCTCGAGCATCCACTGCAGCTTCCCGCCGGCGAAGTAGGTGGCCGGGGGAAGCCCCGCCCGGTGCCGGATCACCTCGCCGCGGCCGTCCCGGTCCAGGGCGGCGGCGATGTGGTCCGTCCGGGTGTCCTGCCAGACGATCGCGTTGCCGTAGGGCCGGCCGGTGCTGCGGTCCCAGACCACCGTCGTCTCCCGCTGGTTGGCCAGCCCGACGGCCACGAGGTCGTCCGGCCCGATCCCGCAGGTGCGGAGGGCGCCGGCGACGACCTCCTGCGTCCGCTGCCAGATCTCCGCCGCGTCGTGCTCGACCCGTCCCGGCTCCGGCATGATCTGCCGGTGCTCCTGCTGGGCACGGCCCACCTCACGGCCGTCGTGGCCGAACACCATGCACCGGGTGCTGGTCGTGCCGTGGTCGATTGCTGCGACGAAGTCGGCCATGCAGCCGACCCTAGACTCCCGCTGCCGGTCCGGGGCCGATGACTTCCGCGGTGCTCGCCGGTCCACCAGGGTGACGAGCACCAAGCGAGGAAAGGACGAGCATCGCGATGACCACGGAACCGACGACCAGCGGCTACGCCGACGTCAACGGCCTGCACCTCTACTACGAGGTCTACGGGGCCGGGACGCCGCTGGTCCTGCTGCACGGCGGCATGATGACCATCGAGCTGAGCTTCGCCGGGCTGATTCCCGACCTGGCCGAGCGGCACCAGGTGATCGGGGTCGAGGCGCAGGGCCACGGCCGTACCGCCGACATCGACCGCGAGATCACGCCGGCTGCGATGGCCCTCGACGTCGTCGCGCTGCTTGACCACCTCGAGATCGACCGGGCTCACGTCCTCGGCCACAGCATGGGGGCCGCCACGGCGCTGGAGCTGGCGGTGAGCCACCCGACCCGCGTCCGTTCCATCGTCGCGGCCTCGGGGAGCGTGCGACCCGACGGGTTGCACGAGGACCTCACCGACCCGGCCAAGCAGGCCACCTCGACCCGGATGCCGACCCAGCAGGACTTCGAGGACTTCCGCGATGCCTACCGCCGGCTGTCGCCCCACCCCGAGCACTTCGAGGACTTCCTGGCCACGCTGTCCGCGTCCGCGGCGGACCTGCGTGGTTGGGGCGACACCCAGCTGGCAAGCATCACAGCACCGACGCTGCTGGTCCAGGGCGACCGGGACTTCACCACCGTCGAGCACGGGGCGCTGATGCAGCAGCTCATCCCCGGCTCCCAGCTCGCCGTGCTCCCCGACACCACCCACATGGACGTCACCCGGAAGCCGGATCTGCTGCTGCCGATCCTCCGGCGCTTCCTGACCTGACCTGACCCGGCGCCGACGTTCACCTCGCCGTCATCCTCGGTGCGTACGCTTTGCCTGTGTCCGTCAGCCAGGTAGACCTTCCCCCGGGCTACCCCCAGGAGTGGGAGGCCGACGTCGTGCTGAGCGACGGCGGGGTGGCCCGGCTCCGTCCGATCATGCCGTCGGACGCCCCCAAGCTGGTCCAGTTCTACGACCGGGTCTCGCCCGAGTCGAAGTACCTCCGCTTCTTCGCGCCGTACCCCCGGTTGAGCCCCGGGGACGTCAAGCGCTTCACCCAGGTCGACTACGTCGACCGGGTGGCCTTCATCCTCACCCTCGGCGACGAGATGATCGGCGTCGGCCGTTTCGACCGGACCGAGAACGACCAGGCCGAGGTCGCCTTCCTGATCGAGGACGCCCACCAGGGCCGCGGGATCGCCCAGCTGCTGCTCGAGCACCTCGCCGAGGCCGCCCGGGAGCGCGGGATCACCGGCTTCGTCGCGGAGGTGCTGCCGGAGAACCGGCGGATGGCGCAGGTGTTCGCCGACGCCGGGTACCGCGTCTCGAAGGGGATCGAGGACGGCGTCCTCCTGGTCGAGTTCCCGATCCTGCCCACCGACACCTCCGTCGGGGTGATGGAGCGTCGGGAGCACCGCGCCGAGAGCGCGTCGGTGCACCGGCTGCTGCACCCCGAGCGTGTCGTCGTCTACGGGAACGGGCGCCGCGTGCAGGGGATGGTCAACGCGATGCTGTGCGGCGGCTTCCGTGGCGAGCTGATCGGCATCAGCTCCGACAGCACCGAGGTGGCGGGGGTGCCCACGGCCACCTCCATCGCCACCGTCCCGGGCCGGCTGGACCTCGCCATCCTCTCGGTCCCGACATCGGAGCTGGGCGGGGTGGTCATCGACGCCGCCCACAAGGGAGCCCACGGCATCGTCGTGCTGACCGGCACCGACTACTCCGCCAATGACAACCGCACCGTCGTCAACCTGGCGCGGGCCTACGGCATCCGTGCGCTGGGTCCGGACGCCCTGGGACTGATCAACACGACCAGTGCGGTGGGGCTGAACGCCACCCCCGGACCGATGCCCAGGACCGGTGGGGTCGGTCTGTTCTGCCAGTCGGCCGCCGTCGGGGTCGCGCTGCTCAACCACGCTGTGCGCCAGGACCTCGGCCTCTCCTCCTTCATCAGCACCGGCGACTACGCCGATGTCACCGGCAACGACGTGATGCAGTACTGGGAGGACGACGAGGCGACCCGGGTCGCGCTGCTCTCGCTCGACTCGATCGGCAACCCCCGCAAGTTCAGCCGGATCACCCGCCGGCTGACCCGTCGCAAACCCGTGGTGGTGTTCGAGCCCGGCCGGACCAACCGCTCCTCGCATCCCGGCGTGCGGGGCGGCCTCGGCCACGCTCCGGACGAGGCCATCGACGCCTTGTTCCGGCAGGCCGGGGTGATGGTGGTGCACCGCCGGGGCGCGATGTTCGACATCGCCAAGATCGCCGCCCGGCAGCCGCTGCCCCGCGGTCAGCGGGTGCGGATCATCACCAACTCCTCGACGCTCGCCGCCCAGATGCAGCACACCATCAGCGCGGTGGGGCTGCTGGAGGAGAAGGCTCCGGCGCTGCTCAGCTCGGCCGCCACACCGCAGGACTTCGTCGGTGCCTCGCTCCTGGCGCTGGCCGACCCCTCCTGCGACTCCGTGGTCTGCGCCGCGGTGAACGTCTACGAGGAGGGCACCGACGAGGTCATCGCAGCCCTGGACGCCATCGCCGGCCAGGCCGACAAGCCGTTGATCGGGGTCTTCCTCGACTTCCACCCGCCGGTGCGGATGGAAAGCAGTGGCGACCTGCCGGGGGAGCTGCCCCGGTTCGACGCGCCCGCCGATGCCATCCAGGCCCTTGCCGCCCTGACCGCGTACGCCCACTGGCGGCAGCGCGACCCGGGCGCGGTTCCGATGCTCGAGCTCGACACCGACCGGGCCAGACGGATCGTCAACCGGGTGCTGGCGGCCGAGCCCAAGGGCCGGGAGCTCGACGAGGACGAGACCCGGGAGCTGCTCGACGCCTACGGCATCGCCCTCGTCCCGCGCTACCCGGTGTCCAGCCTGGCCGAGGCGACCGCGGTCGCCGAGCGGCTGGGCTGGAACGTGGTGCTCAAGGGAACGGCGGCCCCGGTCCGCGGCCGTCCGGATCAGGCGGGCGTGCATCGCAACCTGGCCGACCCCGACGACATGGCGCACGCGTGGTCGGAGCTGACGACCCTGGTCTGCCATCTCGGGCTCGGCTCCGACGTCGGCAGCGTCGCCGGCCCCGTGGTGCAGGTGATGGCCCCGCCCGGGGTCGCGCTGGTCGTCACCAGCCGTGAGGACGCCGCCTTCGGACCGATCATCTCCCTGGGCCTGGAAGGGATTCCCAGCGAGCTGCTGGGGGACACGGTCTACCGGGTCCCGCCGCTGACGACGGTCGACGCGGCCGCCATGGTCCGCGACCTCAAGGCGGCGCCCACCCTGTTCGGCCGGCACGGCAGCCCGGGGGTGCACATCGCCGGCATCGAGGACCTGCTGCACCGGGTGGCGCAGCTCGCCGACGACCTGCCGCAGCTCGCGTCGGTGTCCCTCAGCCCCTGCGTCGCCTCGCTGTCGGCGATGTCGGTGCTCGGTGCGCGGGTCGTCATCGCCCCCACCGACGATCGCCGGGACCCGCTGGCACGGACCTTGTAGCCTCCGGTGCTGGGGATCTCCTCACCGGGCGCGTGGCAGGATGAGCCGCATGAGGCTTGGATCGATGCGGAAAGACCTGCGTGCCGACATCGAGGCGTGTGGCTACTTCCCCGACCTGGTGGAGGACGCGATCGTGCTCGCGGTCGGGGACGAGGAGCTCCTCGACTTCGTCGTCCACCACGAGCCGACCTTCAACCACGACGAGATCCACCGCCACGTCACGGTGCTCGCGCTGACCCCTACCCGCCTGATCGTGGGCCACACCGACGACCAGCCTGCGGAACCGCCGGCCACCGGCATCGCCGCGGCGTCCTCCACCGAGTCGGTCGGGCTGACGAAGATCAACACCGTGGTGCTGACCCGCGTCGTCAGCCGTCCCGAGTCCTACCGGGCCGGCTCCACGGACGTGACCGAGACCTGGCTCTCGGTGGGCTGGGGCGCCGTGCGGCGGCTCGACCTCGAGCAGGCCAGCTGTGACGACCCGCAGTGCGAGGCCGACCACGGCTACACGGGCGCGCTGGTCGGCGACGACCTGACCGTCCGGATGAGCGCAGCCGCGGACGGCGCCGACCGGGTGGACCGGTTGGCCCGGTTCTCCAGCAGTCTCCAGCGCGCGGCCGCCCTATGACGTCGGTGGCGGCAGCGCCGACGACGTCGCTGCCTCCGCTGGTCCTGCCGGCGTACGGGTCGTCGAGCCTGGCCGACCTGATGCCGAGCATCGGGGCCCATCTCCGGGTGCCGGGCTGCAGCTCTGACGTGCTGGGCCTGCCACCGTCGTCCCGCTACGTCGTGGTGCTGGTCGACGGGCTCGGCTGGGGACTCACCCGGCGCGCCGCCCGCGAGGTGCCGTACCTGGCAGGGCTGCTCGGGGATGGCCGGTCCATCACCGCCGGCGTGCCCAGCACGACCGTGACCAGCCTGACCAGCCTGGGCACCGGCCTGTCCCCGGGTCAGCACGGGATGGTGGGCTACACCAGTCGCGTTCCCGACACCGGCGAGATCCTCAACGCCCTCACCTGGGAGTCGGATCTGGTCGCGCGTGCCTTCCAGCCCCGCCCGACCATCTTCGAGCGCGCCGTCCGGGCCGGGGTCGCAGTCAGCTCGGTCGGGCTGCAACGCTTCCAGGGCAGCGGGCTGACCGAGGCCGCGCTCCGCGGGGCGAGCTTCGTCCCCTTCGAGCACGAGCGGGCGGAGGCGGAGCGGATCAAGCTGGTGACCGGAGCCGCCGCGCGGGGTGACCGGAGTCTCGTCTACGCCTACGAGCGACAGCTGGACCACGTCGGGCACGCCCAGGGATCAGACTCGGAGGACTGGTTGCGCCAGCTGATCCGGGTCGACGCGATGTGCGAGCGGCTCCGGGAGGCGCTGCCCGACGACGTCGTGCTGGTGATCACCGGCGACCACGGGATGATCGACGTGCCCGCAGCCCACATGATCGTGGCCGAGGACGAACCCGCCCTGATGAGCGGTGTCTCGGCTCTGGCGGGGGAGGGACGGTTCCGCCAGCTCTACGTCGACCGCGACCGGCCGGAGCGGGTGGCCGACCGCTGGCGCGACCACCTCGGCGAGCGTGCCTGGGTGCGCACCCGGGACGAGGCCATCGAGGAGGGCTGGTTCGGGCCGGTCGCCGACGACGTGCGGGAGCGCTACGGGCACGTCCTCGTGGCGATGCGTGACTCGTGGGCCGTGATGACGCGCCAGTTCCCCCGGGAGCTCAGCCTGGTCGGGATGCACGGCTCGCTCACCGAGGCCGAGATGGTCGTGCCCCTCCTCCTCGACTGAGAGCGGGCCGCCGGGAGGCCTGGAGGAGACGCCTCAGCCCGCCAGGGCTGCGGCCAGCCGGCGAGTGCCCTCCCGGATCTGCTCAGGGCCGTAGGTGGTGAACGACAGCCGCATCGTGTGGTGGGGCGCGTTCCCGGGGTAGAAGGGCGCCCCCGGGACGAAGGCGACCCCGTGCTCCAGAGCCATCGCCAGCAGCGCGCCGGTGTCCAGGCCCGGCGGGAGGCTGGCCCAGACGAACATCCCGCCGTCGGGAGAGTTCCAGCTGCTGCCAGGGGGCAGGGCGGTGGCCAGCCCGGCCAGCAGCGCGTCCCGGCGGCGCCGGTACTCGCTCCGGGCCCGGGCCACCGCCGCATCCAGCCGGCCCGACCCGAGGTAGTGCGCAGCCGCCGCCTGGTCGAGCGTGGAGGTATGCAGGTCGGCGGCCTGCTTCGCCACGACGACGCCGCGGCGGAGTGCGGAGTCGGCCCGGACCCACCCCAGCCGCAGACCGGGCGCGAGGATCTTCGAGAAGCTGCCCGTGCTGACCACCTGACCGTGCGGCGCCAGGGCGGCGATCGGCAGCACCGGGTCCCCGGAGTAGCGGAGCTCGGCGTACGGGTCGTCCTCGAGCACCCGGAAGCCGTACCGCTGCGCCACGTCGACGACCGCTTGCCGGTTGTCCAGACTCAGGGTGCGGCCCGTGGGGTTCTGGAAGGTCGGCACGGTGTAGAGCAGCCGGGGCCGCAGCTGCGCCCCGAGCTCGGCCAGCGCGTCGGGGTCGATGCCGTCGGCGCCTGAGGGCACCGCCACCAACCGCGCCCCCGCCAGGGCGAAGCACTGCAGCGCCGCCAGATAGCTGGGGCTCTCGACGAGGACGACGTCACCCGGGTCGACCAGCACCGTCGACAGCAGGCTGAGACCCTGCTGGGACCCGGTCGTGATGAGGATGTCGCCCGGTTCGGTGGGTAGCCCACGGGCGGTGTAGCGGGCGGCGATGCCCTCCCTCAGGAGGCCGTTGCCCTCCGTCGGGGAGTACTGCAGCGCGGTCCGTCCCGTCGAGCCGAGGACGGCCGCGAAGGACGCCCGGGCGCCGTCGAGGTCGAACAGCTCAGGCGCCGGGAGCCCACCGGCGAAGGAGATGACGCCTGGGCGTTCGGTGAGGGCCAGCAGGTCGCGGATGACGGAGGACTTCACGGCGCCCACCCGGGCCGACAGCGGGGGCACGACGGCCGGGGTCGTGCCGGGCGGCGCGGCGGTGCTGCTCACGGGCTGCTCCTCGGGTAGCCGAGCCGTCATGCTACGGCTGGGACGCCCCGTGGCCGGCCCCATTTCTCATCCGCCGCCGCTGCCCGTCGCGACCGGCACCGGCCGCGACGGATGGCAGGATTCGGGGGTGGCGGAGTTCCTCTACTTCACGGGTCCGATGGACTGCGGGAAGTCGACCCTGGCCCTGCAGTTCGACTACACCCACTCCACGGGAGGTCGGAAGGGGCGGCTGTTCACCTCCCGGGACCGGGCGGGCGAGGCCACCATCTCGTCCCGGCTCGGGCTCACCCGGCCGGCGGTCGAGGTCGGCGCGGCCTTCGACTTCTGGGACTACGTCGTCACTCAGCTGACCAACGGCGAGCGGATCGACTACCTGGTCTGCGACGAGACCCAGTTCTACCGTCCCGTGCAGGTCGACCAGCTGGCGCGGATCGTGGACGAGCTGCAGATCGACGTGCTGGCGGTCGGGATCCTGACCGACTTCCAGACCAGGCTGTTCCCGGGCTCCCAACGGCTGGTCGAGCTCTGCGACAAGGTCGAGCTGCTCCAGGTGCCGGCGCTGTGCTGGTGCGGGGAGCGGGCCACGCACAACGCCCGCACGGTGGACGGTGTGATGGTCCTGGAGGGTGACCAGGTGGTCGTCGGAGACACGGCCATGACCGGGGAGGAACCCGAGGTGGTGGCCTATGAGGTGCTGTGCCGCCGGCACCACCGCCGCCGGCTGACCCGGGCGGTGGCCCAGGCGACGCTGTCCGACCCGCTGCCGTTCGGCCGGCCGGACGAGGAGCCCGGCAGCTGAGGGACCGGGTCAGCTGGGCGGCTTCGGCCCGCCGAACATGATCTCGTCCCAGCTCGGCACGGAGGCACGCTTGCGTTTCGGCTTCGGCTCGGGGGGCAGCTCGCTCTCGAGCTGGAACTCCTCGGCCTCCTCGGCCCGGTCGGCCTCGTTGGTGCGGGCGTAGGGGGGCGCCGGCTCGTCGGTGCCGGGCAGCTGCCCGGGGCGTCGAGCGCCGGCGTCCATCGGGGTGCTGAGCTCGACCGGCGCCTTGTCGTTCATCGGCACCTGGCTCCGGTCGGGGTGCTCGCCGGGGGGCAGCTCCGCCTCGTCCTGCGGGCTGGGCTCCACGGGGTAGTCCAGGACGATCGCCGGTTCCCAGCCGCCGCCAGCCGTCTCCGGCACCGCGGACGCGTCGCTCAGCCCGGCGTACACCCGCGGCGAGTCCTCGCTGTAGCCGTCCGAGCCCAGCATCGCGTACAGGGTCGTCAGCTCGGACGGCTCCTCCGCACCGGGAACGTCCTCGGTCGTCTCCGCAGCCTCCGTGCTGCCGTCGTCCTGAAGCTGAGCCGTCCCAGCTTCCTCAGTCGGCTCGGCCTCAGGCTCAGCCTGGTCGTCGGGTACCGCAGTCAGGGTGCGGACCACGGTGACCTCGGTCTGCTCGTGTCGCACCTGGGCCATCACGAGCGGCCCCCGCTCGTCCTCGTCGGCAGACTCGGCTGCCTCGCCGTCCGGCTGCGGGGCCCTCTCGGCCTCCTGGGTGGCGCGGACGAGGGCGAGCTCGTCGCTGAGGTCCACGGTCGGCTCGTCCCCGGCGTCCCGGCCCGGCTGGCGACGTCCGGGCGGGGCAGCGCTCAGCGGCTCCTCGCCGATCAGCCAGCGGGCCTCGTCGTCGGCGGCGACGGAGTAGCGGCCGCGCTGGTCGAAGGTGAACGCAGCGTGCCGGTCGGAGTCCTCGAGCCGGTAGTCCGCGGTGACGGCCCAGCGGCCGTCCTCCAGCCGGTACGCGTCCCAGTTGATGGTGTCGGTGTCGATTCCCCGCCTGAGCAGTCGCTCGGCCACCGTGACCCGGAGGATCCGGTGCGCGGAGGTCTCCCCGCGCCGGCGCACCGGGGAGGCGACGGCGAGGAGGGCCACGTGCTCGCGCTCGGCGAGCACCGGAGCGGCGAACCGCTCCACCCGGTCGTAGGGCAGCCCGGCGACGTCCGCGAGCGCCTCGAGGCTCTCGCCGGCCCTGATCCGCGCCTGGATGTCGCGGGGGCTGAGTGAGCTGTCCATCTCGTTCTCCAGTCGTGAGGGCCGGGGGCGGCCACCGCGCAGCGCGGCCCGGAGCCGGTCGTCGACGGGCACCGCCAGCTCGTCCCCGTTCTCGGTCGCCAGCACCAGCGAGCCCCCGTCCGCGCTGAGGCCGACCAGGTGCGCGCTGCGCGGGGCGCCGGACGGTCGGCCGTCGGCGGAACCGGTGTCTGAGGGTGGAACGGTGGCCTCACGGGTACGTGCGGCCGCGGCCGCGATCGGCGGGTTGTCGCTGCCAACCTACCGTGCAGGACCGACCGGATGCGGCAGGCGGCCGACCCGTCCGTGCTGGACCTCGTGCGGGTTACCGGCCGGGTCGTACTGTTCGCACCATGACGGTTGGACAGACGACGGGTACCTCCCACCCCGAGCCGGCCACACTGGCTCAGCTGCGAGCCTCCGGCTACACGCCCCGCAGCACCAAGGCGGAGCTGCGCGGGAACCTGCTGCGCAAGCTGCGGTCCGGCGAGACCGCCTTCCCGGGCATCGTCGGCTTCGACGACAGCGTGCTGCCCGAGCTGGAGGCCGCGGTGCTCGCGGGCCACGACCTCGTACTGCTGGGGGAGCGCGGCCAGGGCAAGACCCGGCTGATGCGCACGCTGGTGACCCTGCTGGACGAGTGGAGCCCCGAGGTGACGGGGTGCGAGATCCACGACGACCCCTTCGAGCCGGTGTGCGTCCGCTGTCGGGCGCTGGCGGCCGAGCTGGGTGAGGACCTGCCGGTCAGCTGGCGGCACCGCGACGACCGCTACACCGAGAAGCTGGCCACGCCGGACACCTCGGTCGGGGACCTCGTCGGTGACGTGGACCCTGTCAAGGTGGCGCAGGGCCGCACCCTCGGCGACCCCGAGACGGTGCACTACGGCCTGGTGCCGCGGACGAACCGGGGCGTCTTCGGGCTGAACGAGCTGCCCGACCTCGCCGAGCGGATCCAGGTGGCGCTGTTCAACGTGCTCGAGGAGCGCGACATCCAGGTCCGCGGCTACTCCCTGCGGCTGCCGCTGGACCTCTTCCTCGTGGCCACGGCCAACCCGGAGGACTACACCAACCGCGGCCGCATCATCACCCCGCTCAAGGACCGCTTCGGCGCCGAGATCCGGACCCACTACCTGAGCGAGCTCGACGACGAGGTCGCGCTGCTGCGGCAGGAGGCGCACCTCGTCGGTGAGGTCGGGGACCACCTGCTCGAGGTGCTCGCGCGGTTCACCCGCAACCTGCGGGAGTCCAGCTCGGTGGACCAGCGGTCCGGGGTCTCCGCCCGCTTCACCATCGCTGCCGCCGAGGCGGTCGCCGCGTCGGCGCTGCGTCGCGCCGCCCGCAGTGGCGACAGCGACGCCGTCGCGCGGATCTGCGACATCGGCGTCGTGCTGCCGACCCTGCTGGGCAAGGTGGAGTTCGAGATGGGGGAGGAGGGCCGCGAGCGCGCCGTCCTCGACCATCTCCTCAAGCTGGCCGTCGCGGCGACCTTCCGGGACCGGCTGTCCGGGCTCGACCT
>JBJMIS010000025.1:0-38470 GCA_045806705.1 Friedmanniella sp.
CCGTAGGTCTCCCGGGCGCTGACGAAGTCCTTCGTCGGACCGGGGAACAGCAGCCGGTTGAGGGTCTCGCGTCGGGTCGGGCCCTTCACGTCGAGCGCCGCCGAGTCGTCCTCGCCCAGCTCGGTCTCCCGGAACGGCGCCGTCCGGCCCTGCAGCGCCTTGGTGCGGAACGGCTCCGGCCAGCCGCCGGGCGGGTCGCCCAGCTCGCCCGACAGGAAGCCGATGACCGAGTCGGGGATGTCGTAGCTTTGCGGGTTCGCCTCGAACTCGGCGGGGTCGGCACCCACCGCCACCAGGTGCAGCGCGAGGTCGCCGACCACCTTGGACGACGGCGTCACCTTGGTCGGCCGGCCGAGGATCCGGTTGGCCGCGGTGTACATCGCCTCGATCTGCTCGAACTTCTCGCCCAGGCCCAGCGCGATCGCCTGTTGGCGCAAGTTGGAGAGCTGGCCGCCGGGGATCTCGTGGTCGTAGACCCGGCCGGTCGGGCTGGGCAGCCCGGACTCGAACGGCTGGTAGACCTTGCGCATCGCCTCCCAGTACGGCTCCAGGTCCATCACAGCCCGGAGGTCGAGGTTGGTGGCGCGCTCGGTGTGCTCGAGCGCCGCGACGAGGGCCGAGGCGGGCGGCTGGCTGGTGGTGCCGGCCATCGGCGCGCTCGCCACGTCCACGGCGTCGACCCCCGCGTCGACGGCGGCCACCAGCGTCGCCAGCTGGCCACCCGCCGTGTCGTGGGTGTGCAGGTGCACCGGCAGGTCGAAGTTCTTCCGCATCGCTTCGACCAGCTTCGCCGCCGCCGGCGGACGGAGCAGGCCGGCCATGTCCTTGTTCGCCAGGATGTGGGCCCCGGCGTCCACCATCTTCTCGGCCAGCCGCAGGTAGTAGTCGAGGGTGTAGATGTCCTCGGCGGGGTTGTTCAGGTCGCCCGAGTAGCAGAGCGCGACCTCGGCGACCGTGGTGCCGGTCTCGCGGACCGCCTCGATCGCCGGCCGCATCTGCTCGACGTCGTTCAGGGCGTCGAAGATCCGGAAGATGTCGATGCCGGTCTGCGCCGCCTCCGCCACGAAGGAGGTGGTCACCTTGGTCGGATAGGGGGTGTAACCGACGGTGTTCCGGCCCCGCAGCAGCATCTGCAGGCAGAGGCCCGGCATGTTGAAGCGCAGCGCCTCCAAGCGCTCCCAGGGATCCTCGGACAGGAAGCGGAGCGCGACGTCGTAGGTCGCCCCGCCCCAACACTCGACGGAGAACAGCTCCGGCGTCATCCGGCCCACGTAGGGCGCGATCCGGATCAGGTCCTTGGTGCGCACCCGGGTGGCCAGCAGTGACTGGTGGGCGTCGCGGAAGGTCGTGTCGGTGACCTCGACCCCCACCCGCTGCCGCAGGTCGGCGGCAAAGCCCTCAGGCCCGAGCTCGAGCAGCCGCTGCCGGGAGCCGTGCGGGGACGGCTTGCTGAGGTCGACACCCTCGGGTCGCTTGACGCCGGGATCGAGCCGCGTCGGTGCCTCGCCGTTCGGCTTGTTCACCGTGGTCTCGGCCAGCCAGCGCAGCAGCCGGGTGCCGCGGTCGGCCGGAGCGTGGGTGGTGAGGAGCTCCGGGCGCTGCTCGATGAAGGCGGTGGAGACATCTCCGGCGATGAAGTCCGGATCCTCCAGCACGGCCTGCAGGAAGGGGATGTTGGTGCTGACGCCGCGGATCCGGAACTCGGCGAGCGCCCGGCGGGCCCGCGCGACCGCGGCCGGGAAGGTGCGGCCCCGGCAGGTGAGCTTCACCAGCATGGAGTCGAAGTGGGCGCTGATCTCCACGCCCGTGTCGACGGTGCCACCGTCGAGCCGGACGCCCGCGCCGCCCGCGGACCGGTAGGCGGTGATGGTGCCGGTGTCGGGACGGAAGCCGTTGGCCGGGTCCTCCGTCGTGATCCGGCACTGCAGAGCAGCACCGTTGATCCGGATGTCGTTCTGACCGAGCCCGAGGTCGGCCAGGCTCTCGCCGGCGGCGATCCGCATCTGGGCCTGGACGAGGTCGACGTCGGTGATCTCCTCGGTGACGGTGTGCTCCACCTGGATCCGCGGGTTCATCTCGATGAACACGTGCTGGCCGGCGCGCGCGCCCTCGGTCTCCACGAGGAACTCCACCGTGCCCGCGCAGGAGTAGTTGATGGACTCCGCGAACTTCACCGCGTCGCGGCACAGCGCCGCCCGTAGCTCCTCGCTGATGTTCGGGGCGGGCGCGATCTCGACAACCTTCTGATGCCGCCGCTGGATCGAGCAGTCGCGCTCGTACAGGTGCAGGGTGGTGCCCTGGGTGTCGGCGAGGATCTGTACCTCGATGTGCCGGGGCCGGCCAACCGCCTGCTCGATGAAGGCGGTCGGGTCGCCGAACGCGCCCTCGGCCTCGCGCATCGCCGCGGAGACGAGCTCCCGCAGCTGCGAGGGGTCGTCGATCCGGCGCATGCCGCGGCCGCCGCCGCCCGCGACGGCCTTGACGAAGACGGGGAACCCGATCTCCTCCGCGCCGGCGAGCAGCTCGTCGAGGTCGGCGGACGGCGGAGTTGACCTCAGCGTCGGGATGCCGGCGGCCTTGGCGGCCTGCAGAGCGCGGACCTTGTTGCCGGCGAGCTGGAGCACGTCCGCGGGCGGGCCGATGAAGGTGATCCCCGCGGCGTCGCAGGCGCGCGCCAGGTCGGGGTTCTCGCTGAGGAAACCGTAGCCCGGGTAGATGGCGTCGGCGCCCGACTCTCGGGCGGCGCGGATGATCTCGTCGATGTCGAGGTACGCGCGGACGGGGTGGCCACGCTCGCCGATGACGTAGGCCTCATCGGCCTTGATCCGGTGGACCGCGTTGCGGTCCTCGTAGGGGTAGACCGCGACGGTCTGCGCTCCGAGCTCGTAGGCAGCACGGAAGGCGCGGACGGCGATCTCACCCCGGTTGGCGACGAGAACCTTGGCGAACATGTGCGGAATCTACCGGGCGATTGTTACCGGACGGCGACACGGCTCAGCAGGCGGTGGCCGGACGAGGTCAGGCTGCGGTGCGACGCTCGACGCTCAGGTGCGGGTGCGGCCGCAGCCCGGGCACCAGGTGCAGGCGCTGGCGCCGAGCCACCAGTGCGACGCAGAGCAGCACGCCGAGCACGGTGAGCGCCCCGCCGCCGATCAGCGTCCAGCGCGCACCGAACGCCTGCCCGACCCACCCCAGGATGGGCGCACCGATCGGCGTCCCACCCATCAGCACCATCATGTAGAGCGCCATCACCCGACCTCGGAGCCGCGCGTCGACGTTCATCTGCACCGAGGCGTTGGCCGCGGTCAGCGTCAGCAGGGCGGCGAGCCCCAGGACGGGCAGGATGGCGGCGTAGGTGACGTAGCTGGGCATCAGGCCGGCGGCCACCTCGATCAGACCGAAGACGCACGCCATGGCGACGACGTAGCGGCCGCGTGGCGCCGAACGCCGCCGGGCCGCGAGCAGTGCCCCGGTCAGGGAACCGACGGCCATGAAGGTGCCGAGGATGCCGTACTGCTGCGCACCCTTGTGGAACTCCTGCTGGGCCATCAACGCCGACGTCATCTGGAAGTTCATCCCGAAGGTGCCCACGAAGAACACCGTGCCCATCACCAGCAGCAGCTGGCTGCGACGGCGGACGTAGGCGAAGCCCTCGCGGATCTGCCGCTTGGCGCGGACGGCGGGCGGGCTGGGAGTGAGCCGGGTCGGGTCGATCAGCACCAGGGCGCCGATGAAGGCGGCGTAGGTGACGGCGTTGGAGATGATCGCCCAGCCCGAGCCGAAGGCGGCGATGACCAGGCCCGCGAGTGCCGGGCCGACGATCCGGGCGGCGTTGAAGGTGGCCGAGTTGAGCCCGATCGCATTGGGCAGGTGCTCAGCACCTGCCACCTCGGAGACGAAGGCCTGCCGCGCCGGGTTGTCGAACGCGGTGCCGATGCCGAACGCGAAGGCGATCAGGTAGACGTGCCAGGTGACGGCGACACCGGTGACGGCGAGCAGGCCGAGCGCCGCCGCGGAGAGGGCCAGCCAGGCCTGGGTGAGCTTGAGGACGCGCCGCTTGTCGAAGCGGTCGGCGACCAGCCCGCCGTACGGGGACAGCAGCAACATCGGCAGGAACTGCAGCCCCGTGGTGATACCGACCGCGAGGCCGGAACCACCGGAGAGCTCCAGCACCAGCCAGTCCTGGGCGACCCGCTGCATCCAGGTGCCGACGTTGGAGACGAACGAGCCGGAGACGTAGATCCGGTAGTTGCGGTTGGCCAGTGCGGCGAACATGCCGCCACCGGCGCTCCCCCCGGCCCCGTCGGCGGCCGCCGGTTTACCAGCCGCCTCGGTCGCGGACGTCGGGTCGGTGCGGGTCGTGTCGACACTCAAGCGTGGTTCACCTTGTCCAGGATGCGCACGCACTGACGCAGCACGTCGCGTTCATCGGGTTCGAGCTCGGCGAGCCGTACGGCCAGCCACTGGTCGCGACGGCGGCGGTTGTCCAGCAGGACCTGACGGCCGCTCTCGGTCAGGCTCACCCGGGCCGAGCGGCGGTCGTGCGGGTCGGGCTGCCGGGTCACCAGACCCCGCTCCTCCAGCCCGTTGACGATCCGGGTCATGGACGGCGGCTGCATCTTCTCCTCGGCTGCCAGCTCGCCCATCGGCAGGTCCCCGTGGTTCAGCAGCACGGCCATCGCCGACAGCTGGTTGGCGTTGAGCCCGAGCGAGTCGTCGCGCATCTGGCGGAGCCGTCGGGCCAGCCGCATCACCGAGGCGCGCAGCGCGTTCGCCAGGTCGGCGTCGCTGTGCAGGTCCTCGCGGTCGGTCGCGACAGGCTGCCGCTCGGGACCTCGTGCCGGCGGCGCGGAGATGGGGGGTCGAACAGCCATACCGCCACCCTAGTTCTTAGCACTGCTAAATTCAAGCGCTAAGCATTCGCCGTTCCGTGGGCGGCGGCCTGGGGGGAGCCGGGTCAGATGGCGGTGTGGTCCCCCACGGTGTGGTAGGTCCGGTCGTGGTAGACGAGGGGCGCTGCATGGCCGGACCGGTGGACCTCCACGGCCAGCACGGAGACCAGGAAGCTGCGGCCGATGGCGGTGCGCTGGATGATCCGGCCCCGTACCCAGGAGGGTGAGCCCTCGAGGACGGGCTCACCGCTCGGCAGCAGCGACCAGCCGCCCTCGGCGAAGCGGTCGATGCCGCGCGTCGCGAAACGCGCCGACACCTCGACCTGAGCCGCGGCGAGGAAGTTGACGACGAGCGTCTCGGCCTCGGCGAGCGGTGGCCACGACGAGGACGAGGAGTCGATGGAGAAGGTGAGCACGGGCGGGTCGGCCGACACGGAGATGACCGAGGTCGCGGTGAAGCCGTGCAGCCGCCCCGCGTGGGCCAGAGTCACCACGGCCACCCCCGCCGGGTGATGCCGGAAGACCGACTTGAAGGCGGTGGGGCTGACCGGACTCGACCCGTCCTGCTCGCGCCCGGCGGGTGAGCAAGCCAGCTCCTCGCCGCGCTCGGACCCCGGCGCGTCGTTCTGGTCGGTCACCGAGGAGGACATGGCTGGAGAACATGCACGCAGGACGAAAGATTCCACCCCGCCGGAAGGATGCGCTGGGCGGAGACCACGACGCCGTCGCCTCCCTGCGGAGGTGACGGCGTCGGGTTCTGCGTCGAGGTGAGGGCTACTTGAACGCGTCCTTGACGTCGCTCGCCGCGTCCTTCACGTGCTCGCCGGCCTGCTTGGTCTGACCCGAGGCCTGGTCTGCCTGACCCTCGGCCTGCAGGTCCCTGTTGTCGGTCGCGTCGCCGGCTGCTTCCTTGGCCTTGCCGGACAGCTCCTCGGCCTTGTTCTTCGCCTTGTCTGCCAAGCCCATGATGCGCCTCCGTCCCGTCGCGGGTATCCACGACGACTAGTCGGGTAGTCCTACCAACGTACGACGACCTGGCCGGTTGCGGTGCAGGGACCTCCGATTTCTGTGGGTTGCCCTCGCTCCTGGGGATCGCGGCGCCGGCTGCCGCCGCGTTTGGACGGGACTGTCAGCCGACCTTCCTAGACTGGGCAGATGCAGACCGAGGCGGGGGCCGGGACGGCCAGCCCTGAGCGCCACCGCGCCAGCGGGCCGCCGGCCGGGGGGGTGCCCGCCGAGTCGGCCGCTCGTCGGTTCCGGCTCCTCGTCAGCGCCGTGGTCGTGCTGGTCGCGCCGGTGGTGGCCCTGGCCATCCTCGGCGCCACCGGTGGCGAGCGGGTGGTGGTGCCCGAGTTCGACCCGGGGCCCCTGGTCCGCTACGGGCTGCCTGCGGTCCGTACCGTCCACGACCTGGCGGCGGCGTTGACCATCGGCCTGCTGTTCACCGCCGCCTTCTTTCTCGCCCCGGAGGCCGGGACCCGCCCCGACAGGCTGAGCGGGGTCAGGCGGAGCACGGCGAAGGCGGCCGGGTGGACGGGGCTCGCCTGGCTTCTGACGGGTCTGATCGTGATCCTGCTGACGGCCGCGGACGTCGCCGGCCTGCCGCTCGGCTCCGCCGGCCTGGGCTCCGTCACGTTGTCGTTCATCGCCCAGGTCGAGCTGGGGCGCGCGCTGCTCGTCAGCCTGCTGCTCGTCGTCGTCGTGGTCACCCTGCTCGGCCTGGCGACCGCCGTCACCACCGTGACCTGGGCGGCCGCGCTCGCCCTCGTCGCCCTGCTTCCCCTGGCCCTGGCCGGGCACGCGGCCGGCAGCCAGGACCACATGAACTCGGTGGACAGCCTCGCCCTGCACCTGATCGGGGTCTGCCTGTGGGTCGGGGGGCTGGCCGCGCTGCTGCTGATCGCCCGCCCGCTGGGCCCGCAGCTGCCGACCGTCGCGGGCCGCTACTCCAGGCTGGCGGGCTGGTGCTTCGTCCTGGTCGCGGTCTCCGGCCTGGTGAACGCCGCACTGCGGCTGGGAAGCCTGGACCAGCTCGGCTCGACCTACGGGCTGCTGGTGATCGGCAAGATCATCGGGCTCGGTCTCCTCGGACTCGCGGGCCTGCTGCACCGCCGACACACCCTGAGACAGATCGCCACCAGTGGACGGGGCTTCGCACGGCTCGCGGTGGTCGAGCTGGTGGTGATGGCCGCCACCCTGGGGCTCGCTGTCGCCCTGTCCCGCTCAGCTCCACCCGTGCCCGAGGTCGGAACCGACCGGCTGGCCGCGTTGCTGGGCTACCCGATGCCGCCGCCGCTGACCGTGCGGAGCTACGTCACCGAGTTCTACCCCGAGGCGCTCTGGCTGGCGGTCGCCGTCGTGCTGGCCGGGCTGTACGCCGCTGGCGTCGTCCGACTGCTGCGTCGCGGCGACCGGTGGCCGGTGCAGCGGACCCTCTTCTGGCTCGCGGGCTGTCTCGCACTCGTCTTCGTGACCAGCGGCGGCCCCGGCGTGTACGGCCGCGTCCACTTCAGCAGTCACATGCTGCAGCACATGAGCCTGATGGTGGTCGTGCCGCTGCTGCTGGTCTTCGGTGCGCCCATCACTCTGGCCCTGCGCGCCCTGCCTGCCCGGACGGACGGGAGCTTCGGACCGCGGGAGCTGCTGCTGCGGCTGGTGCACGCGCGGGTCCTGAGGGTGCTCGGCCACCCCCTCGTGGCGGCGGTGCTGTTCACCGGCAGCCTCACCGTCTTCTACTACTCGAACCTGTTCGAGCTGGCCATGTTCACCCACACCGGCCACGTCCTGATGACGGCGCACTTCCTGCTCACGGGCTACCTGTTCGTCTGGTCGCTCGTCGGCATCGACCCTGGCCCGGCCCGGCCGCCCTACCCGCTGCGCCTGGTGCTGCTGCTGGTGGTGCTGGCCTTCCACGCGTTCTTCGGCATCGCACTGATGTCGTCGAATGAGCTGCTCGCGCCGGACTGGTGGCACGCGCTGGGCCAGACCGACGACGGCGCGCTGCTCCGGGACCAGCAGAACGCCGGCGCCATCGCCTGGGGTGCGGGGGACATCCCCTCGCTGCTGCTCGGTCTGGCGCTCCTGGTGGGCTGGGTGCGGAGCGACGCGCAGGAGACCAAGCGCAAGGACCGGCAGGCCGACCGCGACGACGACGCCGAGCTGCGCGCGTACAACGAGAGGCTCGAGGCGATGGCGCGTCGGGAGGGTCCTTGAGGCGTGGGCGAGCGGCTCGACCGGTCAGCGTGCCAGGAGGTTGAGCACACCTGAGGCGAAGTAGACGACGAAGGCCGCGGCGACGGTGTACATCAGCGGGTGCACCTGGCTCGCCTTGCCGAGCGCCACCTTGAGGACCACCCAGCTGATGAAGCCCGCACCGATGCCGATGGTGATCGAGAACGTGAAGGGCATCAGCGCCAGCGTCAGGAATGCGGGGAAACCCTCCTCGACGTGGTTGAAGTCGATCTTGCTGACCTGGCTCATCATCAGGAAGCCGACGAAGACCAGTGCGGGGGTGGCAGCCTCGGACGGCACGATGTTCACCAGGGGCGCGAAGAACATGGCGAACAGGAAGGCGACGCCGGTGACTACCGAGGCGAGGCCCGTGCGCGCTCCCTCCCCCACACCCGCCACCGACTCGACGTAGGAGGTGTTGGACGAGACGGAGCCGACGCCGCCGGCGACCGCCGCGAACGAGTCGACCATCAAGACCGAGCTCAGGTGCGGCGGGACCCCATCGTCGTCGAGCAGGTCCCCCTCGGCACCCACGGCGACAACGGTGCCCATCGTGTCGAAGAAGTCGGCGAGCAGCAGCGAGAAGACCAGCAGCAGCAGCGGCAGGAACAGCGCCGGGTGGAAGCCTCCGGCGAAGGACGGGCCGAAGGCCCCGAACACATCGACGTCGCCGATCAGCGAGAGATCGGGAACCGAGACCAGCCCGTTCAGCTTCGGCACGTTGAGCGCCCACCCCGTGGGGTTGTCGGCCGACTTGGCGCCGGCGTGAGCGACGAGCTCGAACAGCACGGACACGACGGTGGTGGCGGCGATCGCGATCAACAAGGCGCCGCGGACCCGCCGGGCGTAGAGCACGGCGACGGCGAACAGGCCGAGCACGAAAACCAGCATCGGCCAGCCGAGCAGCGACCCGTTGACCCCCAGCTCGACCGGCGTGCCACCGGTCGGCTTGCGGACGATGCCGCCGTCCACCAGCCCGACGAACACGATGAAGAGACCGATCCCGATGGAGATGCCGCTCCGGAGCGAGTGCGGCACCGCGCGGAAGACCGCGGTCCGAAAGCCGGTCAGCACCAGCAGCGCGATGACCAGGCCCTCGACCACGATCAGCCCCATCGCCTGGGGCCAGGTCATCTTGGGCGCGATGGTGAACGCGAGCAGGGCGTTGATGCCGAGACCGGCGGCGATGCCGATCGGGAAGCGGCCGAGCACCCCCATCAGGATGGTCATCACGCCGGCCACGAACGCCGTCGCCGCCGCTACCAGGCTGATGGTGGTGTCGACGTTCGCGCCGATCGGCTGGCCGGCGGCGTCCGCGTACGGTAGCCCGCCCACCAAGTTCCCGGAGCCGTCCGGCGCGGTCCCGATGATCAGCGGGTTGAGAGCGATGATGTAGGCCATGGTGAAGAAGGTGACGAGGCCGCCGCGCACCTCCCGGGCCACCGTCGACCCTCGGGCCGTGATCTGGAAGTAGGAGTCGACAGGGCCGACCGGCCTCGTCGGCGCCGAGGCGCGGGGCGCCGTCTTGGGAGACCTGGTGACCATGACGGCATCGTAGGATCAGCGACGTGAGCGACCCGTCCCGCACCCCCGAGACCGTCCCGCACGAGCACCACCACCTGCTGGTGCAGGCCCCGGTGCCGGCCGTCGACGTCGACGGCATCCGGGTCGTGACGGTGGGCACGGTCTTGTTCGCGGTGGCCTCGATCCTGACGGCCCTGCTCTACCCGCGGCTCCAGGCCGAGGGCCGTGGGTGGTGGCTCGGTGTCTGCGTCAGCGGCTTCGTGCTCGGGCTGGTGGGGCTGCTCTACTGCTGGAACCGGGTGCGGCAGCGTCGCCGGGGGACGGGGCCGACCGCCGCCGGCGCCGACCCCAGCCGGACGATCGCGCCCTGAGCTCAGAGTTCGCTGGCGTCCAGGCCGGAGATCACCTTCTCGAGCAGCTCGGCCAGCTGGCCGACCTCGGCTTCGCTCAGGGACTCGAGCAGGTCGGACTCCACCAGGTCGGACTCCCGGATCGCCGCGGCGTAGAGCTCGTAGCCCGCGTCGGAGAGCCGGACCAGGACACGGGTCCGGTTGCTGGGGTCGGGCGCCCGCTCGATCAGGCCGCGCTGGACCATCCGGTCGAGCCGATGGGTCATCGACGACGGCGCCACGTTGGCCGCCGCCGCCAGCTGGCTCGGCGTCAGGGGGCTGTCCTCACCGCTGCGCGCCAGCTCGCCGAGCACCGCCCACTCGCCGGTGGACACGTCGATGTCCGCGAGCTGCCGGTCGTACCACTGGTCCAGCCGGCGGGACAGGCGGTGCACTGCGGTCACCACTCGCTGCACGGACTCGTCGGCGCCGGCGGCGACGAAAGCGGCGACCGCCCGTCGGACCTCCTCGATCTCGGTCCGGTGTCCCGACTCTGCTGCCGCCATGCCGCTCATTGTGCCGACTCGCGTTGCCCTACCGAGTCCTCGGTGCTGGCTCTGCCCGGCGGACCGGGCTAGCCGAGCAGCGGCGCGCGGGTTCCGGCGGCCCTTCTCGGCCGTCCACTCGGCCCAGGTTGTACGCGCCTTGCCTAGGTTGCAACCTGGGTAAGGCGGGGATATCCCAGGTTTACCTGGGGAACCGACAACCCCCCCAGCCCCCTCAGTCGAAGAGGGAAACGGGCTCGTCCCACTCGATGGTCTCCCAGACGGGGGCGGGCAGCTCCTCGGCGCGGTCCTCCTTGGGGACGCTGG
Source organism: Friedmanniella sp. (assembly GCA_045806705.1). Classification (GTDB taxonomy): domain Bacteria; phylum Actinomycetota; class Actinomycetes; order Propionibacteriales; family Propionibacteriaceae; genus Microlunatus. The sequence continues at coordinate 10,849 of JBJMIS010000025.1, forward strand.
AGTGGGCGCCGCAACCGTGGTCGACGCTCACCACGGTGCCGTCCGAGGGGGAGTAGGCGTTGGCGCAGGCGCCGAAGAGGAGGCCCATGCTGCCCTGCAGCCGGACGAAGAAGCCGCAGGTCTCGCAGACGCCGGGGGCGAGCTTGGTCATCTGGTTGTCCGGCCCGCCGGCACCCTGGCGCCAGCGGTCACCGGCCTCGTCCCGCCCGGTCCGGGTCAGCACCCGCTCCCGACCCAGCCCCAGCTCGGCGACGACGACGCGCACCATGCTGGCTTCGGCCGGGTCGGCGTCGGTGGCGAGCTCACCGCCGGTGAACCCGGGCTCCAGCCGCGGGTCGTCCTCGGGGGTCGGCATCAGCAGTCCGGGCGCGACGTCCCCGGGCTGGATGCGCTCGGCCCACGGGATCCAGTCCTGCGCGAGCAGCGCCCCCTCGCCGGGCAGCAGGACGACCTCGTCAACCGTCACGACCCGGGCGCGGGACGCCCGGACGACCGTGACGGACCAGCGCCAGCCCTTGTAACCCGGATGCGGGCAGCCGAAGAAGTGACTGACCACCCGGTCGGCGTCCGCTTGGGCGCCGAGGTACTCGCCGACGCCTATCGCCCCGGCGGTCTCGACCGCGACTTCACGCGCCAGGTCCACCGCGGCGAGGCAGGTCGGGTCCGGCTTGGGGGTGCGGGAGGAAGCCATGGGTCCATTCTCGAGCGCAGTACGGAGCCCACCGGGGATGGCGGACCGGGACAGCGAGCGGCGGGCTAGAGCTCGAGCTCGTCGGCGACCGCCCGCAGCACGCTGGCGACCTTGGTGGCGGTCCTGCTCTCCGGGTGACGGCCCCGGCGGTAGCCGTTGCCGATCCCGTCCAGCATCTTGATCAGATCCTCGACGATGAGCGTCATCTGCTCCGGTGGCTTGCGCTGTGCCTTGGACAGCGACGGCGGCGGCTCGACCACCCGCAAGGACAGGGCCTGCTCGCCCTTGCGACCCTCGACGATGCCGAACTCGACCTTCTGGCCGGCCTTCAAGGCGGTGACCCCAGGCGGGAGCGCGGTGGCGCGGACGTACACGTCACCGCCCTCGTCCTTGGTCAGGAAGCCGAAGCCCTTCTCGGCGTCGTAGAACCTCACCTTGCCAACAGGCACGTCATTCCCCAGTCAGTCTCGGCGCCGGGGGCGCCCGGCACGGTCATCAGCCCGCAAGCCTAGTCGGTCGACCTGACCCGCCCAACCGGGATTGCCGGCACCGGAAGCCCCGATCCCGACTCAGCGGCGGACGCGCTCCTGCAGCGGCGCGTGGGGACCCAACGGCAGGTTGACGATAGCCCGGCTCAGGGCGGCGACCGGCTCCTGCGCGGCCCGCGGGTTGTCCACCAGCGCCATCTCCACGTCCGGCAGAGCGGGGAGCCCGAAGCGGCCCGAGAGGATCCGCAGGTCGGCCGGAACCCTGCTCTGCGCCAGCACACAGATCCCGATCCCCGCCCGGGTCGCCGCCAGCACACCGTTGATCTCACGGGTGTTGCAGGTGATCCGCCAGGTCCGGTGCTCCCGCTCGAGGGAGTCGATCGCGGCCGAGCGGCTGAGGCTCGGCGCGTGGTAGGTGATCACCGGGACGGGCTGCCCGGGTTCCAGCTGCAGCCGCTCGACGCCGACCCAGACCAGCCGGTCCCGCCGCACCAGGGTGCCGCGACCGAGGTCAGCCTCCTGGTTGATGAAGATGAGGTCGAGGTGGTTCGCGACCAGCCTGCGGTAGAGCGTCCCGCTCTGGGTGACCGTCAGCTCCAGGTTGATCCGGGGGTAGAGCTGGCGGAACTCGCGCAAGATCGTCGGTAGCTCGCTGAGCGCGAGCTCGTCGGCCGCCCCGAAACGCAGCCGTCCGCTCATCGCCGAGCCGGTGAAGTAGGACACGGCCTCGTCGTTGGCCGCCAGGATGGTGCGGGCGAACCCGGCCATCGCCTCGCCGTTGTCCGTCAGGGACACCGTCCGGGTGTCACGGCGCACCAGCTGACGCTTGCACGCCTGCTCCAGCCGTCGGACGTGCTGGGAGACGGTGGGCTGGCTCAGCCCCAGCTGCTGCGCAGCCCGGGTGAAGCTGAGGCCCGTGGCGACGGCCAGGAACGTCCGCAGCAGAACCGGGTCGAAGTTGATCTCCTGCGCCATCCCGCCTCCGCTTTGCTCGCCGAACTAAGGGTCACTCCGAACCCTTATTGAGATCGGTAATGTGAAATATAGACATGGCGGTCTCGGCCGATAGCAGGGGCCGGGCGTAGCGTTGACGGCGTCGACTCAACGCCGAGCCGTTTCCCGTGAGCTCTGCTCCGACCGTCCTCGCACCGCGAATTGGGTGACTTCTGTGTCCGCGGCTCCCGCCGACCACGTTCTGCCGACCTCCGCACCATCCGCTCCGACCGCCACCGGCCCGCGCCCCCAGGCCCAGCCCGCCCGCCGGCCCCGCTCCTGGCCGCGGGCGCTGGCCGCGCTGGAGGTGCGCAACTACCGGCTCTACCTCAGCTCGCAGGTCGTCGCCACGACCGGGCTGTGGATGCAGCGCATCGCTCAGGACTGGCTGGTGCTCGAGCTCACCGGCAGCGTCACGGCGGTCGGCATCGCGGTGGCCCTGCAGTTCCTCCCGGTACTGCTCTTCGGCCTGGTCGGGGGCGTGGTGGCCGACCGCTACCCGAAGCGGCGGATCCTGATGGTCACGCAGTCGCTGGCCGCGCTGGCCGCGCTGACCCTCGGGACGCTGGCCCTGACCGGGATGGTGCAGGCGTGGCACGTCTACCTCGTGGCCACCCTGCTCGGCTTCGTGACCGTGGTCGACAACCCCACCCGGCAGGTCTTCGTCTCCGAGCTCGTCGGGCAGCAGCACATCCGGAACGCCGTCAGCCTCAACTCGTCGGTGTTCCAGCTGGGCGCCCTGCTCGGACCGGCCGCGTCAGGAGCGCTCATCCACGCGGTGGGGCAGGGCTGGTCGTTCCTTCTCAACGCCGCGTCCTGCCTGCTGGTGGTCACCATGGTGGCGATCATCCGCCCGGCCGGCCCGGCCACCCCCGTGGCGGCCGGTGAAGGCAAGGGGCAGCTCCGGGACGGTCTGCGCTACATCCGCCGAACCTCCGAGGTGGCCTGGTCCATCGTGCTCGCCGCCGCCATCGGCCTGTTCGGGCTCAACATGCCGGTGATCCTGGCCGCGTTCGCCGACCACGTCTTCACCCAGGGTGTCGGCGGCTACAGCCTCTACAACTCCCTCACCGCGGTCGGCGCGCTCACCGGGGCGGTCCTGTCCGCCCGGCGGCACTCCACTCCCCGGCTCCGGGTCCTGACGACGACGCTCGTCGGCCTCGGCGCCATGCTGATGCTCGCCTCGCTGGCCCCCACCAGCTGGGTGTTCTGCATCGTCCTGGTCATGATCGGGTTCTGCACCCTGCAGTTCCTCACCGGCGCCAACGCCTTGGTCCAGACGACCAGCGCTCCCGCCGTCCGCGGCCGGGTGATGAGCGTCTACCTGCTCGTGCTGCTCGGCGGACAGGCGATCGCCGGCCCTTCGGTCGGCTGGCTGATCGACCACTTCGGCGCCCGCGCCAGCATGTTCGGCTGCGGGGGGCTCGTGGCCCTGGTCGCGGTGGTCGCCGGTCTCGCGATGGCCCGCCGGTCGCACCTGACCCTCGAAGTCACGGTCCGTCCAGGCACCGGCCGGCTACCCGTGCACATCGTCCCGTCCGACCACTGACCTCCGGACGGCCCTCGTCCTTCTCACCAGGGGGCGGCGAGGGCGCAATCTAAGATGGGCAGCATGGCGACCTGGGAGGACGGACCGGAGTACGCGCCGCTCGAGCGCCCCGAGGAGTTCACCTCCCCCGCCGTCGACCCCCTGGAGGCGGCACCGCCGGCGCCGGTCCCGGCGGCCGTCCCCGTCCAGCGGCCGCTCTTCACCGACCCGTCCGTCCCGGTGGCCCCGCTGGCGGCCCTCGTCCCCCCACCGGCCGACGACCGCGACCCGCAACAGCCGTTCGCGGTCACGGCCAGCACGCTCACGTCAGGGTCTGCCTGGGGGTCGGCCCACCAGGCGGTGGCTGCGACACCCGCTGCCCCGCCCCTGCCGCCCTTCCCGCCCGCGGCCGCCCTCGGCCCGGCGCCGGTCACCCCGCAGTGGCCGACTTCGGCACCGGTGCCTGGACCGGCTCCCTGGCCGGCCCCACCCCTGCCCGCCCCCTCGCCGTCGTACCCGCCACCGTTCCCGCCGTCCAGCCCGTTCCCGGCGCCGGGGACGCCGCAGTGGTTCGGTCCGGGGCCCTATCCCCAGCAGCCGCCACCGCGGCCGGTCGATGCGCGCCGGGTGCTCGAGGCGGCGACTCCCGGACTGCTGATCGTCCTCGCGATCGGCGCCGTCGTGTTCGTGCTGTCCCCGGTGATGCTGGCGATCGCCTACACCTTGTCGAGCCGGGTCACGGCTGCCCGTGCCGCGGTGCACCGGGCCCTCGGTGTCGGGCTGCTGGCAGTCGGCTTCTTCGCCCTGGTAGGCCTGACGCGGGCCCCGGTCGGCTTCGGCGACTGGTGGTCGTTCGTCGGCATCTGGGCGCTGCTGGCCTGCTGGACCGAGCTGGTCGTCGTCAGCGCGCTCGTGTACCAGAGGTTGCGGCGGGATGCGGCGCCGCCACCGGTGCAGCCCCGCGACTGGCGCTGACCTGTGGCCAGCCCGAGCGCAGCCCGCGACCACCGTGCCCGCACGCTCACCGAGGCCCTCCGCGCGCTGAACCCGGAGGAGCTCACCGAGCTGCTGCGGCTGCGTCCCGACCTGACCTACCCGCTGCCCCGCGACCTCGCCGAGCTCTCCCTCCGGTCCACCACCAGCACGTCCGTGGCTCGGGCGGTGGACGGGCTGAACGCCTGGCTACGTGTCGTCGCCGAGGCGCTGGCTGCCTGCCCGGACGGCTCCTCCATCGATGACGTCGTCGCCCTGGTCGGCCAGCCGGAGGCCGTCCGACGGGCCGTCGAGGACCTGCGACGGCGCGCCCTGCTCTGGGGTGCCGACGACCAGCTGCACCTCGTCCGTCCGGTCCGCGAGGCCTTCGAGCCCTACCCCGGCGGTCTCGCTCCCCCGTCCCCGCGACCGCTCCCCCCGGAGCGGATCGAGGCGGCGCTGGCCGAGTGCGACGCCGCGGTCCGGCCGGTGCTGGAGCGGCTGCTGTGGTCGCCGAGCGGTGCGGTGCGGAATGCGGATCGGCTGGTCTCGACCGCGACGGCGCGGTCGCCGGTGGAGCAGCTGCTGGCCCGGGGCCTGCTGCGACCGCTGGATGGGGACACCGTGCTGCTGCCTCGTGAGGTCGCCTGGCGGCTGCGCGGGGAACGCTTCAGCCCGGAGCCGGTGGCGCCGGAGCCGCCGGTCGTCCACGGCCGGACCCGGAGCGCACGGCTGGTCGACTCGGCGGCCTCGGGAGCCGCCTTCGGGCTGCTGCACGATGTCGAGCTGGTGCTGCACGCCCTCGACACGGTCCCGCACCGGCTGCTGCGGACCGGCGGCGTGGCCACCCGTGACGTCGCCGGGTTGGGTCGCCGGCTGGGCACGGACGCTGCCCACGCCACCTTCGTGCTGGAGTGCGCGGCCGCCGCCGGCCTGGTCGGCCCCGCCAGCAACCTGTGTCTGCTGCCCACCACCGAGTTCGACCGGTGGGTCACTCTCGATGGTCCCAGCCGCTGGCTGCAGCTGGCACGGGCCTGGTTGGGCGCCCCGCGGTGGTTCTCCGCCTCCGCCGAACCTGGCACCCACGCGCTCGGACCGGAAGCCGAGGCGCCGTCCGCACCGGCCGTCCGCACCCTCCTCGTCGAGGTCGCCGGCGCCCTGGAGGTGGGGACCGTGCCCGACCTGGAGCAGCTGACCGCCGCGTTGGCCTGGCACCGGCCCCGGCTGACCCGCGGGCCGGTCGAACCGGGAACGCTGGTGGACTGGACCTGGCAGGAGGCCGGCTGGCTGGGGCTGACCGGGCTCGGTGCCGTCAGCGGGTTCGCCCGCGCGACCCTGACGTCAGGTTCGCTCCGGCCCGACCTGGCCGACCTGTTCCCGGCACCCGTGCAGGAGGTCATCCTGCAGGCCGACCTCACCGCCGTCGCGCCCGGTCCGCTGGCGCACGAAGTCGCGGACGAGCTGCGGCTGCTGGCCGACCAGGAGTCCCGCGGCGGCGGCGGTGTCTACCGCTTCAGCGACCGGTCGCTCCGCCGCGCCTTCGACGTCGGCTGGTCGGCCGTCGAGGTGCACACCTGGCTGGCCGAGCACTCGAGCACCCCCGTGCCGCAGCCGCTGACCTACCTGGTCGACGACGTCGCCCGGCGGCACGGGAGCATCCGGGTCGGTAGCGCTCTGGCCTACCTCCGCACCGACGACGCAGCCGAGGCCGCCGCCCTGCTGGCCCACCCGGAGGCCGCGTCGCTCGGCCTCCGCTCGGTCGCGCCCGGGGTGGTGATCGCGGCCGTGGAGCCGGCCGAGCTGGTCGCCTTCCTGCACGGCCTGGGCCAGACCCCAGCCGTCGAGGACGAAGGCGGCCGCACCATGACCCCACCACCGGGACAGCGGGCCCCGCGGCCGGCCGCCAACGACGCGCTGCCCACCGCCGAACCGACCGAGGTCGCCGCCGCCCTGCTCGCGGCCGAGCGCAACCACCCCCGCAACCGTGACCCCGAGGACGGGGGCTCCACCGAGCAGACCCTCGAGCGCCTGCGCACCGCGACCCGCGAGGCCGCCGCCGTGCGGGTCGGCTACGTGGCCGCGGACGGCAGCCGGACCGAGCGGGAGCTGGCCCCGCTGGATCTGACCGCCGGTGCCGTCCGGGCCGTCGACCGGTCCAACGCCCAGGTCGTCACCATCCCGCTGGCCCGGATCTCGTTCGTGGGCGAGGCTCCGAGCGCCCATTAGACTGACGCGGTGCATGCCGCGACCCTTCGACGCCTGATCGTCTTCGGCGTCTGCGCAGCCGGCGTCACCTGTCTCTACCTGGCGGGTGGTGGCGCTCGTGCGCCCCACCAGGCCGGTGGGCCCCGCCCCGCCGGCCCTGCTCCGGACCCGTCCGCCTCGACGCTCACCCAGGTTCCGGCCTCCAGCACCAGCGCGACACCGTGGACGCCGGCGCCGACCCGGACCGTCTCCTCGCCGCTCGAGCCCGTCCAGACCACTCCTGCCGCCACGCCGCCGGCCCGTCCATCAGGCCGGACCAGCACGGCTCTCGACCCCTCCCGCCGCGAGGACGGGGTGGCGCCCGCGCCGGTGTCCGCGCTGATCAGCGGCGGCGCGACCCCCGACCTGCTGACAGTGCGCTGGCCCGCGGCCACCGACAACGTCGGGGTGGTGGCCTACCGCGTCCTGCTCAACGGCTATCCGGTCGCCTCCACCCCGGCAACCCACGCGACCGTCCGCTGGTTCAACGACGACGCCAGTGAACACGTCATCCAGGTCCGCGCCCTCGACGCCGCCGGCAACGTGAGCCCCGCGTCACCGAGCCTGGTCGTCGCGCGGCCGACGCCGTCGCCGACCCCCACCGGCACGCCGACACCGGCACCGAGCGCCTCCCGGACGCCGACGCCGACGCCGGCACCGTCCCTGTCCGCCGGGCCGCACTCCTCGGCCTCGCCCACGGCCCCCCAGTGGGCGCCGGGCGATCCGGCCACCGAGCCGAGCCAGGACAGCACGCCGAGAAGCACCCCCAGCCCAGGCGAGGAGCCGTTGATCACCCCCTCCCAAGAGCCCACCCCTTCCCTCCAGCTCACGCCGAGCGGCGGAACCCGCTGATGCCGCCGGGTGCGGTGGGCGCTGGACCCCTCGTCGTGCAGTCGGACCGGACGCTGCTGCTGGAGGTGGACCACCCGGACGCCGACGCGTGCCGGATCGCGATCGCCCCGTTCGCCGAGCTCGAGCGGGCACCCGAGCACATCCACACCTACCGCCTGACGCCGCTCGGACTGTGGAACGCCCGGGCGGCCGGCCACGACGCCGAGCAGGTCGTCGACACCCTGCTCACCTACAGCCGTTACCCGGTGCCCAACGCGTTGCTGGTCGACGTCGCCGACACGATGGACCGGTACGGCAGGCTGCGGATCGAGAAGCACCCGACGCACGGGCTGGTGCTGGTCAGCACCGACCGGCCGGTCCTCACCGAGGTGCTGCGGAGCAGCAAGGTCAAGGGTCTGGTCGGGGCCAGGGTCGACGACGACACCGTGGCGGTGCACCCGTCCGAGCGCGGCCACCTCAAGCAGGTACTGCTCAAGCTCGGCTGGCCGGCGGAGGACCTCGCCGGCTACGTCGACGGCGAGGCGCACCCGATCGCGCTCGAGCAGTCGGGCTGGGAGCTGCGGCCCTACCAGGGACAGGCGGCCGACGGCTTCTGGCACGGCGGCTCCGGCGTCGTCGTGCTGCCGTGCGGCGCGGGCAAGACCATCGTGGGCGCGGCCGCCATGGCCAAAGCGGCCGCGACGACGCTGATCCTGGTGACCAACACCGTCTCGGCCCGGCAGTGGCGCGACGAGCTGGTCAAGCGCACCTCGCTGACGCCGGAGGAGATCGGGGAGTACTCCGGCTCCAAGAAGGAGATCCGTCCGGTCACGATCGCCACCTACCAGGTGATCACCACCAAGCGGGGCGGCGTCCATCCGCACCTGGAGCTGTTCGACGCCCGCGACTGGGGCCTGATCATCTACGACGAGGTGCATCTGCTGCCCGCACCCGTGTTCCGGATGACGGCGGACCTGCAGGCCCGGCGACGGCTGGGCCTGACCGCGACCCTGGTGCGGGAGGACGGCCGCGAAGGCGATGTCTTCTCGCTGATCGGGCCGAAACGCTTCGATGCGCCGTGGAAGGACATCGAGGCCCAGGGCTACATCGCCCCGGCCGACTGCATCGAGGTCCGGGTGACCCTGACCGAGGCCGAGCGGATGACCTACGCGGTCGCCGAGACGGACGTGAAGTACCGGCTGGCGTCGACAGCGGAGTCGAAGACCGACGTCGTCGTCGATCTCGTCGCCAAGCACCGCGGGCTGCCCACGCTGGTGATCGGACAGTACGTGGACCAGCTGGACGAGCTCTCCGAGCGGCTCGGCGCACCACTGATCAAGGGCGACACCACCGTCCGGCAGCGGGAGAAGCTCTACGAGGCCTTCCGGTCCGGCGAGATCGACCTGCTCGTGGTCAGCAAGGTGGCGAACTTCTCCATCGACCTGCCGACCGCTCAGGTGGCGATCCAGGTCTCGGGTGCCTTCGGCTCCCGGCAGGAGGAGGCGCAGCGGCTCGGCCGGCTGCTGCGGCCGAAGGACGACGGCGTCACCGCCCGCTTCTACGCGGTCGTGTCCCGCGACACCGTCGACGCCGAGTTCGCGGCGCACCGGCAGCGCTTCCTCGCCGAACAGGGCTACGGCTACCGGATCATGGACGCCGAGGACGCCGTCGCCGCCGACTGAGCGGCGGGGATCTGCTGGCCGTGCGCGTGTTCGACCCCCTCCGGGGTCTCGCGAGCCGAGCAATGATGAGCCGGGCCGCGATGAGTCGGGGCACCGGCGGGAGTCTGCAACAGTGCAGGACCACGGCGGTCCTGCAGCCCGGAGAGGACCCGCCGATGCCCGCGATCACACCCTGCCTGTGGTTCGACACCCAAGGGGAGGAGGCGGCAACGTTCTACGTGTCGGTCTTCCCCAACTCACGCATCGTCAACACGAGCTACTACGGAGAGGCCGGCCCGCGCCCGGCCGGCAGCGTGCTGACGGTGGAGTTCGAGCTGGACGGTCACCCCTTCACTGCTCTGAACGGGGGCCCGGACTTCACGTTCAACGAGGCCATCTCGTTCCAGATCGACTGCTCCGACCAGGACGAGGTGGACCGCTACTGGAGCACCCTCACCGCCGAGGGGGGCGAGGAGGGGCCGTGCGGCTGGCTCAAGGACCGTTTCGGGCTCTCCTGGCAGGTGGTGCCGCGCCGTCTCAGCGAACTGCTGGCGGATCCCGACGCCGGCCGTTCCCAGCGCGCGATGCAGGCCATGCTGGGGATGAGGAAGATCGACATCGCCGGCCTCGAGGCCGCGGCCGACGCCGGCTAGTGGTGTTCGTGCCCGGCCAGCTGGCCGGCCGTCAGCACCGAGTCGGCCTCGGGTCGACTCGGTGCTGACAGCCTGGGTAGCGAAAGCGGAGCTCAGGCCTCCCGGGTCTTGGGCGAGCTCTCCAGCGTCCTGGCGGGGTCCCGCTCGACGGTGTCGCCGAGGATGTCGTCGATCCTGCGCATCAGCTCCGGCTCTAGCGTGACGCCTGCCGCCTCGACGTTGTCGAAGACCTGCTCCGGCCGGGAGGCGCCGATGATGGCCGTGGCGACGTTGTCGTTCTGCAGCACCCAGGCGATCGCGAGCTGGGCCATGGAGAGGCCGGCCTCGTCGGCGACCGGCTTCAGCTGCTGCACCCGCTCCAGCACGTCGTCCTTCATCCAGCGCGCGATCATGTTGGCACCACCCTTGTCGTCGGTGGCGCGGGAGCCCTCCGGCGGCTGCTGCCCGGGCACGTACTTGCCGGTCAGCACGCCCTGGGCGATCGGTGACCAGACGACCTGGGAGATGCCGAGCTCCTTCGACGTCGGCACGACCTCGCCCTCGATGACCCGCCAGAGCATCGAGTACTGCGGCTGGTTGGAGATGAGCTGGAAGCCCAGCTCGGCGGCCAGCTTGGCGCCGTCGCGGAGCTGGTCGGCGGTCCACTCGCTGACGCCCACGTAGAGCACCTTGCCCATCCGGACGAGGTCGGCGAAGGCCTGCATCGTCTCCTCGAGGGGCGTCTCGTAGTCGTACCGGTGGGCCTGGTAGAGGTCGACGTAGTCGGTCTGCAGCCGGCTCAGAGAGCCGTTGATGGCCTCCATGATGTGCTTCCGGGACAGGCCGAGGTCGTTGTGCTGCTTCGGGCCGATGGGGCCGAAGACCTTCGTGAGGATCTCCAGCGACTCGCGCCGCTCACCCTTCAGCGCCTCGCCGAGCACGGTCTCCGCCTTCGTGTTGGCGTAGACATCGGCCGTGTCGAAGGTGGTGATTCCCGCCTCCAGGGAGGCCTTGACGCAGGCCTGGGCCTGGTCGTTCTCCACCTGGGAGCCGTGGGTCAACCAGTTGCCGTAGGTGATCTCGGAGATCTTCAAGCCGGAGTTGCCGAGGTAGCGAAATTCCATGACCGCCAACTTAGCGGCGCCGCTCCTGGCCCCAGTCGGCGGGTCTGTACCGGTTAAGTAGAGGGCGCGGCGAACCGTCCGGGGTGCCGGTTACGGTGGTCAGACGCCGGGCGACCGCTCGGGGGTCGAAAGTGGAAGGTGCAGTGATGGCCGTCGCCGAACTGGTCGTGATCCGCCACGGGGAGAGTCTCGGCAACGCCGCGGCCGCCGAGGCCTACGCGGCCGACGCCGAGGTGATCTCGGTGGACAGGCGCGACGCGGACGTGCATCTGTCACCCACCGGGGTCGACCAGGCCCAGGCGCTGGCCCGCGGCCTGAAGCCCCTGCTGACCGACGATGTGCCGACGACGGTCTGGTCCTCCACCTACGTCCGGGCGCAGCAGACCGCGGAGATCAGCCTGGCCGGCGCGGGTGCTGACCTGCCGGTGCTGCTGGACGAGCGGCTGCGCGACCGCGAGCTCGGTGTCCTCGACATGCTCACCTGGAAGGGTGTCCTGAACCGCTTCCCACTGGAGGCCGAACGGCGTCAGTGGCTGGGCAAGTTCTACCACCGGCCGCCGGGAGGCGAGTCCTGGGCGGACGTCGTGCTCCGGGTCCGCAGCTTCCTGCTGGACCTGAACGCGGCGCCCGAGGGAACCCGTGCGATCGTGTTCTGCCACGACGCGCTGGTGCTGACGTTCCGCTACATCTGCGAGGGCCTCACCGAACGTCAGATCCTCGACATCGGGGCCGAGACACCCGTCAAGAACGTCTCCATCACCCATCTCGGCCGCGGCGCCGACGGGCGTTGGCAGCTCCGGCTGTTCAACGACGTCGGGCATCTGGAGGAGTCTCCGGCACCGGTCACCGATCACCCTGGAGAGGGCAATGTCCACCCCCAGTCCTGACTCTGCCGGCGACCCCGATCCCCAACCCGCCCGGGAGGTCACCCCCACCCTGCTCCGCTCGTGGCCGCTGCCCAGCCCGTCCGGCTCCAAGTACGGCCGGGGCCAGGTCCTGATCGTCGGCGGGGCCGCCCGCACGCCTGGTGCCGTGCAGCTGGCCGGGCTGGCCGCGCTGCGGGTAGGCGCCGGACACCTGACCATGGCGGTCGCCTCGTCGGCGGCCGTGCCGATGGCCGTGGCCACGCCGGAGGCCGGGGTGGTCGGCCTGCCCCAGAGCGAGCGCGGCACCGTGCTCGGCGGCGACCTCAGCGCGATCGCCGACGACCTCGGCTCGGCTGACGTGGTGACGGTCGGAGTGGGCCTGGACGACCCGGAGGAGACGGCCCTGCTGCTGCGCACCCTCATCCCGCAGCTGGGCGAGGAGACGTGGCTGGTGCTCGACGCCTACGCCCTCGGGGTGCTGCCGGGGATGCCGGATGCCCTGGAGCCCGTCCACGGTCGGCTGCTGATGACGCCGAACAGTCAGGAGGCCGGGCGTTTGCTCGGCCGCGACCTGGGCTCAGGTGAGCAGGCCGAGCGGGACGCCGTGGAGATCGCGCAGCGCTACGGAGCCGTGGTCTCCTGCTTCGGGACGGTGGCGAACCCCGGCGGCGAGGTCTGGCGGGTGAGCGCCGGGAACGGCGGCCTGGCGACGTCCGGCAGCGGCGACGTGCAGGTCGGCGCCGTGGCCGGGCTGCTCGGCCGCGCCGGCGATCCCAACCAGGCCGCCTGTTGGGGCACCCACGTCCACGCTGCCGCGGGCGACCGCCTCGCCGCCCGGGTAGGCGCCCTGGGCTTCCTCGCCCGCGAGCTGTTGACGGAGCTGCCGGTGGTGCTCAGCGAGCTGGGTGCCTGACCGCCGATCCTTTCCCTGACCCCAGGTTCGGTGCCGGCGCGGCCGCGGGCCTGGGCGGGTCAGCCGCCGACCGGGACGTTTCCCGGCTGCAGGAGGCTGGTGCTGCGCGACAGAAGACCTGCCACTGCACAACCCAGCAGGACCAGGCCGCCGGTCAGCAGCACCACCCCGGTCCAGCCGCTGCTGCTCCACGCCCGGCCGGCTGCGGCGCCGGCGAGGGACGAGCCGAGGTAGTAGGCGAACAGGTAGGTGGACGCGGCCTGCGCCGTCGCTCGGTCGCCCGCGCGGGCGCGCGCCGCCACCCAGCCGCTGGCCACGCCATGGGCGCCGAAGAACCCGATCGTCATCACGGCGAGGGCCGCCACGACGAGCACCAGCGGGCCGGTGAGCGTGCCCAGCACCCCGAGAAGCATCACTGCGGTGCAGACGGGCACGACCGAGCGCCGGCCGAAGCGGTCGGCGAGCCGGCCGGCGGTCGCCGACGAGACGGACCCGAGCGCGTAGACGAGGAAGACCAGCCCGGCCAGCGCCGCGCTCAGGGCGTAGGGCGGCGCCTCGAGGCGGAAGCCCAGGGCGTTGAACACCGAGACGAACGCACCCATCAGCAGAGCGGCCAGCAGGTACAGCCCGACCAGCACCGGGTCGCTGAGCACCCGACGGCCGTTGCTCAGCACGGTCCGCAGGCCCGGAGGTGCGGGTACGAACCGTCGCGACCGCGGCAGCAGGGCGACGACGGCGACCGTGCAGGTCGCGCCCAGCACCGCCATGCCGCCGAGCGCGAGCCGCCAGCCGCCGAGGTCGGCCAGGGCGCCGGACAGCAGCCGACCGGCCATCCCGCCGATCGCGTTACCGCCGACATAGAGCCCGGTCGCCCGTCCTGCCACCTCGGGGTCCAGCTCCTCGCTGAGGTAGGCCACGCCGACGGCCGGTAACCCGGCCAGCGCCAGACCCTGCAGGGCCCGGGCCGTCAGCAGCAGCGGCCACGTCGGGGCGAGGGCTGCGGCCGCGCCGAGCACGGTGGCAGCGCCGAGGCTCAGGGTGAGCAGCCCGGTACGGCCGAAGCGTTCCGATACCGGCCCGGCGACGAGCAGCCCGACGGCCAAGGTCAGGGTGGTCAGGCTGATGCTGAGCGTGGCGGCGGCAGGGCCGACCCGGAACCGCCGGCTCAGCTCCGGCAGCAGCGGCTGGGTGCTGTAGAGCAGGGCGAAGACCGCCACCCCGGCGAGGAAGAGCGCCAACGAGGCCCGCCGGAACCCCCGGTCCCCGGCCTGGTACGGGGCCGGCAGCACACTCGTCGCGGCCGCCGTCACACCCTCAGCCTGCGCTCCCCCGACCCGGCCGTTGGACACCGCGGGCGTCAGCCCACGTCGAGGACTGTGGACTCCTCCTGGGTGCCCAGCTGAACGGGCCAGCGGCCGGGCTCCTCGACCAGGTGCAGCAGCTCGACCAGCTCCTGCGGCCAGACCCAGTCGTCGGTGGCGCGCAGCTCCTCCATCGACCACCACCGGAACTGCTGGAACGTCAGCCGCTCGTCGGCGGTGTGTGCGGCGGTGTCGACCTCGAAGTCCGGCACTCGCGCGACGTAGAACCCCTCGTCCTGCTCGATCACCCGGTCGGTGTAGCCGTGCACGACGTGCCGGCGGGCGATCGGACCCACCAGGTCGTCCGGCTCGAGCCGATAGCCGGTCTCCTCCCGCACCTCCCGGATCGCGGCCTCGATCTCGGTCTCGCCGGGGTCGATGCCGCCGCCGGGCGTCACCCACCATCGGGCGTCGTCGAGCCCCGGGTCGCTGTCCTCGAACAACAGCGTCTGCCCGGCCGGGTTGGTCAACAGCACGCGAACGGTCGTCCGGGAGGTACGAGGACGGTCCGCCGGGTTGTCCACCGGGATGTAGGAGCGCGCCGTCTCTGCTGACGGGGTCGGCTTCTCAGAGGTCACCCGCCCAGGGTAGGAAAGGCCGGGCGCAGGCCTGGGGCCGGGGCCGGGAAAACCGCTCGCGGCCGCCAGAGGGGCGGTGTAGGTTGACCCTTCGCTCCCCATCCCCCGGCCGACTCGCATCGGAGTTGCCTGCATGCCCGCATCCTCTGCCGCCGACACCGCCAACCCCGCCACCGACGTCCTGCAGGCCGAGCGGGACCATCTCCTTGCCTCCCGGGACGCGCTGCGCCGGATGCGCGAACACACCGCGAGCCTGGATGCCGCAGGTGGTGACCGGGTCTCCACCGAGCACCTCAAGCAGGTCCTGCACCGCCGGATGAAAGCGCTCGAGGACGACCCGACAGTGCCGCTGTTCTTCGGCCGGCTCGACTACCGCACCGAGCTCGGCGCCGAGCGGGACGAGACCCTGTACATCGGCCGCCGGCACGTCACGGGCGAGTCCGGCGGGGAACCGCTGGTGATCGACTGGCGAGCGGGCATGGCGTTGCCCTTCTACCAAGCCCGGGTGGGCGATCCGATGGCCGTCCGACGGCGGCGACGCTTCGGCTTCTCCCATGGCACCCTGACCGCCTTCGAGGACGAGGACCTGGTCCGCTCCAGCGCCGAGGACCTGGGCGCTGGCGCCTCGCGGATCCTCGAGTCCGAGATCGAGCGCCCCCGGACGGGGCCGATGCGGGACATCGTCGCCACCATCCAGCCGGAGCAGGACACCATCGTTCGGGCCGCGCTGAGCCAGTCCCTGTGCGTGCAAGGGGCGCCGGGAACCGGCAAGACCGCGGTCGGGCTGCACCGGGCGGCCTTCCTGCTGTACGCCTACCGGGACCAGTTGGCACGCTCCGGCGTGCTGGTCGTGGGACCCAATGACAGCTTTCTGTCCTATATCGCCGACGTGCTGCCCGCCCTTGGCGAGATCGACGCCACCCAGGCCACCGTCGCGTCACTGGTCTGCGGGGCCAACGGGGTGGAGATCCGAGCGTTGGAACCGGCACCTGCGGCCCTGGTCAAGGGCGATCCGCGGATGGCGGAGGTGCTGAACCGGGCCGTGTGGAGCCATCTCGGTCACGCGACTGACGCGCTGGTCGTGCCACGCGGGGCCTACCAGTGGCGGGTGGGGGCGTACCTCGCCGACGAGATCGTGGCGGAGCTCCGGCTGCGCGGGGTGCGCTACCAGGCCGGGCGCGCCATGCTGCCGCAGCGGCTGGCGCACCAGGTGCTGCTCCGGATGGAGGCCGCCGGGGACTCCCCCGACGACCGGGTGCAGAACGCCGTCGCGCGCAGCCGTCCCGTCAAGGCGTACGCGGAGCAGCTCTGGCCGGCGCTCGACGCACCGAAGCTGGTGCTCCGGCTGCTCACTGACGCGGCCTTCCTGGCGGCCTGCGCCGAAGGGATCCTCAGCGCTGAGGAGCAGCGGCTGATCCGGATGGCCAGACCGGCCCGCTCGGTCGGCGCCGCACGCTGGACGCTGGCCGACGTCGTGCTGATCGACGAGGTGTCGGACCTGCTGCACCGGACGCCGAGCCTCGGACACGTGGTGCTGGACGAGGCGCAGGACCTGTCGCCGATGATGCTCCGGGCGGTGGGCCGTCGAGCCTCGACCGGCTCGGTGACCGTGCTCGGAGACCTCGCCCAGGCGACCACGCCGTGGGCGACCCGGTCGTGGCGGGAGTCCCTCACCCATCTCGGCCAGCCGGACGCGGTGGTGGAGGAGCTCGTGGCCGGCTTTCGGGTGCCCGGTGCGGTGATCGACTTCGCCGCGCGGCTGCTGCCGCGGATCGCCCCCACCCTGACCCCGCCGCACTCGGTCCGTCGGCACCGGGGTGAGCTGGACCTGCGGACGGCCGCGGACCCGGTCGCCGCCGTCGTCGGCGCAGTCCGCGAGGCGCTCGATGGCGAGGGCACGGTCGGGGTGATCGTGCCGGACGCCCTGGCCGCCGACGTCCGGCTGGGGCTCGAGGCGGCGGGCATCGCGTTCGACCTGCTGGGCGACGAGGCCCAGACCTTCGACACCCGCGTCGACCTGGTGCCTGCAGCGCTGGCCAAGGGCCTGGAGTTCGACCACGTCGTGCTGCTCGAGCCGGCCGCCATCGTCGGCGGTGAGCCTGACCACCTCACCGGGCTGCGCCGGCTCTACGTCTGCCTGACCCGGGCCGTCAGCTCACTCGTCGTGGTGCACGCGACCCAGCTCCCAGTCGAGCTCGCGGCCTGACCCTCCCCGCTCACCAGCGTGATCGCGGTGGGGCACCCGGCTGGCCCACCCCCACGAAGCCCAGGTTGTTCCCGCCTTACCTAGGTTGCAACCTGGGTAAGGCGGGAGTTCCCCAGGTAAACCTGGGGAACCGACACCCCCCCAGACGGCGACGGCAGGGGGTCAGGAACGGGCGGCGGCGACGCGGGCGGTGGAGGCGTCGAGCTGCAGGGTCAGCTCGCGCAGCCGGGCGACGAGCTCCAGCTGCTCGGCCACGCTGATGCCGGTGGCCTCGCAGATGTCCACCGTCACCTGGGCGGCGTCCTCCTGCATGTCACGGCCGCGCTGGGTCAGCCCGATGATCATCTGGCGTTCGTCGTTGACGGCCCGCGTCCGGGTGACCAGGCCCATGGCCTGCAGGCGCTTGAGCAGCGGGGACAAGGTGCTGGAGTCGAGACTGAGCCGCTGGCCGATCCCGCCGACGGAGCAGGTCTCCTCCTCCCACAGCAGCACCATCACCAGGTACTGGGGGTAGGTGAGCCCGAGCTGACCGAGCGCCATCCGGTAGCGACCGGTCATGGCACGGGACGCGGTGTAGAGGGCGAGGCACAGCCGCTGGTCGAGCGTGATGTCGTCGGCCGAGGCGGCCGAGGCTGCAGGAGTGCCGACCATGACTTCAGGCTAGACCGTTCAAACGGCCGTCCGACAGGTACCAAGGTCCCCAACTGCACCGGGCGTCACCCGGGGGACGGCGGTTCGGCGAGCGGGAGGCGGACCTGGAACCGGGTGTCGCCCGGCCGCGACACCACCCGCAGGTCACCGCCGTGTCGCTGCGTGACGACCCGGTAGGAGATGTCGAGACCCAGCCCCGTGCCCTCGCCCACCGGCTTGGTGGTGAAGAACGGCTCGAAGATCTTCTGCTGCAGCTCCTCCGGCACGCCGGCCCCGGTGTCCCCGATCTCGACCAGCACGTGATCGCCGTCCAGAGCCGTCCGGACGGTCAGCGTGCCTCCGTCCGGCATCGCGCCGATCGCATTGTCGATCAGGTTGGTCCAGACCTGGTTGAGCTCGGCGGGGTGCGCCGGGATCGTCGGCAGGTCCGCAGCCAGCTCCTTGACCACCTGGATCCGACCCGACTCCTTGACCTTGTGGCCGAGCATCACCAGGGTGCTGATCAGCCCGTCCCGCACGTCGATGTCCTGGTGCGCCGCACGGTCCAGCTGCGAGTACTGCTTCGCCGCCCCGACCAGGGCGGAGATGCGGTGCGTGGAGTCCTCGATCTCGCCCATCAGCTGCTCGGTGTCCAGGGCGTAGGCGACCCAGTGGATCCCGTCGGGCAGCTGTTCGGGCGGCATCACGTCCGCGATCTCGTCCAGCAGGTCGGTGCTCACGCCGGCCCCCACGAGCGCGGGCGCGAGGTCCCAGCCGCCGGGGATGCCGTGGTCGTCCAGCCAGTCGCTGACCGCGTCCTCGGCGTCGCCCACCTCCATCGGTGACAGCTTGTCGGCCTTGACCATCTGCTCGACCGCGGACTCCTGCAGCTCGGTGAGCGCGACCAGGGCCTTGGGGTCCACGTCGGCGCTCGCGAGGTGCGCCAGCTTGCCCCGCATCTTGCTCACCCGCTCGCGCAGGGCCGCCGTGGCTCGGACCGCGGCCGCCGCTGGGTTGTTGAGCTCATGGGTCAGACCGGCCGACAGCCGACCCAGCGACAGCAGGCGCTCCCGCTGGCCGACGATCGCCTGGGTGGACCGGTAGCCGATGGTCAGTCCCTCCAGCATGTGGATCGCCATCGGGAACCACTCCCGGATCCGTTCCCCGAAGTCGTCGGCGTCGATCACCCAGAAGCTGCAGTCGGTGACCGCGACCACGGAGTTGAGGTAGCGGGTTCGCTCCTGGACTGGCACGAACGCCTGGGTGGCGCCGGAGTAGACGCCACGCTGGTTGGTCCGGGTGATCTCGACGTCGGTGCCCTCGACCCGCCGCCGCATCGACAAGGTCCCGGACAGCAGCACGAAGAAGCAGGTCGCCGGCTCGCCCTCGTTGAAGACGGCCTCGCCGCTGGGCCGGGTCTCGCAGTGGCCGCGCGCGCTCAGCCACTCGAGCTTGTCCTGGTCGAGGGACTCGAAGAGGAAGAGCGTCCGCAGCTCCTCGACGCTGAGCCCGGGTTCGGCGTCGCCCGCCGGCTGGTCCACGGTGGTTCCGGACATGTCAGCTCCTACTGCTCGGCCAGGTAGCGGTGCACGAGGGTCACGGCCAGAGCTCCCTCGCCGACCGCGGACGCGACCCGCTTCACCGACTGGGACCGTACGTCGCCGGCGACGAAGACGCCGGGAATGCTCGACTCGAGCAGGTAGGGGTCGCGCTCGAGATCCCAGGCGGGTGGTGGACGGTCGCCGCGCATCAGCTCGAGCCCCGTGATGACGAACCCGGCCCCGTCCCGGACGACGGTGTCGGGCAGCCAGCCGGTCAGCGGCGCCGCACCGATGAAGACGAACAGGTGACCGCTGCGCACGACCTGCTGGCTACCGTCCGGGCCCACCAGGGTGACGCTCTGCAGCCGCTCGTCGCCCTCGCACTTGGCGACCGTCGTCCGCAGCTGGACGTCGATCGTCTCCAGGGCCGCGATCTGGTCGATCAGGTAGCTCGACATGGACCGTTCCAGCGAGTCCCCGCGCACCACCAGCGTGACTCGGGCGGCGTGCCGGGCGAAGAACACGGCCGCCTGGCCGGCGGAGTTGGCCCCGCCCACGATGATGACGTGATCGCCCTCGCAGGACTCGGCCTGGGTGGAGGCGGAGCCGTAGAAGACGCCACGGCCCACAAGATCCTCCGCACCGGCCGCGTCCAGCTGCCGGTAGCTCACCCCGGTGGCGAGGACGACGGCGTGCGCCAGCACCGAGGAGCCGTCGTCGAAGGTGACCAGCCGGGCGGGACCCTTGACCTCCAGCCCGGTGACGGTCCGGGCGGTCAACAGCTCGGCCCCGAAGCGGAGGGCCTGCCGGCGTGCCCGGTCGGTCAGCTGGTCGCCGGCCACGCCGTCGGGGAAGCCCAGGTAGTTCTCGATCCGGGAGCTCTGACCTGCCTGACCGCCGGCAGCGGCCCGCTCGACCACGACCGACTTCAGCCCCTCCGAGGCCGCGTACACCGCGGCCCCGAGGCCGGCGGGACCGCCGCCGACGATGACCAGGTCGTAGAGCTCGGCCTGCGGTGTCGTGCTCAGCCCGACGGCGTTGGCGAGCTCGAGCAGGGTCGGCTGCACCAGGGGCCGGCCGTCGGAGGTGATCACCACCGGAGCCTGGCTCGCCTCGGCGCCTGCCGCGGCGAGCAGCCGTCGTCCGTCCGCCTCGTCCACGTGGTACCAGCGGTACGGCACGAGGTTGCGGGCCAGGAAGTCGCGGACCTCATACGAGGCGGGCGACCAGGGGTGACCGAGGATCTTGATCTTGTGCTCCGGCGGCCTGCCCTCGCGCTGCCAGGCCGCCAGCAGGTCGTCGACCACCGGATAGAACTTCTCCTCCGGCGGTTCCCACGGCTTCAGCAGGTAGTGGTCGACGTCGACGACGTTGATCGCCGCAATCGCCGCGTTGGTGTCGGCGTAGGCGGTCAGCAGCGCGCGCCGGGCCTGAGGCACCAGGTCCATCGCCTGCTCGAGGAAATCCACCCCGTTCATTCGCGGCATCCGGTAGTCCGCCAGGATCACGGCCACCTGTTCCCCGCGCAGGACGACCTCGCGAATCAGCTCCAGGGCCTCCGAACCGGAGTCGGACCGCATGATCCGGTAGTCCGTGCCGTACTGCCGGCGCAGGTCGCGGGCGATGGCGCGAGACACCGTGGGGTCGTCGTCGACGGTGAGGATGATCGGTCGGGCCACCCGCTCCCGGGACGGGTTCTCGACTGCCGGGGCGCTCACCCGCCCGCGCCGTCCGTCAGGTCCGACGACAGGTCGCCTCGGGGGGCGCGCTGCGGAAGCGCCGCGATGTTCATCGCTCCCATCTTGCAGCGCCGGGCGGCCCACCGCGAGGGCTTCCGCTGCCGGCGGACGGCGGCGGGCCCCGTGGATCAGCGGGCGAGCCGGGACAGCTTGCGCTGCCGAAGCCCGGCCGCGTGCAGCCGGCGGACGATCTCGCGCGAGCTCACCAGCTGTGCCCCGGCGGCGAGCACGTCCTCGAAACGGTCACCGAGAACGTCGTAGTGGTCCCGCTCGAAGGCCCGGCGGGGCAGACCGACCGTCGCTGCGAAGGCGTGCAGCTCCTCATAGGAGGTGTCGCTGACCAGGTGCGACCAGAGGCGGCCGTGACCGGGCCAGGTCGGCGGGTCGACGAGGATGGTCACCGGTCGGCGGCGGCCGGGACGGCGGCGACCTGCTCGTCGATCAGGGTCCGCCAGGTGCCGACCAGCTCGGGGTCGAGGTAGGCCTTCCAGGAGCCGAGCGGACGTGCGGAGGAGCCGATGTGGAACGCCCGCACGCCGGCCCGGACCAGCCAGGGCACGTGCTCGGGCAGCAGGCCGCCCCCGGCCATCACCACGCGGCGGGCGAAGTCGTCCACGCGGACCCGTCGGACCAGCTCGTCCAGACCCTCGCTCACCCCGCGCGCGGACCCGGCGGTCAGGACCTGGTCCAGCCCCGGCAGCCGCCGCAGCTCGCGCCAGGCGCGGTCGGTGGAGATGCAGGAGTCGACGGCGCGGTGGAAGGTCCAGCCCGCGTCGGCCTCGGCCACCACCTCGGTGACGACGTCCACGTCGATCTCGGTGTGCGCGTTCAGGAAACCGAGCACCGGGCCATCCGCGCCGGCGGCCTGGTACGCCGTCAGCAGCCCCTTGAGCCGGGCCACCTCCCCACCGTCGGTGCCGAACCCCTCCCGCAGCCGCAACATCACCCGGATCGGCAGGTTGGTCGCCCGCCGCACCTCCTCCACCAGCCGCGGCTCCGGCGACAGGCCGTCGAAGTCCATGCTGCCGACCAGCTCCAGCCGGTCGGCTCCACCGGCCTCGGCCCGCTCCGCGTCTGCCGCGTGCCGGACGATGACCTCGAGCAGGCCGCTCACGACGCGACGGCGCTACGGCCGTCCAGCTGCTCGATCGTGGCGATCGACGGCAGGCGCTGGTCCCGCAGCCGGAACGAGACGGCCTCGGCGTCGTGCAGGACCCGGACGATGTTGCCCGACGTCAGCTTGGTCAGGTCGTCCTCCGACCAGGACTTGGCCCGGAGCGCGTCGAGCAGGGCCGGGTAGCGGGAGACGTCCTCCAGTCCGCTCGGCACCGCGGTGACGCCGTCGTAGTCACCACCCAGCCCGAGGTGGTCGATGCCCGCCACCGACCGTGCGTGCTCCAGGTGCGCCACCACGTCGGCCAGCGTCGCCTCCGGCTGGGGGACGGGGTAGCGCGCCCAGAACGCGTCCATCGCCTCCAGGTCCCGGGTGTCCACCCCGGCCGCGACAGCCGCCTGCTGCGCCTCCAGCCCCCAGTCCCGGACGGTGGGGCTGACGAAGTGCGGCACGAAGGTGACCATGCAGATGCCGCCGTTGCCAGCCAGCGCGCCGAGCACCTCGTCGGGCACGTTGCGGGGGTGGTCGCAGACGGCACGCGCCGAGGAGTGGCTGAAGATGACCGGCGCCTCGCTCGCCTGGATCGCCTGTTCCATCGTGGTCACCGCCACGTGGGAGAGGTCGACGAGCATCCCCATCCGGTTCATCTCCGCGACCACCTCACGACCGAAAGCGGTCAGCCCCCCGTGCCGTGGTTCGTCGGTCGCCGAGTCGGCCCAGTCGGTGTTCTCGTTGTGGGTGAGCGTCAGGTAACGGACGCCGAGCCGGTACAGCGTGCGCAGCGCCCCCAGGGAGTTGTGGATGGAGTGCCCGCCCTCGGCCCCGAGCAGGCTGCCGATCAGGTAGGGATCGGCCAGAGTCGCCTCCAGGCCGTCCGCACTGGTCACCAGCGCGAGGTCGGTCACGTAGCGCTGGACCATGTCATAGACGGCGTCGATCTGCTCCAGCGTCGCCGTCACCGCGCTGTCCCCGGCCAGCGTGCAGGGGACGAACACGGACCAGAACTGGGCGCCCATCCCGCCCGCGCGGAGCCGCGGCAGATCGGTGTGCAGCTGCGGCTGGGACTGGGCGATGTCGACGGCGCCGAAGTCGTAGCCGACCTTCCGCATCGCCCACGGCAGGTCGTTGTGTCCGTCCACCACGCGCAGCGTGCTCATCCGGGCACTTTAGCGTCTGCCCCTGACGGCTCCGCCGACCTAGCATGGGGAGGGTGGCGACGCGGCTGCTGGGGGCGCTCGGGCTTGCCCTGGCGCTGCTGCTCGGCGGCTGCACGTACAGCCACGAGGAACCCGGGCTGTTCCGGGTCCGCAATCACTCCCCCAGCCCGAGCGAGCCGGCCGTCGTCCTGCCGCCGCCTGTGCAGCCCGGGAACGCCGACCTGCCGGTCGCCGGCGAGACCGTCTGGACGACAGGTGAGGGAGCCGAGGTCACCATCCGGTTCGCGGTGCACGCGCTGCGGCGGATTCCGGGTGCGACCGTTCTTGACTGGTCCGTGACCCCGTTGGCCGGCCCGGGGCTACGCCGCGGCGACGAGCTGCCCGGTCAGACCAACCTCGGCCTGTCCCGGCTGGGCGAGGCCGACCTCGGCATCTGGCTGCTCGACCCTGCGGCACGGCACGCCTACCGCAGCCTCACCCACCTGTCCCGCCGCGAGTACAACCACTGCCTCTGCTCGCCCCTGTGGTCGGTCGAGCCCGAGCTCCGCGTCGGGGAGACCCGGCTGCTGCAGGTGGCGTTCCCGCCGCTGCCGGACGGCCTCGGCTTCGTGGACGTGTACCTGGCCAACCTGCCGCCGGTCGTGCATCTCCCGGTGACGGCTATCGGGCAGGTGCCGACGACACGGCGGCGTGTCGACCTGACTCGCCCACCGGACCCGCCAGCGGCGGAGACGCAGCCGGTGGTCTTCAAGCACCCCGGTCCGCAGTCCAGCCGAATCTCCAGCATCACCATCGACCGGGTGGTCGCCTCCCCGGGCGGCACCGCGGTGCAATGGACCCTGCGCACGCTGACCGACCAGTACGAGTACCGCCTGCAACCTCTCGGTCCGCCCATCAGCGCGCGGCGGCCGTCCCAGGTCGAGCTGGCCAGCCTGAACCCGGCCAATGGGCCGACACTACGCTCCGTCGGCGGTGCTGGCCCGTCGCTGGCCACGCTCTGGATGACCACCCGGGCGAGCGAGCGCGAGGCGTACGAGTGCCTGTGCAGCGAGATCGGTCTCTGGGCGCGGGCGAGAAACGGGTCCGGGGGGACCGTGCATCTCGTCGGCCTGTACCCCGCCCTGCCGGCCGGGACCCGGACGGTCGAGGTCGCGCTGCCGGGGCTGGCGACCGTCCGTGCCCCGGTGACGGCCGCGTCGGACGCCGCACGCCGCCTCGGCCCCCCCGTCAACCGGACCGGCCGCACCTGGATCTACTCCGGCGACGTACCGCCCCAAGGCTGGCCGACCAGCGACTGGCCGAGCCCGCTGCCCGATGAGTGGCAGCTCCCCGACTACCGCACCGCCGTGGAGGACATTGTCACCCTGCCCCCCTCCTGAGCCGTTGCGGCCTGCGACCGGGACGCCGGCCGGGGCCCTGGAGACGCCAGAGGCGGCCCCCCGAAGGGGACCGCCTCTGGTGTGGTTGCTGGTGCAGCGGGACTCAGAAGTCCATGCCGCCCATGCCGCCGCTCGGGTCGCCGCCCGCGGGGGCGGTGGCCTTCTCCGGCTTGTCGGCGATGACGGCCTCGGTGGTGAGGAACAGGGCCGCGATCGAGGCGGCGTTCTGCAGAGCAGAACGGGTCACCTTGGTCGGGTCCGGCACACCGGCGTCCAGCAGGTTCTCGTACGCGCCGGTGGCGGCGTTCAGGCCCTCGCCGGCCGGCAGGGTCTTGACCTTCTCCACCACGACGCCGCCCTCGAGGCCGGAGTTGATGGCGATCTGACGCAGCGGGGCCTCGACGGCGAGCCGCACGATGTTGGCACCCACGGCCTCGTCACCCTCGAGCTGCAGGTCCTGGAAGGCGACCGCAGCAGCCTGGACGAGCGCCACGCCGCCGCCCGGGACGATGCCCTCCTCGACAGCGGCCTTGGCGTTGCGCACCGCATCCTCGATGCGGTGCTTGCGCTCCTTCAGCTCGACCTCGGTGGCCGCGCCGACCTTGATCACGGCAACGCCGCCGGCCAGCTTGGCCAGCCGCTCCTGCAGCTTCTCGCGGTCGTAGTCGGAGTCGGAGTTGTCGATCTCGGCCCGGATCTGGTTCACCCGGCCGGCGATGGCGTCGGACTCGCCGGCGCCCTCGATGATCGTGGTCTCGTCCTTGGTGACCAGCACCTGACGAGCCTGGCCGAGCAGCTCGAGCCCGACGCTGTCGAGCTTGAGGCCGACCTCCTCGGAGACGACCTGGCCACCGGTGAGGATGGCGATGTCGCCGAGCATGGCCTTGCGGCGGTCACCGAAGCCGGGCGCCTTGACGGCGACCGACTTGAAGGTGCCGCGGATCTTGTTCACGATCAGCGCGGCCAGGGCCTCGCCGTCCACGTCCTCCGCGATCACCACGAGCGGCTTGCCGGACTGGATGACCTTCTCCAGCAGCGGCAGGACGTCCTTCAGGTTCGAGACCTTGGAGTTGACGATCAGGATGTACGGGTCATCGAGCACGGTCTCCATGCGCTCGGTGTCGGTGACGAAGTAGGGCGAGATGTAACCCTTGTCGAACCGCATGCCCTCGGTGAGCTCGAGCTCGAGGCCGAAGGTGTTCGACTCGTCGACGGTGATGACGCCTTCCTTGCCGACCTTGTCCATCGCCTCGGCGATGATCTCGCCGACGGTGGTGTCACCGGCGGAGATCGAGGCGGTGGCCGCGATCTGCTCCTTGGTGTCCACGTCCACGGCGGACTTGGCCAGCTGCTCGACGATGGCCGCGACGGCCTTCTCGATGCCCTTCTTCAGCGCCATCGGGTTGGCGCCGGCGGTCACGTTTCGCAGACCCTCACGGACCAGCGCCTGTGCCAGCACGGTGGCGGTGGTGGTGCCGTCACCCGCGACGTCGTCGGTCTTCTTGGCGACCTCCTTGACCAGCTCGGCGCCGATCTTCTCCCAGGGGTCCTCGAGCTCGATCTCCTTGGCGATGCTCACGCCGTCGTTGGTGATCGTGGGAGCGCCCCACTTCTTGTCCAGCACGACGTTGCGGCCCTTGGGACCGAGCGTCACCTTCACTGCGTCGGCAAGCTGGTTCATGCCGCGCTCGAGTCCGCGACGAGCCTCCTCGTCGAACGCGATCATCTTGGCCATGCGGTTATGTCCTCCGTATATCTGGACACTGGCATCGGCCGAGAGGTGCCCGCGACGGACGGTCCCCGTGTCAGGCGGGAGACCTCACCGTCCCGGCCTGGCACTCATCATATGAGAGTGCCAACCGCGAGTCTGGCACTCTCGGCGGTCGAGTGCAAGCGGTCCGAACCGCTGACCGACCGCCGCCATACCTGGTATGCATGCCGGTATTCGTACGGTCCCGAGGAGGCTGCGGTGTCGGTACGGCACGGGCTGCTGGCCTTGCTCGCCGAGGGCCCGAGCTACGGCTACCAGCTGCGGACCAGGCTGCGGGCCCGCACCGGCGGCACCTGGCCGCTGAACATCGGGCAGGTCTATACGACGCTGTCCCGGCTGGAGCGGGACGGGCTGGTCGAGGCCACCGGTGCGGACGGCCAGGCGACCTACCGGATCACCGAGGCCGGGCGGGCGGCGGTGGCCGACTGGTTCGCCGGCCCGGTCGACCGGCCGGCCGCGGTCCGGGACGAGCTGGCGATCAAGCTGGCCCTCGGGGTCGGCTCACCGGCCGTCGACGCGAGCCGGATCGTGCGGGTGCAGCGCGCGGCCACCGCGCGGGCCGTGCGGGAGCTGGTCGGGCTCAGGTCCGGCGCGGACGCCGGCGCCGACCTGGCCCGAACCCTCGTGCTCGACGCGCTGATCTTCCAGGCCGAGGCCGAGCTGCGCTGGCTCGACCACTGCGAGGACCGGATGGCGGCCCGGCAGACGCCGACGGCCCGGCTCCCGGTGGGGAGCCAGGCCGCCGACGGCGCTGGACTGGCCGAGCCGGGCTAGCTGAGGAACCGGACCGCGTCGGCCTGCGGGCCCTTCTGCCCCTGGGCCACGTCGAACTCGACGCGCTGACCCTCTTCGAGGGACTTGTAGCCGTCCATCTGGATGGCCGAGTAGTGGACGAACACGTCCTGACCGCCGTCCACGGCGATGAAGCCGTAGCCCTTCTCGGCGTTGAACCACTTCACGGTGCCCTGTGCCACGTGCACTCCTACCTCGGGGCGATCAGACCCCGCACCGCACGGAGCCCGGGTCTTCGTCGCCGGTCCCGCACTTGCCGTGTGCACGCCTACCAGGACGTGATGCTCGCGCCCGAAACCTGAACTTCGACCGGACGGCACGGTACACGATCGGCAGCAGCCGAGGCAGTATCTCCACAGGCCCGATCAGGCGGCCAGTTCGGCGGCCAGACCGGCCGCGGTCGCGCCGTCC
>JBJMIS010000026.1:0-67008 GCA_045806705.1 Friedmanniella sp.
AGACCGCAGAGCCGGGCTGCCCGGCCGCGACGGACCGAGTGTGGGGCGCGGGCACCGTGCGGTGCTCGCGGACCGGTTGGACGGCAGAGCGCTCCACCTGCGTGGTCACGTGATCTCCCAGCCGAACATCATCGCGTGGTCCTCGTGCGCGAGGTTGTGGCAGTGCGCGACGTACGGACCGATGAAGTCCCGGAAGTGGCGGAAGACCACCACCGACTCGTTCGGGTCGAGTGCCACCAGGTCCTCGCGGGACTTGTCGTCGGGGTGACCCGCGTCAGGTGTCTGCCACACCTCCCTGCCGTTGCGCATCACGGTGCGGTGCTCCTCCATGTGCAGGTGGAAGGGATGGACCCAGCCACCGCCACCGTTCTTGATCTCCCAGAGGTTGAAGCTGTTCTTTTTCGGTGTCGCCGGCAAGGTCTTGCCGGCAGGGTTCTTCATGCTCACCGCCGGCTTGAACGGGTCGAAGGGCTTGCCGTTGATCAGCCACTCGAGCTCGCCCCCGGCACTTCCCCGCTGCACCTCGAAGATGAGGCGGTTGTCCAGCAGGCTCTTCCAGTTGCTGGGCAGTGGAGGCAGCTCCCGCATCTTCTGCGGGATCTCGCTGCTGTCGGGCGCGCTGTCGCCGATGACGATCTTGATCAGGGGGATCTTGTAGTTGGGGTCGGGGGAGAACCGGTTCGCGCTGGCCCACATGCGCCCGTTCGGCATCTTCATCGTGTTGGTCAGGTAGATGACGTCGCCCTTGGTGGTCGGTGACCCGTCCTGGTACTTGGTGAAGTCGACGATCACCTCGCGCCGTTTCGCGGGCCACAGCTCGAAGTTGTCCCGCACGATCGGGAAGGGCAGCAGCCCGCCGTCGGTGGCAATCTGGGTGAACTTCATGCACTGCTGACCGTCGGGAATCCGGTACTGGCCTTCGAGCTCGTCGCCGCCGTAGCCGAGGGAGACGGCTGTTTGCGGCCCCTTCGTGGAGGTCATCAGCTTGAAGTCGTAGATCCGGGCGATGGAGGCGTCGAGGAACCGGAACCGGTACTTGCGGCGTTTCACCTCCAGAACCGGGAACGCCTTGCCGTTCACCGTGCAGATGTCACCCACGAAGCCGTGGTTGGGGAAGTGTTTGTAGAACGTCTTCCCCCACCACTCCGGGTGGGTCTTCGGGTTGTTCGCGGCCGGGAACTCCCCTGCGCTGTCATGGATGTCCTGGTGCGTGGTGACCCCGTCGTCGAGCCGGAAGTCCGCGAACGCCAGCGGGATGTCGTATGCGACGTCGAACGATCCGTCGCCGTTGGTGGTTCGGACCCCGGGAAGGTGCAGCCCCTGCCTCTCGTCGCCCATGTCCATGCCGCCCTTTGGGTCGTAGATGGGGTAGAGACCCACCATCCCCTTGTAGACGTTCGAGCCGGTCTGGTCCATCCGGTGGTCGTGGAACCAGAAGAAGCTCTGCTTCTCCCGGTCGTCACCACCAGCTGGCCAGTTCAGGTACAGGTTGTCCACGAACATTCCCGGACGGTAGCCCTCGTGCTTGGGGCCGCTGACCATCGAGTAGTGGGGGTTCCCGTCACTCTCCGGCGCGGTGTGGCCGTTGTGCAGGTGGGTCAGGAACGACATGTCCTTCGAGCCGAAGTCCTGCCGGTCCAGGTTCTTGGGGTTTTCGTCCAGGTGGTTCTCGAACCGGACCAGCACGGGTTTGCCGTACTCGGCGTTGATCATCGGGCCGGGGAAGGTCCCGTTGAACCCGTAGATCGTGCTCGCCGGCAGGCTCCGCTTGGTGCCCGCCGGATAGGTCTTCCCGCTGGCGTCGAACGAGGCCGCGGGACGGCCGTTCCTGTCGATGGGCAGCACCGGCGAACTCGTGAGGGAGTGAGTGTTCACCTTGAGGTCGATCTTGTAGACGATCGGCTCCGAGATCGTGGACTTGACCTCAGGATCGGTGACCCACCTCTGGTGCGTCTCGTTGCGCAGGGAGTTCTGTTGGCCCTTGCCAGGGCCTGGCGGCTGCGACCAGTTCTTCCACACTGTCTCGGGCACCGGGCTCAGCGCCTGCGGGATCGGCAGCTTGTCGGTGAACGGCTCCAGGATCAGGGGACTGGTCGGGAAGGCCTCGATGTAGACCAGGTCGCTGATCGCGGTGCCGGCCGCGGCCAACACCCCGTCCGCCGACATCTGGCCCCGTGAGGCCAGGTAGGGCTCGGCGAGCGACCGCGCGCTGACCAGCGCCGCTCCCGCCACGCCCAGCGCGCCCAGCCGCAACACGGTGCGGCGCGACATGCCGGTGCTCGCCTGCGCCTCTTGTTCGATCTCGCGAAACTCCGGGTCGGAGGGGAGCAGCAGCCGCGGCCGCTGCTCAGCCTCCTCACCGGCAGTGGTCCCGGGGACCTGGGTCCCCGGAGTGGTGAGTCCGGCGACAGTGACGTCGTCCGGGCCGTCCTCGACATTCATGCTGACTCCTAACCTGTGTGGTGCGGACGTGTGCCGTGACACAGGGGCAGGCATCGATCTCTGCAGGCGGCGACATCGACACGGACGGCTCGTGTCGAGGGTCTCCCCGTAGGTGGGCGCCGTGCAGTGCGCATTCGGCGCTGTCAGAGGCAGTGGCCTCGTTCGTGCAGAGATCGGTTCATGTGCTCCCCCAAGCCATCCTCAGCACATGGATGCTGAGGCATAGGTCCATATCAGCACTGGTCAGGGGGGATTAGGACCCCCTCCCTGAGGCGGGGAGCATTCCCTTGACTGAGGGGGACAAATCGCGGCGCGATTAGCACCGCGGCTTATGCGAAGGGCCGCCTTGGGCCCATCCGGGATAATTCGACCGGCGAAGGAACAGTCGGCGGCTGTTGTGGATAGCCCTGTACGTCCCGGCCGCCTGACTGCTGCCACGGCAGCCATTGCCGGCGCGGCGTCAGTGGCTGTAGGGCCGAGCACGCTCCACGTCAGGGTTCAGCCGGACGCCGAAGCCTGGCGTCTCCGGCACCCGGAGCCGACCGTTGACCGGAACCGGCTCATCCAGCAGCAGCGGGGAGAACATCGGCACGATCTCTTCGGCCGTCTCATGCATCATCAGAAACTCGGCGAACGGGCTGTTCGTCCGGGTGACCACGAAGTGGTAGGAGTACACCGACGATCCGTGCGGCACCACCAGGGCGCCATGAGCGTCGGCCAGTGCCGAGATCTTGATCAGCTCCGTGATGCCGCCACACCAGTTCACATCGGGTTGGATGATGTCGATACCGCATTCCAGGAGCTGTCGGAAACCCCAGCGGGTGGCCTCGTGCTCACCGGTCGTGACCAGCAGACCGGGCGGGACCTGCCGCTTGAGCTGCGCGTAGCCCCAGTAGTCGTCCGGGATCAGCGCCTCCTCGATCCACTTGAGTCCGTACGGGGCTGCCCGGTGTGCCAGGCGGGTGGCGTAGTCCACGTCCAGGGACATCCAGCAGTCCCACATCAGCCAGAAGTCCTCGCCAACCCGCTCGCGCATCTCGGCGAGCTGGTCCAGGTTGGTCCGCAGCCCGGCCTCGCCCTCGGCGGGGCCGTGATGAAGCGGCAGCTTGCCGCCGATAAAGCCGAGCTGCTGCGCGATGTCGGGGCGGGCGCCGGTCGCGTAGAACTGCAGCTCCTCCCGCACCGGACCACCGAGCAACGCATAGACCGGCTCCTGGCGCAGCTTGCCCAGCAGGTCGTAGAGGGCGAGGTCGACGCCGCTGATCGTGTTCAGCACCACCCCCCGGCGGCCGTAGTACAGCGTGGAGCGGTACATCTGGTCCCAGATCCGCTCCACGTCGGTGACCGCTGCACCCTCGAGGAAGCGCGCGAGGTGCCGCTCGACGATGAAGGCGCCGATCTCCCCGGCGGTGGTGACGGCGAACCCGACGGTTCCGTCGTCGGCCTCGACCTCGATCACCAGGGTGCCGAGGACATTGATGCCGAAGCTCTGCCGCGACTGCCGATACTCCGGGTAGACCGACATCGGCGTGGCGATGTGGTCGTCGATCCAGTGCCCACGGCCCTGGTCGTGGTAGTCCGCCCCCTGTCCGCGAACCGTGTACGCCCGGACCTCGGCGATCGTGCGCTGCATGCTTCCTCCTCCTGAGATGGGCGGCCCCGACGGCCGCTGGTGCTCAACGGTCGAGGCGGACCAGGACCTTGCCCGGGGTCCCGTCGTGCTGGGCGAGCGCCGCGAACGCCTCCGGCCCTTCTGCCAGCGGCACGGACCGGCTGATCAGGGCGGCCGCCTGCGGCGGGGAGGTGCCCACCCAGGCGGCGGCGTCGCCGAAGTCGGCGGAGGAGTAGGTGAAGCTGCCGACCAGGGTGTGCTCGTCCACGCTGATCCGGTAGGCGTCGAGCGTCAGCTGCGGCGCCCCCATGCCCACCAGGCAGACGGTGCCGCCCAGCCGGGTGGCCAGCAGGCAGTCCTGCAGCGTCCGGTCGATGCCCACCGCATCGATGCTCACGTCCGCCGGGCGCTGGAACACCGTACGGACCTGCTCGGGTACTGGTTGCCCGGCGGGGTCGAGCGACCGTGCGCCGAGCCGTTCCACGAGCGTCCGGCGTCCGGCGTCCACGTCGCTGACCAGGATCTGCTCCACTCCCGCCATCAGCAGGGCCAGGACAACAGACTGGCCGATCGGTCCCGCGCCGGCCACGAAGACCGCGTCCCCCGGCTGGACGCCGGCGCGGCGGACGGCGTGCACGGCCACGGCGAGCGGCTCGACCAGGGCTCCGTACTCCACCGGCATCTCCGCCGGCAGAGCCACGACGTTGCGCAGCGGGACCGCCACGAGCTGGGCGAAGGAGGCCACGACGTGTGGGGCGACCCCGATGACGTACTTGTCCGGGCACATCTGCTCCCGGCCCGCGTACTCCTCGACCGCGCTCTCGGGGACCACGACCGGGTTGAAGGTCACGGTGTCCCCGACCGCCAGCCCTGCCCGCTCCGTCCCGGCACCCAGTGCCGCCACCGTGCCGACGCTCTCGTGACCCATCACCTGGCCGGGAACCCGACGGCCGTTCTCGCCGGTGTAGCCGTGCAGGTCCGAGCCGCAGATGCCGGTTGCCACGACCGAGACCAGCACCTCGCCAGGCCCCGCCTCCGGGTCGGGCCGCTCCTCGACCGCCATTCGACCGAACTCCTGCAGGACGAGTGCCTTCATCTGCCGATCTCCTCCACGGTCGAGCGGACGGGACGCGCCGAGGCGGATCGCGGCCTCGGCGATGAGCGGGACGGTGCGCGTCCTGGTAGCGATCATGGCGGATCGGCTCAGAGGCGTCACGGCCAGACCCGACATGCCATGCTGGCGGGCTGGCCTCTGGTGCCTCCTGGTTCGCTGGGCACCGGGCGGTCCCATCCGTGGTTATCCTGTCAGCCGATACCTCGCCGTCAGGGGCTCGTTTTTCCACCTGGGCGTGAGGTCGTATCCGGGGCGACGCCCAGGGTGGGAGTGCAGAGCACCCTGTCCGCCGCAGCATGAGGAGTTCACCAGCATGAGCCGTGGGAGCCAGCGTGCCCGCGTCCTCCGCTTCGGCACCCGCCGCGATCTCGCCGTCTTCGTCGGAGGCGGGGTGCTGATGACGCTGGTGGTGGGCCTCGGTGCCGGCTGGGTGTGTCACTCGGTAGCCCATGAGCAGGCGCTGGAGGACTCGGCTCGGGTGACCCAGCGCATGTCGGAGCAGGTCGTCGCGCCCCTGCTTCCTGGGTACCTCGCCAAGAACCCGGACGACACGGCGGAACTGAAGCGGGTGATCGCCAGCCGGATGCGGGAGCGCAACCTCACGGAGGTGACCATCTGGGGCGCCGACGGGGAGGTTCTGTACAGCGACAAGCCGGGGGACATCGGCAAGAAGCTTCCCCTGTCCGAGGACCTGCTCGCCGCTCTCGCCGGAACCACCACCTCAGCCTGGGAGGACGACGAGCCCGAGGCAGATGCCACCTCAGTTGGCGACGCCTTGGCCTCGACCGCCCACGACACCGGCGACCGGCGCTATGTCGAGGTCTACGCGCCGTTGCGGGTGGCTGGTCAGCCGCCCCTGGCGTTCGAGGCCTACTTCGACTACCGGCAGGTCGACGACCTGGCGGGCAAGCTGCTCCGGCAGATCCTGCCGCTGGTGCTGATCCCGCTCGTGCTCCTCCAGCTGCTCCAGATCCCCGTGGGCCTCTCGCTGGGGCGACGGCTCCGACGTTCGGAGGATGAGCGGCTGCGGCTGGTGCAGCGTGCCTTGGCAGACGCCGAGCAGCAGCGGGTGCGGTTCGCGGCCGACCTGCACGACGGACCGATCCATGAGCTCGCGGGCACCAGCTATGCCTTGGGGGCGGTGGCGTCAACCGTGCCCGGTCCTCCCAACCCGTTGGTCGGGCGTCTCCAGGACGCTCTGTTGCGGTCGATCCAGAGCCTGCGGGGGCTGATGACCGACCTGGACCCCCCGGACCTGCGGAGCGGGCGTCTGGACCGGACCGTCGCCACGCTGGCGGAACAGCTCAGGGACGAGGGCGTCGATGTCGAGCTCGAGCTGGCGGAGCTGCCGGAGCTGAGTGGCGAGGTGATGGCCGTCGTCTACCAGGTGGTGCGCGAGGCCCTGGCCCAGGCGCAGGACACAGCCGCCGGACGGGTCCTGATCAGGCTTGCCCCGGTTGCCGGTCTTGGGTCCGGTGCAGATGCCGTGGTCCGGCTGGTCATCACTGACGACGGGGTCGGCTTGGACGCCAGCCGGGTCGATCGGCGTTCGGAGCGCTACCAGCGCGGGCGGCTCCTGCACGACCGCGCTGCCAGCATGGGTGGCAAGCTACTGGTGACCTCCGCCGCCGGTGACGGGACCACCGTGCAGCTGGAGCTGCCGGCCCGCGCCACCGGCAACTGAGAGAGGCTCCCTCGGTCGGATCGGATCAGTCGCGGGGTCGAAGAATTCGCGAGACCTCCGCCGCCAGTGCCACACCCAGATCCAGGTTGTTCTGCTCGTCGAAGTGCACGCCATCCACCCCGCGAGTGGCGATGACCGAGCCTGCGTCGAAGAAGGCGACATCGTGGAAGGAGGCGAGGCTGCGGTACAACCCGGCCAGCTGTGTGGACTTCTCGTGCCCTCCGCCGTAGACCAGGTCGAACCACGGGTCCGGGATGGGAGCCAGCGGCGGTGGAGCCACCACGAGGACCTTGGGAGCGGGGTATGCCGTGCCAACGCCGCCGGCCGAGGCAAGGACCTGCCCCACGAGGATGGACATCCCCATGGCGATGTCGAAGGGAGTCCGGCCGAACGAGGCCTTGGTGTCATTGGTGCCGAGCATGAGAAGAACCAGGTCCAGCGGAAGATGGCTCGCCAGGGCCGCCGGCAGGTACGCCGAACCGTTGAGGCGCGGGTCCGTGGGGTCATCAGCGGTCGTCGTCCGGCCGGACAGCCCCTCCTCGATCACGAGGTAGTCCTCGCCGAGGCGGTCCGCCAGGACGCCGGTCCATCTGACCTCGGGCGGAAAGCGCTCGCTCGGAACCGGCGGGTTGCGGGGCACCCAGCCCCAGGTCAGGGAGTCGCCGAAGCAGAGCAGGGAGTTCTGGGGCATCGGTCATCGCTCTCGTCGGG
The DNA here is from genome assembly GCA_045806705.1 of Friedmanniella sp. GTDB lineage: Bacteria > Actinomycetota > Actinomycetes > Propionibacteriales > Propionibacteriaceae > Microlunatus. Next base: position 7,564 of record JBJMIS010000026.1, read on the forward strand.
TCGGGCGGAGGGTCGCGTGAGCAACGGCAACACTAGCGAAGGCGGCCGGCGGCGCCGAGGGAGGAGACGGAGCTCGAATGCAGAAGCGCGGCCGTCCGGCTCACCTCGGCATCGGTCTCCCTGACGCAGAATCGGGGCGTCTGAGGTGGTCGAGGGCACAGAATCCGCGCTTCCGGAGCTGGTCGTGATGGTGGGTCTGCAGGCGTCCGGCAAGTCGACCTACGTCGCCCGGGTGCTCGCGAAGGACCACGAGGTGGTCAGCAAGGACCACTGGCCCCACGCCCGGCGGCGGGAGCAGCGGCAGCTGCGTGTCGCCGAGCAGCATCTGCAGGACGGCCGCTCCGTCGTGGTCGACAACACGAACGCGAGCGTCGAGCGTCGGGCGGGCCTGGTCGCCCTCGCGCACCGGCTGGGGGTGCCGGTGCGCGCTGTCTTCGTCAGCACGCCGTTCGCGGTCTGTGAGCAACGCAACGCCGGTCGGACCGGCCGCGCTCGAGTACCTGACATCGGGTTGAGAGCCACCGCGAAGATCCTGGTGCCGCCCACGATCGCGGAGGGCTTCGACCGGGTCGAGATCGTGCCCGGCAGCACCGACCCCGCGGCCTGACACGGCCGCGGTGTCGGCGGCCGCGCAGGTAGCGCTCTCTCAGCCGCGCTTCGGTCGCTCGTCGAGGCACATGACATTGCCTTCGCTGTCGGTGAACCAGGCCGCCCGGCCGCTGGGAAGTACGGCCATGTCTCCCTCCCAGTCGACGCCGGGCATGTCGTAGTGCTGGAAGGCGACGCCGCGGTCGCGCAGCTCGGCGACGGCACCGGCAAGGTCGTCGACATCCCATTGCGCGATGGTGTGCTTGCCCGTCCCGGCGTAGCTCGTCTCGTACACCTGGAACCAGGAACCGCTGGGGGTCGGGAAGGTGATGGTGTAGGCGTCCTCGGCGGACGGGGTCAGGCCGAGGGTCTGGGTGTAGAAAGCTCGGGCTCGCTGAAGGTCACTGGCCGGGACGTTCGCGTGGACCTCACTCGGTGTGAACATGGTGCGTCTCCCCTTTGAGAACGTGGACTGATTCGGACGCTACGCCGGCCCCCCACCCGGCGCCAGGGTCCAGCGCCGGCGGCGTCCCCGCCCTGCACCGGTCCATCCGACACCCGGTCGGTGTCCAGGGGACCGGCCGCCGATGGGGTTGGCTGGAGCCGTGCAGAGCGTGCTGACCGGCTTCGCGACGATCGCGATCGTCATCGCGCTCGGTGCACTGCTCGCCCACACCCGCGTTCTCGGCATCGAGAGCCAGGGAATGCTGGCACGGCTGACGTTCTACCTGGCCAGCCCGGCGCTGATGGTCACGGTGCTGGGGAACACCGACGTCGCCCAGCTGTTCTCCGCCAACCTGCTGGCCTCCCTGGGCAGCGTCGTGGTGACGGCCAGCGCGGCCATCGTGCTGGTCCGGCTGGTCTGGCGGCGTAGCGGCAGCGACAGCGTGATCGCCACCTTCTGCGCCTGCTACGTCAACGCCGGCAACCTGGGGCTGCCGATCGCGGCTTATGTGCTGGGCAACGTCTCGCTGATCGCGCCGATGCTGCTGGCTCAGCTCGTGGTGCTGCAGCCGCTCGGGCTGGCGGTACTCGACTCGACGACGAACCCCGCCGACCCTGGACAGACCCGGGCCGGACGGCTGCGGCGCCGACTGGGCCAGCCGTTCAGGAACCCCCTGATGATCGGTTCGCTCGTCGGGCTGCTGCTCTCGGTCACCCACTTTCGGCTGCCGCGTCTCGTCGAGGACTCCCTGACCCTCGTGGGTGGGATGGCCGTCCCGGGCATGCTGATCGCCTATGGCGTCTCGCTGCGGCTCGGACCGCGGCCCGGTGCGGGGGAGCCCGCTGTGCAGGTGGGCACCCTGGTCGCGCTCAAGCTGGTGCTGCAACCGGCCGTCGCCTATCTGCTCGGTCGGTTCGTCGTGGGCCTGGAGGGGCTGGACCTGCTCGCGGTCACGGTGGTCGCCGCACTGCCCACCGCGCAGAACGTCTTCACCCACGCCCTTCGCTATCGGCGCGCGGAGATCCTGGCCCGGGACGCGATCTTCCTCTCCACCGTCTTGTCGGTGCCCGTCCTCGTGGGAATCGCCGGTCTTCTGGGTTGACGGTCCAGCAGCGCCTTCGACCTGGCTCCTCAGAAGAACCTCTGTTCCGCAGCACACTGTCGACCTGCTCGACAAGAGCGGAAGGCTCAACCTCCCCGTCCGGCAGGGGGATTCGGGCCCAGACGACGGGATGTGAGGGGACCTAAGCCCCTGGGATCCCCGAAGTCGAGTGCCTACTGTGCTTCTCAGTTCAGCCGTCAGGAATCCGCGGGGCGATCAATCCGAAGGAAAGTCATGCGTCGTCTCTTTGTGCTTCTTGCCGCGGGTTTGTCGATAACGGCCCCGCTTGCCGTCAGCGCCTCCCCGGCGCACGCCCTGGACTGCGTCGCTCCGACGGTGGTGCTCACCGAGGTCGGCCCGACGTCGCTCACCGTTTCCCCGTCTGAGGCCGAGGGCTTCGGGGTCTACGTCGACATCCGGAGCGACGGGTGCACCGTCAGCAGGGTCCACGCGCGCCTCACCTCGCCGGGCGGCAGTGCGAGCGAGTTCGATCTCGAGGACGCCGGTGGTGATGGCGACCTCTCCTATTTCGCGGGGGGCTTGGAGGTCGATCCTGCCGCCCTGCTGAACACGGACGCGGGTACCTGGTCGGCCCAGATCATCACCGAGTCCGACGGCAGCCCAGTCACCACGGTGGCATCGCTGAAAGTTCTCCGGGCCTCCACCCTCACCCTCGAAGCCCTTCCCGACCGCGTCACCAAGGGGAGGACCCTCACAGTCGGAGGTGCCCTCGCGCGGGCCAGCTGGCAGCCGGCGGCCTACGGCGGATACCCCCAGCAGGACGTGCAGCTGCAGTTCAGGCCGAAGGGCGGGACCTACAAGAAGGTCACCACCGTGGTCAGCCGCAGCCGCGGCGTGCTCAAGACCACCGTCGCGGCGGCCAAGGACGGGTGCTACCGCCTGGTTTTCGGAGGCAGCGCGACGACGGCAAAGGTGACCAGCCGGCAGGAGTGCGTCGACGTGCGCTGACCGGCGCGGCGTTCCCGTGGCATCGTGTCCGCCCATGACGACCGTCGTACTGTTCCACTCGGTTCTCGGGATCCGCCAAGGCGAGCGCGATGCGGCCGAGCGGCTGCGCGCCGATGGCCACGCTGTCCTGCTTCCCGACCTGTTTCAAGGCCGCGTCTTCGACACCTACGAGCCGGCCATGGCCTGGTCCGACTCGGTGGGCATCGAGCAGCTGTTCCAGCGGGGTCTGGCAGCGGTCACCGACCTACCGGACGGCTTCGTCGTCGGCGGTTTCTCCCAGGGATCCAGCATCGCCTGTTACGTCGCCACCCGGCGGAAGGTGTCCGGAGTCCTGCAGCTCTCCGGGCTCAACGTGCTCGAGTGGTTCGGTGCCGGGGCGGCGTGGCCGGACGGAGTGCCCTCCCAGTGCCACCAGACCGTGGGAGACCGTTTCCGGGAGAACGAGATCACGCAGCAGGCCAGCCAGGACGTGACGGGCGCGGGGGGAGAGCTGGAGCTCTTCGACTACCCGGGCAACGGGCACCTGTTCACCGACCCGACGCTGCCCGAGGAGTACGACCCCGAGGCGACTGAGCTGCTCTGGTCGCGCGTGCTCCCGTTCGTGCGCGCCTGTGGCGCGGTCGCTACCGGCTGAGGTTCTTCCCGAGCGCCTTCGCCTCCCTGGCGGCGGCTCGGGACCCCCACAGGTCACCGCCGCGAAGCCGGGCGCCCGCGAGCGACTCCAGCGCCTCCCGAAGCGACGACCCGTACCCAGCCGGATCCGCCGCGGCGCGAGGTCGAAGCAGCTCGACGAGCTGCTCGTTGGCGGCTCGGGCGCTCCGCCGGTCGCCACGACCGAGGGCGTCCTGCCAGGCTGCGCGGGCGAGGGCGACGGCGTCCTGTTCCGGCGCCTCCTCGCCCCTGTCCTCGCCGCCCTCGAGCGGGCTCTCGCTCGGCGTGCTGGGGACGACTGCGGTCGTGATGTCCTGGGTGACGAACTCCGACTCCTCGTGCTCGGGCTCCGGAGGTGCCACGACCGGCTCCCCGCTGGGCAACGGCACCTGTTCGACCGGTGGAGCCTCCGCCGGGGACGGCTCCACCTCGGTCACTGACACCGCGGTGTCAGGCGGAGCGACCGCCTCCGGTGTCGCCGGCTGCACGGGCGCCCGATCGTCCTCGGCACGATCGGCGTCAGTAGCAACCTGCTCCGCGCGCTCGAGCTCGTCCAGCTCCGCCTGCAGCCGCTCCAGCTCGAGCCGCTCCAGCTCCAGGCGTTCGGCCTCAGCCCGGTCCGCTACCGGCAGGTCCTCCTCGCGTCGTGCGGCTTCGAGCTCCGCGCTCCGGCGTTCGGCCTCACGTCGCTCCACCTCCAGCCGGTGTGCCTCCAGGCGTTCCTCCCGTCGGCGCTTCCTCTCCAGGCGCTCGGCCTCCTCCGCGGCGGCACGTCGCTCGGCCTCGAGCAGCTGCGCCTGCTCGGCTGCTGCGCGTTCGGCCGCCATCCGGGCGGCGGCGGCACGGACGGCTTCGGCCCGCTCCGCCTCCCGCCGCTCGGCCTCGGCCCGGGCCCGCTCGAGACGCTCCAGCTCCAGACGGTGCGCGTCGGCCCGCTCCGTCTCCAGCCAGGCCGTCGTTCCGCGCCGCCATTCGGTTTCCTGGGCGCGAGCATCGGCAGGTGGGCTGGTCGCGCTCCACCGCTCCGGCGCATACCGGGCCGTGGCGGGCAGCGGTGACCAGCTCACCGTCTCCCGACCGCGGACCACCACCCCGCGCGCGAGATCCCGGACGGCGGGGCCTGCGTCCGCAGGGGCGAGCGGAGCCAGCAGCTCCGGGGCCAGCTGGCCGAAGGACTGCTCAGCCGCGGCGGCGCCGTCGACATCACCGTCAGCCCGGAGGGCCTCCGCCAGCGCCATCAGGATCAGCGCCTGGTCGGCCGACGGGGAGGCGGCTGGCGCCGTCGCCTGCAGCGGACGCAGCAGGGTCACGGCCTCGGCGGCCTGGCCGCTGGCAGTCAGGACGCGACCTCGTGTCGTCTGGACGACGGAGCGGAGAAGCTCCGCACCCGACCAGTCGAGCCCCATCCCTACCGCCTCGGCGGCTGCGGAGCCGGCCTCATCGAGGCGGTTCGCGGCCAGCAGGTCGTCCGCAAGATCGGCGAGTGCGGCTGCCAGCTGGAGGCGTGCTCGGTTACCCAGCCGAGGCGCCAGCCCTCGCAGCCGCTCGACCAGCGCGCGCCGCGTGACGAGGCCGAGGTCAACCTCACCGCTGTCGGCCAACCGGTCGGCCAGGTCTCGGTTCAAGCCGAAGAGCGGCTCGGCGAGGCGTTCCAGCAGGGCGGGGCTCAGCCGCCCCGGCTCATCCAGCCGTCCCGCCACCACAGCTTCGTACCGGTCCCGGGCGAGGTGAAGGAACGTGAGGGCTTCGTCCGCCCTCCCGGCTGCCCACCGGCAGTCCCCGGCGAGCAGGGCGACGTCCATGGCGACGTAGCCCAGATCGGGGTCGTCGCCTTGGGCCGGCTCGGGCAGCCACGCCAGCGCGGCGTCCGCGTGCCCGTTCGCCTCCGCGACGTCACCGGCGGCCAGGGCGGCCCGGGCAGTGGCCGACAGGGCCCAGATCGCCTCCTGCGGCTGCGGCGGCTGCTCGAGTCTCAGCTCGCCGAGCTGCTCGTGCAGGTCCTGGAGAGAGTCGATCGTGCGGCCGGCGGCCGCTGGTTGCCCCACGGCAGCCTGGATGGTCGCGAGCTGCACCACTGCCACGACGTAGCGGGCCGCGTCGCCCGCTGAGGTGTACGGCCCGATCGGGCCGTTGGCGGTCAGCAGCTGCGCCGCCAGACGCACCGACTCCTGCGCGTCGGCTGCCGCCAGCGCGTACCCGTGCCCGCGAAGCCGGTGCCCGGTGAGCTCAACGAGGGCGTCGGCCAACTCAGGCGTGCGCGACGGGTCCGACCCGACCCAGCCGCGGAGTCGCTGGACCGACGACGCCAACGTCTTGGCGCGCCGAGCGTACGGGTCCTGCGGCTGCTTCGGGGCCTTCTGCTTCTGGTTCATGCTGCCTCTGGTGTCGACTGGTCGCCCTGATCAGGGGCGACGGTCGGCTGCCGCTCACCACAGGTGCCTCGCCGCTGTTCGACGACCCCCCGACCCTAGTCGCCGACGGTCCTGTCGTCGGTGGCGTTCCTGCCGATGGGCGTGGAGGGCAGCCGAGAAGCTGGGTCGCCGGACGTGCGGGGCCGCACCACCGACTGACCCGATCGCGGAGTCGCATACTCCGTCGCCAGATCAACAAGGAGGACGATTGCTCCGCCGTTCCGACTTCCCGTTCTCCATCGGGTCAGGTTGTCAGTGCCGACCCGAGGCCGAAACCATCAAGCCGCAGGCTCAGTGGCCGGCTGCTCGATACTTGTCGATGATCTCCTGCGAGATCCGCCCGCGCGAGGAGACCTGGAGACCATTGGCTTCGGCCCAGGCCCGGACGGCCTTGTTGTCGATGCTGCTGGAGGGAGCAGGGCTGGCCGCGCCCCGACCCTTGCGCATGCCGCCGACGCGACGGGCGCTCGCGACGTAGACGCTGAGCGCGTCCTGGAGCTTCCGGGCGTTCTCGGGTCCAAGGTCGATTTCGTAGGAGGCCCCATCCAGAGAGAACGAGACCGTCTGTCCGTCCCCGTCGAGCTCAGTCCCATCGATGTCGTCGTAGACCTTGACAACCGTCTTCTGTGCCATGGGTACTTCCCTTCGTCTTGAGTTGGGTCGTGGTGCCCGCCGTGCACCGGGCCCGTAACGTCGACTGTAGCGCGATCTGCAACTAATGGCGCCAGCCGGTTTTCGCATTGATCAAACTCCCGGGGGCCAAGAGAAAGTCTCTCGGAGCCGTCGAGTGAGAACCCTTCCAGTGACTTTCTCACCACGACAGGCTGCTCCGAGTGGACTGTCCAGGGGTGCCTGTGTCGGGAGTCGGCAAGGGGCTACCGGACCTGTTGGCTCTGCCGATCTCAACGATGGTGGGTGATTCTCCGGCCATTGGGCTGATTTTCCGACCGACCGCCGCATAGCGCTTTCGTATTCTGTCTGCCTTGCTTCTTCAGGGCGCTACCGCCGGGCCGCGATGAGCCGGTCAGCAGCGGGCGAGGTCGGGCCGGCAGGGGTGGCCGCCGACTGGAGCGGCGGTGTCAAGGCGGCGGTTCCGCCACCTTGCTCTAGCCTGTGACGGCACACCAACGGCGGAGGGGTCGTGATGCAGAGGCTGCGCCGACGCGCTGGTCGGATCGTTCGCCGGGTCCGGCGAACCCTGCTCGGCAAGGGCGCTGTTGCCAGCTCCGGGAACAGGAGACCGCACCGGCCACCCGCCAGAGTCGACCCGGTGCCCGAGCTCGAGCCGCTGCCGGACGCGCGCTACGTGATGCTGGTCGGCGCCATTCCACCCAACTATGGCGGGCGGACGGCGTCCATCCTCACGAAGTGCCGGCTGCTGAAGGAGATCGGCGGCGTCGACTCCACCATCGTCACCTTGAACTACGCACCGCGGTCGCGGGACATGTCCGCTGATCTCCGGCAACGGGGGCTGCTGGCCGACGGCGTCACGATCGTCAACCTGCATGAGTACCTGCGAGGCAGGGCCAATCCCGCCCCGGCCGTTCGGCACGATGTCGAGGAGCCCGGAATGGACGCGCTGCCGGACAAGAACCAGGAGGGGGTGTACCGCTACTTCGAGAACGGGGTGTACCGCCTCTACAAGCGCTTCGACTCCGAGGGCCGGCTGGAAGTTCGCGACTGGTTCAACAACAACCGCGCCCGGACCCGTCGTGAGGAGTTCAATCTGGACGGCACCATCGCGCGAACCACGTACATGGACCTGCGCCGGAACACGCCACGACAGCAGGTCTTCTTCCGGGCCGACGGTTCGCCTTACCTCAACAAGTGGTTGGTTCCCGAGCCGGGAACTCGGAACAGCGTCGTGGAGCGGGTGACACTGCTGGATCACGAGGGTCGGCCGACCAAGGCGATGCCGGACGACGTCGCACTGGCCCAGCACTTTCTGGCCGAACTGGTCGGACGTGACCGTGTCTTTCTTACCGTGGAGTCACGCCGCGCCGACCGGGAGACGCTCTCTTTCTCCCGGCCGAACGTGAAGCACCTCGTCGTGCTGCACAACCCTCATCTCCTCGGCTCAGGCCGCGACCCCCAGCGGATCCGCCCCTCTTACCAGCCGATGTTCGACCACCGCGACGAGTTGGACGCGGTCGTGTTCCTGACCAACGCCCAGCGCGCCGACGCGGAGGCCAATTTCGGTGAGCGGGAGAACTTCCGGGTCGTGCCGCATCCGATGAGGAGCGGCGTCGCCCAGGTGCCCTTCGAGCAGCGGGACCCGAACCTGGTGGTGATGCTGGCGCGCCTGGACCAGCAGAAGAGGGTGTCGCACGCCATCGACGCCTTCGCGCTGGTCGTTCAGGCGGTACCAGCGGCCCGGCTGGAGATCTACGGGCAGGGCGACGACCGGGCCGAGCTCGAGGACCAGATCGACCGGCTGGGACTGCGCGGTTCGGTCACTCTGCCCGGCTACACCACCGACCCCGGTGGCGTCTACGACCGGGCGGCGCTCTCCCTGCTCACCAGTAGGTACGAGGGTTACCCCCTCGTGCTGCTGGAGACGTTGGCCCACGGCTGCCCGGTGGTGGCCTACGACGTGAAGTACGGCGCGAGGGAGATCCTCTCCGACGACGTGAACGGGTACCTGGTCAAATCGGGGGACTACCAGGCCCTGGCCCAACGCGTCATCGCGGTCCTGCGCGACCCAGCCCTTCGCCGGCGGTTGAGCGACCAGGCCGGGTCGCCACACCCCGAGTTCAGCGAGCACACCTTCGTCGCCCGCTGGTCCAAGGTCTTCCGTGACCTGGACGAGCAGGGCTGGGGCTGACCGGGGAGGGAGCGAGGCGGCGCCTAGCTGCTGGGCTGCTCCAGGGGAGCGCTGCAGGGCGTCGTCTCCGGGTGGCCGGCGGGCAGGTCGCAGAGCAGGTCCCGCTCGCCCTCCTTGGCCACGAGCTTCCCGCACTTCGGCCCGTCGGTGAGGTGCACCTCGGGCAAGGCTTGGTCTGTGCGCTCCTCAGCAGTCATCATCCGACCCCCCGTGACAGAAGCGGTCACCGTTGGCCGCCTGTGGTCCCACCGTAGATCGGCAGGTGGTGGACGGAGCGGACGAAGGATCAAGATCGGCCAAGTTCTGCTCGGCAAGGAAGAGGCGTGAGCGGCGGCTGTCAGGCCCCGACCTCAGGCTGGTGGGAGGCGTCCCGCAGCAGACCCACCTGCTCGAGCTCCTCGGCGAGCCCCGCCCCGTCCGGCGCATAGCGCCAAGGGACACCGGAGGCGTTGCTCATCGAGTGCTCGCGGTTGGTGCTCCCGGCCAGCACCGCCTCGCTGGGACTCAGCTGACGGATGCAGACCGCACGGACCTGCTCCCGGTGGTTCTCGAGGAACTCGCTGTAGATGGCCTCGTCGTGCTGGCCGTCGTCACCGACGAGAAGCCACTTGATCTGCGGGAACTCCTCGGCCAGCCGGAGCAGGTTGTTCCGCTTGTGCTCCCTCCCGCTGCGGAACCACCGGTCCGCTGTCGGACCCCAGTCGGTGAGCAGCAGGGCGCCCGGCGGGTAGAGGTTCCGGGACAGGAACCGGGTCAGTGTCGGCGCGACGTTCCAGGCGCCGGTCGACAGGTAGATGACGGGTGCGCCGGTGTGCTGGCTGAGCAGCCGCTCGTAGAGCACCGGCATCCCCGGCGTGGAGGAGCGCGCGTGCTCGTTGACCACGAAGGTGTGCCAGGCCGCCAGCAGCGGGCGGGGGAGCGCTGTGACCATGACGGTGTCGTCGATGTCGGACACGAGCCCGAAGGTCGTCTCCGGTGCCACCACGAAGACGTCGGCGTACACGGGCGTCGAACCCTCGACCGAGAGCCCGATGCGCTGCCAGCCGGGCTGCAGATCGGCCTCCACGACGGCGTCGACGATGCCGCTGCGGTCAGCCGTGACGGTCGAGGTCTGGCCGTCGACGCTCACCACGACCTCGGCGTTCTCCACCGGGACGCTGGTGAAGCTGCGCCAGCCGCGGGCACCCGCCGGCTCGACCTCGGGTCGCTGCTGGTCACGGCTGAGCAGCACTCGCGCCAGCACCCGCACCCACGTCGTCGAGCCGTAGCCCGTGTACGGGATGACCACCGCCGTCTGCCCGGCCTCGCGCGCCCGGCGCGCCCGCCACCGCATGATCGCGTGATCCATGCGCATCGCCCGGTGGATGGGGGGTGAGGGGTCCGTCACCTGCGACAACTTAGCGGGTGCGACGCGGCCGCTGAGGTCGCTGCCTGGGCGAGCCTCAGGTCACTCCGCGCCGCTGCGGCGCAGAACCTCGCTCAGCCGCTCGGCGGCCGCGATCACGGCCGGAGCGTGCAACCGCCCGGGCTGCCGCGACAGCCGCTCGATCGGGCCCGAGACGCTGACCGCGGCGATGACCTTGCCCGAGGGCGATCGGACCGGGGCCGAGACCGAGGCCACGCCCGGTTCCCGCTCCCCGACCGAGTGCGCCCAGCCGCGGCGACGGACGGCAGCGAGGGCAACGGCGGAGTACCGGCTGCCGCGCAGGCCGCGCTGCATCCGGTCGGGTTCCTCCCAGGCGAGCAGCACCTGAGCGGCGGAACCGGCGGTCATGGTGAGCTGGGTGCCGACCGGGACGCTGTCGCGAAGCCCGGACATCCGTTCGGCCGTCGCGACGCACACCCGGTAGTCACCCTGACGGCGGAACATCTGCGCCGACTCACCGGTGATGTCACGGAGCCGCGCCAGCACCGGTCCTGCCGTGGCGAGCAGCCGGTCCTCCCCAGCGGCTGAGGCCAGCTCGCCCAGTCGGGGGCCGAGGATGAACCGGCCCTGCAGGTCACGGCTCACCAACCGGTGGTGCTCCAGCGCGACGGCGAGGCGGTGGGCGGTCGGGCGGGCGAGTCCGGTGGCCGAGACGAGGCCGGCGAGGGTGGTGGGTCCGGTCTCCAGGGCACTCAGCACGAGAGCGGCTTTGTCCAGCACCCCGACGCCGCTAGTGTTGTCCATGCCTTGATATTGCCGTCTCGGATGCTGAAACTCAAATTGGGACGGGCACGGTGCCGGGGCGACAGTGGAAGCGCTGGGAACGAGGGTTGCCGCGCCGGACGAAGGGAAGTCGTGATGGGCAGGACGCTGAGCGAGAAGGTCTGGGACGCGCACGTCGTGCGGTCCGCGGAGGGGGAGCCGGATCTGCTCTTCATCGACTTGCACCTCGTCCACGAGGTCACCAGCCCGCAGGCCTTCGATGGTCTGCGCCAGGCGGGCCGGACCGTGCGCCGGCCGGACCTCACCCTGGCGACCGAGGACCACAACACCCCGACGCTGAACATCGACCGCCCCATCGCCGACCCGGTCTCGCGGACCCAGGTGGACACCCTGCGGCGCAATGTCGAGGAGTTCGGCGTTCCCATCTACAGCCTCGGCTCGGCGGACCAGGGAGTCGTGCACATCATCGGCCCGTGGCTCGGCCTGACCCAGCCCGGGATGACCGTGGTGTGCGGCGACTCCCACACCTCCACCCACGGCGCCTTCGGGGCCCTGGCCTTCGGCATCGGCACCTCCGAGGTCGAGCACGTGCTGGCCACGCAGACGCTGACCCAGGCCAAGCCCAAGACCATGGCCGTGAACATCAACGGCGACCTGCCCCCGGGTGTCACCCCGAAGGACGTCGTGCTCGCGCTGATCGCGAAGGTCGGCACCGGTGGGGGTCAGGGCTATGTCGTGGAGTACCGCGGCAGCACCATCGAGAACATGTCGATGGAGGGCCGGCTCACGATCTGCAACATGAGCATCGAATGGGGCGCCAAGGCGGGCATGATCGCGCCCGACGAGACGACCTTCGCCTACCTGAAGGGCCGACGGCACGCCCCGACCGGAGCAGACTGGGACGCCGCCGTGGAGTACTGGCGCACCCTGGCCACCGACGATGACGCCGTCTTCGACGCCGAGGTCGACCTGGACGCCACCCAGCTGAGCCCCTTCGTCACCTGGGGGACCAACCCGGGTCAGGGTGTCCCGCTCGCTGCCAGCGTGCCGGATCCCGAGACCTTCGCCGACGAGGCCGACCGCACGGCGGCCACCAAGGCGCTGGAGTACATGGGGCTGAAAGCCGGCCAGCCGATGCGGGAGGTTGCCGTGGACACGGTCTTCCTGGGCTCCTGCACCAACGGCCGGATCGAGGACCTGCGGGCCGCAGCCCAGGTGATCGAGGGCAGGCACGTCGCCGACCATGTTCGGATGCTCGTGGTGCCGGGCTCGGCGCGGGTCCGGCTGCAGGCCGAGGACGAGGGGCTGGACATCATCTTCAAGGAGGCAGGCGCGGAGTGGCGTGCTGCCGGCTGCTCCATGTGCCTCGGGATGAACCCGGACCAGCTGGCCCCAGGTGAGCGGGCCGCGTCGACCTCGAACCGCAACTTCGAGGGTCGGCAGGGCAAGGGTGGCCGCACCCACCTCGTCTCACCGCCCGTGGCGGCCGCCACCGCCGTGCTGGGGACTCTCGGCGCACCCGCCGACCTGCAGGAGGTCTGATCATGGATGCCTTTCTCACCCACACAGGGACCGCGCTGCCGCTCCGTCGCAGCAACGTCGACACCGACCAGATCATCCCGGCGGTCTATCTCAAGCGGGTCACGAAGACCGGTTTCGAGGACGGCTTGTTCGCGGCCTGGCGTAACGACCCCTCTTTCGTCCTGAACCAGCCGCAGTATGCGGGGGCGACGATTCTCGTCCCCGGTCCGGACTTCGGCACCGGGTCCTCCCGGGAGCATGCCGTCTGGGCCCTGCAGAACTACGGCTTCAAGGTGGTGATCGGCTCACGTTTCGGTGACATCTTCCGTGGCAACTCGGGCAAGGCCGGGCTGCTGGTCGCCGTGGTCGACCAGAAGATCATCGAGGAGCTGTGGGACTACATCGAGGCCCATCCCGCCGCGCCGATCACCGTCGACCTGCAGGAGCGGATGATCACCGCCGAGGGTTTCCAGACCTCGTTCGAGATCGACGACTACACCCGGTGGCGGCTGCTCGAAGGCCTGGACGACATCGGGCTCACTCTGCGCCAGGTCGACGCCATCGACGCCTACGAGAAGTCCCGACCGGTTTTCAAGCCGTCGACCACGATCGGCGCGGGATAATCACTGCTGCACAAGGATTGTCTACCGGGGCTGATTTCTTCTAGCGTGGGTCCGTGCCCGTCGTCGATCCCGACGACTCGGTTTTCCTGCTGTGGCGGAAGAACCGGCACGGAGAGGACACTGTGAACAAGGCAGAACTGATCGAGGCGCTCGCCCAGCACTACGACGGGAACAAGGCCGAGGCCAGCAAGGCCCTCAATGCCGTGGTGCAGACGATCACGTACGCGGCCGCGTCCGGGAACAAGGTGGCGATCACTGGCTTCGGGGTCTTCGAGAAGGTCGACCGGCCCGCGCGGCTGGTGCGCAACCCCCGCACCGGTGAGCGCAAGGAGGCGGCGGCCACGTCCGTACCCCGGTTCCGTCCGGGCACCGAGCTGAAGGCCTACGTGTCGGGGGAGCGGGAAGTCCCGGCCTCGGTTCCGACGATTTCGGTGCCTGCCACGGCGCCGACCCGGCGCGCCGCCTCGCGCAACGGGTCAGCTGAGGCCGTCGCCGTCACTGCCGACCCGGCTCCGCAGGCCGCCGCGGAGGTGGAGCCGGCCCAGGCCGGTGGCGCCAAGAAGAAGGACAGCAAGAAGAGCAGCAAGAAGGCGGAGTCGCTCAAGAAGGGCAAGCCGGACAAGAAGAAGAAGGATGGCAAGAAGGCCAAGTCCGTCAAGTGACCCCGTGGTTCCGGCAGGGACTAGAGCCAGGCTGAACGGACCACTCCCTCGGTGTGGACACTGTGCAGTCGTTGGCCGGGTCTGAGATCGCGCAGCCCGTCCGCGAGGGAGCTGGTGGGCAGAACCAACCGGTGGCCCGCGGCGGTGACCACCAGTGGCCGCTGTCGGGCATCGGTGTAGCCGGTGGTGGTGACGACGCTGTACTCGGCTAGGTGCGCCGAGCCGGGGACGAGCAGCGCGGCAGTGGCGGCACCGATGCCGAGTGCGGCGGCCGGCACGAGATCGGCCTCCGTGTCCACGTCCGCGCGAGCGTCGGGCACGGGGCTGGCCAGCACCGCGTCGGTCAGCGGCTCGGCTCCTGACCGTGCGTGGGCGGCTGCCGAACCGCCCTGGAAGTGCGGGTCCAAGCCGACGCCGCCCGCGATCAGCATCGTTGTGCCGATGCCGGAGGCGTCCGCGAGGTAGTACCGACCCTCCGCCGGGCTTGCGGCCAGGACGGTCCGCACACTGGCGGGCCGCAGCGCTGGCAGGTCGCCGACCGAGGCCAGGACCCGCGCGTGTCCCGCCTGGTTCAGCAGCCGGGCACCTCGGGCGAGCGCGCCGTTCATCCCCTCGGCCCCCGCCTCCCCGACCACCCTGGCCCGGACCCCCGCGCGGGCCAGCCGGCTCGCCAGGGCCGGCTGGTCGCTGACGACGAGAACCTCGGCAACCGTCGCCGCGAGCGCGGTCAGGGTGTCCACGGCCATCGTCCAGGCCAGCCGTCGCCGCAGCGGATCGGGCACGGTGTCCAGCCGCGACTTGGCATGCGTCACGGGCTTGAGCGCGACGACGGCAGCGGTAGACCCGCCCATCTCAGGGGCGTCCTGTCGCACACGCGTCCATGATCAGCCGATGCTGCCACGGTCCCGTAGGCTGCGCTCACGTCGGGCTGTGGTGCCTGACGGACCGGCGGGCACCGGACCGGGAAGAGGTGGGGCGATGGGCGGCGGTCCTGGCCACGCGTCGACCACGGTCCTGAAGCCGCTGTCGCAGGCCAACCGGGAACCGGGCCGCGAAGTGATCTTCGCTGTCGTCACGCTCCTGCACGCGGTGCTCAAACCCTTCACGAGGCGGGACTGGCGGAACCAGGACAAGGTGCCGTCGACCGGTGGGGTGGTGTTCGTCGCCAACCACATCTCCAACGTCGACCCCCTCGTGATCGGGCAGTACCTGGCTTTCTCCGGGCGCTGGCCGCGCTTCCTGGCCAAGGCCTCGCTGTTCCGGGTTCCGGTGCTGGGGGCCGTGCTCAGGGGCTGCGGCCAGATCCCCGTGCAGCGCGGCTCCGCCGCGGCCAAGGACGCCCTGAGCGCAGCGGTCGCGGCGGTGCGGGACGGTCGGGCTGTTGTCGTCTACGTCGAGGGCACCATCACCCTCGACCCGGGGCTCTGGCCGATGCGGGGCCGTACCGGCGCCGCCCGGATCGCCCTGCAGACGGGCGCTCCCGTCATCCCGCTGGGCCAGTGGGGGGCGCAGGACATCATGTACGGCAAGCGCATCCATTTCCCCAAGCTGCTGCCCCGGAAGACGCTCCGGGTGCTGGCGGGCGACCCCGTCCCGCTGGACGACCTGCGCGAAGAGCCGATGACCGGGGCCGTGCTGGCGGAGGCGACGGAGCGGATCCTCGCATCCCTGACGGCGCTCGTCGCGGAGCTTCGTGCCGAGCCGCCGCCGGTTCAGCGCTACGACCCACGACTCGATGCTCCCGGAGTGCAGCCGTGACGCCGCCGGCTCCTGCGCGGGTCGCGGTGATGGGCTCCGGCTCGTGGGGAACAGCTTTCGCGCTGGTGCTGAGCGACGCCGGCAACGAGGTCACGCTGTGGGCTCGACGGCCGGAGCTGGCGGCTGCCATCAACGCCGACCACCGCAACGCCGACTACTTCCCCGACGTCCCGCTGCCCGCGTCGGTGCGGGCGGTGAGCGAGCCGGAGCAGGCCATGAGCGGCGCCGACGTCGTCGTGCTGGCGGTGCCGTCCCAGTCGCTGCGGAGCAACCTGGGACACTGGCCGATCCCCTCGGGTGCGGTCGTGGTCAGCCTGGCGAAGGGGATCGAGCTCGGCACCGGCCTGCGGATGAGCGAGGTGGTCGCCGAGGCCGGCAAGGTGCCGCCGGAGCGGATCGCGGTGGTCACCGGACCGAACCTCGCCCGCGAGATCGCCGAGCGGCAGCCGTCTGCGAGCGTGGTCGCCAGCACCTCCGAGGAGACGGCTGCCGCCCTGCAGCAGGTGTGCCACACGGCCCGGTTCCGCGCTTACACCAATCCCGACGTGATCGGGTGCGAGCTCGGCGGAGCCACCAAGAACGTGATTGCTCTCGCCGTCGGGATGGCCGTCGGGCTGGGTCTGGGCGCCAACGCGACCGCGTCGGTGATCACCCGGGGGCTGGCCGAGATCACCCGGCTCGGGCTGGCGCTGGGTGCGGACCCCTACACCTTCGCCGGCCTCGCCGGTCTCGGCGACCTGGTGGCCACCTGCTCGTCGCCGCTCTCCCGCAACCGCACGTTCGGGGAGGAGCTGGGCCGCGGCCGCAGCGTCGCCGAGCTGACCGCCGCCACCCGGCAGGTGGCCGAGGGTGTGCTGTCCTGCGCGTCCATCCAGGCCCTCGCCGCCCAGCACGGCGTCGAGATGCCGATCGTCGAGAACGTCGCCGCCGTCATCGACGGTTCGCTCACCCCCACGGAACTGATCACCACCTTGATGTCGCGGTCCGCGAAACCCGAGCGTTACTAGAGCAGTCGCCCGGGTCCGCGGCGGGAGGGAGGATCAGCGGACGGCCTCGAGTGCCTGCTCGAGGTCAGACCAGAGATCCTCGACGTGCTCGACGCCGACGGAGAGCCGGACGAGCCCCTCGGGGACGGTGGGGAGCTCGCCGGGCCAGCGGCGACGACGCTCGAAGGTCGACTCGACACCGCCGAGGCTCGTGGCGAAGACCCAGATCTTCGCCGCATCGACGAAGGCGTCGGCCGTGCCGGCGTCGGCCAGCTCGAGGGAGATCACGGAGCCGAAACCTCTCATGGTCCGCGCCGCCCGGTCGTGCCCAGGGTCACCCGGCAAGCCGGGATAGCGGACCCGCCGGACGGCTGGGTGTCGCACCAGTCGCTCGGCCAGTACGCCCGCGTTGTGCTGCGCCCGCTCGAGCCGCAGCGGCAGCGTTCGCAGCCCGCGGAGCGCGAGGTAGGCCTCCATCGTCCCTGGCGTGGCGCCGTGCGACCGGCGGACGGAGTCCAGGGTCTGCAACGTCTCGGTGTCGGACTCACGGACGACCAGCGCACCCAGCAGGGCGTCGGAGTGGCCGGCGATGAACTTGGTGACGGCGTGCAGGACGATGTCCGCCCCGGTCGTCAGCGGCTGCTGGAGCAACGGGGTCGCGAAGGTGTTGTCCACGACCAGCCGGACCTTCCCGGCGAGGGCGGCGCCCAGCGCCGGCAGGTCCGCCACCTCGATGGTCGGGTTGGTCGGCGACTCCACCCAGACCAGGTCCGCGCCCTCGGCCGCCGACAGCACGGCTGCCGTGTCGGCGATGTCGACCCTCCGCACCGTCCAGCCGTCCTTGGCGCCTCGCAGGTCGATCGCCGCTGCGATCCCCAGATAGCAGGTGTGGGGGAGCACGATCGTGCTGCCCGGTCCCAACAGCTCCAGCACCGCGTGCGCTGCCGCCATCCCGGAGGAGAAGGTCAGCGCCCGACCGCCCTCCAGCGCCCCGATGGCGTCCTCCAGCGCTCGCCACGTCGGGTTGCCGTACCGCCCGTAGCCGAGCTCGGCTGTCGCGGGGTCGTGGCTGCCGACGTAGGTCGAGGCGAAGCTGACCGGCGGGTTCAGCGGAGCGTCCACCGCCTTCTCGGGTCGTCCCACGGTCACCGCCACCGTCTCGGGGTGCAGTGGAGGGAGGCCGGGCGGGAGGGGCTGGGAGGTCATGCGGGCTAGTCTCGCGCGTCGACCGAGCCGGTCCGGGCCCCGCCGGTAGGGTCGGAGGCCGACCAGGGCAACACCGGCAAGGGGTGCAGCAGATGAGCGACAGCTTGTCGAGTGGGGACCACTCGACCGACGGCCGCACCCGCGTCGCGGTGATCTTCGGTGGCACGAGCAGCGAGCACGGGGTCTCCTGCCTGACCGCCGCCGGTGT
The DNA here is from genome assembly GCA_045806705.1 of Friedmanniella sp. Lineage (GTDB taxonomy): Bacteria > Actinomycetota > Actinomycetes > Propionibacteriales > Propionibacteriaceae > Microlunatus. The sequence continues at coordinate 25,667 of JBJMIS010000026.1, forward strand.
TCTCGGTGCTCTCGACCCGGCCCGCTACGACGTCGTCGGCATCGGCATCACCCGGTCCGGGCGCTGGGTCCTGGTCGAGCCCGACGCCCTCGCCCGGCTGCAGGTGAGCGAGGGACGGCTGCCCGAGCTCAGCGAGGACGCGGCCGACGCGGTCCTGCTGCGCGAGGCAGCCGGGACCGAGCTCGCTCTGCGTGCCCAGGCGGGACCCGGCCGCTCGGCCCTGGCCGCCCTGGGTCGGCTCGACGTCGCCCTGGCTCTGCTGCACGGCCCGTTCGGTGAGGACGGCACCATCCAGGGACTCTTCGAGATGATGGGCGTCCGCTACGTCGGAGCCGGCGTCCTGGCCAGTGCCGTCGGCATGGACAAGCACTTCATGAAGCTGGTGCTGGCGGCCTCGGGCCTGCCGGTGGGGCCCTTCGTGGCCGTCCCTGCCGCGGAGTGGGCGCGTGACCGGACCGCCTGCCTCGAGGCGGTCGCCGCGCTCGGCCTTCCGGTGTTCGTGAAGCCGGCTCGGGGTGGCTCCAGCCTCGGCATCACCAAGGTGGACCGCGCCGAGGAGGTCGGGGCGGCGATCGAGGAGGCGCAGCGCTTCGACCCGAAGGTCATCGTGGAGGAGGGCTTCGTCGGCGCCCGTGAGCTGGAGTGCGGCGTGCTCGCCGAGCTGGACGGCAGCCGGGCGACCGCCAGCCAGGTCGCTGAGATCCGTGTCCAGAGCGCGTCCGGCTTCTACGACTTCGAGGCCAAGTACCTGCCGGAGGAGCAGGTCGCCCTCGACGTGCCCGCCGACATCCCGCCGGACCTGGCGCGGGAGGTGCAGGATCTGGCGGTCCGGACGTTCGAGGCGATCGGCTGTGAGGGACTGGCCCGGGTGGACGTGTTCGTCACCGCAGAGGGGCGGGTGGTGGTGAACGAGATCAACACGATGCCCGGTTTCACCGTCCACTCGATGTTCCCCCGGATGTGGGCGGCCAGTGGGCTCAGCTACCCGGAGCTCGTCGACCGGCTGATCCAGCTGGCGCTGCGCCGCCCTGTCGGCCTCCGCTGACGCTCAACGGCACGGCTGCAGAAGCGGGTCGTGCGCGGACACGGCCGCCGCCAGGTCGGCCAGCGGGCTCACCTCCGGCGCGTACTGGTGGGGTACTCCCACCTCCACGAAGACGGCCCGGCCGATGGTGGTGAAGAGGACGCCGCCTTCGGCGTCCTCGCTGAACCAGCCCACCCCGTTGACCTCCAGGCACTCACTTGTCGGGCCCAGCCCCGGCGGTGCTGACACGCCGCAGCGCAGCGTGATCGGCGGGTCCCCCCAGGCCCGCGTCCAGACCCCCGGCTCGGTGGGACGGCGGGTGGCCTGCAGCACCTGGTCGGGCAGGGCGGCCAGCAGAGCGGTGCAGCGGGCCTGGCCTGCCGGGTCCGGTTGGGGTTCGGCCACGGAGACGGCGCCGGAGCACGACGCCGAGAGGAGAAGGGCCGCGAGGAGTGCCGCCCTGGTCGTGAGGCCGGGGAGACGCCGTCGACTCAGATGTGGACGACGGGACACGTCACCGTTCGGGTGATCCCCGGCACGGTCTGCACCTGCGCGACGACCAGCCGGCCCAGCTCGTCGACGCTGGTCGCCTCCGCCCGCACGATGACGTCGTACGGGCCGGTCACGTCCTCCGCCCGCGTCACCCCGGTGATGGCGCTGATCGCCTGCGCGACCTCGGCTGCCTTCCCGACGTTGGTCTGGATGAGGATGTAGGCCTGCACGACCATGGCGCTTCCCTTCGGTCGCGAACGCGTACGCTCGCCGGTGTGCGTCACCGTACCGCGTCCGCCGGCCCTGCCGCAGATCCGGAGCGGTCGTGAGCGGCGCGAGCGCACTGCCCGGTAGCACGACGCTCAGCGAGGTCGGCGAGTTCGGCCTGATCGACGTGGTCACGGCTGATCTCCCTGCTGCGGACGACGTCCTGCTCGGTCCCGGTGACGACGGCGCCGTCCTCGCCGTCGACGGCCCCGTGGTCACCTCGGTGGACCTGCTGATCGAGAACGTCCACTTCAAGCTCGGCTGGTCGGACCCGGCGGACATCGGCCGGAAGGCCGTCGCCGTCAACGTCGCCGACCTCGAGGCGATGGGGGCACGCGCGACCGGAGTGCTGCTCGGCTTCTCCGGGCCACCCCAGCTGCAGCTGCGGTGGGTGCGGGAGTTCGTCACCGGGCTGAACGCCGAGTGCGCCGCGGCGGGGGTGAGCCTGCTCGGCGGTGACGTCACCCGGTCCCGGGACATCACGCTGAGCGTCACCGTGCTGGGTGGGCTCGACGGGCGTGCCCCCGTCCGCCGGAGCGGGGCACGGGCGGGCGACGTGGTCGCGCTCCGCGGCCGGACCGGCTGGGCCGCGGCCGGACTGGTGGTCCTTGGTCGCGGGTTCCGCTCACCCCGGGCGGTGGTCGAGGCGCAGCGGGTGCCGCAGGTGCCCTACGGCGCCGGAGCCGTCGCGGCTCGGGCCGGCGCCAGCGCGATGGTGGACGTCTCCGACGGGCTGGTTGCCGACCTCGGTCACGTGGCTCGGGCCTCCGGCGTGGTGATCGACCTGCACCGCGACGCCTTCGAGGTGCCCGAGCCCCTGCAGGCGGTCGCCGGCGCCACCGGCGCCGACCCCTACCAGCTGCTGCTGACCGGCGGGGAGGACCATGCCCTCGCGGCGACCTTCGCCGCTGACCGGGTGCCGGAGGGTTGGCGCGTCGTGGGTGAGGTCCTCACCTCAGATCCGGAGGCGTCGGCCGGAGTGCTGGTGGACGGCGCCGTCTGGGAGTCCGTCGGGGGCTTCGACCACTTCGGCCACAGCCGATGACCGGCGTGTGCGGGCGCCCGGGGACCCCCGATCGCGTAGCCTGCGACCATGGCGACCCGCGCGTCTTCCCCACCGCGGTCTCGTAGCACTCCTGGTCCGTCCGGCTCAGGTGCGCGCCCGCGGTCGTCCGGAAGCAAGTCCAGCTCAGCATCGCGGTCCTCGACCGCGGTGCAGCCCCGCCCTGCCAGCCGGTCCGGCCGCTCCCGGCCCCAGACCCCGGCCGGTCGTTCAGGGTCCCGCCCCCGCGCGAAGGCGGTTCCCCGTCGGCCGTCCGCCCTGCAGCAGGTCGGCCGCGGCGTCCGAGCCCTCTGGCTCGGGCTGGCCCATGCCCTCGGCGCCGGAGCCCGCCGGATCGGTACCGGCGCACGGGACATGGACCCCGCGCTCCGCCGAGACGGGGTGGGGCTGCTCCTGGTCGGCGGCGCGATCGTCGTCGCGGCGGAGTTCTGGTGGGGTCTGCCCCAGCCGGTGGGCCGGGTGGTCCGGGTCGGCGTGTCCGGCGTCATCGGCACCCTGGCCTACGCGGCGCCCATCCTGCTCGCGCTGATGGCCTGGCGAACCCTGCGGCACCCCGACCGGAACGGCCCTGGAGGACGGCAGGCGGTCGGCTGGAGTGCACTGCTTCTCGGGCTGCTCGGCCTGGTGAACATTGCTCATGGGCTGCCCCGGACGAATGCCCCGGCCCAGCTCAGGGAGGCCGGTGGCATCGTCGGCTATATCTCCTCCAGCCTGCTCAGCGACCTGCTCAGCGTCTACGTCGCCGTGCCGCTGCTGACCCTGCTGACGCTGTTCGGCATCCTCGTCGTGGTCGGCATCCCGCTGCACGAGCTCCCCGAGCGCCTTCGGGCCGTCCACGCGGCCCTCCAGCGCCCTCCCGTCAGCGGCGGGGCGGACACCGCTGTCCCCGACGGCCTCGAGTTCGGCCTCGACCGGGCCTACGACAGCCCCGTCATCGCCGAGCCGAAGGGCCGGAAGCGGCGTCCCCCGCTCGCGGCGCCCGATCAGGCGGAGGTCGAGGACGCGCCCGTCGAGCCGGATGAGGACCTCGAGGTGCAGCCGGACCAGCCCGGCCGACGCTCCGTCACGGCCGGCCTTCCTCCCGGGGTCACCGTGCACGGTGCCGACGACGCCGGCAGCGAGCTGGAGGCGCCGCCGCACACCCCCATCCCCCAGCGGGTGGAGCAGCTGCAGCTGTCCGGTGACGTGCAGTACCTGCTGCCCGACTCCGAGGTGCTCAAGCAGGGGAGCGTGCACAAGGCCCGCTCCGAGGCCTCCGACGCCGTGGTGCACCGGCTGACCGAGGTGCTGCGCCAGTTCGAGATCGACGCCCAGGTGACGGGCTACTCCCGAGGTCCGACGGTGACGCGGTACGAGGTGGAGCTCGGGCCCGCCGTCAAGGTGGAGAAGGTCACCGCCCTGAGCAAGAACATCGCCTACGCGGTGGCCAGCGCCGACGTGCGGATCCTGTCGCCGATCCCCGGGAAGTCCGCCATCGGCATCGAGATCCCCAACGTGGACAAGGAGGTGGTCTCGCTCGGGGACGTGCTGCGCTCGCCGAAGGCCCGCAACGACCACCACCCGATGACGGTGGGTCTCGGCAAGGACGTCGAGGGCGGCTTCGTCGTCGCGAACCTGGCCAAGACGCCGCACCTGTTGGTGGCCGGCGCGACCGGCTCCGGCAAGTCCAGCTTCGTCAACTCGATGATCACCTCGATCCTGATGCGGGCCACGCCTGATGAGGTGCGGATGCTGATGGTCGACCCCAAGCGGGTCGAGCTCACGGCGTACGAGGGGGTGCCGCACCTGGTCACCCCGATCATCACGAACGCGAAGAAGGCGGCGGAGGCGCTGCAGTGGGTCGTGCGCGAGATGGACCTGCGCTACGACGACCTCGCGGCCTTCGGGTTCCGGCACATCGACGACTTCAACAAGGCGGTCCGGGCCGGGTCGGTGAAGCCCTTGGAGGGCTCCGAGCGGGTGCTGGCCCCGTACCCCTACCTGCTGGTGATCGTGGACGAGCTCGCCGACCTGATGATGGTGGCGCCGCGGGACGTGGAGGACTCGATCGTCCGGATCACCCAGCTCGCCCGCGCCGCCGGTATCCACCTGGTGCTGGCGACGCAGCGTCCCAGCACCGACGTCGTCACCGGCCTGATCAAGGCCAACGTGCCCAGCCGGCTCGCCTTCGCGACGTCGTCGATGACCGACTCCCGCGTCATCCTCGACCAACCGGGCGCGGAGAAGCTGGTCGGTCAGGGTGACGGCCTGTTCCTGCCGATGGGGTCGAGCAAGGCGATCCGGATCCAGGGCGCCTGGGTGACCGAGAACGAGGTGCGCCAGGTGGTCGCGCACGTCACCGAGCAGCTGAAGCCCAGCTACCGGGAGGACGTGACCGCTCCCGCCGAAGCCAGCGCCAAGGTGGCCGAGGACATCGGGGACGACCTGGACCTCGTGGTGCAGGCCGCCGAGCTGGTGGTGAACCTCCAGCTCGGGTCGACCTCGATGCTGCAGCGGAAGCTCCGCGTCGGCTTCGCCAAGGCGGGGCGGCTGATGGACATCCTCGAGACGCGCGGCGTCGTCGGGCACTCGGAGGGTTCGAAGCCTCGGGAGGTCCTGGTCAAGCCCGACGAGCTCGAGGTCGTGCTGGACAACCTCCGTCTCGGCTAGTCCGAGACGCGACGGCGCGACGGGTGCCGGCCAGCCCGACGTCGTGCGGGCACGTGCTACCAGCCGCCCAGCTGGCTCACCTCGGTCACCCGGACGACGGCGGTCCCCTCGGCGTCGCTCGCCGTGAGGTCGATCTCGGCGCTGATGCCCCAGTCGTGGTCGCCCTCGGGATCGTCGAGGATCTGGCGGACCCGCCAGCGACCCGGTTCCTCGGTGACCAGCAGCAGGCCGGGTCCGCGCGCGGCGGCGCCGGTCTGGATGCCGCCGTGCTCGGCGAAGTACGGCTCCAGCGCCGCCTGCCACGCCTCGGCAGGGAACGTCTCGTCGAGCTCGGCCAGCGCCCACCAGTCGCGCCGCGCGGCCAGCTCGACGCGGCGGAACAGCGCGTTGCGCACCAGGACCCGGAACGCACGCCGGTTGGCCGTGACCGGTGGCGTGCTCTGGTCGGCGGCCACGGCCGCCACCACCTCCTCCGCCGGGCTGCGCAGGGACTCCCACTCCTCGAGCAGGCTGGAGTCCACCTGCCGCACCAGCTCACCCAGCCAGGCCGTCAGGTCCGCGACCGCATCCGTCCGGGCGTCGTCCGGCACGGTCTGCCGGAGCGCCTTGTAGGCGTCGGCGAGGTAGCGCAGCACGATGCCCTCGGCCCGGGCCAGGCCGTAGAAGCTGACGTACTCGGTGAAGGTCATCGAACGCTCCGCCAGGTCGCGGGCCACCGACTTCGGCGAGGGCTCGGTGTCCAGCACCCACGGGTGGGTCTGCCCGTACGCCAGGTAGGCCACGCCCAGCAGGTCGGCCAGCGGCTTCGGGTAGCTCACGTCCTCGAGCAACGCCATCCGCTCCTCGTACTCCAGCCCGTCGGCCTTCATCTCCGCGACGGCCTCGCCGCGAGCCTTCGACCGCTGGGCGGTGAGGACCGGTCGGGGGTCGTCGAGCGTGGCCTCCAGCACCGAGAGGACGTCGAGGGCGTAGTCGTCGGACTCGCGGTCCAGCAGGTCCAGGCAGGCCAGCGCGAACGGCGAGAGCGGTTGGTTGAGCGCGAAGTCGGGCTGCAGGTCCACCGTGAGACGCGCTCGCCGGCCCAGCGCGTCGGGCTCGGCCAGCTGCTCCACCACTCCCGAGTGCAGCAGACCGCGATAGATCGACAGCGCGCGGTGCAGATGCCGCCGACGCCGCGCCGCCGGCTCGTCGTTGTCGGTCAGCAGGTGCCGCATCGCCGCGTAGCAGTCACCGGGCCGGTTGATGACGTTGAGCAGCATCGCGTGGCTGACCCTGAACGAGGACTCCAGCGGCTCGGGCTCGGCGGCGACCAGCCGCTCGAAGGTCGGCAGGCCGTACCCGATGGTGCCTTCCGGGGGCTTCTTCCGCACCACCTTCCGCCGCTTCTTCGGGTCGTCGCCCGCCTTGGCCAGGGCCTTCTCGTTGGCCACGACGTGGTCCGGCGCCTGGACGATCACGGTGCCGGCAGCGTCGTAACCCGCCCGTCCCGCCCGGCCGCCGATCTGGTGGAACTCCCGGGCCGTGAGCAACCGGGGCCGGACGCCGTCGTACTTGCTCAGTGAGGTCAGCAGCACCGTGCGGATCGGCACGTTGATCCCGACGCCCAGGGTGTCGGTGCCGCAGATCACCTTGAGCAACCCGGCCTGCGCGAGCAGCTCGACCAGGCGACGGTACTTCGGCAGCATCCCCGCATGGTGGACGCCGATGCCGTTGCGGACCAGCCGCGACAGCGTCTTGCCGAAGCCGGCCGTGAACCGGAAGCCGCCGATCAGGTCCGCGATCTGGTCCTTCTCCTCGCGGCTGGTGATCCGCAGGCTGTTCAGCGCCTGCGCCTGTTCGATCGCCGCGGCTCGGCTGAAGTGCACCACGTAGATCGGCGCCTGATGGGTCGCCAGCCGCTCTTCGATGGTCTCGTGCAACGGGATCGTGACGTACTCGTGGTGCAGCGGCACCGGTCGTTCGGTCGAGCTGACCACCGCTGTCGGCCGACCCGTGCGCCGGGTCAGGTCTTCCTGGAAGCGCGTGACGTCGCCGAGCGTGGCCGACATCAGCAGGAACTGTGCCCGAGGCAGCTCGAGCAGCGGAACCTGCCAGGCCCAGCCGCGGTCGGGGTCGGCGTAGTAGTGGAACTCATCCATCACGACCATGCCGACCGGGGAGTCCGCCCCCTCCCGCAGCGCAAGGTTCGCGAGGATCTCGGCGGTGCAGCAGATGATCGGGGCCCCCGCGTTGACACTCGCGTCCCCGGTCATCATCCCGACGTGGTCGACCCCGAACACCTCGACGGCAGCGAAGAACTTCTCCGAGACCAGCGCCTTGATCGGCGCGGTGTAGAACACGCGGGATGGGCCGGCGCCTGGTTGGTTCCGGGCCGCCAGCAGAGCGAACTGGGCGGCGGTGGCGACCAGGCTCTTGCCCGAGCCGGTCGGCGTGGACAGGATCACGTTGGACCCGGAGACCAGCTCGATGACCGCCTCCGTCTGAGCGGGGTAGAGACTCAGACCCTGGTCGGCGGCCCAGCCGTTGAACACCTCGAAAACGGCATCCGGTCCGGGATCGGTGGGAACGAGGTCGGTGAGCAGCGGCATGACCCCCCGATCGTCCCACCCACCGTGCCGTCCGCGCTCCGCCACACCGTGCGCCTGGTCGACAGTCCGGCACCTCACCCGTCGCGGCCCTGGTCGGACCCGACCCATCCGTCATACTGGAACGGCTATGCATCCCTCCGCCCTGCCCACGCTGCCGACTCCCCGGCCGGAGGCGGACCGCCTGCTCGCCGTCCATCTGGTCACCTTGGGCTGCGCCCGCAACGAGGTGGACTCCGAGGAGCTGGCCGCTCGGCTGGAGGATGGCGGCTTCCGACTCGTCGCGGAGCCCGAGGATGCCGACGCGGTCCTCGTCAACACCTGCGGCTTCGTGGAGGCGGCGAAGAAGGACTCCGTGGACACCCTGCTCGCCGCCGCTGACCTCAAGGACCAGGGCCGCGCCCAGGCAGTGGTGGCGGTCGGCTGTCTGGCGGAGCGTTACGGTCGCGAGCTGGCCGACTCGTTGCCGGAGACCGACGCGGTGCTGAGCTTCGACGACTACCCCGACGTCGCTGACCGGCTGCAGTCCATCCTCGGCGGTCACTCCCACACGGCTCATGTGCCTCGGGACCGCCGAAAGCTGCTACCGCTCGCGCCGGCCGCGCGCCGCTCGGCCGCCCAGGGCCAGTCGCTGCCCGGCCACGGCACGCCCATGGACCTGCCCCCGGGGATCGCACCCGCCAGCGGACCGCGCCCGTTGCGGCGACGGCTCGACGGCGGGCCCACCGCGCCCCTCAAGATCGCGTCCGGCTGTGACCGGCGATGCGCGTTCTGCGCCATCCCCGCGTTCCGCGGCGCCTACCTGTCTCGACCTCCCGCCGAGGTGGTGGCCGAGGCGCACTGGCTTGCCGAGCAGGGTGTCCGTGAGCTGTTCCTGGTCAGCGAGAACACCTCGTCCTACGGCAAGGATCTCGGCGACATCCGGCTGCTCGAGAGCTTGCTCGGGCAGCTGAGCGAGGTGCCGGGGCTGGACTGGATCCGGGTGTCCTACCTGCAGCCCGCCGAGGTGCGACCCACCCTGGTGACGGCGATGACGAGCATCCCCAAGGTGGTGCCCTACTTCGACCTCTCGTTCCAGCATGCGTCCCCGGCCCTGCTGCGGCGGATGCGTCGTTTCGGTGACCCCGAGTCCTTCTTGGCCCTGATCGCGTCGATCCGCGCCCTGGCGCCCACCGCCGGCATCAGGAGCAACGTCATCGTCGGCTTTCCCGGCGAGACCGAGGAGGACGTGCAGGTACTGGCGGACTTCCTCAGCCGCGCCGGTCTGGATGCCATCGGGGTGTTCGGGTACTCCGACGAGGACGGCACGGAGGCGGCGAGGCTGGACCGACAGCTGCCACTGGAGGTGGTCGAGCAACGTCGTGACCGGATGGCCGATCTCGTCGACGCGCTCGTCGCGGAGCGGGCGGAGCAGCGTGTCGGGGAGACGGTGCAGGTGCTGGTCGAGGAGATCGAGGAGGGCGTCGTCGGACGCGCCGCCCACCAGGGCCCGGAGGTGGACGGCAACGTCCAGGTCCTGCCCGCCGGTGTGGACCTCCGGGTGGGTGATCTGGTGACGGCCGTGGTCACCGGCAGCGAGGGTGCGGATCTGGTGGCGGAGTTGCGTTCGGTCGCTACTCGGCCGACGACGGCCGTGCGGGAACAGCTTCATGGTTGACCAGGCCGCGACGCCGACGGCGCAGCCGGAGTCGAGCCCCTGGAACGTCCCGAACGCGTTGACGGCACTGCGCATCGTCCTCGTGCCCGTCTTCGCCTGGATGCTGCTCGCCCACCCGGACGATGCGTGGTGGCGGGTCGCGACGGCCGGGGTCTTCCTGGTGGCGATCCTCACCGACAGCCTGGACGGCCATCTCGCCCGCAAACACAACCTCATCACGCGTTTCGGAAAGCTGGCCGACCCGATCGCCGACAAGGCGCTGACCGGTATGGCGTTCATCGGTCTGTCGATCATCGGTGAGCTGTGGTGGTGGCTGACCATCCTCATGCTGGTGCGCGAGTGGGGCATCACCGTGATGCGCTTCGTCATGCTGCGCTACGGGGTGATGGCCGCCGGGCGTGGCGGCAAGCTGAAGACCGTCCTGCAGTCGGTCGCGGTGATGCTGTACCTGCTGCCACTGCCCGGCTGGGCGCACGTCGTGGCAGTCGTGGTGATGCTGGTCGCGCTCGTCGTCACGGTCGTGACCGGTCTGGACTATGTCCGCGAGGCCGTCGTGTTGCGCCGTCGGGCACTGGCCGCAGGATGACGCAGGTCGGTGACCCGGCGGCGGAGCCGACGGCCGTTGCCGTGCTGGCGGAGCTCGCCCGGTCGTCAGCGACGCTGGCGACGGCGGAGTCCTTGACGGGCGGGATGATCGGAGCGCTGCTGACGGCTGTGCCGGGGGCGTCCGCGAGCTATGTCGGCGGGGTGATCAGCTACGCGACCCGACTGAAGGAGACCCTCGCCGGCGTGCGCGCAGCCACCCTGGCCGAGCTGGGGCCGGTGGCTCGGGCGACGGCAGAGGAGATGGCGACAGGTGTCGCCCGCCGCTGCTCGGCAGACTGGGGTCTGGCTGTCACCGGGGTTGCCGGACCCGAGCCACAGGACGGTCACCCCGTCGGGCAGGTCTTCGTGGGACTGGCGTACCCCGCCCATGCCTGGGCCAGCGTCCACGAGCTCCGGCTGCGCGGCAACCGGGATGCCATCCGACGCCACACGGCCGTTGCGGCTCTCACCTTGCTGAACGAGGCGCTGCGGAATGGAGCACCCGACCCGGAGCGTTGATCCCTTGTGCCCAGAACCCGTGTGGTCGGCCCGGACGGTGCCGGTGCGGTGGGTACAGTTTGGTCATGCGACAGGAGAGTCCGGTGAAGCAGGTGCTGGTGCGAGAGCTCATCGGTGAGTCGCTGCGCGAGGAGCGGGTGGCCCAGGCTCGGACGCTGCGTGAGGTCTCGAAAGCGGCCCGGGTCAGTCTCGGCTACCTCTCCGAGGTCGAGCGGGGGCAGAAGGAGGCCTCCAGCGAGCTGCTGGCCTCGATCTGTGCCGCCCTCGACCTGCCCTTGTCGGCCGTGCTCAACATCGTCAGCGAGAAGATGGCGATGTACGAGCGGGTCACCCCGCTGCCCACGGCACGGAACATGCCGCAGGCCGCCGCGGCCTGATCCGCAGGTTTCTGTCTGCCGGTCGCCAACGGCCGTCACGGCCCGGGTCGTAGCCGAAGTCCCTGGGGGGTCATCCGGAAGCCGGCCGCCTGCAGCGCTTCGCTCACCAAGGTGGAGCCGAAGACGTGCCCACCGTCGGCGCGCTCCACGCTGAGCTTGCCGAGCTGGCCGCGCTGCACGGCTTCCGCCAGGGCAGCCGCTGCCGGACCGACCCGACCGGGGTCCTCGCTGAAGGAGAGCAGCGTCTTGCCGCCGCGCTCCACGTAGAAGATCAGCCCGCCATCGACCAGCACGACGAGTGCCCCCGCCTTCCGTCCGGGCCGGTGTCCCTCACGTTCGGGCCAGGGGAGAGCGGCGCCGTACGGGTTGGCCGGGTCGCAGGCTGCCAGCACGGCAGCATGCGGCACCTCCGGCTCGCGCTGCTGTGCCCGCAGCCGGTCAACGGCGCCCGTGAGCGCGAACTGGGACGCGCCAAGCCCCTCGATGAAGTAGCCGCGGCGACACTGCCCCGTCTCCTCGAGAGCGCTCAGGGCCCGATAGGCCGCTCCGAAGCCGCCCTCCCCGGTCTCGGTCATCACGCTGCCCCGGCTCACCACGCCGTAGCGGTCCAGCTGGGTGAAGACGTCGGCGGCCAGCCGCTCGGCCGGACTGCGATCCGACCTGGGGACGAGGGACCAGCGGCCGGCAGTGGTCGGGGACGCCGTCCTCGCCAACCGACCCGGTCGGGCCAGCCCACCGCCCGCCAGACGGGCTCGATGGGTTCGAGCCACCGGCCTGGCCGGCGCCCGCTTATGAGCGCCGCCCCCGGCCAGGGCCCGGACGGGAGCGAAGGTGTCCCCGGTGACCAGCCCGGCCCAGACCAGGTCCCACAGTGCAGCGACGTACTCCGACCGGTCGCCGGTCGCGGCCTCAGGTGGCAGCAGTGCGTCGAAGAAGTAGGCGCCGCCGGTTCCCAGGGCCTCGAGCAGCTGGGTGCTGCGATGGTGGGCCGGGGCGGAGCGCACCGGGCTGGGTTCGGCCCCCGAGACGAACCAGCGGACCCAGCCGTCCGAGTCGCCGATCCCGCCGTCGCCCACCCAGCAGACCTCGCCGCTGGTGGTCAGCTCGTCCAGCATGGCCGGCGAGTAGTCAGCGACCCGGGCCGGCAGGATCACCGACTCCACGGCGCTGGCGGGCATCGGGTAGCCGGAGAGCTGCTCGAGGGCCGCCAGCACGGCGTCACTCCCGCGGCTGCCTGAGCCGACACCCTGCCACTCCGCCAGGAACCTCGCGTACGCGACCTGTTCGACGGGCTCGACCTCCTTGCGGAGGAGTGCCAGCGTCCGGCGCTTGATCAGCGCCAGCACCTGCCCGTGGCAGTACTGCCGCCGTTCGTGCGCCGCCTCCCCGTCCAGGTCGACGAAGGTGCCGGCGACCAAGGTGCCTGCCGAGGTCAGCGCCTCGCAGGCCTGCTCGACGACCGCCCGCCCGAGGCCGTAGCGGCTCGCGACGGTGCTGAGAACGAAGGGGCCGTGGGTCCGGGCCCAACGCAGTACCAGGTCCTCGATGGGGCGAGCCGCCGGGTCGGCGAAGGTGGCCGCCACCCCGGGTGGCACCGGGATGCCGAGGCCGTCCCGGAGCCGGGGCACGTCCTCGGCCACCGCGACCATCGGGATGCCGGCGATCCGCACCTCCACCGCCCGGCGGTCCAGGACCAGCTTCTCCACCGCCTGGTCCGCGTCCAGACCCTCGGCCACCCGCGACGCCAGCTCGGGTCGGCTGAAGGGACCGGCCGTGCGGAGCAGGTCGTAGAGCTGTTCCCCGGTGGTGGCGCGACGTTCTGGGCTCAGACCCTGCAGCCCGGCCTCGGTCTGGCTGATCACCGAGGCGTCCAGCAGCTGCTTGAGCCCGTCCTTGCCCAGCAGCTCCGCCAGCAGGGTGGCGTCGAGCGACAGGGCAGCCGCCTTCTTCTCGGCCAGCGGCACATCGCCCTCGTAGACGAAGGCCCCCACGTAGCCGAAGAGCAGGGACTTGGCGAACGGTGACGGTTCCTTGGTCTCGACCTCGACCAGGCGCAGCGAGCGGGAGGCGATCTGGCGTTGGACGTCGAGCAGCCCCTCCAGGTCGAAGACATCGGTCAGGCACTCCCGCATCGTCTCGAGCACGATCGGGAACTCCGGGTACTGCGACGCGACGGTGAGCAGCTGAGCCGAGCGCATCCGCTGCTGCCACAGCGGCGACCGCGACTTGGGGTCACGGCGCGGCAGCAGCAGCGCCCGAGCGGCGCACTCGCGGAACCGCGCCGCGAAGAGGGCGGAGCCACCGACCTCATCCGTCACCACGGACTCGACCAGGTCGGGGTCGAGCACGATCAGGTCGGCGCTCGGCGGCTCGGACTCGGTGTCGGGGATGCGGAGCACCATGCCGTCGTTGGTGGCGCTGGCCTGGACCTCGATGCCGTAGCGCTGCCGGGCCGCCCGCTCGACGGCGAGAGCCCAGGGGGTCAGCACCCCGGTGCCCAACGGCGAGTGCACACACACCCGCCAGTCGCCGAGCTCATCGCGGAACCGCTCGAAGACGATCGTCTGGTCGGTGGGCAGTGCCCCGGTGGCGGTCGACTGCTCGGTGAGGTAGGCCACCAGGTTGCGGGCGGCGAACTCATCGAGCCCGCTCTCCCGCAGCCGGCTCGTCGCCCGAGCGGCAGGCAGGGTGCCCACCTCCCGGACGAACTCACCGAAAGCCCGGCCGAGCTCGAGCGGTCGACCGGGTGAGTCGCCCTTCCAGAAGGGGAGCCGGCCCGGCACGCCGGGGGCGGGCGAGACGAGGACCTGGTCGTGGGTGATCTGCTCCACCCGCCAGCTCGTCGTCCCGAGGGTGAAGACATCGCCCACCCGGGTCTCGTAGACCATCTCCTCGTCCAGCTCGCCGACACGGCGGCCCGGAGCGTGCTTGCCCCCGGCGTTGCCCTCGCCGACGAGGAAGACGCCGAACAGGCCCCGGTCGGGAATGGTCCCGCCGGAGGTGACCGCCAGCCGCTGCGCCCCCGGGCGGGCGGTCAGCAGCCCGGTGTCCCGCTGCCAGATCAGACGCGGCCGCAGCTCCGCGAAGTCCTCCGACGGGTACCGGCCGCTCAGCATGTCGAGGACGGCCTCGAACGCGCTGTAGGGCAGGTCCCGGTAGCTGCCCGCTCGCCGTACCAGGGCGTACAGCTCGTCGACCTTGGTCTCCTGCAGGGCCACGATCGCCACGATCTGCTGCGCCAGGACGTCCAAGGGGTTGCGTAGCTCGGCCACCTCCTCGATGGCGCCTTGCCGCATCCGCTCGACCACCACCGAGGACTCGATGAGATCCCCGCGGTGGTTGGGGAAGAAGACCCCGCGCGAGGTCGCTCCCACCTGGTGGCCGGCCCGCCCGACACGTTGCAGACCACTCGCGACCGACGGCGGTGACTCGACCTGCACCACGACGTCGACGGCTCCCATGTCGATCCCGAGCTCGAGGGAGGAGGTCGCCACCACGCAGGGCAGTCGGCCCGACTTGAGGTCGGACTCGATCTGGGCGCGCTGCTCCTTGCTGACCGAGCCGTGGTGGGCCCGGGCGATCACCGGGACGTGGGTGCCGTCGTGGCCCGAGGACGCCCCCGACTGGGCCATGATCTGCGCCGGCGGCGGCGGACGGAGGTTCTGAGCCCCCGGGTCGGGCTCGCCCAGGCGTTCCGCCTGCAGCTCGTTGAGGTGCGACGTCAGCCGCTCCGCGAGCCTGCGGGAGTTCGCGAAGACGATGGTCGACCGGTGCTGGGAGATCAGGTCGAGGATCTTGTTCTCCACGTGCGGCCAGATCGAGGGTGCCCGGGCAGGGGCCTGCTCGTCCTCCAGCGAGGCTGTCGGGGTCGAGGCCGAGGCGCCGAGATCGCTCATGTCCTCCACGGGAACGACGATCTCGAGGTCCCAGCTCTTCTCCGCCGGTGGCGCCACCACCGTGACGGGGTGCGTGCCGCCGAGGTAGGCCGCAACCCGTTCGGCCGGCCGGACGGTGGCCGAGAGCCCGATCCGCTGGAGGGGCCGGTGCGGGGTGTCCGGTGTCGCAGCCTCCACGGTCAGCGCCTCCAGCCGCTCGAGGGAGAGCGCCAGGTGTGCGCCGCGCTTGGTCCCGGCCAGGGCGTGCACCTCGTCGACGATCACCGTGCGCACCGAGCGCAGGACGTCGCGGGCGTTGGAGGTCAGCATCAGGAACAGCGACTCGGGGGTGGTGATCAGGATGTCGGGTGGACGGCTGGCGATGGCGCGGCGTTCGGAAGGGCTGGTGTCGCCGGACCGGACACCGACCGTGACGTTGGGCGGGGTCTGGTTGAGCCGCAGGGCGGTCTGGGTGATCCCGGCGAGGGGGGCGCGAAGGTTGCGCTCGACGTCGACGGCGAGCGCCTTCAAGGGCGAGACGTAGAGGACGCGGCAGCGCTCAGCTGACACCGGCTGGGGGGACCGCGTCAGGTCGTCCAGCGCCCACAGGAAGGCGGCGAGGGTCTTTCCGGAGCCGGTCGGGGCGACGACCAGGGCGTTCTGGCCGGCCGCGACAGCGTGCCAAGCTCCAGCCTGGGCCGACGTGGGGCGCGCGAAGACCTCTCGGAACCACGTGGCAGTGGCGGGAGAGAAAGCGCTCAGGACGTCGTTCGGCACTTCTCCATAGTGCCCGGCGGGACTGACAGTTCTGCTCGACGGCGGTCCGTCATGGGAGGAGGGCGTGACGCAGACCGGACCGCCCGGGGGACACTGGGAGCTGATCAGCACCGGCGAGCGAGGGCGAGCACACCTGTGAAGGAAACCGATCTGTGGCAGCGGCTGGAGCAGCAGCTGGGCTCCGGCTACTACCGGGTGTGGGCCGCGGAGTACAGCCTGGCGGAGCTCCAGGACCGCACCGTCATCCAGGCCGTCGCGGACGGGGTGCCGGCGAAGACGGTCTGGCGGGCGGTGTGGGCTGCGCTCGAGCTGCCGGCGCGGGAGCGCTGAACCAGACGTCCTGTCCGTGCCGCCACACGAGCGGCGGCGCGAGTTGAGAGTCCGAGGTGGAGCCCGGTCGGCGTGTCGCACGCTGTTCGAACAGGTGTTCGGTAAGTTGTCCACCAGGTCGAGGAGTGGGATGACGCTGTCCACAGGCTCGCCGCAGCACGCACCTATGTCAGTGCCTCTCCTTAGAGTCCCTGCACAGACGTACGACACGGAAACGCCCGGACGGGTGAGGGAAGGACATGATGGCGACCAACGACCGCGAGAAGGCGCTGGAGACAGCGCTCGCCCAGATCGACAAGCACTACGGCAAGGGGTCGGTGATGCGCCTCGGGGACGAGGTCCGCGCACCCCTCGAGGTGATTCCCACTGGGTCCATCTCCTTGGACCTCGCTCTCGGTATCGGCGGTCTGCCGCGTGGTCGGGTGATCGAGATCTACGGCCCCGAGTCCAGCGGTAAGACGACCGTCGCCCTGCACGCCATCGCCAACGCGCAGGCGGCCGGTGGCATCTGTGCCTTCATCGACGCCGAGCACGCGCTCGACCCGGAGTACGCCGCGAAGCTCGGGGTCGACACCGACTCCCTGCTCGTCAGCCAGCCCGACAACGGGGAGCAGGCTCTGGAGATCGCCGACATGCTGGTCCGTTCAGGCGCGCTGGCGCTGATCGTCATCGACTCGGTCGCGGCACTGACACCGCGGGCCGAGATCGAGGGAGAGATGGGGGACAGCCACGTCGGTCTCCAGGCGCGACTGATGAGCCAGGCGCTGCGCAAGATGACGGGGGCCTTGAGCAACTCCAACACCACCGCGATCTTCATCAACCAGCTGCGCGAGAAGATCGGGGTCATGTTCGGCTCGCCCGAGACCACCACCGGTGGCCGGGCGCTCAAGTTCTACTCCTCGGTCCGCCTCGATGTGCGCCGCATCGAGACGCTCAAGGACGGCCAGGAGATGGTGGGGAACCGTACCCGGGTCAAGGTCGTCAAGAACAAGGTCGCGCCACCTTTCAAGCAGGCCGAGTTCGACATTCTCTACGGTTACGGAATCAGCCGGGAGGGAAGCCTGATCGACCTTGGAGTCGAGGCCGGAATCATCCGTAAGGCCGGTGCCTGGTTCACCTACGACGCCGACCAGCTCGGTCAAGGTCGTGAGAACGCCCGCACCTACCTCCGGACCAACCCCGACCTCGCCAACGAGCTGGAGAAGAAGATCAAGGAGAAGATGGGCATCGGTCCCCAGGTCGACACCCCGGCCGGCATCGACCCTGTCACCGGTGAGGTGGAGTTCTGAGCTCCGACCCGCAGCCGGCTCACGTTCAGCAGCGTGGGCCGGGCGGGGCGGACCCCCTGGCCGAGGCACGGGCGTGGCTCCGGGACCAGGCTGGAACCGAGCCGGCGGCAGATCTCCCCGCGGGGCGAGCGCCAGCGGCTGAGCGGACCGGGACGTCCCGCTCCCGCGGACCCGGGGCGCCCGTCGGGGTGGGACCGAGGGCGGCCGCGGGCCCTCGAACCGGCACCCGGACGGCCGAGGACGAGGACGTTGATGCCGACCCCGAGACCGTCGCCCGAACCATCGTGCTCCGTAAGCTCGCGGCGCAGGCCCGGACCCGGCACGAGCTCGCGAAGGCGCTGGCCGCACGTCAGGTACCGGAGGAGATCGCCCAGCAGGTGCTCGATCGGATGGAGTCGGTGGGGCTGGTGGATGATGCCGCCTTCGCGCGGGACTGGGTGGAGTCGCGCCAGCAGCGCCGCCACCTGTCCAAGTCCGCCCTGCGGCGCGAGCTGCAGACCAAGGGCGTGGACCGGGACCAGATCGAGCAAGCGGTCGCCGACGTGGGGGGCGAGGACGAGCTCGAGGCGGCCGAGGCGCTGGCGGCCAAGAAGCTGGCCGGGATGAGCGGGTTGACGCGCGAGGTGCAGTACCGACGACTGGCCGGCATGCTCGCCCGCCGCGGCTTCGGGTCGGGCGTCACGAGCACAGTCCTCAGCAAGGTCCTGCGCCCTGGCGACGAACAGGACTGAGGGTCGCTGGAGGGGCCGCGAGACACGTGGCAGGGCGGGAAGGGCAGCGGTCCTTCCATGCTTGACCCGTGGGGGTGCGGGTCATACCCTGCAGGCACGAGGTTCAGTGATGTTTGTTCTGCATATGTGTGAACCGTCGGCTCCTGCCTTGACGGATTGATAAACCGAAGTTAGCGCTCTTTGATCGACGTACCTTGCTGGCCGCTTTGGCGACTCCTGACGCCTGGCTGTCGGCTGTTCACAAGTGCATGAACGCGCGGGCTGAAGCCTCTTGAGTACACGCGGGAGCGTGTAGACGGGAGTGCGGCATGAGTTCGATCTTGATCTGGGTTGTCCTGGTTGCGTTGGTCGTTGTCGTCCTGGTTCTGCTGACTGTCATCGTGCTTGTCCGTCGCTCAGGCGTCCTGGCCCCGGCGGCCGCTCCGCCCGCTGCGGATCGTCCGACGGTGGAGCCTGAGGCCGACACTCTTTCGCGCCAGCGGGAGCTGGACGCCGCGACGGCGGATCTCGCCACCCTTCGGGAGCGGGCGGAGAGTGAGTACCGAGACGTCCGCGCCAAGGCCGACACGTTGATGGCCTCGGCGCAGCGGGCCCGAGTGGAAGCCGACCAGGAGGCCGGGCAGCGACGAGCCGAGCTGAAGGAGCAGCGCGCCGACTTGGAGCGGCGCGAACAGCGGCTGACGGACCGCGAGGAACGTCTGGACGCCGACGCGCGTGCTCTGGATGAGCGGGCCCGTCACCTCGACGAGCTCAAGGCCCAGCTGAAGGCTCAGCGTCAGGCTCTTGCTGAGGTCGAGACCGAGCACCAGCAGGCTCTCGAACGGGTGGCCGCGCTGACGGCGGAGCAGGCCAAGGCCGAACTCGTGGCCGCGGTCGAGCACGACGCCAAGCGCCAGGCCGTTCTGGTGGCCCGTGACATCGAGCGTCAGGCCAGCCGCGAAGCGGAGGCCAAAGCCCGGATGATCGTCGTCGGGGCCATCCAGCGGGTGGCTTCGGACCAGACGTCGGAGTCGGTCGTCTCCGCGGTGCACCTGCCGGGTGACGACATGAAGGGCCGAATCATCGGCCGTGAGGGCCGCAACATCCGAGCCTTCGAGCAGGTGACCGGGGTGAACGTGATGATCGACGACACCCCCGAGTCGGTGCTGCTGTCCAGCTTCGACCCGGTGCGGCGGGAGACCGCCCGGATCACCCTGACCGAGCTCGTGAAGGACGGCCGGATCCACCCGCAGCGCATCGAAGAGGTGCACGAGCGCAGCAAGAGCCAGATCGAGCAGCAATGCCTCCGGGCGGCCGAGGACGCGATGGCTGAGGTCGGCATCTCCGACCTGCACCCGGCCCTGGTCCCCATCCTGGGCACCCTGCGCTATCGGACCTCCTATGGGCAGAACGTTCTCAAACACCTCGTCGAATGCGCGCACATCGCTGGGCTGATGGCCGCCGAGATGGGTCTGAACATCGCCCAGTGCAAGCGCTCGGCATTCCTGCACGACATCGGCAAGGCGCTGACCCACGAGGTCGAAGGCTCGCACGCCATCATCGGTGCCGACCTGGCCCGCAAGTACGGCGAGCACCCAGACGTCGTGCACGCCATCGAGGCCCACCACAACGAGGTCGAGGTGCGTACCGTCGAGGCGATCCTGACCCAGGCTGCGGACGCCATCAGCGGCAGCCGGCCCGGCGCCCGCCGGGAGAGCATCGAGGCCTACGTGCAGCGGCTGGAGCGGCTCGAGGAGATCGCAGGCGCACGCGAAGGGGTGGAGAAGGTCTTCGCCATGCAGGCGGGCCGTGAGCTGCGGGTGATGGTCATCCCCGAGGTGGTCGACGACATCGAGGCGCAGGTGCTGGCCCGCGACATCGCCAAGCAGATCGAGGAGGAGCTGACCTATCCCGGCCAGATCCGTGTCACGGTCGTGCGGGAGTCCCGCGCTACCGAGACGGCCCGCTGACCGGTTGGGCTGGCGCCGGGCCAGCCGCCGCAGCAACGGTGCCGAGCGCACCGGCTGGTAGGTTGCCGCGGATGGCTCTCGACGTGGGGCGCATCCGCTCCGACTTCCCCGCGCTGCGCGCCGGTCTGGCGCACTTCGACGCCCCCGGCGGGACGCAGGTGCCCACTCCCGTCATCGGGGCCATCGGGAATGCCCTGCGGCAGCCGCTCTCCAACCGCGGCACCGACAACCCGGCTCAGCGCAACGCTGAGGCGATCGTGCTCGAGGCTCGTCGGGCCGTCGCGGACCTGACCGGCGGTAGCCCGCAGGGAGTCGTCTTCGGGCGCAGCGCCACTCAGCTGACCTTCGATTTCGCCCGCACCCTCTCCCGTCGCTGGGCGCCGGGGGATGAGGTCGTGGTCACCCGGCTGGACCACGATGCGAACATCCGGCCGTGGCTGCTGGAGGCGAAAGCCCGGGGGCTGATTGTGCGCTGGGTCGACTTCGACCCGCGGACGGGGGAGCTGGAGGCCGAACGCATCACGGCGGCGATCAGTGATCGCACCCGCCTTGTCGCCCTCACCGCCGCCAGCAACCTGCTCGGCACGATGCCCGCCGTCCCCGCCGTCGCTGCCGCAGCCCACGCTGTCGACGCCCTCGTCTGGGTGGACGGGGTGCACTACACCGCGCATGCCCTGGTCGACGTGGCCTCGCTCGGCTGCGACGTCTTCGTCTGCTCGCCCTACAAGTTCTTCGGCCCCCACCACGGCGTCCTCGTCGCCGATCCCGGTCTGCTGGCCGACCTGCAGCCGGACAAGCTGCTGCCCTCCAGCGACGCCGTTCCTGAACGGTTCGAGCTCGGCACGCTGCCGTACGAGATGCTGACGGCCACAACTGCGGCCATCGACTACCTCGCCGCCCTCGCCGGGACCGACGGGGGTCGACGGGAGCGGCTCGCGCTCTCCCTTCGGGCAGCGGAGGAGCACGAGCGGCGGCTGGCGAGGCGGATCGAGGAGGCGCTGGACGGTCTCGGCGCCACCCGCTACAGCCGGGCCGCCCGCCGTACCTCGACCCTGCTGTTCGACCTGCCCGGCGTCGACGCGGCCCAGGTGGCAGCCCGGCTGGCCGACGTCGGTGTGCTGGCGCCGGCCGGCCACTTCTACGCGCTGGAGGCGTCACGCCACCTGGGCCTCGGCGACCGGGGTGCCCTCCGGGTCGGCCTGGCCCCCTACAACGACGACCACGACGTGGACCGCCTGCTGGCGGGCCTGGAGGGCCGGCGGCGCCCGTCCGGCTAGACCTCGCTGGTCCCGACCGCGACCGGGGCGGCCGGGGCGCCGGGTGCGGCGGGAGTCAGCGCGGCACCGAGCGGTGGACCGCCCTTGGCGGAACGCTGCAGCCGCCGCTCGACGAGCCGGGCCACCGCGGTGAGGGTGTAGTTGATCGCGATGAACATCGCGGCCAGCACGAGGAACGTCGGGATCAGGTTGCCGTAGTTCGTGGCCAGGTTCTGACCGCCGCGGATCAGCTCGGAGTAGCTGATGATGTAGCCGAGCGCCGTGTCCTTGAGGATCACCACCAGCTGGCTGAGCAGCGAGGGCAGCATGGCCGTGACCGCCTGAGGCAGCAGGATGGTGCGCATCGTCTGCCCGTGGGTCAGCCCCAGCGCCAGACCGGCTTCCCGCTGGCCCTTCGGCAGCGAGAAGACCCCGGAGCGGATCAGCTCGGCGATCACCGAGGAGTTGTAGAGCGTCAGCCCGGTCACGACGCCGAAGAGCGACGCGCCGTCCCCGACGATGCCGAGCACGAAGACGCCGAAGTAGTAGGCGAAGATCATCATCACCAGCACGGGCACCGAGCGGAAGAACTCGACGAAGGCGCCGCAGAGCGCGCGCAGGATCCCGACGCCGGACAACCGGCCCATCCCGAGCAGCAGGCCCAGCACGAGGGACAGGACGACGGCGATCGCGGCCGCCTTCAAGGTGTTGGCCAGCCCGGGCAACAGGTAGGCGGTCCAGCTGACCGGGTCCAGGAACGGAGCCCACTTCTCGGCCGTCAGCTGGTTGTCGGCGGGGTTGGCCAGGCCCCGGATGATCAACCCGACCAACGCCAACAGCGCAACGACCGCCAGCGCGCCGACGAGCCGGTACGTCCGCCGGGCACGGGGACCGGGGACGTCGAACAGGACAGCTTGCTCGCTCATCGCTGCACCACCAGCCGCCGGGACAGGTAGGTGAACAGCAGACCCATCGGCAGCGTGAGGATCACGAAGCAGACAGCGATCAGGACGAAGATGGCGTAGAGCAGCGACGGGCTGAACTCGATCATCCCGCGCATCACGTACGCCAGCTCGGCCACACCGATGGTCGCGACCACGGTCGTGTTCTTGGTCAGGGCGATCATCGTGTTGCCCAGCGGGGCGATCGCGCCCCGGAATGCCTGCGGGAGGACCACCTCGCGGAGCGTGGGCAGGAACCCCAGCCCGATGGCCCGCGCGGCCTCGGCCTGTCCCTGGGGCACAGTGTTGATTCCGCTGCGCACCGCCTCGGCGACGAACGCCGCGTGGTAGACCGCGAGCGCGATGATGCCGAAGCGGAAGGTGTTGTCGACGATGGCGGTGGGAGAGGCGGGGTCGGCCAGCTGCACCTGCAGGGTGTTTCCGATGCCGAAGAGGCAGAAGAACGTGATCAGGGTGAGCGGGGTGTTGCGGATCAACGTGACGTAGGCGGTGCCGAAGCCGCGCAGAACGGCGATAGGAGAGACCCGACAGATCGCCACGATGGTCCCGATCAGCAGCGCCCCGACAGCGGACAGCACAGCCAGCTTGACCGTCATCCAAAACGCGCCCAGCACGTCGTAGTCCCTCAGCAGGGTTGCGATGTCGTTCACCGGCGTCTCCTTCCTCCTGGTGCCTACGCCTGGGCGGCCGACGCCACCTGAGCTCCTGGCCCTCCGGTCAGGCGCAGGCGTCCGGCTTGGGAGGGTTCACCTTCGGGTCCGGCTTGAAGCCGGAGGCGCCAACGGTGTCGGTCAGGGCCTTCTCCCAGGATCCGTCGTCGATCATCTTCTGGATCGCCGTGTTGATCGACTCGCAGAGAGCCTTGTCGCCTTGCTTGATGCCGACGCCGTAACGCTCCTCGCTGAACGGCTTGCCCACGACCTTGAGCTTGCCCTGGTACTGGGGCTGGGCGGCGAAGCCGGCCAGGATGACGTTGTCGGTGGTGACCGCGTCGATGCTGCCGCTGTTGAGCGCCTGCACGCACTTGGAGTAGGTGTCGAACTCCTGCAGCTGCACCCCTGAGGCGTAGGTGTCCTTGATCTTCTGCGCCGAGGTCGAGCCGGTCACGGAGCAGAGCTTCTTGCCGTTCAGCGTCTCGGGCCCGGTGATGCTGGTGTTGTCGGCCTTGACGAGAAGGTCCTGACCGGCGATGAAGTACGGGCCGCCGAAGGAGACCTTCTGCTTGCGGTCGTCGGTGATGGAGTAGGTGGCGAAGATCATCTTCACCTGGCCGCTCTGCAGCAGCGTCTCCCGCTGGGCGGACGGCGACTCCTTGAAGGTGACGTCGGTGTAGCCGAGCTCCTTCGCGACATACCGGGCGACCTCGACGTCAAAACCCTTGTAGTCGTTGCCGACCTGCTGGCCGAGGCCGGGCTGGTCGAACTTGATCCCGATGGTGACCGGACCGCCCGAGCTGGCTGCTCCGCCGCTCTGGCCGCCGGCGTTCTGGTCCTTGACGCACGCGGTCATGGTCAGCGCGAGCGCTGCTGCTGCCGTGCTGCCGATGATCTTGGTGATGGACTTCATGGTTCCCCTTCGGTGTGGGCGTCGGGAGAGCGAGACGCTGGCTCCTGACCACTTGGTGTTTCCGCACCGTGCTCACCGGTGGACGTCGAGGGTGACGCCGCGATGGCACGCGCCTGCGCTAGTGGGTGAGGATCTTGCTCAGGAAGTCCTTGGCCCGCTCGGACCGGGGGCGGGTGAAGAAGGTCTCCGGGTCCGCCTCCTCGACGATCTGGCCGTCCGACATGAAGACGACCCGGTTGGCCGCCTTGCGGGCGAAACCCATCTCGTGGGTCACGACGATCATGGTCATGCCCTGGCCAGCCAGCGACACCATGACGTCCAGCACCTCGTTGACCATCTCCGGATCGAGGGCCGACGTGGGCTCGTCGAACAGGATGACCTTGGGGTCCATCGCCAACGCGCGGGCGATGGCGACGCGTTGCTGCTGGCCGCCGGAGAGCTGGGCGGGGTACTTGTCCGCCTGGGAGTCCACGCCCACCCGCTTCAGCAGCTCCATGCCCCGTCGGCGCGCCTCCGCGGCGCTCTTCTTGCGCACCTTGACCGGGCCCAGCGTCACGTTCTCGAGCACGGTCTTGTGAGCGAAGAGGTTGAACGACTGGAAGACCATGCCGACGTCGGCCCGCAGTCCCGCCAGCGCGCGGCCCTCCTCGGGCAGCTGCTGGCCGTCGATGGTGATCGTGCCGCTCTCGATGGTCTCCAGCCGGTTGATCGCCCGGCACAGGGTGGACTTGCCCGAACCGGACGGCCCCAGCACGACCACCACCTCGCCCCGCGCGACCGACAGGTTGATGTCCTGGAGCACGTGCAACGAGCCGAAGTGCTTGTCGACGTCGCGGAGCACGACGAGCGGCTTCCCGGTGTCCGTCGGGGCCACCGAGGGCCCGGCGGTGGGATCGGGGCGGACGGCGTCAACCTGCTGGTCCCCTGCGTGCGATCCGGCGCCGGCCGGCGGCGCCTCCGAGTCCGTCATGGCCTGACGATAGACCGGCGGGGTTCCGACGGCGTTAACCGACCCGTGGAGATTTGCTAAAGGTTTCTCAGCAAGTCCTCAGCGTCCCAGTACCCCCCAGCGGCCGGAGTAGCTCTTCCCGGGAGCCAGCACGATCACGCCGTCGTGGGTCGGCCCCTCGTTGAAGGCGTCCGGTCCGCAGGTCATCGGCTCCACCGCGAGAGCGATGTCCCGCCGCTTCTCACCCGTGAAGACCTGGATCCAGGTCATGGTGCTGTCGCCCCACAGCTCTGCCTGCCGCTCACCGAGGGACAGCTTCACTCGCCAGCGGCCATCCTCGTCACGCAGCAGGTCGGTGAAGGCGGTATCCAGGACTCGGCTGCCCAGGGGTGCGCCGCTGCGCAGGTCATACTCGGTTCCCTCCACCGATGCGATGCGGATCGGCAGCAGCCGCTCGTCCACCTCCAGGTAGGACGCGGCGGGGACGGTGACGGAGACCTCGTCCACGGTGGCCTCGCCCACCGAGAGGTAGGGGTGGGCGGCGTAGCCGAACGGCACCTCGGTCTCTCCGAGATTCGTGACCCGCACCGAGACCTGCAGCCCGCGCTGGCTCACCGCGTGGGTGATGCTCGCCTCGATGATGCCGGGCCAGCCCGGCTCGGGGTAGACCCGGACCTGCTGGGTCAGCGAGTCCTCGGCCTGCTCGGTCACCCGCCACGCGACGTGCCTGACCAGGCCGTGGATCGCGTTGTGCCGATCGGGCTCGGTCAGCGCCAGCTGCAGCTCCTGCCCGCCGAAGCTGTAGCGCCCGTCGCGGATCCGGTTGGGCCAGGGGAGCAGCTGCATCCCACGGGCACCCTTCACCACCTCGTCAGGCTCGAAGCCGCGGACCACCTCATGGTCACCGACGGTGTAGGTCCGCAGCGTCGCACCGACCTCGGTGACGACGGCGCGGTGCTCGCCGGAGACGATCTCGTACTGCTCGCCGGTGGGGTACGTCATGGTTGACGACCCTATGCCTGGAGGGGGACGGGGGCTGCTGGTGTTCCCAGGGCGGGTCACCGTGCCTCTTCTGGCCGTTAGGCTTGGCGGGCTATGTCGACCCTCGCCTCCGCTCCGGCGTCCGACCACCTTCCCGCCCGCACCGGCCGGCCGGGTGCCGGCCGGACGTATGAGATCCGCACCCACGGCTGCCAGATGAACGTGCACGACTCCGAGCGTCTGGCGGGGCTGTTGGAGGAGGCGGGGTACGCCCGGCCGCAGCGGGGCGAGACTCCCGATGTGGTCGTGTTCAACACCTGCGCCGTGCGGGAGAACGCCGACAACAAGCTCTACGGCAGCCTCGGCCACCTGCGGCCGACCAAGGAGGCCAGGGACGGGATGCAGATCGCGGTCGGGGGCTGTCTGGCCCAGAAGGACCGCGGCGAGATCGTGCGGCGGGCCCCCTGGGTGGACGTGGTCTTCGGGACGCACAACATCGGGTCGCTGCCGGTGCTGCTGGAGCGGGCCCGGGTGGAGCAGGAGTCCCAGGTCGAGCTGGAGGAGGCACTGCAGACCTTCCCCTCGAACCTGCCGACCCGCCGCGACTCCGCCTACGCCGCCTGGGTCTCGGTCAGCGTCGGCTGCAACAACACCTGCACCTTCTGCATCGTCCCGGCACTGCGCGGCCGGGAGACCGACCGGCGTCCGGGCGACATCCTGGCCGAGGTCCGGGCGCTGGTCGCGGAGGGGGTGCAGGAGGTGACGCTGCTCGGCCAGAACGTGAACGCGTACGGCGTCGAGTTCGGCGACCGGGCCGCCTTCGCCAAGCTGCTGCGGGCCTGCGGCGAGATCGACGGGCTGGAGCGGGTGCGGTTCACCTCACCCCATCCGAAGGACTTCACCGACGACGTGATCGCCGCCATGGCGGAGACGCCCAACGTCATGCCCCAGCTGCACATGCCGCTGCAGTCGGGGTCGGACGCCGTGCTCCGCTCGATGCGGCGGTCCTACCGGAGCGCCCGCTACCTCGCCATCATCGACCGCGTGCGCGCCGCGATCCCGCACGCGGCGATCACCACCGACATCATCGTCGGCTTCCCCGGGGAGACCGAACAGGACTTCCAGGCCACCCTGGACGTCGCCGCAGCCTCCCGGTTCGCGGCCGCCTTCACGTTCCAGTACTCGGTGCGGCCCGGGACTCCGGCAGCCACCATGCCGGACCAGGTGCCCAAAGCCGTGGTGCAGGAGCGGTACGAGCGGTTGGTCGCCCTCGTCAACGACGTGGCCTGGCAGGAGAACCGACGGCTGGTCGGCAGCGAGGTGGAGGTGATGTTCGCCGACGGCGAGGGACGCAAGGACGCCGCCACCTCCCGGATGTCCGGACGGGCCCGGGACAACCGGCTGGTGCACGTCTCGGTACCGAAGGACCCCTCGCTGCGGCCTCGGCCTGGCGACATCGCGTGCACCACCGTCACCTACGCCGCCCCCCACCACCTGAACGCGGACGCCGGCGTCACCGCACTGCGGCGGACCCGGGGTGGGGACGCCTGGGCAGGTCGGAGCGCGGGCGCAGTACCCCCGACGGTCAGTCTCGGCCTACCGGTGGTCGGGGTGCCGGCACCGCTGCCGGCGGCTCCGGCCTGCAGCCGCGGCTGAGCCGGCAGTCCGGCAGTCGCCTCAGGCCGGGGGCTCGTTCCCGCGGAGGTAGTCGTCGAGCTTGTCCTTGGCGACCGCGGCGCCCTGGTCGATCTGCTCGCTGTGCTGGTTGCCCGTCCGCTGGTCAGCAAGGTTCGCGGCCTTGTCGACGGCCTGGTCGACCTTGTCGCCGTGCTGGTTCAGCACGTCCTTGGCCTTGTCGAAGATTCCCATCCGGCAAGCCTGCCCCGTGCCCGTGCCGGACCCGACGGCGGGGCGGCTGCGGTGTGCCCGCCGACACCCATCACGCAGACTGAACCCCGTGACCATCGTGCTGGTGGGCCCGACCGCCGTCGGCAAGTCCGCACTGGCGGTGGCGCTGGCGCACCGCTACCGGCGGGCGGGCCAGCCAGCCGAGATCGTCAACGCAGACTCGATGTTGGTCTACCGCGGGATGGACATCGGCACGGCCAAACCCACGGCAGCCGAGCAGCAGGGCGTCCGCCACCACCTGCTCGACGTGCTGGACGTGTCGCGCACCGCCACGGTGGCGGAGTTCCAGCAGATGGCCCGGGCGGCCATCGCGGACTGCCGCGAGCGGGGCGTCCTGCCGGTCGTCGTCGGAGGATCGGCCCTGTACGTGCGCGCCGTCGTCGACGACTTCGTGTTTCCGGGTACCGACGCCGACCTGCGCCGGCGGCTGGAGACCGAGCTGGCGCTGCGCGGTCCGGAGACGCTGCACCGGCGCCTCGCCGAGCGCGACCCCGCAGCAGCGGCGGCGATCGGCCCCGGCAACGGGCGTCGGCTTGTGCGGGCGCTGGAGGTGCTCGAGCTGACCGGGGGACCGTACGCGGCGACCCTGCCCGAGCATCGCTACCTGTTGCCCGACGTGGTGCAGATCGGCCTGGCGATCGAGCGGTCGGTGCTCGATGTCAGGATCGAGGCCCGGGTGGCAGCGATGTGGAGCGTCGGCTTCGTGGACGAGGTCCGGTCGCTGGCGGAGGCATCGCCGGGCCTCCGGGAAGGTCTGACCGCGTCCCGCGCACTCGGGTACCGCCAGATTCTGGCTCACCTCGGCGGCGAGCTGACCGAGGAGCAGGCGCGGGAGCAGACGGTGACTGCGACCCGAAAGTTCGCCCGCCGCCAGCTTGCCTGGTTCCGCCGCGACCCACGCATCCACTGGCTGGCGTGGGACCGGCCGGACCTGGTGGAGTGTGCGTACGAGGTCGGCGGTCCCCACGGCAACGGCCGCCCGGAGGCGGCCCGACAGGGCAAGCAGGGTCCCTCGGCGGTGGGAGACTAGGGCGCATGCGCCGATGGTCGTTCAGCAAAGGTCACGGCACGGGAAACGACTTCGTGGTTCTGCTCGACCGGGAGGCGACGCTGCAGGTCGGGCCCGCTGAGGTGCGCTACCTGTGTGACCGGCACATCGGGATCGGCGGGGACGGCCTGCTGCGCGCGGTTCGAGCGGGACGCGTCCCGGAGTGGGACGGCGACGGCTCTGTGTGGTTCATGGACTATCGCAATGCCGACGGCTCGGTGGCAGAGATGTGCGGCAACGGCGTGCGGGTGTTCGCCCGCTTCCTCCTCGACAACGACCTGGCAAGCGGCCCGGTCGTTCCGATCGCGACCCGCGACGGTCTCAAGGAGGCCACGGTCCTGCACGACGGCCGGATCCGCGTCTCGATGGGGCGGGTCACCGTCGGCGATGCCGGGAGAAGTGTGGACGTGCGGACTGCCGACGGCGCAAGCTTCCGGGCGCTGGCCGCCGACGTGGGCAACCCGCACGCCGTCAGCTTCACCGACGACCTGGCCCGGCTGGACCTGCACGCCGCACCGGCGTTCCCGGTCGACCGGTTCCCCGACGGGGTGAACCTGGAGTTTGTGCGGGTGCTCGAACCGCGGCACGTCGCGATGCGGGTGCACGAGCGCGGTGTCGGCGAGACCCAGTCGTGCGGAACCGGCACCGTCGCCGTGGCTGCCGCGACCCGGCTGCACACCGGCGATCTCGCTCCGCTGCCCGTCACCTATCGCGTCGACGTGCCCGGGGGCTCCGTCGAGGTCGAGCTGACCGATGAGCAGGCATTCCTGACCGGCCCGGCAGTGCTGGTCGCCTCGGGTCACGTCACCCTCCCCGAGGACGGCTGACAAGCCGGTATCCCGCCGATCGCGGCCGGCGTTCCGGGCTGTCCGACGACTGAGGACAGGACCGGGTCACCCGTCGTGGGTCGCTGGCGCCCCCGCGGGTGGGGCGACCGGGGCTCCGGCGACGGGCTCCGCTCCAGGGTCACTCTGCACACCTTGTGCGCGCCTTGCTCAGGCTGCAACCTGTGCAAAGCGCGAACTTGTCAGGTTTACCTGGGGAACCGACGCCAGGTGAGCCACGCGACAACTCCCTCGCCGGGCTTGGCCGTCCATGAGATCCTGGGGGGACGATGACTTCACCTGAGCCGCAGCCCGCGCACTCGCTCCCGGAGCCCGAAGACGACCTGTTGATCGAACGTCTCGACCCGCGGGACCATCCCGAATACACGCGGTCGGCGTCGGGCTCGGACGACGTCGACGCCTACGACGGGGACCAGCAGGACCTTGCCGATCGGCTCTCCCTCCGCCGGGTGGTCGGCATGTCCACCGAGCTGAGCGACATCTCCGAGGTCGAGTACCGCCAGCTCCTGCTCGAGCGGGTCGTGCTGGTCAGCGTCTGGACGACGGGCAGCCAGGTCGACGCGGAGAACTCGCTCGCGGAGCTCAAGCTGTTGGCCGAGACCGCGGGGTCGCAGGTCCTGGAGGGCCTGATCCAACGCCGGAACCGTCCCGACCCGGCCACCTACATCGGCAGCGGCAAGGTGGCGGAGCTGCTCGACGTGGTCGTTGCCACTGGCGCCGACACCGTCATCTGCGACGGCGAGCTGACTCCCGCCCAGCTGCGCAACCTCGAGGACCGGGTGAAGGTCAAGGTCATCGACCGCACCTCCCTGATCCTCGACATCTTCGCCCAGCACGCCCAGAGCGCCGAGGGCAAGGCCCAGGTCGAGCTGGCCCAGCTGAACTACCTCAAGCAGCGGTTGCGAGGCTGGGGTGGCAACCTGTCCCGGCAGGCCGGTGGCCGGGCCGCGGGGGGAGCGGGCATCGGTGGTCGCGGGCCTGGCGAGACGAAGCTGGAGACCGACCGCCGGCGGATCAACAGCCGGATCGCCAAGCTGCGGGCCGCCCTGCGGGAGATGGACAGCACCCGCGAGACCAAGCGGGCGGAGCGACGTCGGAACGAGATCCCGTCCGTCGCCATCGTCGGCTACACGAACGCCGGGAAGTCGAGCCTGCTGAACCGGCTGACCAACGCCGGCGTCCTCGTGGAGGATGCCCTGTTCGCCACGCTCGACCCCACCACCCGCCGCGCAACCACCAGCGACGGCCGGGTCTACACCCTGACCGACACGGTCGGCTTCGTCCGGCACCTGCCGCACGACCTCGTCGAGGCGTTCGCGTCCACGCTCGAGGAGTCCGCGCAGGCGGACCTGCTGCTGCACGTGGTCGACGCCTCCGACCCCGACCCGGACGGTCAGATCAGCGCGGTCCGGACCGTCCTCTCCGACATCGGCGCTGGTGACCTTCCCGAGCTGATCGTGCTGAACAAGGCCGACCAGGCCGATCCCAGCGTCCTCACCACGCTGCGCTCCAGCTACCCGGGTGCGGTGATCGCCTCCGCCCGGACGGGCCAGGGACTGGACGACGTGCGGTCAGCGGTCGAGTCGCGGCTGCCCCGGCCGGAGGTGGTCGTCCGGGTGTTGCTGCCGTATGAGCGTGGCGACCTGCTCAACCGCATCCACCAGGCCGGGGAGATCATCTCGCTGGAGCACACCGAGGACGGCACCGTGGTGAATGCTCGCGTGCTCCGGTCCCTCGCGGGGGAGCTCGCGCCCTACCACCTGGCCGGTAGCAGCACCTCGGCGTGACGTCTCGGCCGCGGGCGGCCGCGACCGATGTCCACAAGGTGAGGCTCGGCAGAAGTGGACTGTCGGCGTCGGCCGTTAGAGTTCTGCGGTGAGCCCCGTCTCGACTGCCGCCGCGACTGCGGTGCGCGCCGCCGGCCACCGCGAGGTTCTGGACGCGGCGGTCCACGGGATCGGTGGGCGGGAGCGGCCCGGTCAGGTCGCCATGGCGGACGCCGTCGAGGACAGCCTGGCGACCGGTCGGCACCTTCTGGTGCAGGCCGGGACGGGGACCGGGAAGTCCCTCGGCTACCTCGCCCCGGTGCTGGTCCGGTTGGCCGGGTCCCGGGAGCGGATCGTCATCGCCACCGCCACCCTCGCGTTGCAGTCGCAGCTGGCCGACAACGACATCCCTGCGGCCTTGGACGCTGTCCAGCAGACGACCGGCAAGCGTCCCCGCCACGCCGTCCTCAAGGGAAGGACGAACTACGCCTGCCTGCTGCGGGTCCGCGACGGCGGTGAGACCGACCAGAGCACCCTGATCTCGGCCGCCGACCTCGTCGACACCATCGCCGCCTCGCCCCGGAGCACGCCCGAGTCGGCCTTGGGCGCGGAGGTGCTGAGCCTCCGCGAGTGGGCCGAGTCCCAGGCGTCCTCCGGCGGGTTGGCCGACCGTGACGACGCGCCCTCCCACACCGACCGCGGCTGGCAGCAGGTCTCCATCCCCGTCCGGGAGTGCCTGGGCGCGCAGCGCTGTCCTTTCGGCGACGAGTGCTTCGTGGAGAGGTCGCGCGAGGTGGCCCGGGGGGCCGACCTCGTGGTCACCAACCACGCCCTGCTGGCGATCAATGCGATGCACGGCGGGACCGCCCTGCCCGAGCACTCCGCCGTCATCATCGACGAGGCCCACGAGCTCGTGGCCCGGGTCACCGGTGCCGCCTCGGCCGAGCTCATGCCGCAGCAGGTGGAACGGGTCGCCCGACGTGCGCTCACGCACCTCGACGACGACCTCGGTCTCGAGCTTCTCGAGTCCGCTGACGTCCTCCGCACCGCGCTGGAAGCGGCACCCCTCGAGCGGGTCGAAGACCTGGAGTCCGGCGTCGTCACTGCCTGCGAGGCCGTCCGCAACGCGGCACGGGACGCGGTCAGCGCCATGACCGGCGGCGAGGACCGGCAGGACGCGGAGCGTCGCCAGGCCGCCGCCGCTGTCAAGGAGGTCTTCGACAACGCCGAGCGGATGGCCGCGCTGAAGCCGACCGACGTGGTCTGGGTCAGCGAGTCAGAACGGATGGGACGGGCGGTCCGCGTCGCCCCGCTCACCGTCGCTGGCCTGATGCGAGACAGCGTCTTCGCCGAGGCCACGACGATCCTGACCTCCGCCACGCTCAAGCTGGGCGGCGACTTCGAGCAGGTGGCGGCGAGCCTGGGGCTCCGGGCCGCCGAGCGGGACGACTCTGTCGGCGTCGGGCAGCCTCAGGTGCGGGACGCGGACAGCGCGGACGCGGCCGGGCACGGGTCGGACCTCGACGACGGTGTTCGCTGGCGAGGGCTGGACGTGGGATCGCCCTTCGACTACCGCCGTCAGGGAATTCTCTATCTGGCGCGGAACCTGCCGGCCCCGGGCCGGGACGGACTGTCACCCGCTGTGCTCACCGAGATCGCCGAGCTGGTCTGGGCCGCCGGCGGGCGGACCCTGGGACTGTTCTCCTCGCGGCGGGCGGCGGAAGCCGCGGCGGTGCACGTGCGCAAGCAGCTGCCCAAGCTGCCGGTGCTGTGCCAGGGCGACGCACAGCTCTCGGAGCTCACCCGGCGGTTCGTGGCTGAGGAGCAGACCAGCCTTTTCGGCACCTTGTCCCTGTGGCAGGGCGTCGACGTGCCCGGCCGGACCTGCTCGCTGGTGATCATCGACCGGGTGCCGTTCCCGCGACCCGACGAGCCCCTGACCCTGGCGCGGCAGCGGGCAGTCGCCGAGGCCGGCGGGAACGGCTTCATGGCTGTCGCGGCCAGCCATGCGGCTCTGCTGCTGGCTCAGGGTTCGGGTCGCCTGATCCGACGGCTGGACGACCGGGGGGTGGTCGCCGTGCTGGACCCTCGCCTCGTCACGGCCCGCTACGGCAGCTTCCTGCGCTCCTCGATGCCGCCGATGTGGCAGACCAGCGACCGGGAGACGGTCGTCCAAGCGCTCCGCCGGCTGTCGGACCAGAACTGAGCCCCGTCCTGCCGAGGCGCAGGCTCACACCTTGCGGAGGACCGCGACCACCTTGCCGAGGATCGACGCGTGGTTGCCGTCGATCGGGTCGTAGGCCGGGTTGTGCGGCATCAGCCACACCTGGCCGTCCTGACGCTTGAAGGTCTTGACCGTGGCCTCGTTGTCGAGCAGCGCGGCGACGATGTCGCCGTTGTCGGCGGTGGGCTGCTGCCGGACCACGACCCAGTCCCGGTCGCAGATCGCAGCCTCGATCATCGAGTCGCCCCGGACCTCGAGCAGGAACATGGTGCCCTCTCCCACCAGCTGGCGGGGGAGGGCGAAGACATCCTCGACCTGCTCCTCGGCGAGGATCGGACCGCCGGCAGCGATCCGTCCGAGCACGGGCACGTGCACAGGCGCCGGGTAGGTGTCGTTCACGCCCGTCTCGTCGTGTTCGGCGACGCTGCCGCCGTCCGACCGCGGGGTGGCGGGCACCTCGGCGACCTCGTCACCGGGTAGCAGCACCTCCAGGGCGCGCGGCCGGTTCGGGTCGCGGCGGAGAAAGCCCTTCTGCTCCAGCACCTTCAGCTGGTGCGCCACGCTGGACGAGCTGGCGAGACCGACCGACTCGCCCATCTCCCGGATGCTCGGCGGGTAGCCGCGGGTCTCCACCGCTTCCTTGATCACCTCGAGGATTCGGCGCTGGCGACGGGTCAGCCCGTGCGCGTCCGCCGGACCGTCGGGCAGCGACCGGACCGTGGCCGCCCCTCCGAGCTGGGCCTCGACCTCGGCCGCACTGGGGCGTCCGCGTTTGCGAGCGCGTGGCGGCGCGACGGGCTCGGAGGTGGGAGGGAGATCTTCGCGGTCTGCCATGGGGCCGACACTAGGGAAGAGCCGGTCACGAATCAAACACCTGTTCGAGCGTGTCGTCCGTTCCCCAGGAGCCACTGCCGACCGGGCGGAAAGTGTCAGTGCCGGGTGGTGCTCTGTACTGCGAAGCCGGGCTGGGCCGCTCGCGGATTCGATGGAGATTACCGAACATCCATTCGAATACCCTTGGCAGCCGGGTCCGGATGCGGTACAAATCAAACACACGTTCTATCGGACGTGGGTTCGGCAACTCCAAAGGAGCTTGGGCATGAACGCTACGACCCTCGAGGCGCCCGCGACCATCGCGCCGCTAGGTGCGTCACGACCTGCGGCATCGGTACCGGTCGAGGCTCCTCGTCGGCCCCGTCCTCGGACCGGAGGGGGCACGGCTCCTCAGGCGCGGCCGCGGCGGTGGGCGTCGAGCGACCTGGGCCGGACTATGCAATCGCAGTCCCGTGGCTGCAGCGTGTCGGCGCCCTCACCGGTCGTCCCCCGCACGTCGGGTTGGCGGCTGACGGACCGGGGCATCGCCCTGGTGCTGGTGACCGGTCTGCTGATCGTCACGGCGGCGCTGGCCGTGGTGACCCTCACGGCGATCCGGGTGACCGGTGACCGGTACACCACCGACGTGGGCCACTCAGTCCTCGCGCAACCCTGAGCCGGCTCACGCTCGCCTGACACCACCGCAGCTTTCCCCAGCCCTGGCTCAGCAGTGCCCGGGCGCTTCCTGTCCGGGTCACTCGGCAGGAGCAGAATGAGCCGGTGCCCACAGCGCCGCCTCCGGTCCACGCTTTCTCGTGGCCGACCGCTCTGACGGTCCTCGGCGGCTTCGCTGCCTACGGCTTGGCGCTCACTGTCCTCTACGCCGCCACCGGGCTGGGCCTGCCGTGTCCCTTCCGGACGTTGACGGGCTGGGAGTGCCCGCTCTGCGGCGCCACCCGGCTGGCCGCCTCCCTGCTGCAGGGCGACCTGGCCGCCGCCTTCGGCTACAACCCGGTCGTCCTGGTCGCTCTGGTCGTGCTGACCGTGGTTGGGGCGCTGGGGACGGTGGAGGTGCTGGGCGGTCCTGCCGTACGCCCACCAGGGTGGGTCCGGGCGGCCGCCGCCCGGCTCGGACCGGTCGGGTGGCTGCTCGTCGGCCTCGGTGCCGCTGTCCTCGACGTCCTGCTCCGCCATCTGCTCTAGTCCGTGCGTCGTCCTGGGCAGCAGAAGGGGAGCCCGCTGACGCGAGCTCCCCTTGGCTGCTGCTCCTGCCGTCGAGCGCTACGAGCGCGGCAGGTTGACCACCTCGGCTCGTCGACCGGTCTGGCCGCCCAGGTGCAACAGCAGGGCGGGGACCCGGTCGGCGGCGACAGCCTCAGGTTGTGCCCCGGACTTGGTCGTGGCGCTCAGCCGGGCGGCGGCCGCCGCTGACGGGGTGGTGTAGGGGAGTGCCTCGCCTCCCGCGTCGACGAACAACGGCCACGGCGTCCGCACCGCCGGGTTGGCGACGTCGAAGTTGACCCAGGGGGTCTCGTCGATACCGGTCGGGTCCCCGTACGGCGAGAACGTCGTCACGGAGTAGCGGATCGGCAGGGTCGAGGCCGTGCTCGGGAGTCCGAGGGCGGACACGACGACCGGCAGCAAGGTCACGTCGTTGTCGTAGGCGTTGGTGTCGGTGTCGCCCGCCAGGAAGTTCGCCGACATGAGGCTGATCGGCTTCCCGTTGGCGTCGAAGAGGACCGAGACCGGCTGGTCGGTCTCGGGCAAGGTGGTCCCCACGACGGTGAAGTCCGTCTTGCCGTCGCCGTTGGTGTCGATTGCCACATTGGCTTTCCAGCCGCCCTGCAGCACCCCCCGGTCCCAGGTCGCGACGCCGAACCACAACACCCCGTCGTTGGCCATGGTGGTGCCCTCCTCGGCGAAGGACCCGGCACCGACGTAGCGCAGGTCCGCGGACCGTGCGGAGCCGTTGACCACGCAGCCGCTGGTCTGCAGCAGCGCGCAGGTCGGCAGCTTCCGGCTCGTGGCGCCGAGCGCGAGCACCGAGACCGCCGACTGGTAGGCGGCGGAGGGAGTCGATTCCGAACCCTGGTCCACCCCGCGACCCGTCAGGTTGATCACCGGCTCGCCGTTGTCCGTCCCAGCGGCCGCCTTGGTCTGCGAGACCGGCTTCGCCGCGCCGTAGACCGGGACCCGGAGCGGTGTCCGCCCCGTCGGCGTCACCAGCAGGTGGCCGGAGGCGTCGGGCACGAACTGCCGGGGCTCCTCGGTCTTGGTCAGGGTGTTGACCGTGGTGGTGCTCATCGTCGGGTCGATCGTCCGGCGAAGGCTCGTCGTGCTGACCGTCATGGTGACGCGGACGTCGACGCGGCTGTTCCCCTTGACTGACACCCGGCTGGGGGAGACGGAGTACCGGACACCCGGCTGCTTGACGACCGGGTCATAGCCGAGGCTGACCGTCGTCGCCGTGCGGGAGGTGTTGAGCACCCGGACCTTCTGCGACTTGATCACCGTCTTGCTCGTGATCGGGGCCTCGACGACACCGAAGGAGACACTCACCCCACCGGCGCCCAGGGAGTAGGCGACCACGGGGGTGGAGGTGGCGTACTCCGCGTCGACCCGGCCGGAACCCACCCGGGCCGGGCCGTAGCGCAGGCCCTTCCGGTTGGGCTCGGTGTAGACGTCGTGGGTGGCCGTGTTCATCACTGCGGCCTTGACCTGCCCCACGTTCCAGCTGGGGTGGCGGGCGACCACGAGCGCTGCGATGCCCGCCGTATGCGGTGCCGCCATCGAGGTGCCGCTCAGCGTCGACCGCCCGTTGCCGGTGCCGGTGTCGGCGGAGGTGATGGACTGGCCGGGCGCCGCCACGTCGGGCTTGACGACCCCGCGCGCTCCGTGGTTGCCCCGGGAGCTGAACGTGCTCAGCGTGTCGGTGATGCTGGGGTCGTTGACCGTCACGGTGCCGGCCAGCGCGCCCGAGAAGGTGACGCGGAGCGTCTGGTTCTGGGCCGCCGGCTTGAGCGCCGCGGAGGCCGGCCCGGTCAGCTGGAAGACGGGGATCTCCTTGCTGCCCGCGATGCCGCCGGCGAACTCGCTCGTCGCCTGGGAGGTGAAGAGAGCGCCGATCGCTCCGGCCGCCGCGACGTTCTTGCTCCGGTCCCCCGACCCGCAGGCGCGGGTCGCTGCGTTGTCGTCCCACTCGAGCCAGGCGACCTTGCCGACCACCCGAGCCGCATCGGCGGGGGAGAGCGGGTCACAGCCGTCCAGGTTGTCGGCCGCGCTGAGGGTGCTCACGGTGCCGCTCACGTCAGCCGCGGTGGCCCAGGGGTAGTCCACCGAGTTCTGTCCTGCCTGTACGCCGGCCAGGGTGCTGGGTGCCTCGACCCGGAGGCCGTCCACGACGTTCCGCGGGTCCACCGAGCTCGCGACCGTCAGAGCGCGGGTCGCGTTACCCGGGCTGCCATTCGCGTCGGTGAAGTCGCCCGCGTTGCCGGCGGCGACGACCGGCAGCACCCCGTGCTTGGCCAGGTTGTCGATCACCGCGTTCTCGGGGTCGTCCGCCGGTGCGAAGTCAGAGCCGAGGGAGAGGTTGACGATGTCGAGGTGGTCCGCCGGGTTGCCGTCGCCGTTCGGGTCCAGGGCCCAGTCCAGAGCCGGCAGGACGAGGTTGCTGCTGCCCGTGCAGCCGAAGACGCGCAGGGCGTAGAGCGAGGCGCTCGGCGCCATCCCGGGACCGATCTTCAAGGCGTCGAGCTTCGACGCCGTCAAGGTCCGGTAGTCGCCGGTGAACGGCTTCCCGTTGGCTTCGACGCCCACCCCGGCTGCCGTGCCGGCGACGTGGGTGCCGTGGCCCTGGCAGTCCAGCGGGTTGGGGTCGGGACGCGGGATCTGGTCAGCCAGGTTCGCGGAGTCGGCGTTGTAGGAGTCGCCGGCGAAGTCGTAGCCGCCGACCACCTTGGCGGTCGGCGTCCACGGCTGTCCGGAGGCCGCCGTGGTGTGCGCGACCTCGTAGGCCGCCGCGGTGCCCTGCCCGCCGAAGTCGGCGTGGGTGTAGTCGATGCCGGTGTCGATGACGCCGATGCTGACGCCCTTGCCGGTCTGCCCGGTCTTCTGCCAGGTCTTGAGGACCTTGGTCAGCTGTGCGGCGGAGGCGTTGTTGATGGTCCGTTCCGAGACCGGTGTGATCTTGACGACGTCAGGGCGTCGCGCAACGGAGGCGAGCGTCTTGACGGTGGCTCGCATCCCGACGCCCGGGACGCTGTTCCGGGTCTCGAAGAGCTTGGTGGTGGAGCTGTCCGCAGCCTCGGCGGCGGCTACCACGGCGTCGGCGGTGCGGGCGACGGCCGCCCGTCGCTCGCGCCCGACCTCGCCGGCAGCCTGAGCACTGCGCCCCAGCGAACGGGCGGAGGCGGCGGCGTCCGCCGACCCTGCTCCGCGGAGCTGGACGAAGACGGTCTGGAGCTTGCCAGGGTTGTCGGACAGCCGGGGGCTGAGCTTGGCGCCGGCGGCGACGGGCTGCGGATGCAGCTCCAGGGGTACCGGCTTGGCGCGGGCGATCGAGGGCGGCGCGGCGCTGGCGCCATAGGTACCGGTGAGGGCGGTGATGGTCAGACCGACCACCACTGCACCAAGGACCGTTCGGGGGGAACGAACGAGTGCAGGTATGACGAGCTCCTGAGGTGAAGTTTTGATCCGGACTTGGGCAGCGCTGTGCCACGCTTTCCCACCCCCGGGAGCTCGGAACCTACCTCCCACAACCCGCCTTTGTCACGGTCGGCGGGTGAGGAACTTTCTCACCCACGGCTCTCGGCGGCCGACCTTGACGACACGTCGACGACCGGCGCTCGACGTCTTGCAGACGGTCGCCCTCCGACGTAGGCTCTAGATGTAGTAGTTACAGGCGTGTCATTCATCCACAAGTTGTGGTCGGTTACGCACACTGATCCACAGCAGGATCCACACGATCTGCACAAGGTTGTCCCCAAGGACGCCGTTCGACGAGGCGAGAGGAGCCGGAGATGCACTGCCCATACTGCCGGCACAACGACTCGAAAGTGCTCGACTCGCGGACCGCTGAGGACGGCGGCAGCATCCGCCGTCGTCGCCAGTGCCCTGCCTGCGAGCGTCGCTTCACGACAGTCGAGCAGATGCAGCTGGTGGTGGTGAAGCGGAGCGGGGTGGTCGAGCCTTTCCTCCGTGACAAGGTGATCAGCGGCGTTCGCAAGGCCTGCAAGGGTCGGCCCGTCACCGAGGATCAGCTGGCACGGCTCGGGCAGCTGGTGGAGGACTCGCTGCGTGCCTCAGGGCAGCCGGAGGTGCCGGCGGACGAGGTGGGGGTCGCGATTCTCGGTCCGCTCCGCGACCTCGACCAGGTGGCTTACCTCCGCTTCGCCAGCGTCTACCGGCAGTTCCGGTCCGTGGACGACTTCGAGGCCGAGATCGCCCTGCTCCGGGTTGAGCAGGACCCGACCGGCATCGAGCCACTGATCCCGGACCCGGTGGCCGACAGCACCGTGGCGTCGTTCGTCCCGCACAAGCTCACCCCAGGCCGGAAGGGCCCGCCGTAGCCCTCCCTCAGACCCCGGGGCAGGGTTCGCGTGGCTGGGGAAGGCCTGCGTGAGCCCAGCCCCGGTTCCAACCTCATCGCTCCACAGCACGACAGCGATCCCGACCACCAGGCCCGACTCAGCCGGTGGACGGCGACGCAGCCACATCAAGCAGCTCGGGGGAAACCCAACCGTCAGCACCGCCCAGCAGGACCGCCGGGCAGCACAGGAAGGCACCACATGACCGAAACCGCTCGTTCGGCGAACGGACGCTCGGACGCAGGGTCGGACGGCCGCGCCGGCGCGAGGCGGCCGGGCCGCGGCAAGACCGCAGGCCTGACCATCGACCGCGTCTTCACCACCGAGGGTGTCCACCCGTACGACGACGTGGTCTGGGAGCGCCGGGACGTCGTCCAGACGAACTGGAAGACCGGCGAGGTCGTCTTCGAGCAGAAGGCGGTGGAGTTCCCCGACTTCTGGAGCGTGAACGCCTCCACCATCGTCACCACCAAGTACTTCCGCGGCGCCCTCGGCACGCAGGCCCGTGAGCAAGGCCTGCGCCAGCTCATCGACCGTGTCGTGCTGACCTACCGCAAGGCGGGGGAGGACTACGGCTACTTCGCCACCCCGGCGGACGCGGAGGTCTTCGAGCACGAGCTGACCTGGATGCTGCTGCACCAGTACTTCTCGTTCAACTCCCCGGTCTGGTTCAACGTCGGCACGAAGTCGCCGCAGCAGGTCAGCGCCTGCTTCATCCTTTCCGTCGACGACTCGATGGACTCGATCCTGAACTGGTATCGGGAGGAGGGGCTGATCTTCAAGGGGGGCTCCGGCGCGGGCCTCAACCTCTCCCGCATCCGCTCGTCGAAGGAGCTGCTCTCCTCGGGCGGCACCGCGTCCGGGCCGGTCAGCTTCATGCGCGGCGCCGACGCCTCGGCCGGGACCATCAAGTCCGGTGGCGCCACCCGCCGCGCGGCCAAGATGGTCGTGCTCGACATCGACCACCCCGACATCGTGGAGTTCATCGAGACCAAGGCGCGCGAGGAGGACAAGATCCGCGCGCTGCGCGACGCCGGCTACGACATGGACCTCGGTGGCAAGGACATCACCAGCGTCCAGTACCAGAACGCCAACAACTCGGTGCGCGTCTCCGACGAGTTCATGCGCGCGGTGCAGTCCGGCTCGCAGTTCGGTCTGCGGGCGCGGATGACCAATGAGGTGATCGACACCGTCGACGCCAAGCAGCTGTTCCGCAGCATGGCGGAGGCCGCGTGGGAGTGCGCCGACCCGGGCCTGCAGTACGACGACA
>JBJMIS010000027.1:0-14436 GCA_045806705.1 Friedmanniella sp.
CGCAACGGCCGCCGTCACCACGGCGGCTCCTGGGCGCCGGACCACCTCGACCACATCACCCACGGACTGGCCGCCTACGCCCGCCGCCGCCTGCACCGGATGCCGGGGGCGATCCGCCGGCTGCGCCGCAGTCGCCTCGCGTCCGAGGAGTTCTTCCAGCGGTACGACGTCACGCTGACGCCGACCCTGGCGAGCGAGACGCCCGAGATCGGCTGGCTCGACCCGACCCGGGACTACGAGCTCGTCATGGACCGGATCATGGACTGGGTGGCGTTCACCCCGCTCCAGAACGCGACCGGCGACCCGGCCATCTCCCTGCCCCTGGCGACCACCCGGACCGGGCTCCCTCAGGGCATGATGTTCGGCGCCGCAGCGGGTCGCGAGGCCACCCTGATCGAGCTCGCCTACGAGCTCGAGGAAGCGGTCCCGTTCGCCCGGATCCACGACTGATCAGCGCCTGGCTGCGGCAATTTCAGCGAGACCGAGGAGCCTGTGTAGAGTTCTCCGTCGGTGTCACCCACCGGCCCCTTTAGCTCAGTCGGCAGAGCGTCTCCATGGTAAGGAGAAGGTCTACGGTTCGATTCCGTAAAGGGGCTCTGGCACAGCCGCGGTACCGATTTCGTGCGACAGTACGCTTGAGGACCAGGCCGTGTCCCCCGTGGCGGGGTAGCTCAGGTGGTTAGAGCACACGGCTCATAATCGTGGTGTCGCGGGTTCGAATCCCGCCCCCGCTACTGCGCAAAGACGACGTACTACCAGAGGACAAGCCGTGGCCAGCAAGAGCTCCGACGTTCGCCCCAAGATCACGCTCGCGTGTGTCGAGTGCAAGGAGCGCAACTACATCACCAAGAAGAACCGGCGCAACGACCCCGACCGGCTCGAGCTGAAGAAGTTCTGCCCGCGCTGTCACAGCCACACCGCGCACCGCGAAACCCGCTGAGCGTCCCCGCTGTGTCCGGTGCCGGTCGCACCACCCCAGAGCCGTCCGCAGCTGCGGACGGCTCTTTGGTTTCCACAGCCGCCGAGGACCGGCCGGCTCTCATCGGCCTGGCGCACGGCAGCCGGCACGCCGAGGGCTCCCGCGCCATCGAGCAGCTGATGGAGGTCGTGGCCCGGACCGGCGCGCTGGTGGCGCGACCGGCGTTCCTGGACCTGGCTGAACCGGACCTGCTGACCGCCGCCCACGGCCTGGTCGCCGCCGGCCAGCGGCGTGCCGTCGTGGTCCCGCTGCTGTTCACCGTGGCGTTCCACGCCACCGTCGACGTGCCCGAGGCCGTGCAGCACGCGGCGGCGGAGACGGGGCTGGAGCTGCTGGTCGCCGACATCCTCGGCACCGGTCCCGATGTGGAGGACCTGCTGCGGACCGGGATGGCTGAGGCCGGCGTACCGGGCTCGGCGTCGGTGCTGCTCTACGCCGTCGGTTCCTCCAACCCGGCGGCGAACCAGGCTGTGCACGACCTGGCCGCGCGGCTGGACCGGCACCGGGAGGGGGCCGTGCGGGCGGCCTTCGCCACCACGGAGCCGCGCGCGTCGACCGTGTTGCCCGAACTGGCCGAACCGCTGGCTGTGGTCCCGCTGTTCCTGTCCCCGGGCCTGCTGCTCGACCCCCTCGCCACGGTCGCCGGCGAGCGCGGCTGGACGATGGTGCCGACGCTCGGGGACCTCGCGGCGCCGCTGGTCTTGCGCCGCTACGAGCGTGCGCGGCTGGGGGCGGAACTCCGTTAGCGTTGGACGCATGGCCATCTCCGAAGCCCACGTCGGCCGGCAGTACCCGCCGACGCCGCCGTACGAGGTGTCGGCAGCGAAGGTCGCCGAGTTCGCCCGTGCGCTGGGTGAGGGCCACTCCCGGCACTTCGGTGCCGACGCCGTCGCCCCGCCCACCTTCGCGGCCGTTCTCACCGGCAGCGCCTGGCAGTCCATGTTCGACGACCCCGAGCTGGGCCTCGCGCTGCGCCGCGTCATCCACGGGGACCAGCGCTTCGAGTTCACCCGGCTGCTCAAGGTCGGGGACCGGGTGCAGGCGACCCTCACCATCGACAAGGTCCGCAGCCGGGGTGCCACCGACATCATCTCGGCCTCGGTCGCGCTGCGGACGCTGGCCGGCGAGCCCGTCTGCACGGCGAGTGCCACCTTCTTCCATGGCCGGGAGGTCAGCCCGTGAGCAGCAGCGTCGAGCCCGCCGCCGTCGAGGTCGGGACCGTCGAGGTCGGGACCGCCCTGCCGCCGCTCACCGTCCGGCTCACCCGGACCGACCTGGTCCGCTACGCCGGTGCCTCCGGCGACTTCAACCCGATCCACCACTCCGACTACTTCGCCGCCCGGGTCGGGCTGCCCGGGGTGATCGCCCACGGCCTGCTCACGATGGGCACCGGGCTGCGGGTGGTGACCGACTGGGTGGGCGACCCCGCGCGGGTCCGCTCCTACTTCGTCCGTTTCACCAAGCCCGTGGTGGTCCCCGACGACGCCGAGGGTGCGGAGGTGGTCTTCAGCGGGTCGGTGTCTGCGGTCGAGGGCAGTCTGGTGACGGTGAGCATCGACGCGGTCTGCGACGGGCAGAAGGTGCTGGGTGCGGCCCGCGCCGAGGTGGATCTCGGTGCTTGAGGTGACCAGCGCCGCTCCGGAGCGGCTGGCCGCCCACACCACTCTCCGGGTGGGCGGCCCGGTGCGGCGGATGCTGAC
Source organism: Friedmanniella sp. (assembly GCA_045806705.1). Taxonomy (GTDB): domain Bacteria; phylum Actinomycetota; class Actinomycetes; order Propionibacteriales; family Propionibacteriaceae; genus Microlunatus. The sequence continues at coordinate 2,680 of JBJMIS010000027.1, forward strand.
GCCTGAGACCGAGGGCGACCTGGTGCAGGCGGTACGGGACCTGGATGCGGCCGGGGAGCCGGTGCTCATCCTCGGCGGCGGCTCGAACCTGCTCGTGGCCGACTCAGGGTTCGACGGCACCGTCGTCAAGGTCGCCACCCGTGGCATCGACAGCGACGTGGCCTCCTGCTCCGGTGCCGTGCTGACGGTGGCGGCGGGGGAGCCGTGGGACGCCTTCGTGGCCTCCACCCTCGAGCAGGAGTTCAGCGGGCTGGAGACGATGGCCGGCATTCCCGGTCTCGTCGGTGCCACGCCGATCCAGAACGTGGGCGCCTACGGCACCGAGGTCAGCCAGCTGATCACCACCGTCCGCACGCTCGACCGCTCGACCGGTCGGGTCCGGACCTTCTTCGCCGTCGAGTGCGGGTTCGGCTACCGGTCCTCGCGCTTCAAGAACGAGCTGGGCCGCTACCTCGTGCTCTCGGTCACCTTCCAGCTGCGGCTGGGCTCGCTGTCGGCCCCGATCCGCTACCCGGAACTGGCCCGCGCCCTCGGGGTCGAGGTCGGCGCCCGGGTGCCGGCCCGGGAGGTCGCGGCGGCAGTGCTGCAGCTGCGCCGGGGCAAGGGGATGGTGCTCGACGACGCCGACACCGACAGCTGGAGCGCCGGCTCCTTCTTCACCAACCCGGTGCTGGACGCCGAGCGCGCCGAGGCCCTGCCGGCGGGAGCGCCGCGGTTCCCGCAGCCGGACGGGCGGGTCAAGACCAGCGCGGCCTGGCTGATCGACCACGCCGGCTTCGGCAAAGGTTTCGGCGAGGGCCCGGCACGGGTATCCAGCAAACACTCTCTCGCCCTGACCAACCGCGGTGCCGCCACTGCGGACGATGTCCTCGACCTCGCCCGGCAGATCCGCGCCGGGGTGGAGAGCTCTTTCGGCATCACCTTGGTGCCTGAACCAGTACTTGTGGGGTGTGAACTATGACTTCCTTCGACTTCGCCGTCTGGGCTCCGAAACCGGAGTCGGTCGAGCTGAGGATCCGTCCGGTGGGGTCTGCCAGCCCGAGCGGTGAGAGCCGGATCCCGATGGAGCGCGACGAGGAGGGCTGGTGGCGCCCCAGCGCGCCGCTGCCGCAGGACGGCGTCGGTGAGTTCGACTACGGCTACGTGCTGAACGGCTCGGAGAGGGTGCTCCCGGACCCCCGCTCGCAGCGTCAGCCGGAAGGCGTCCACGGCTGGTCCCGGACCTACGACGCCACCGCCTATCCCTGGCAGGACGAGAGGTGGACCGGCCGGCAGCTGGCCGGCGGCGTCATCTATGAGATGCACGTCGGCACCTTCACTCCCGAAGGCACGCTGGCCGCCGCGATCGACAAGCTCGACCACCTGGTCGACCTGGGCATCGACTTCGTCGAGCTGCTGCCGGTGAACGACTTCAACGGCAACCACAACTGGGGCTACGACGGGGTCCTCTGGTACACGGTGCACGAGGCCTACGGCGGTCCCGAGAACTACCAGCGCTTCGTCGACGCCTGCCACCAGCGCGGGCTGGCGGTGATCCAGGACGTGGTCTACAACCACCTCGGTCCCAGCGGGAACTACCTGCCGGAGTTCGGCCCCTACCTGAACGCGGCCGGGGTGAACACCTGGGGGGAGTCGCCGAACCTCGACGGGCCCGAGTCCGACGAGGTGCGGCGCTACATCATCGACAACGTGCTGATGTGGCTGCGCGACTTCCACGTCGACGGTCTCCGGCTGGACGCGGTGCACGCGTTGGCCGACACCCGTGCGATGCACCTCCTCGAAGAGATGGCGGTGGAGGTGGAGGCGCTCAGCGCCTTCGTCGGCCGGCCGCTGCCCCTGATCGCGGAGTCCGACCTCAACGACCCACGGCTGATCACGGCACGTGAGGGCGGCGGCTACGGGCTGACCGCCCAGTGGAGCGACGACTTCCACCACGCGCTCTACGTCAGCCTCACCGGGGACACCAGCGGCTACTACGCCGACTTCAGCTCCCTCAGCGCGCTGGGCAAGGTGTTCGACGCCGGCTACTTCCACGACGGGACCAAGTCGAGCTTCCGGCACCGCTCGCACGGCCACCCGATCGACACCCTGCGGACGCCGACCTGGCGACTGGTCGTCTGCTGGGACAACCACGACCAGATCGGCAACCGCGCCACCGGCGCCCGGCTGTCGAGCAAGGTCGACGCCGACCAGCTGGGGATCGCCGCCATGATCACGCTGCTCAGCCCGTTCACGCCGATGGTCTTCATGGGCGACGAGTGGGGCGCCGCCACCCCCTGGCAGTTCTTCACCTCCCACCCGGAGCCGGAGCTGGGGGAGGCCGTGGCCAAGGGCCGGCTGGAGGAGTTCGCGGAGATGGACTGGGACACCTCGAACGTGCCCAACCCCCAGGACCCGGAGACCTTCACCAGGTCCAAGCTGGACTGGTCCGAACCCGAGTCGGGCCAGCACGCCGCGCTGTTGGCCCTGAACACCGAGCTGCTCAGGATCCGTCGCAGCTACCCGGACCTCACCGACCCCCGCTTCGACCACGGTGAGGCGACGGCGAACGAGGAGGAGGGCTGGCTGAAGCTCGAGCGCGGGGACGTGGTGATCGTGGCCAACTTCAGTGACACCCCGAGCGAGGTGCAGGTCGGCGGGCCGGTGGAGACCCTGGTCAGCGTCGGCAAGGTCTCCGTCGAGGGCGACCGGATCGCTCTCGCCGGCCACTCCGCCGTCACCGCCCTCCGGCAGGACGACTGAGTCCTGGCCCCCGGGGCGTGGTGGGCGGGTTCCGCCGCCCCGGGGGCATGGGATCAGCCGTCGAACGTGATCTCGCGCTTGAGGATCTTCCCGGTGGGACCTTTGGGCAGCTCACCGAGCCGGATGACGCGCGGGTACTTGTAGGCCGCGATCCGCTGGGCCACGAAGTCCCGCAGCTCCTCCGGGGTGGCGGCGGCGCCGTCCTTGAGCGTGACCAGAGCGGCGACCTCCTCACCCCGGGCCTGGTCGGGGATGCCGAAGACGGCGGCCTCGGCCACGGCCGGATGGGTGTAGAGGACCTCCTCGACCTCCCGCGGGTACACGTTGAACCCGTTCCGGATGATCATGTCCTTCTTGCGGTCGACGATGAAGTAGTAGCCGTCGGCGTCCCGGGTGGCGAGGTCGCCGGTGTGGAACCAGCCGCCGCGCATCGCCTCGGTCGTCGCCTCCGGCCGGTTCCAGTAGCCCTTCATCACGTTCTCACCGCGGATGACGATCTCGCCGACCTCACCGTCGGGCAGCTCGTTGCCGTCCTCGTCGTGCAGCGCGAACTCGACGCCGCGGATCGGGGTGCCGACCGAGCCCGGCTTGGTGGGACGGTCGGGATGGTTGAAGGAGGCGACCGGGGAGGTCTCGGAGAGCCCGTAGCCCTCCAGCAGCGTGAAGCCGAACCGCTGCTGGACGCCGTTGAGCACCTGGACCGGCAGCGACGCGCCCCCGGACGCCCCGATCTTGATGGTGCTGGTGTCGAAGCGCTCAGGTTCCTTCACCCCGAGCAGTGCGACGTACATCGTCGGGACCCCGAGGAAGATCGTGATGCGGTCCTCCGCCACCATCCGGAGCGCCTGCTCGGCGTCGAACTTGGGCAGCAGCGCCAGGCACGCCCCACCGGCCATCGCCGCGTTCAGGCCGCAGGTCTGGCCGAACGAGTGGAACAGCGGGAGCCCGCCGAACAAGACGTCGCCCGGACCGTTCGGCATCAACGTCTGGATGGTGGTCAGCGCGTTGCTGCGCAGGTTGGCGTGCGAGAGGTCGGCGCCCTTGGGCTGCCCGGTGGTGCCGGAGGTGTAGAGGATGACGGCGCTGTCGGTCGCGGACACCTGCGCCACGTCCTCGGTCGGCTCGGTCTCGGTCAGCCGCCGCTCGAACTCCTGCGGGACCGTGACGATCACCTTCGTGCCGGTCGTGCTCGCCGCCTGCTGCGCCTGCTCGGCGAACAGCGGGAAGACGACGGCGACCTCGACGCCGGAGTCTGACCAGGCGAAGGCGATCTCCCCGGCCCGCAGCAGCGGGTTCATCGGCACCACGACCGCTCCGAGCCGCAGGATGGCGTAGTAGGCGATGGGGAAGTACGCCACGTTGGGCATGATCAGCGCGACCCGGTCACCCGGCCGCACGCCCTGGGCGGCCAGCAGGGTGGCCAAGCGGGACGCGGCGCCGTCGAGGGCGGCGTAGCTGAGGATGGTGTCGCCCTGCCGGATGGCCGGCAGGTGCGGATCCGAGACGGCTCGGTCGGCGACCCAGCCGGCGACGTTGGAGTTCCCGGTCATGCCCAGACTCTAGACGGCGAGGCTCGGGCCGGACGGCGTTCGCGCCGGCCCCGCTAGAGTGGTCGAGGCCCGAAAACCCCAGGAGAGTTCCTCATGTCGTTGTCCGCGCTGAGCCGCGACGAGCTCGTCGCGTTGCACGCCGAGCAGACCGCCGCCTACGAGAAGCTGGTGGCCCGGGGGCTCAAGCTCGACCTGACCCGCGGGAAGCCGTCCCCGGAGCAGCTGGACCTGTCCAACCGGCTGCTGAGCCTGCCGGGTGAGGGCGACTACCGCGACGCGACCGGCACGGACGTGCGCAACTACGGGGGGACCCAGGGTCTGCGCGAGCTGCGGGAGATCTTCGCGCCGCTGCTCAACGTGCCCGTCGACCAGCTGGTGGCCGGTGACAACGCCAGCCTCGCGGTGATGCACGACACCCTGGTGTTCTCGCTGCTGCTGGGCACGGTCGACTCGGCCCAGCCGTGGTCGCAGGGTCCGGTCACCTTCCTCTGCCCGGTCCCCGGCTACGACCGGCACTTCGCGCTGTGCGAGCAGTTCGGGATCCGGATGGTTCCCGTGCCCCTCGGTCAGCACGGCCCCGACCTCGAGCTCGTCCGGAGCCTGGTGGCCGACGACCCGAGCGTCAAGGGCATCTGGGTGGTACCCACCTACGCGAACCCGAACGGGGCGGTCTACACCGAGGAGGTGACGCGGGAGCTGGTCTCGATGCCGACGGCGGCGCCGGACTTCCGGATCTTCTGGGACAACGCCTACGCCGTGCACCACCTCACCGAGGTGGAGACCCCGGCGCTGGACGTGCTCGGGATGGCCGCCGAGGCGGGCCACCCGAACCGGGTCCTCCTGTTCGCCTCGACCTCGAAGATCACCTTCGCCGGCGCAGGGGTGTCCTTCTTCGCCTCGTCGCCGGCGAACGTCGCCTGGTACCTCCAGCACCTGGCCAAGCGGACGATCGGCCCGGACAAGGTCAACCACCTCCGCCACGTGCGGCTGCTCAAGAGCCCGGACGGGGTGCGGGAGCTGATGCGCGCGCACCGCGCGATCATCGCGCCGAAGTTCGAGCTGGTCACCAAGATCCTCACCGAGCGGCTGGGGGAGTACGAGGCGGCGACCTGGACCGACCCCGACGGCGGCTACTTCATCAGTCTGGACGTGGCGGACGGCACCGCCACCCGAGTGGTCGGGCTCGCCAAGGAGGCGGGGATCGCGATGACCGGCGCCGGCGCTGCCTTCCCCTACGGCAAGGACCCGCGGGACCGCAACATCCGGATCGCCCCGACGATGCCCAGCCCCGACTCCGTCGCCGCCGCGATCGACGGTCTCGCCACCTGCGTGCTGCTGGCCGCGGTCGAGCAGCGGCTCGGCGAGGAGGAGTAGGAACCGCTCCGGCGCCTTACTCGAGCACCAGTCCGAGCGCCAGCCCGAGCATCACCGCAGCGGAGGCCAGCCCGACCCCCAGCTGACCCCTCGCTCCCCGGAGCAGCCGGCCGAGCAGGGAGCCGCCGCCGACGAGCAGCAGCTGCCAGCACGCCGAGGCCAGGAAGGCGCCGGTGGCGAACAGCGCGACGGTCAGCCCGGCGGGCGTGGCCGAGCTGTCGCGGGCCAGCACGACCGCCACGAAGGTGACCAGCGTCGCCGGGTTGACCACGGTCATCGCCACCAGCAGGACGTAGGCCCGCCGGGGGGCGAGAGGCGCGCCGGGCCCGGCGCCCGCCGGACGGCGGAAGCGCAGCACTGCGGACCACCCCGTCCACAGCGCGACCGCGACAAGCACGAGAGCCGCGACGAGCGTCAGCGTCTGCCCGCTGCGTCCGATCCAGCGGCGGACACCGAGCCCACCCGCGGCCGCGAGGACCGCGTAGGCCCCGTCGACGGTGGCCACCCCCAGTGCCCCGGCGGCCGCGGTGCGCCACGGGCTGCGCGCCGCCAGCGCCAGCAGGTAGGTGCCGACAGCGCCGACAGGCATCGCGACCGCCAGCCCGACGACCGCGCCCGCGGCGAGATCGGTGAGCGGCGCCATGGCCGCAGGATCCCCGTCCGGATGTCCGACCGGCAACTCCTTTTGCCCGAAGCCTGGCCGGTCGCCATCGGTCGGGTAACCTCGGACGAGCAGGTTCTGGGGGCGGGTTCGAGGCCCGTGCCCGGTTCGACTCGGGCGCGAAACCTCAGTACACTCGACCTCTTGGTGACGAACACCAGTGTTTCCGTGCGCCCTCAGGGAGGTGCGGGGCACGGGGTCCGACACCGCGAAGGGCAATAGCTCAACTGGCAGAGCATCGGTCTCCAAAACCGAAGGTTGGGGGTTCAAGTCCCTCTTGCCCTGCGAAGTCGCGTCCGGCTGCCTTGCACGGCTGATGCCGGACCGGTCGTCAGATCAACGCAAGGGAAGGTCGCACGTGGCAGACAAGGATGAGGAGGGGACGGTCGACGAGCCGACCCTCGAAGGCCGCTCCACCCCTTCCTCCGGTTCGCACGCCCTGCGGGCGGACGCGGCTGACGGCACCGCCGACCGCGAGGTGGCGGAGAGCCGGGAGCCCACCGGCGACGAGCTCGCCGCCTCCGGCGCCGACACCGCCGGTCGGCCCGACGTGGCCGACCTGGACGGTCACCGGCACGGCGACGGAGCCAGCGACCGCGAGTCCGACAACGACGCCTTGGAGCCGGTCCCGGCCGGTGCTGTCGGCCGCGAGGTCGGCCGCACGCGTGAGCGCCGGCCGGCGCCGCGCACCAAGGGCGCACCCACCCCGTCTCGGAACCGGCCGGACAAGCAGGGACGGACGGGTCCGGTCACCTTCGTGCGCGAGTCCGTCGGCGAGCTGCGCAAGGTCGTCTACCCGACCGGTCAGCAGCTGCTGAACTATTTCGTGGTCGTCCTGGTGTTCGTGCTCTTCGTGATCGCCTACGTGAGCCTGCTGGACCTCGGCTTTGGCTGGGCGCTCTTCCGGGTCTTCAGCTGATGACCCCAACCCCCACTAGTGACGGAGATATCGACGTGTCAGACACCTTCTCAGCCGAAGAGCCGCGGCAGAACGCGGAGCCGCTGGAGGGTAGGAACGACCGCACCGCCGACGACTTCGACATCGATCTCGGCACCTACACCGCCCGTCCCGAGGACGAGGGCATCGACCTCGACTTCGGCGGCTCCTCGGCACCCACCACGGCCGGTACCGACGACGACATCGACCTCAACTTCGGTGAGGCCGCCGAGCCCGAGCCCGAGGACGAGGAGGATGACGAGCCCGAGTCCGTCGCCGGCCACGACGCGCTGGAGGCCTTCCGCAGCGAGCTGCGCAGCAAGCTCGGCGACTGGTACGTGGTGCACACCTACTCCGGGATGGAGAACCGGGTGCTGCAGAACCTCGAGAACCGGGTGTCCTCGCTGAACATGGAGGACTACATCTACGAGATCGTGGTGCCCACCGAGGAGGTCACCGAGATCCGCAACGGTCAGCGCAAGCAGATCAAGCGGACGGTGCTGCCCGGCTACGTGCTGGTCCGGATGGACCTGACCGACGAGTCCTGGTCGACGGTGCGGCACACGCCGTCGGTGACCGGCTTCGTCGGCCACTCGAACTCGCCGGTGCCGTTGAGCCTCGACGAGGTCGAGAAGATGCTGGCACCCGCTGTCGTCGCCGCGGCCACCGCCGGCAGCGACACCCCGAGCCGCCGCAAGAAGAAGGTCGAGGTGGCCGACTTCGCTGTCGGGGACTCCGTGATGGTGGTCGACGGGCCGTTCGCCGGGGTGCACGCCACGATCACCGAGATCAACGTCAACAACCAGCGGCTCAAGGCCCTGGTCGAGATCCTGGGTCGGGAGACCCCGGTCGACCTCACCTTCCCTCAGATCCAGAAGGTCTGAGGTCGGTCGGGCTCGGCCCGACCAACCACCCACGCCGGGTCAACCCGTCCCGGCACGACCACCGCGACGGGCGACCGCCCGCCGCACACCCAGAAGGACCCATCGCAATGCCTCCCAAGAAGAAGGTCGCGGCCCTCGTCAAGGTCGCCTTGAACGCTGGTGCGGCCACACCGGCCCCGCCGGTCGGTACCGCCCTCGGTCCGCACGGCGTGAACATCATGGAGTTCTGCAAGGCCTACAACGCCGCGACCGAGTCCCAGCGCGGCAACGTCATCCCCGTCGAGATCACGATCTTCGAGGACCGGACCTTCACCTTCGTCACGAAGACGCCGCCGGCAGCCGAGCTGATCAAGAAGGCCGCCGGCGTGACCAAGGGCTCCAGCGTTCCGCAGACCACCAAGGTCGGCCGGATCACCCGTGACCAGGTCCGTGAGATCGCCACGACGAAGCTGCCCGACCTGAACGCCAACGACGTCGACGCGGCCATGAAGATCGTCGAGGGCACCGCCCGCAGCATGGGCGTCACGGTATCTGAGTAGTCGCTGTTCATGGGCTCGCTCCGCTTCGCCTGCGGAGATCGCTCGAACCCGGTCTCGACGTCTCAGCAACAGGAACAAAAAGCACGTTCCTGTCGCTGTTCCTTTCGAGACCGGCGCGATCTCCGGCGTCGGTCGAGTGAGGCTCCCTGAGCTTCTCGAAGGGCCGCGAGACAGCACGACCAGCACCACCCCCATTGGAACCCGTGGGAGAGCCGGCGCGGCTCGCACCACACCTGGTGAAAGGAACCAGACATGAAGCGCAGCAAGTCCTACTCCGCAGTCGCGGAGAAGATCGACGACAGCAAGCTCTACGCCCCCGCCGAGGCGATGAACTTCGCCAAGGCCAACACCACGGCGAAGTTCGACGAGACCGTGGACGTCTCGATGCGGCTCGGCGTCGACCCCCGCAAGGCTGACCAGATGGTCCGCGGCACGGTCAACCTGCCCAACGGCACCGGGAAGACGGCGCGGGTCATCGTCTTCGCCACCGGCGACCGCGCGGCTGCGGCTGAGGCCGCAGGTGCCGACGAGGTCGGCTCGGACGAGCTGATCGAGAAGGTGGCCGGCGGCTACCTCGACTTCGACGCCGTCGTGGCGACGCCGGACCTGATGGGCAAGGTCGGCCGCCTCGGCCGGGTCCTCGGCCCGCGCGGTCTGATGCCGAACCCCAAGACCGGCACGGTGACGGTCGACGTGGCGAAGGCCGTCTCCGACATCAAGGGCGGCAAGATCGAGTTCCGGGTCGACCGGCACGCGAACCTGCACTTCATCATCGGCAAGGCCTCCTTCGGCGAGGCCCAGCTGGCGGAGAACTACGCGGCCGCCCTCGAGGAGGTGCTGCGGCTCAAGCCCGCCAGCTCCAAGGGGCGCTACCTGAAGAAGGTCACGGTCTCCACGACGATGGGTCCGGGCATCCAGGTCGACCCGAACAAGACCCGCAACATCACCGCCGACGACGAGTCCTGACCGGCTGCCACTTCGGCGACACACCCCCAGCGTTGCAACGCTGGGGGTGTGTACGTAGGGCTGGGGCCGGCTGCTACTCCACGAACACCCGGTCGTCGACCAGCTGCTCGGTGACCACCCGGCCCTTGCTCTCGAACCGGCACTGCTCGAAGCGCTTGAGGAACTCCAGGTCCACCCCGGCCCGGCCGTTGCGGTTCTTCTCGACGCTCAGCACGGCCCAGTTCCGGAACGTCTCCACGTTGCCCATGCTGTAGACGAGGTGGTGCCGGGCGACCACGTCGAACTTGTTGTTGAGCATCAGCACCGTGTCCGCCTCGTAGGCCAGCGCCGAGGAGCCGCGCACGTTGCCCGCGCGCAGCCGCTTGCCGGACAGCAGGCCCTCCTTGTCCATGGCCACCACCGCGAGGATCGGCACGTCGTGGTCCAGCGCCAGGTCCTTGAGGCCCTCGCCGACGGCCCGGGTCCGGTCCTCCTCGCCGACGGCGTCCTCGACGTGCACCTTCTGCAGGTAGTCGACGACGACGAGGGGCGCCTCACCGGTGCGGTCGCGGACCTGTCGGATGGCCTCGGCGATCTCCGCCAGGCCGGTGCTGGTGCCGGTGGCGCGGTGCAGCAGCATCCGGTCGCCGTACCCGGCGACGACCTCGAGGGCATCGACACCGCACTCGGTGTCCGCGAGCCGGTCGACCAACGAGCCGAGGCGGCCGTCCGCAGCCTCGAACGACGCGCGGATCCGGTTGACGCTCGGGGCCACGATGCCGCCGATCTGCCCGGCCTCGAGCGCGACCAGCCGGACCAGCAGTGTCTGCAGGTCGTGCTCGTAGGACAGCATCACGACCGGCCGCCCGAGCCGCACCGCGTGCCGGGCGACCTGAAGCGCCCAGGTCGTCTTGCCCAGCCCCTGCGGCCCGCCGAGCAGCACCAGCTCACCGGACCGGAAGCCGCCGTTCAGCGCCTCGTCGAGGAGGTCGAAGCCCGTCGGGCACAGGCGCGAGTCGGGGTAGCCGCCCCGGACCTGGCGGTCGGCCTGGTCGAGGACGCTGCTCAGCGGTTCCAGCGAGAAAGTCACCGGAGCATTTCAGCATCCGAGCGGACGGATCGGACGTGAATCGCCGATTTGGCGACGCGACCGGAGTCCCGTACATTTGTCGACTGAAACCAGAGACCGCCGGTCGCTGGCATGTCGGGCCCCCGGGCCCGGGACGCCGGCTGAAGGTCCCGCACAGCGGGCGGCCTGCGCAGGTGACACCGAGTGAACCGCTGGTCCGGCTGCCCCCGTGGAGCCGGGCGCGTCCGCCCCGTGCATCTGCGCCGGGGCGTTTTTCGTTGTACGGGCGCCGGGCGCACCGACAGTCTCCGGACCAAGTGATCATCCGGAAGGAGACCCATGGCGCGGCCAGACAAGACAGCCGACGTCGCAGAGCTCGTGGAGTCGTTCCAGGAGTCTGCGGGTGCTGTGCTGACCGAGTACCGCGGTCTCACCGTGAGGCAGCTGCAGGACCTGCGGCGCTCCCTCGGCGAGAACGCAAGCTACGCCGTGGTCAAGAACACGCTGACCAAGATCGCCGCGACCGAGGCAGGGGTCGACGGCTTCGACGACCTTCTCGTCGGTCCTACTGCCATCGCCTTCATCAACGGCGACGTGGTCGAGGCGGCCAAGGGTTTGCGCGACTTCGCCAAGGCGCACCCCGCTCTGGTCATCAAGGGCGGAGTCCTCGACGGCAGGCAGGTCGAGGCGACCGAGATCGCCAAGCTCGCGGACCTCGAGTCCCGGGACGTGCTGCTCGGCAGGATGGCGGGCGCCATGCTCGCCTCGCTCAGCCAGGCGGTCTACCTCCTCAACGCGCCGATCGCCCAGGTCGCCCGCCTCGCGGGTGCGCTGCAGGCCAAGGCAGAGGAGGACCCGTCGGTCCTTGCCGGCGGAGCGGGTACCCCGGCTTACGCAGGCAGCAGCGGCCAGAGCACCGACGGCACCGATGGCACCGAAGGCACCGACAGCACCGAGCCTGCCGGCTCGGAGATCACGGTGTCGGACGGGGACTGAGCCCCGCCCGACCACCCAGCCAGACGCATCAGCACTGCACAGTCACCACCACGACGGCCC
>JBJMIS010000028.1:0-8664 GCA_045806705.1 Friedmanniella sp.
GGGGGACTGGACCACTCGGCGCTGCTGCGGGGGGTGGAGCGGCTGTCGGGCCGTCCGGTGAGCGGGTCGTGACCACGCCCGTGATGCCTGCGGCGACCGGGAGGGTCTGAACGTCATGCGGGTCGTCGTCGCGCCTGACAAGTTCAAGGGCTCCCTTCCAGCTGCGGAGGTGGCGGCGGCCGTCGCCGAGGGGCTGCGCTCGGCCGACCCGGACGGGAGCACGGTCATCCTCCCGGTCGCGGACGGCGGGGATGGCACCGTAGCGGCCGCCTTGGCGGCGGGGTTCACCGAGCAGGTCGTCGTGGTCGAGGGACCGACCGGGGCGCCGGTCCGCACCTCCTACGGCCTCGACGGGCACCGGGGCGTCGTCGAGCTCGCCGCGGCCTGCGGGCTGGACCTGCTGCCGGGTGGCCGACCGGACCCGCTGCGGGCGTCGACCTACGGTCTCGGCCAGGTCATCGCCGACGCGGTCGAACGAGGTGCGACCGAGCTGGTGGTCGGGATCGGCGGTAGTGCCTCGACCGATGGCGGCGCCGGCATGGTGCAGGCGCTCGGAGCCCGGCTGCTCGACAGCGCAGGACGTGACCTGCCGCGTGGCGGCGCTGCCCTCCGGGACGTCGCCGCCCTCGACGTCGACGTCCTGAGGCAGCGGCTGGCCGGAGTGCGGGTGGTCGTGGCCTGCGACGTCGACAATCCCCTGCTCGGTCCGCGTGGCGCGGCCGCGGTGTTCGGACCGCAGAAGGGTGCGGGCCCCGAGGACCTCGCCGAGCTGGAAGCAGCGCTGACGACCTGGGCCGAGCTGGTGGCCCGGACGGTCGGTGCCGACGTGGCGGAGCATCCGGGCGCCGGCGCCGCCGGTGGTACGGGGTTCGCCGCCGTCGCGCTGCTCGGCGCAACCCTGGCCCCCGGCATCGAGCTGGTGCTGGACCTGCTGGACTTCGACATCGCCGTGCGGGGCGCGGACCTGGTCGTCACGGGTGAGGGGTCGCTGGACGAGCAGTCGCTGGCGGGCAAGGCGCCGGTGGGCGTGGCCTCTGCGGCCGCTCGCGCCGGGGTGCCCGTAGTGGCGGTCGCCGGTCGCAGCCTGCTCAGCCAGGCGCGGCTTCGGCAGGCCGGGATCTCGGCGGTCTACCCCCTCGCCGACCTGGAGCCGGATCCGGCGCGGAGCATGGCCAACGCCGCGCAGCTGCTGCGGGTCGTCGGGGAACGGATCGGTCGGGAGTGGCTGCTGGCCAACAAGGTGGAGAGCCGGATCCCCTGAGCCGCCACCAGGGCCCGCGTTGGGTCGCTGGCCGCCCGTTGACCCCTCTCCGGCGCCGGGCGTAGCGTCGGATCACCGGCTCGCGATGGTGGGAGTAGGCCATGCTCTTCGTGATGATCCTGGAATGGCAACCGGGCTTGAGCAAGGAACAGATCGATGGTGCGCTGGGTCGTCGAGCCCAGTGGAACTACCCCGAGGGTGTCAGGCTCATCGGTGAGTACTGGCCCATGTCCGCCGATGTCCCCGTTCTCTCCATCTTCGAGACCGACGACCACGCGGCCCTGATGGAGATCACCTTCACCTGGGGTGATGTCTTCAAGATCGACATGCATCCGGCGGTCTCGGCCGAGGACGGGCTGCGGCTGGGTCCGGACGCGATGGCCCGGGCGCAAGTTGCGATGCCTGCAGCAGGCTGAGTGCCTCCGACCGTGACTTACGACGACGACCTGAGCCTGCTGCGGCGGGAGGCGCTCGAGTCGGACGACCCCGACGTGCTGAGAAACCTCCTGGCACTGGCACTGGCCGAGCTGGACGACCGGCCGGACGCCGAGGCCGTGGAGCGGATGGCGCAGTACTGGCGACACCGCGACGACGACGAGAGCGGCGACCGACGGTCCTGAGGTGAGCGGGGCTCGACCAGGGTGCGCGCCCAGCCGCCCTGATCCTGGTTGGCGAGCCGAGAAGCGCACAAGCCGCACGCGAGGATGGCTGCTGCAGTAGCGTCGGGCGTGAGGACCTCCGATGGCGGAGCCGGCGTGGCTACTGCCCGCCTCCCTCGACCTCCCCCAACCCCGAACCTAGACGAGCCCTGATGCGACGCCTCCTTGTTCTCGCCGCTGCCCTGACGCTCTTGACCGGGTCCGCGCCGCTGCTGCCCGGCCTGCCACTGGCCTCCGCCGACGCGGCAGGGTTGGTGCCACCTCGACAGGCGGCCGCCGCCGTCCACGCCGACCCGGGGTCCTCCCTTCCCGGCCTTGCCGCGACCGCCAGGATCAGCGGCGTGACCAAGGTGCTGGTCATCGTGGAGGAGAACCACTCCTCCGGCCAGATGCGGAAGGGGATGCCGTACCTCGACAGTCTCGGTCGGCGGTACGGGCGTGCGTTGCACTACCGGGCCATCCGGCACCCGTCCGAGCCGAACTACCTGGCGATCGCCGGCGGCTCCACCTTCGGTGTGGCTGATGACCGGCCGCCGTCGGCTCACCGGATCCGGGGGCGAAGTGTGTTCGGTCAGGCGGCGGTCCGGGGCCTCACCGCAGGCACCTACGCGCAGTCGATGCGGGGCGGCACCTGCGTGCTCCGTGGCAACCAGCACCGCGGCTACGCCGTGAAGCACAACCCGCAGGTCTACTTCGTCGACGAGCGGGCGCAGTGCCGCCGAAGCAACCGCGACGACCGACGGTTCCGGGCGGACGCCGCCGCCAACCGGCTGCCCAACGTGGGCATGCTCATCCCCAACCGGTGCTACGACGCCCACGACTGCAGCCTGCCGACCGCCGACCGCTACCTGCGCACGATGCTCCGGCCGGTGCTGCGGTCACTCGACTTCAAGCGCGGCCGGCTCGCCGTGGTCATCACGGCGGACGAGGACAACAGCCGCGGGGTGAACGACGTCTACACCGTCGTCCTGCACGCCGGGTTGGACCGCAGCACCACCAAGGTCCACCTCACGCACTACAGCCTGTCCCGGCTGCTCTCGCAGGTGAGCGGATCACGGCCGCTGCGGAAGGCCCGTACGGCCCCGGACCTGGCCGCGGCGTTCCGGCTGCGGGTCACGCCAGCGCGGTGAGGGTGCCCGTCGGCCCACGGTGCCGAACCGCAGCGAAGGTCAGCTCGACGAACCGGAACCGGACGCGATCGCGGCCCGCACGTCCTTCGCCCACTGCGCCGAGGTGAAACCCGAGCCGACCGGGTCCACCAGGATCAGGTCGCTGATGACGTTGTCCGTCCGCAGATGAAGGATCTCCTGGTACTCCGGTGACGCGTACCACCTCTTGGCCGCGTCCATGTCGGGGAACTCCATCAACACCGCCGAGCCCGGCCACGACCCTTCCAGGACCTGGACCGGCGCGTCCAGGACGAGCCATTTGCCGCCGTAGGGCGTGAAGGTCGCCTCCACCTGCTCGAGGTAGGACAGACCCTCCGGCTTCGGAATGCCCTGCGGGATGCGGAGATGGTTGATCAGGTACGCAGTCATCGTCGGCCCTCGGTCCCCTTGCGTGCTGGTGCCGGCATCGGTCGACGCCGCTCCACCAGATTCGCGGCCTGGGTCCGGGCCTCGCGCCCGTAAGCGACCCTGGCAGCAACGCAGGCGCCCTGGCCGAAGGCGGACTCTCCGCTCAGTTCTTCTCGGTTGACCCCCGCTGCGGTGGGCAACCGAGAAGAAGTGCGGGGGTGCTTGGGGAGGTCACCCTCGCATCGCGGCCGGCTCGGCGTCGCCCGCCGGCAAGGCCAGCCGCAGCTCCTTGCGCGAGCTGATGCTGCACTTCGTGAAGACCTTGCGGAGATGCCACTCGACGGTGCGTGCGCTGAGGAACAGCTGGGCGGCGATCTCCGGGTTCGTCCGTCCATCGCGCGCCAGGTGGGCGATCTGCGTCTCCTGCGGGGTGAGCTGGTCGAGGTTGAGCGCGGAACGACGGCGGGCCGTGGCGCCAGTCGCCGACAGCTCATGCCGAGCGCGGTCGGCGAACGCCGCCAGGCCGATCCGGCCGAAGATCTCGTGGGCGGCGCCGAGCTGCTCCCGCGCTGCCGTCCGCCGACCCGCGCGGCGGAGCCATTCACCGTAGAGCAGCTGCGACCGCCCCAGGGCCGCGGTGATCCGGGTGCTTGCCAGGCGCTCGAGGGACTCCCGGTACAGGCGGTCGGCGTCCTCGCCGTCGCTCAACAGCGCCCGGCACCGCGCCATGACACCCAGCGCCCAGTCCGTCCCGCTCGCACGCGCGACCTCGGTCAGGGGACCGAGGGCCTGGAGACCACGGTCGCCTCGTCCCGTGCGTGCCGCTGCCTCGATGAGCTCGGGTGCGAGACACGCCGGCGACAGCTCGAGTGCCTGCGGTTGTGCGGCGCGCTCCGCTGCTGCGAACGCGTCCTCGTAGCGGCCCAGCCCCAGGTAGAGGTTCGCGCTCGCCCACTCGTTCGAGCTCTGCCACGGGCCTTCCCCGTTGCCGGCCCGCCTGCTCGCGTCGAGCAGGGCCCTCGCCTCGCTCTCGTCGCCGCTCCAGGTGGCGAGCCAGACCGCGCCCTGCAGTCGGACCTGGCTGCCGCTCGCCTCGGTGACCCCGTCCGCCTCGGCGACCAGCGAGCTTGCGACGGTGACGTTGCCGGCCACCAGCTCCAGGCCGGCTCGTTCGGTCAGCGCGATGGGAAGCAGGGAGCGGGCGCCGGCCCGACGCGCCACCCGCACCTGCTGTTGGGTGAGCTCATCCCAGGCCATGTCGTCGCTCAGCGCCCGCGCGACTCGGCAGGCCAGCCAGAGCCAGCGGAGCGCCTCCTGATCGGGCAGGGGCTCCCGGCGGAAGCCGGTCAGCGCCCGCTGCAGGACCGGTGTCGCTGCCCCGTAACCCTGCGTGGTCAGCAGGGCCAGACCTTCGAGCAGCAGGTCACTCGGGCACCGGGGCTGCCCGACCTCGCTCGGGTCCAACGCGAGGATGACGGCTTCGGCCAGGTTTCGCAGCCCGTCGCTGGGGCTGCCCGCGAACAGCGCCGCGGAGTACGCATCCAGGTAGGTCTCGCGGGCGAGCCTCGCGTCCCATCGCTCCAGCCGCTTGGCGGCCTGCACCAGCAGCGGGGGAGCGTCGAGGCCCCGGTTGGCGGAGAAGGTGAGCTGGGCCTGCAACAGCTCGGCGCGGGCAAGGTCGACCTCGGCCAGCGGTCCGGCCCGTGCCAGGTTCAGCAGATGCAGCGCGGCAGTCGGCGCCCCGGCCTGGTGTTGGATCTGTGCCGCCGCCAGGGCTCGCTGCGCACGTCGGACCGGGTCGGGTGTCAGCTCGGCCGCGCGCTCCTGAAAGGCCGCGGCCGCGGCCAGCCCGCCCCGCGTCTGCGCCCGCTCAGCGGACTGCTCGAGCTCTGTGGCGAGGCGTTCGTCGAGGTCCACCGCCGCCTGCCCCCGGTGCCAGGCACGGCGGTCGGGGTCCCGGGCGGCGTCGGTCGCCTCGCCGAGGGCGCGATGGATCCGCTGACGCTCCTTCACCGACGCCGACCGGTACACCGCCGAGCGGACCAACGGGTGCCGGAAGAGGACCTGGCCGCCGAGCTCGAGCAGGCCGGCGGCCCTGGCGGGGGTCGCCGCGTGCGGGTCGATCCCCAGCTGGTCCGCGGCTCGCCACAGCAGGGTGACGTCTCCGGCCGGCTCGGCTGCGGCCGCGAGCAGCAGCAGCCGGGTCTGGAGCGGCAGGGGCTGAAGCTGTCGGACGTAGCCCTGCTCGAGACGACTCGCCGGCGGCAGCTCCCCCGGGAACCCGAAGCCGAAGGCCAGCTCGGCCGGGGACGACGCCCGCGCCAGCCCCAGCAACGCGGAGGGGTTGCCGCGGGTCTCCGCCACGATCCGGTCCCGAACCCCGTCATCGAGGGGCCCGCTGATCGCCGACTCGAGCAGCAGCTGCGCGTCAGCCTCCGTCAACCCCCCGACCGCCAGCTTCGGCAGGCCCGTCAGGTCGGGCTCGTCGCCGGACCCCCGAAGGGCGAACACGACCCCGACGGACTCGGCTACGAGGCGCCGAGCGACGAAGGCGAGAGTCTGCGCCGAGATCCGGTCGAGCCACTGTGCGTCGTCCACGACGCACAGCAGGGGCTGCTCGCCGGCCGCGTCGGACAGCAGGTTCAGCACGGCCAGCCCGACGAGGAAGCGGTCCGGGGCGTCGCCGCGTCGACAGCCGAACGCCGTGCTCAGCGCCTCAGCTTGCGGAAGGGGTAGTCGCTCGAGCCGGTCGAGGAAGGGGGAGCAGAGCTGGTGCAGCCCGGCGAAGGCGAGCTCCGTCTCTGACTCGACACCCATGGCACGGGCGATGCGGCAGCCGGCCGCGTGACCCACCAGGTAGCCCAGCAGAGCGCTCCTGCCGATCCCGGCCTCGCCGTGGAGGACCAGCGTCCCGCTCCGACCAGCGCGGAGGCTGTCGACCAGAGCGTCCAGCGCCTCGCACTCGGCACGTCGCCCACGGAGCCCTCGGTCGTCGCCACTCCGCATCGCCACCGCCCCTCGGGGCAGCCGGCCGACCGGTGCGATGTCGTTTCCGGGCGGGCGACAGGGCCCACCTCAGGCTTCCACCACCCCTGGTGGGGCACAACCCACGCTTCGGAATCCGGCTAGTCGGCGCAGGGCCAGCTCAGGAGGAAGCGAGGCGCGCACAGCTCCACGAGACCGGAGGCAGCTCGATCCGGAGTACGCCGTCCTCCACGGACCCCCCAAGCGGCCGTGGGGTGACGCGGTCCGGGTCGTCCTGGGTGTTCGCGGCGCGGGGGTCGGGATCACCGACACAGAACCCCTGCTGAAAGCGGAGCGGACCCATCGCCGCGATCGCAACCTCGAGGAGAACCGGTTCGGTCTGGGACCGGTTGACCGCGAAGACCGTGGTCTCACCCGTGTCGGGGTCGCGGGTCGCCGTCAGGTCGACGAGCGGCACCTCACCGTACGCATCGGTGGCGTGGGTCGGACTGGTGACCTCGGCGCGCAGCACCTCACCCTTCGCGTACCGGGCGGTCAGCGAGAACGGGTAGAACGTGGCTTGCCGCCACACCGGTCCCTCCGGCTCGCTCCGGATGGTCGCGATGGTGTTGACCAGCTGGGCCAGGCAGGCCGCTGTCACCCGGTCGCTGTGCCGGAGCAGGGTGATCAGCAGGGAACCGAGGACGACCGCGTCCGCGGAGGTGTAAGCCTCCTCGCTCACCCGCGGCGACACTCCCCAGTGCTCCGGCAGGCTGCTGGGCACCCGGCTGACGTACCAGACGTTCCATTCGTCGAAGGAGATCGAGATCCGCTTCGTCTTGCCCTGCTTCGCCCGGACGAAGTCCGCGGCCGCGATGACGTCGTTGATGAAGTTGTCCATGTTGACGGCGGACGCGAGGAAGCTGGTGGTGTCGCCGCGGTCCTCGTAGTAGGCGTGCGCGGAGATGAAGTCCACCTCGTCATAGGCGTGCTCGAGCACAGTGGCCTCCCACGCGCCGAACGTCGGCATCTGCCGGTGCGAGCTGCCGCAGGCGACCAGCTCCAGCTCGGGCTCGAACTGGCGTAGCGCCCGGGCGGTGCTGGCCGCCAGCCGGCCGTACTCGTCAGCCGACTTGTGACCCAGCTGCCAGGGGCCGTCCATCTCGTTGCCCAGGCACCACATCCGGATGTCGAACGGCTCGGGCGCGCCGTGCTCGCGCCGCAGGTCCGACAGCCGCGTCCCGCCCGGGTGGTTGCAGTACTCGCGGAGGTCGATGGCCTCCTGCAGCCCCCGGGTCCCGAGGTTGAACGCCATCATCGGCTCGACCCCGGCCTTCGCCGACCAGCGGATGAACTCATGCAGCCCGAACGCGTTGCTCTCGATGCTGCGCCAGGCCGGGTCGAGCCGGGTCGGTCGTTGCTCGACCGGACCGACGCCGTCCTCCCAGCGGTAGCCGGACACGAAGTTCCCGCCCGGGTAGCGGATGACGGTCACGCCGAGCTCGCGGACGAGGTCCAGGACGTCGGTCCGGAAGCCGTCCTCATCCGCCGCCGGATGACCCGGCTCGTACAGACCGCCGTAGACGCCTCGCCCCATGTGCTCCACGAAGGAGCCGAAGGTCCGGCGGTTCACCGGCGCGATCACGAACGCGGGGTCAAGGGTCACGAGGGCAGTGAGCACGAGGGACCTCCGGATGCAGCAGGTGAGGCACAAGGGGACGGCTGAGTGTGGCACCGGGTCCGCAGGCCCCCGCGTGGGGGGTCTCACCCCCCCATTTGTGCCCCCAATCGGGCGTGGGGCGGGGGGGTCGGTTCTCCCTACGCTCGTCATGCATTCGTTATTGGGCGTTGGCCCAATCCCATCGTTCAGGAGCGGTTATGACCAGACCACCCACGCCTCTGCGCTCGAGGCTCGCACGCGGTGCCTCTCGTCGCGCCATCGCGGGGATCAGCCTGCTCGGACTTCTCGCCACCGGCGCCCTGATGGCCGCACCCGCTTCCGCCGCCGGGGCCAGCACCGTGCAGGCCCCGGCCGCGGCGGTGACGTCGACGGTTCCCCGGCCGGACCACGTCGTGGTGGTGGTGCTGGAGAACAAGAACCGGGCCGGGGTGGTGGGCAGCTCCGCGGCGCCGTACCTGAACTCGTTGGCGGCGCGCGGGGCCAACATGACCCAGTCCTTCGGGGTCACCCACCCGAGCCAGCCCAACTACATCGCGTTGTTCTCCGGCGACCAGCACGGGGTGACCAGCAACGACTGCCGGG
>JBJMIS010000029.1:0-21252 GCA_045806705.1 Friedmanniella sp.
TCGCCCCGGCGTCGAGGCCGACCTCCTTGACGGTGCCCACCTCGTAGACCGTGCAGACCGCGGGGCCGACGATCGCCCGGCCCGGCTCGATGGAGAGGGCGGGCACCTCGACCTGCAGCGCCCGGCACTCGTGCTCGACGATCTTCGTGAGCTCGGTGGCCAGCTGCGCCGGGTCCGACGGGTCGTCCTGGGTGGTGTAGGCGATGCCGAAGCCGCCCCCGAGGTCGAGCTCCGGCATCGCCACGCCGAGCTCGGTGGACACCTGGGCGTGCAGGGCCAGCACCCGCCGCGCGGCCACCTCGAACCCCGAGGTGTCGAAGATCTGCGACCCGATGTGGCTGTGCAGACCGAGCAGCCGCAGGCCGGGGGCGTCCTGCACCCGGCGTACGGCGTCCAGGGCGTCGCCGGAGGTGATCGAGAAGCCGAACTTCTGGTCCTCGTGCGCGGTGGCGATGTACTCGTGGGTGTGCGCCTCCACGCCGGTGGTCACCCGGACCATGACCCGGGGCCGGACCTGCAGCTCTTCGGCGATGCCCGACAGGCGGGCGATCTCGTCGAAGGAGTCGACGATGATCCGGCCGACGCCGGCGCTCAGCGCCTGCCGCAGCTCGTCCTCGCTCTTGTTGTTCCCGTGCAGCCCGACGCGACGCAGGTCAACCCCGGCCCGCTGTGCGACAGCCAGCTCGCCTCCGGTGCACACGTCCAGCCCGAGACCCTCCTCGGTGACCCAGCGGGCCACCGCCGTGCAGAGGAAGGACTTCGCCGCGTAGTAGACGTCCCAGCCGGCGAAGGCCTCGGCGAACGCGCGGGCCCGGCTCCGGAGGTCGACCTCGTCCACCACGTACGCCGGCGTGCCCACCTGCGCCGCGAGGTCCGTCACGCTCAGGCCCGCCACCGTGAGCACGCCGTCGGCGTCCTTGTGGACGGTCTCGCTCCACAGGGAGGGCAGCAGGGCGTTGACATCCTCGGGGACGGGCAGCCACCCTGGCGCGCGCGAGTGCGCGTCGGCGTGGATCGAGCCGGCGACGTGCGTGTGAGTCACGGATCGAGGGTGCCAGATGCGATCCAGCGGCGTGCCCGGCGCCGAGGGCTGGACGTCCAGGTGGCGTAAACCGGGCGATGACACTGGTACATTGCTTCTCGGCCCGAACGGGTCGGCCGCCGGTCACGAGCGGCGCAGCCCCCGTAGCTCAGGGGATAGAGCACCGCCCTCCGGAGGCGGGAGCGCAGGTTCGAATCCTGCCGGGGGCGCTGCGATTCTGGGACCTGACCAGCTCTCAGACCTGCGGGTCTGGGAGCTCGTCGGTGGTCTGGCAAGGCTTCCACTGGAACTCGGCGGCAATGTGACCGCCGAGCAGTTGAAGGAGTTCCGCGGGGGTATCGGAACGGTCAGGACCCACCCTCGATGCGCCGAGTGTGTGCCCAGGCGAGCCGGGCCCACCGGGCCTGCCGGCCGTACGACGCCGCCTCAGCCATCGTGGCAGGGGTCGACACCTGATCATGAGACAGCGACCCATGGACCATGCAGAGCACCACATCGACGATCGACGGTCAGCCCAGACACTCGATGAGCTCACCGCCTACGCGGCGCTCAGCAGGATCGGCTTCGCGGACCAGCCGCTCACGGAGGCGCTCCTGAAGGTCGCCGTGCTGGCGCGCCAGGCACTGCCCGGCTCGCCCGAGGTCTCCGTGACGCTGCTCGAACGCGACCACGCGCGGACGGCGGCCTTCACCGGCAGCCTCGCGGTCCACCTCGACGAGCGTCAGTACGCGAGCGGTTTCGGCCCGTGCCTCGACGCCGCCGTGACCGGACAGACGATCAAGCTCGCGATGGCTGACCGCGACGGCCTCTACCCGGATTTCCGGAGGATCGCCCAGCGACAGGGCATCACGCACACGTTGTCCGTCGGCCTACCGGTCGCCTCCCGCACCGTCGGCGCCCTCAACGTGTACAGCTTCACCGGCCGCACGTTCAGCCGCCAGGCCGAACGTGCCGCGGCGACCTTCGCCAGCTACGCCGCGATCGTGCTGGCCAATCTCGCGCTGTATCACGACACCGCAGAGCTGGCGGCACAGCTTGAGGTCGCCGTACGGTCACGCGCGGTGATCGAGCAGGCCAAGGGCGTCATCATCGCTGAGAACCACTGCTCCGGAGAGGAGGCCTTCCAGCTGCTGGTCCACCTCTCGCAGCGGGAGAACGTCAAGATCAGGGATCTCGCGCAGCGCCTCGTCGACCGCACCATCCGCGGCTGAGGGCGCGTCAGGGCCTGTTGTCGCGAATCCAGCGGGCAAGGTCCGGGTCGCTCGTCAGTCCGGTCCGCTCGTCATAGCTGGGGTTCCGCTCGAGGATGCGGCGCAGCCGCTCCTGCTCCTCGGCCGGGGCCCACCAGCCGAGGTTGGCGGTGTTCTCCCGCCAGCGGCGGATCTGGTCGACCTCCATCCGCAGGCCTGCCACCAGCAGGGCAAGGAGGGCGAGAGTGAGAACGCTGAGGAACACGAGGGGGGTGGCGCTCATCTCGACCCTTCGACGCCGCGGTGACCCGCCCGCTCCCGTGAGCGAACGGGCGAGAGCACCGGACCGCTCGCGAACGTGCTGTCCGAACTCCCCCGGTGCTTGGTCTGGACCCCCCGATCTGACCAGCGCTGGCGGGCTACGGTGCTCTGCCACTTGAAAGTGAAACAGAAACGCACCCTCGGATCAGGCGTTCGAGCGGCGTGTCAGCTAGTTGCCATGTCCTCTAGTGGACACGGCATCTCGGCCCGCTCTCCGGTGCCAGTGCGGCTCGCTCAGTGCTCTGGGCCGGGGCGGACCAGTGCTAGATTGCCCGGGATCTGTCGTCGGACGGGAAGCCCTTGTGTCTGCGAAAGCCCCTGTCCCCACCCTGCCCGGTGCCGGCGGTCCGCTGCGGCGGCTCTCGCGGTGGTACGAGCAGCGCCGGAGCGGTCGGACCGCGCTCGCCGCGTGGATCCTCACCCGGCTGCTCATGCTGGTCCTGCTGGCGGTGGCCGAGAGGTTCGTCGTCGGCGACGTCTTCTACTACCACCGCAAGATCCGTGCGCTGTTCGACGTGGGCCTCGAGCGGACCCTCAACGAGTACCCGACACCGGTCACCTGGATCCTCTGGCTGCCCTACGGTGCGACCGGCGGCTACCGGACCGGATACCTCGTAGCGTTCATCGCCCTCATGCTCGCCCTCGACGGGGTCTTCGCCTGGGCGGTCTGGCGGAGCGCCGGACGGCGGCACGAGAGCTCGCTGGACTTCTGGATCATCTTCGTGCTGCTGATCGGGCCGCTCGCCTACCTGCGCTTCGACATCCTTCCCGCGGTGCTGGCCGGCGGCGCCCTGCTCGTGGCCCGGGTCCGCCCCTGGTTGACCGGTGCCCTCACCGGGCTCGGCGCGGCGGTCAAGCTCTGGCCGGCGCTGCTCGTCGGCGCCTTCCTCGCCCATCGGCCGACCCGCCGGCCCACGGCGTGGGGTTTCGTCCTGGTCGGGTTCGGTCTCGCGCTGGTCAGCCTGCTCACCGGCGGCTGGTCACGGCTGGTGTCACCGCTGACCTGGCAGTCCGACCGCGGCCTGCAGATCGAGTCCATCTGGGCCACGCCGGTGATGGTCGCCCGCGCGGTGTCGCCGGCCAGCTGGCTGGTCGACATCTCCAAGTACCAGGCCTACGAGGTGTTCGGGCCCGGCGTCGGCACCCTGCTGCTGCTCAGCACCCTGGCCACCGTGCTGGGTCTGGGGGTCATCGTCGCCCTGCTCGTCCGCGCCTACCGGCACCCCCAGCCGTCGGCCGTCGCCATCGGGCTGGTCATCCTGGCCACCGTGGCGGTGATGACCGTCACCAACAAGACCCTGAGCCCGCAGTACCTGCTCTGGCTGGGCGGTCCGATGACGGCCCTGCTGCTGCTGCGGCGCGACGAGGACCAGGCCCAGCAGCGGTCGGTCGGGCGGCTGGCCCGCCAGCTGCTGCTGCTGGCCCTGCTGACGCAGCTGGTCTACCCCCTGCTGTACGACGGCTTCCTCGGCCGCCAGGGTCCGGCGATGGTCGTCGTCGCCACCCTCGTCACCGCCGCCCGCAACATCTTCCTGGTGGTATTCACCGTCGAGGCGTGCCGGCTGGCCTGGCGTCGGCTCCGGCGGCCGGTGCTGCCGGCGCCGAGCTGAGGCTGACAGCGCTACTTCGAGGTGCCCTGGGAGACCGACCCCTGCAGCTGACGCTGGAACAGGATGTAGACGACCAGCACCGGCGCGACCGTGATCACCACGGCCGCGAAGAGCGCGCCGAAGTCGACGGCATAGCCGGCCTGGGAGGCGAAGGACGCCATCCGCTGGGACAGGACGTAGTTCGCGACATTGGTGTTCAGCGCAACCGGGATGAGGAACTGGTTCCACAACCCCAGGAAGTTGAAGATCAGCACCGAGGTGAGGCCGTTCTTCGCCATCGGCAGCATCACCAGGAAGAAGGTCCGCCACTCCCCTGCACCGTCCAGCGCCGCAGCCTCTGAGATCTCGTCCGGCAGGGCCTTGAAGAAGGCGAACAGGAAGAACACCGTGAACGGCAGGGCGAACGCCACGTAGGTCAGGATCAGCCCGGGAAGTGTGTTGAGCAGGCCGAAGTTCTGCAGGGTGAAGAAGAGCGGCACGATGGCCAGGAAGATCGGGAAGGTCAGCCCGGCCAGCATGGCGTAGTAGATGAGCCGGTTCCCCGGGAAGGCGAAGCGGGCCAGCACGTAGGCACACATCGAGCCGAGGATCATCACCAGCACCAGCGCGGAGCCGACCACGATGACGGTGTTGAGGAACGCGCTGCCGATCCCAGCACTGGTCCACGCGTTGACGTAGTTGACGAAGTTGAGGCTGGTCGGCAGCGTGAACGGGGAGGAGAAGATCTGGCTCGTCGTCTTGAACGAGGTCATCAGCGTCCAGAGCAGGGGCAGCACGACGATCAGCGACCACAGCACCAGCGCGCTGTGCGAGACGCCGGCGAAGAGCTTCTCCTGGACGGGCATCTGCGACTTCCGCTCGACGGGAGCGGGAGAGGTGGCCGGCACTCGGCTGTCCGCCACCCTGGTCGTGGTCACCGGCGGACCTCGTCCTGGCCGCCGGTGAGCCGGTTCACGGTGAAGACCAGGCCGGAGAAGATCAGCGTGACGGCGGCAAGCACCACGCCCATCGCGCAGGCGACCCCGAACTGGCCCTTGGTGAAGGCGGTGGTCAGCAGCTGCTGCGACATCACCAGGGTCGAGTTGTCCGGTCCGCCGCCCGGGTTCAGCGCCGCCATGTAGACGAAGGCGTCCAGGGCCAGGATGCCCATGTAGACGTAGGCGGTCTGGACGTTGTCCCGGATCAGGGGGACGGTGATGCTGACGGCGGTGCGCAGCCGGCCGGCCCCGTCGATCCGAGCGGCCTCGAAGATCTCGGCCGGGATGCCCTTGATGGCGGCGACGAACAGCACCATGTAGAACCCGACGAAACCCCAGAGGATGACGAACATGGTCGCGGCCATCGCGGTCCGCGGGTCCCCCAGCCAGGGGAACGAGGCGAACTGTTCGAAGCCCAGGGCGGTCAGGATCCCGTTCAGCACCCCGTTGCTCGGGTCGTAGATCCGGCTCCACATGATGCCGATGACGATCGCCGGGATCACGTACGGGAAGAAGGAGACGACGCGGTAGAACTCCGAGCCCCGCAGTCCCCGGGTCTGGCCGCGGCTGCTGCCGCCGACGGTCAGCAACGAGGCCAGGGTCAGCGCCAGCACGATCGTCAGCAGCGGCAGGACGACGACCAGCAGGATGTTGTTCCGCATGGCTTGCAGGAAGATCGAGTCGGTCAGCACGCGGGTGTAGTTGCGGATGCCGACGAAGTTCTGCGTCGAGGTGAACCCGCTCCAGTCGGTGAGGCTGTAGTAGACGGCCTGCAGGAACGGGGAGACGACGAACACGACGTAGATGGCCAGCGGGAGGCCGAGGAAGACCAGCACGAAGCTGACCCGGTCGAACGTCAGCCGCCGCTTGCGCCGCCGGACAGGGGCCCCGGTGCCCCTGCCCGACTGCAGCGGGGTGACGACCGCGGTCATTTCACCTCGAGCTTCTTGACCGAGCTGTCGTTGCGGACCTTGTCGCTGATCTGCTGCAGCCCCTGGGTCAGCTTCGCCACGTCGGACTTGCCGTCCAGGAAGCTGTTCCAGACCACGAGCTGGTCAGGGTTGAGGCCGTAGTAGTCGACGAACTGCCAGGAGAAGATGTTCGAGCCCGCCTGCTCGAGCAGCTTGGCCTGCGAGACCAGCGCCGTGGACCCGAAGCCGTCCGCGGGAACCGTGCCCTTGACGATCGTCGGGGCCAGCAGCTCCTTGGCGAAGTTGGTCGCGGCGTCCTTGCTCAGCATGACCCGGAGCAGCTCCTTGCCGCCGGCGACGTTCTTGCCCTTGGACGGGACCACGTACGGCTCGCCCGCCGCGCTGTGCAACGCCTCGTAGGGCATCGCGCTGCCGGTCGTGACGGTCGGCTCGGCCGCACCCGTCATCTTGAAGCCCGACTTCGTCTGCTTCTTCATCTCGTTCTCGATCCACGAGCCCGACGGGTACAGGATCGCGTCCTGGTCGTTGCTCCACTGGGCCTGGGCGGCCGTGAACTGGGTGCCCGAACCGCCGGGCTTGAAGTAGCCCGCGTCGATGATCTTCTTCATCCCGGTGAACACCGACTGCACGGCCGGCTTCGACCAGCAGCCCTCCTCCAGGTTCTCCAGGGCGAGCCGGACCTCGTCGCCACCCTCCTTGATGGCCGAGGCGATCGCCAACGTCTGGTAGTAGGTGGCCGCCTCCTTGCCCCAGGCGAACAGGTACTTGCCCTTCGCCTTGGCCTTGGTTCCCAGCTCGAAGGCCTCGTCCCACGTCTTCGGCGGTGACCACCCGTTCTCCTCGAAGAGGGAGGCCGAGTACCACAGGGCGTACACCGTCAGCACATAGTTGAGGGCGGCGAACTTCCCGTCGAAGGTGCCCGGCGTCAGCACTCCCTCGTAGAGGGTGTCGCGGATCTTGGTGCCCTCGAGGTTCGGGGCGTCGATCACCGAGTTGAGATCCTCGAGCTGCTCGACGATGGTGCTGATGCCGATCGCGTTCGCCCCGGAGTTGTCGATCAGGTCCGGCGGGTTGCCGCCGACGAACCGTGGCTGCAGCTCCTGGGCGATCTGCGTCGACGGGGACACCTTCGGGGTGACCGTCGGGTGCACGGCCTTGAGCTTGTCGGCCGCGAACTTCACGTAGTCGACGCCGTAGCCGCCGTTGAAGATGACCGCGTCGACGGTGGAGCCGTCCGCCACCCCGAACGGGTTGTCGGCGGACACCGCCCCGGTCGGTCCCGAGCTGGCCGCTGGTTGGCCACCGCCCGCCGCGCACGAGGCCAGTCCGCCCGCCACCGGGGTGAGCGCCGCGGCGGTCAGCGCAATGCGCAGGAACTGGCGGCGTCGCAGGGGTCGTGAGGTGTCCATAAGCTGCCTTTCATCGGAGGTCGGGTGTCGACCGCAGGGTGGTCCTCGACGCGGCTGGCATGGCCCCGCGAGTCGGGTGCCGCCCCCCGCCTTCTGCTGGCTGATCATAGGTCCGCAGCGCGCCGGCCGCGGGAACAACGACCTGGGCTCGGGGCAGGTTCCGCGGCACACCGTGGGACCGTTGAGCACGACGTCCAGCGACCGAGCGTTGAGGTGCCTGGTGCGCGGAGGTACGAACGTTCTGCACGAAACCCCTCTCGCCCCGCTGGAGTATCGCTACTCAAACACAGATGCACGCTTTTTTCAGTATGACGGTCAGCTATTGCACGAACTTGCAACATTGGCGACACGAGGTCCCCGGTGAGCGGGACGGAGGAGCGGTACGGGTGAGCGACCTGGTCCTGGGTGCGGACGTCGGCGGCACCTCGACACGCGTCGCCGTGGCCGCGCTGGAGGACAGCTCCGCGCGTGCCGCGGGCGTGCTGGCGGTGGCCGAGGGTGGCACCGGCAATCCCAACCTGGTTGGTCTGGCGGCCTCGGCCGCCGAGATCCGGACGGCCACCGAGCGAGCACTGGCCGGCATCGAGGGCACCGTCGTCGGCGCCGTGTTCGGCCTGGCCGGCGGGTCCCGGGCCGCAGCGGAGACGGGCTTCCTGGCCGCGGCGGTGCCTCCCGGGGTCGACGTCACGCCCGAGCTCGTCTCGGACGTCGCCGTCGGCTTCTCCTCCGCCACCCCGCTGCCGAACGGCTGCATCCTCATCGCCGGCACCGGGGCGGTGGCCGGCCGGCTGGTGGGCGACCGGCTGCTCGACCGCCGCGACGGTTGGGGCTGGCTGCTGGGCGACCGCGGCTCCGGCTTCTGGCTGGGCCGGCAGGCGGTACGGGCGACCCTGGACGCGCTGGACGAGGGCCGGCGGCTGGGTCCGATGCACCGCGCCGTGCTGGCCGAGGCGGCGGCACCGGACCATCTCAGTCTCGTCCAGGCCTGCTACGCCCAGCCGCCCACCTGGCTCGCGCGGTTCGCCCCCCTGGTCAGTCGCTGGGCGGAGGAGGACGAGGTGGCCGGCTGCATCGCGGACCGGGCCGCCGACCTGCTGGCCGCCACGCTGGGCAGCGTCCGGCCGCAGGCGCACGAGCCCGTCGTGCTCGGGGGTTCGGTGCTCGCGACTGCAGGGCCGATCCGCACCCGCCTCGGGTCCCGACTGCCGCCGACGCTGACCCTGCTGGACGCCGAGTCAGGTCTGGTGGGAGCCACCTGGATCGCGGCGCGCCGGCTGGGACGCCACTCCGACGAGCTGCACCGGAGGCTGAGCGAGACGGTCCGGACCGCGCCACGGCGCTAGCACGCGGGTTGCAGACACGCCCCGGAACCCACACGACCAGCAGCCCGCGGCGAATGTGATGTGAGTAACCTAGAGCCGGGCTTGCCCGAAATGCGTCCGGATCGTGTTGGTGTGCAGCCTGAACGGCGGGAGGATCCCGCACCGCAGAACGCACGAACAGCCAGCACGACGAACGCACGGAAGAAGGCGACTCGGCGACCATGCCCGACTCATCCAGCTCGACGGCCACCTCCAGCTCGACGGAGGAGACCGACTTCGGCGCCAACGACTGGCTGCTGGAGGAGATGTACGAGCAGTACAAGGCCGACCCGAACTCGGTGGACCAAGCCTGGGTGACCTACTTCAAAGAGCACGGTGCACCCGGCGGTGCGGAACCGGCTGCCCAGCCGGCCGCGAAGCCGGCGCCCGCGACGAAGCCCGCAGCCGCCGCCTCGGCGGGCGGCACCAACGGCCACAGCACGGCGAAGGCTCCTTCGCCGCAGCCCGCACCACGACCTGCGCCGGCGGCAGCACCCGCGGCCAAGGAGACCACCTCCCGGCCCAATCCCACGGTGGAGCGGCCCTCCACCAACAAGGAGGGCCGGCCGGCGACCCCGGGCAGCCGCGGCGGCGTCCCCGCCGACCCGCCGAACCCGGCCGTCCGTCCCGACGTGGCGCTGGAGGCGCCGGTCCGGACCACGCTGCGTGGCGCGCCGGCCCGGACCGCGAAGAACATGGACCTGTCGCTCACCGTGCCGACGGCCACCAGCGTCCGGTCGCTGCCGGTGAAGCTGCTGATCGACCAGCGGGTCGTGATCAACAACCATCTGCGTCGCTCGCGCGGCGGCAAGGTCTCCTACACCCACCTGATCGGCTACGCCATGGTGCAGGCGCTGAAGAGCGTGCCCGCCATGAACAACGGCTACGAGGTGGTCGACGGCAAGCCCACGATGGTGGTGCCCGCCCACATCAACCTGGGGCTGGCGATCGACCTGCCCAAGGAGGACGGCACTCGCCAGCTGCTGGTGCCCAGCATCAAGAACTGCGAGACCCTCGACTTCGCCCAGTTCTGGGCCGCGTACGAGCAGATGGTGAAGAAGGCCCGCGCCGGCAAGCTGACGGTCGCCGACTTCGCCGACACCACCATCACCCTGACCAACCCCGGCACGATCGGGACCAACCACTCGGTGCCGCGGCTGATGTCGGGCCAGGGCACGATCATCGGCGTCGGCTCGATGGACTACCCACCGGAGTTCCAGGGGTCCGACCCCGACCGGCTGAGCGAGATGAGCGTCTCCAAGGTGATGACGCTGACCTCGACCTATGACCACCGGGTGATCCAGGGCGCGCAGTCGGGACAGTACCTGCAGCGGCTGCACGCCCTGCTGCTCGGCGAGGATGGCTTCTACGACCACATCTTCGCCTCGCTGCGGATCCCGTACGCGCCGATCCGGTGGGCGCAGGACCTGACGAGCGACCACGAGGACCAGATCCCCAAGCAGGCGCGGATCATGGAGATGATCAACGCCTACCGGGTCCGCGGCCACCTGATGGCCGACACCGACCCGCTGGAGTACCGACAGCGGGAGCACCACGACCTGGACGTGCAGACCCACGGCCTGACGCTGTGGGACCTCGACCGGTCCTTCGCCACCGGCTCCTTCGCCGGCGGCCAGGGGCTGATGAAGATGCGGAAGATCCTCGGCATCCTGCGCGACTCCTACTGCCGGACCACCGGCATCGAGTACATGCACATCTCCGAGCCGGCGCAGCGCCGCTGGATCCAGGACCGGGTGGAGCGGCCGCACGAGTCACTGCCCCGCGAGGAGCACCTCCGGATCCTGGACAAGCTCAACGAGGCGGAGATCTTCGAGACCTTCCTGCAGACCAAGTTCGTCGGCCAGAAGCGCTTCAGCCTGGAGGGCGGCGAGTCCGCCATCGCGCTGCTCGACGAGGTGTGCGAGCAGGCCGCCGAAGCGGGTCTGGAGGAGGTCTGCATCGGCATGCCGCACCGCGGCCGGCTGAACGTGCTGGCCAACATCGTCGGCAAGTCCTACGCCCAGATCTTCCGTGAGTTCGAGGGCAACATCGATCCGCGGACGGTGCAGGGCTCGGGTGACGTCAAGTACCACCTGGGCTCCGAGGGTGAGTTCACCGCGCTCAGCGGCGCGACGATCAAGACCTCGGTGGCGGCCAACCCCAGCCACCTCGAGGCCGTCAACCCGGTGCTGGAGGGCATCGCCCGCGCCAAGCAGGACATCCTCGACCGGGGCGTGGAGTTCCCGGTGCTTCCGGTCCTGATGCACGGCGACGCCGCCTTCGCCGGCCAGGGTGTGGTCGCTGAGACGCTGAACCTGTCGCAGCTGCGCGGGTACCGGACCGGCGGCACCATCCACATCATCGTCAACAACCAGGTCGGGTTCACCACCTCCCCCGCCGAGTCGCGGTCGTCGGTCTACCCCACCGACGTCGCCCGGATGGTCGCCGCACCGATCTTCCACGTCAACGGCGACGACCCCGAGGCCTGCATCCGGGTGGCTCGGCTGGCCTTCGAGTTCCGTCAGACGTTCCACAAGGACGTGGTCATCGACATCGTCTGCTACCGCCGCCGCGGCCACAACGAGGGCGACGACCCCAGCTTCACCCAGCCCCGGATGTACGACCTGATCGAGCGGAAGCGCTCGACCCGGAAGCTCTACACCGAGGCACTGATCGGCCGCGGCGACATCACCGTCGAAGATGCCGAAGCGGTGATGACCAAGTTCCAGCAGCGGCTCGAGAGCGTGTTCCGCGAGGTGCGCGACCCCGGCCTGCCGCCCCGGGAGACCGCCTACCGGCGGGTGCCGGCCTACCCGAGCAAGTCCGCGGCCAAGCACGGCACGGCGGTCGCCCTCGAGGCCATGAAGAAGATCGCGGACGCGCACACCACCTTCCCGGACGGCTTCAGCGTGCACCCGAAGGTGATGCCGCAGCTGCAGCGTCGGGCCGCCGCCATCACGCAGGGACCCATCGACTGGGCGACCGGGGAGATCCTGGCGCTGGGGTCGCTGCTGATGGAGGGCCGGACCGTCCGCCTCACCGGTCAGGACACCCGTCGGGGCACCTTCGTGCAGCGCTTCGCCGCCATCGTGGACCGCGCGACGGGCGAGGCGTGGGTGCCGCTGAAGCACCTCGACGAGGGGCAGGGCAAGTTCCACGTCTTCGACTCCCTGCTCAGCGAGTACGCGGCCATGGGCTTCGAGTACGGCTACTCGGTGGCCCGGCCCGAGGCGTTGGTGCTCTGGGAGGCTCAGTTCGGTGACTTCGCGAACGGCGCGCAGATCATCATCGACGAGTTCATCACCTCCGGGCAGGCCAAGTGGACCCAGAAGTCGGGGGTGGTGCTGCTGCTGCCGCACGGGTACGAGGGGCAGGGCCCGGACCACTCGTCGGCCCGGATCGAGCGGTTCCTGACGCTGGCGGCCGAGGACGCCTTCGCCGTCGCGCAGCCGTCCACCCCGGCGAGCTACTTCCACCTGCTGCGCGCCCACGCGTTGGGTGAGCGGCACCGCCCGCTGATCGTCGCCACGCCGAAGTCGATGCTGCGCAACAAGCTGGCGGTGTCCTATCCCGAGGACTTCATCTCGGGGTCCTGGAAGCCGGTGCTCGGCGACCCGACGATCACCGAGCCCGACCAGGTCGAGTCCGTGCTGCTGTGTTCGGGCAAGGTGCGCTGGGACCTGGTCACCCAGCGGCAGAAGCGGGGTCGGGAGGGCAAGGTGGCCATCGTCGCGGTCGAGCGGCTCTACCCGCTGCCCGGCGCGGAGATCGCGGCCGAGCTCGACCGCTTCCCGAACGTGACCGAGGTGCGCTGGGTGCAGGACGAGCCGGCCAACCAGGGCGCCTGGCCGTTCATGGCGCTCAACCTGCCGGACGCGCTCGCCGAGGCCGCGCCCGGCAAGCGATGGGACCTGACCCCGGTCAGCCGGCAGGCCTCCTCCGCCCCGTCGGTCGGCTCGGCGAAGGTGCACGAGGGTCAGCAGCGCGAGCTGCTCGAGTCGGCCTTCAGCTGAGCCGTCGGCGTGTACTTCACCGACCGCGGGATCGAGGAGCTGCAGCAGCGCCGGGGTGACGACGAGGTCACCCTGGCCTGGCTCGCCGAGCAGCTGAGGACGTTCGTCGACCTCAACCCCGAGTTCGAGGTACCCGTCGAGCGGCTCGCGACCTGGCTGGCGCGGCTGGACGACGAAGAGGAGTGAGCAGGGAGAGCCCGCGCGGTTGACGAGCCACCCCAGCGGGCATGACACCGGCGTGAGCGACCGAGACCGAGCATTCCCGAGATCCCTGGCCCACCAGGACCGTGCCGAGCTGGGCGGCCGGTTCAGCGTTCTCGCCCGGCAGAAGGCGGATCACCGCCGGCTGGACGAGCTGTTGGCCGAGCTCGACCGGACGGAGCCGGCACGGCAGGACGACGTGCTGCGGCGGATCCACCGCCTCGTCTTCCCGCACGCCTTCGCCGAGGAGTCGGTGTTATGGCCGGTGCTGCGGCGGACCCTCCCGGACGGCGAGCGGCTGACCCTCCGGATCGAGCAGGAGCACCAGGAGGTGAACGAGCTGGTCACCAGGCTGGAGGCGCTCGGGGTGCACGATCCCGCGCGCCCCGGCACGCTGCGCAGGCTGGCCGCCGTGCTGCGGGAGGACGTCCGGGACGAGGAGGACGAGCTGCTGCCTGAGCTGCAGGAGCGGGCGACGACCGGACAGCTGCAGCGGCTGGGCCTCGCCTGGGAGCTGGTCCGCCGCGTTGCCCCGACCCGGGCGCACCCGGTGGTGGCGCGCCGGCCACCGGGCAACGTGCTGGCTGCGCTGCCGCTGTCGGTGGTCGACCGGACCAGGGACCGGGTGGACCTCGTGCTGCAGCACCGACCCACCTGGTTCGCACCGGTGCTGCGCTGGGCGAGCCGCCGGCTGAGGGCGGTCAGCCACCAGCTGGAGCGGCTTCCGGTGATGCGCCTGGGAGAGGATCCGAGCACGGGGCGCTGACGCGTCCGGCCGGACGGCGACTCACGGCTCGAAGACGATCTTGCCGAACAGCTCCCCCTCGATCATCGCGGCGAACCCCTCGGCGGCGTCCGACAGCGGCAGCACCCGGTCGACCAGCGGGCGGATGCCGGTGGTGGCGAGCATCTTGACCAGCGCGACCAGCTCATCGCGGGTGCCCATGGTGGACCCGACCACCGACAGGGGCTTGAAGAAGATCTTGGTCAGCTCCGCCCGGCTGGGGTTGTCGCCGGAGGTCGCACCGGCGATCACCAGGGTGCCGCCGGGTCGCAGCGCGTTGACCGAGTGCGACCAGGTCGCCGCCCCCACGGTCTCCAGCACGGCGTCCACCCGTTCCGGCAGCCGTGCGCCCGCCTCGAACACCGCGTGCGCCCCCAGCTCCCGCGCCCGCTCCCCCTTCTCCGCCGACCGCGAGGTGACCCAGACGCGGAGCCCGGCGTGCCGGGCCAGGACCATCGCCGCGGTGGCCACGCCGCCCCCGGCTCCCTGGATCAGGACGGTGTCCCCCGGCCGCGTCCCCGACTGGGTGAACAACATCCGGTAGGCCGTCAGCCAGGCCGTCGGCAGGCAGGCAGCCTCCGCGAAGCTCAGCCCCTCGGGCTTGTCCACGAGATTGGCGGCGGGCACCCGGACCAACGTGGCGTGGGTGCCTGGGTAGCGCTCCGAGAGCAGCGAGCGGTGAGGGTCGTGGGTGCTGTCGGCGCCGGCGAAGCCCGGCTCGTTCAGCACCGCGTGCACCACCACCTCGCGGCCGTCGCTCGTGACTCCTGCGGCGTCGCAGCCGAGAACCATCGGCAGCCGGTCCGCGGGCAGGCCGACACCCTTGAGCGACCAGACGTCGTGGTGGTTGAGGGCCGAGGCGCGCACCTGCACCTCGACCCAGTCCTGGGGCACCTCGGGTGGCTCGATCTGGCCCACCCGCAACCCGCGCAAGGGCTGGTCGAGGTCGGTGGCGGCGGCGTAGGCGGCAAGCATGGCTGCAGCCTAGGGAAACCTGGGCCCCGGCCGCTCAGACCCGGCGCGGCTCGCCTGGGTAGGTGCCGAAGGACCATCGGTTCCCCTCGGGGTCGCGCACCGCGACCTCCCGGCTGCCGTAGTCCCGCTCCTCGACACCCCCGGGAACCTCGATCCCGGCAGCCAGTGCCCGGGACAGCACCGCGTCGACGTCCCGGGTCACCACATAGGCCGCGGTCGTGCCGGGCTGCTGGGTGAAGGGCCCCTCCGGCTTGTGCGCGCCGAGCATCACCCCGCCCCCCTCCGGCCAGTCGAGCTGGGCGTGCTGGACCACACCGGCGTCATCGGTGTAGCAGGCGGTCTCCTCGAAGCCGAGGGTGACCAGGAAGTCGATCACGGCCCGCGGGTCACGGGCCTGGAAGGCGGGCCAGACGGTCGGCGGGTGGCTGTCGGATCTCGTCGTGTCGGTCATCACCCGAGCCTGCCGCATCTGGAGGCACTGCTGGGCAGATCCCCGGTGTTCCCCCGAGCAGGCTGGGCCGCAGCCGGGCCGTCTAGAGTCTGGCGGGTGAGCCTCGACGACGCCGACACGGTTG
Source organism: Friedmanniella sp. (assembly GCA_045806705.1). Taxonomy (GTDB): domain Bacteria; phylum Actinomycetota; class Actinomycetes; order Propionibacteriales; family Propionibacteriaceae; genus Microlunatus. The sequence goes on from JBJMIS010000029.1 coordinate 15,391, forward strand.
CCCAGGACTTCGCCGACCGTCACGGTCGTCCCCCGGCCGGCGTCTGGCGGGCACCGGGCCGGGTGAACCTGATCGGCGAGCACACCGACTACAACGACGGGTTCGTGATGCCCTTCGCGTTGGCTCAGGCGGTGACGGTCGCGGCGGCGCCGCGAACCGACGAGCGCTGGAGTGTCACGTCTCTGAACAACGGTGAGACGGCCGAGTTCGGCCGGGACGATCTGCAGCCGGGGATGTCCGGGTGGCAGGCCTACGTCGCCGGGGTGGTCTGGGCGCTGACCGAAGCCGGGCACCAGGTCCCCGGGGCAGACCTCGTGCTGACCTCCGACGTGCCGATCGGTGCCGGCCTCTCGTCGTCGGCGGCGCTCGAGTGCGCGACGCTGACGGTGCTGGCCGACCTCGGCCAGCTGAGCATCGCGCCCCTCGACCGGGCCAAGCTGGCCCGGCGCTGCGAGAACGAGTTCGTCGGAGCGCCGACGGGGCTGATGGACCAGGCCGCTTCGACGCTCTGCACCCAGGGCCACGCACTGTTCTTCGACTGCCGGTCGTTCCAGGCGACCCAGGTCCAGCTGGACCTCGCCGAGGCTGGGCTGGAACTGCTGGTCCTCGACACCAGAACCCCGCACGCCCTGGTTGACAGCGAGTACGCCGACCGGCGGCGGACCTGTGAGGAGGCCGCGCGGCTGCTGGGGGTGCCGGCACTCCGCGACGTCACCGACCTCGACGCCGCCCTCGCTCAGCTGCCCGACCCCGTGATGCAACGCCGCGTCCGCCACGTCGTCACCGAGGACGCCCGGGTGGAGGCCGCTGCCGAGGTACTGTCGGCAGGCCGCGCCGCCGACCTGGCGCCCTTGCTGGACGCGTCCCACACCTCGATGCGGGACGACTTCGAGATCACCGTGCCGACCGTCGATCTGGCGGTCGAGACAGCTCGCGCCGCTGGAGCGCTAGGGGCGCGGATGACGGGCGGCGGCTTCGGCGGCTGCATCATCGCGTTGGTGCCGTCCAGCCGTGCCGACGCCGTAGCGAGCGAGGTCAGCGCGGCCTTCGCCGGGGCCGGCTTCGGCCCCCCGAGCCACTTCGTCGGGCTCCCGTCGGCCGGGGCGAGCCGGCTGCGCTGACCGAGGGTGCCCGCAAGGTTCTGACCCGCTGATCCCCCGCAATCACCCCCGCTGCGTGCGAGGATCGTCGCGGGTGGGCATTTCGTGCTCACCTCGGCGCCACCCCAGGTCGGCACCGTGTCGACACCGCGAAGCAGCGCCCCAGCGCAGCGGCCCCGGGTCACCTTCTGGTCGGGGGTCAGAGGAGGAGAACCTGTGTACGTACGTCTGAAGCTGGGCCTGACCACGGCCTGCATCGCCGCCCTGGCGCTGGCCGGCTGCGGCTCGAGCTCCCTGAGCGGCGAGCCCGCGGGATCGAGCGCGCCCTCGGCGTCGGTCAGCGAGGACGCCGCCCTCGCCGCGAAGCTGCCCGAGAAGATCAAGAGCGCGGGCGTCATCAAGGTCGGGACGGACGCCAGCTACGCCCCGAACGAGTTCCTCGCCGGCGACGGCAAGACCGTGCAGGGCTTCGAGGTGGACCTCTTCAACGCGGTTGCCGCCAAGCTCGGCGTCAAGGCCGAGTTCCAGCCGGCCGACTTCTCCTCCATCATCACCGGCGTGCAGGGCGGCAAGTACAACGTCGGCGTCTCCTCCTTCACCATCAACGACGAACGCAAGAAGCAGGTGAACATGGTGAGCTACTTCTCCGCCGGCACCCAGTGGGGCACGGCCCAGGGCAACCCCAAGGGGATCGACCCCGACAACCCGTGCGGCAAGACCGTCGCCGTCCAGACCGGCACGGTGCAGGAGACCGACGACCTTCCCGCCCGGCAGAAGAAGTGCGGGGCCGACAAGATCAAGATTCTCTCGTTCAAGGGCCAGGACCAGGTCACCAATGCCGTGGTGACCGGCAAGGCCGACGCCATGTTGGCCGACTCCCCGGTGCTCGCCTACGCGGTGAAGCAGTCCGGCGGCAAGCTGGCCCTCCTGGGCGACATCTACGAGGCAGCCCCCTACGGCTTCGTGGTACCCAAGGACCAGACCGACTTCGCCGACGCGCTCGCCGGCGCGCTCAAGGCGATCAAGGCCGACGGCAGCTACCAGGCCGCCCTGGACAAGTGGGGCGTCGGGCAAGGGGCCATCAGCGACTTCGCGGTCAACCCATGACCACCACCGCGCCGGCTGCCCCGCCGGTCACCCAGGACCGACCCGGCCTCATCGAAGCCCGGCCGGTCCGGCATCCCTGGCGCTGGGTGGCGATCGCCGTGATCGTCGTCCTCGGGCTGATGCTGCTCAACCTGCTGGTGAACAACCCGGCCTTCAACTGGCCGTTCGTGCTGGAGGCGATGAACCAGAACCCGGTGATCGAGGGGTTCTGGAAGGGCACCATCCTCGTCACGATCCTGTCGATGATCATCGGCGTCACACTCGGTGTCGTGCTGGCCGTGATGCGGCTGTCGGACAACCCGGTGCTGCGAGGCGTGTCCTGGCTGTACACCTGGTTCTTCCGGGCGATCCCGCGCTATGTGCTGCTGACGATCATGGGGGCCCTGGGGGTGCTGTTCCAGCAGGGCATCGCCCTTGGCGTCCCGTTCGACTGGCTGATCATCAAGTGGCTGGGTCTGAGCGGCAGCTGGCGCTTCGCGACCTTCGACGCCAACACGCTGTTCGTCGGCCTGGTGGGCGGCGTGATCGGGCTCGCCGCCTCGGAGGCCGCCTACATGGCCGAGATTGCCCGGGCGGGCATCCTCAGCGTCGACAAGGGGCAGCTCGAGGCGGCCCAGGCGCTGGGCATGAGCCGCGGCAAGGCGATGCGCCGGGTGGTGCTGCCGCAGGCCATGCGGGTCATCGTCCCGCCGACGGGCAACGAGACCGTCGCCATGCTGAAGGACACCTCGCTGCTGCTGGCGATCCCGGTCGGCACGGAGCTGTTCTTCCAGCTGCAGGCGATCGGCAGCCGGACCTACCAGACGTTCCCGGTTCTGGTGGCGGCCACCGTCTACTACCTGATCGCCTCCAGCGTGCTGATGATCGGCCAGGCCTACCTGGAGAAGCGTTTCGGTCGGGGCTTCGGCACCAACGTCAGCTCCGACGCCGACGAGGCCGCCAAGGGCCTGGCCGCAGGGGCGGCGAAGTGACCGCGGACGGGGACCACCTGGTCCGTGCCGTCAACGTCACCAAGACCTTCGGCACCAACGAGGTGCTCAAGGGCATCGACCTGACGGTCGATCCTGGAGAGGTCGTGTGCCTGCTCGGACCGAGCGGTTCCGGCAAGACCACCTTTCTCCGGCTGATCAACCAGATGGAGTCCCTCACCGGGGGGCGGATCTGGGTGGGTGGCGAGCTGATCGGAATCGAGGAGCGGGCAGGCCGGCTGCACATGCGGACCGACAAGGACATCGCCCGGCAGCGGTCCCGGATCGGCATGGTGTTCCAGCGCTTCAACCTCTTCCCGCACATGACGGCGCTGGAGAACGTGATGGAGGCGCCGGTGCAGGTGAAGCGGATGAACAAGGCGGAGGTGAAGCAGGAGGCGCTGCGCCTCCTCGACATGGTGGGTCTGGGTGACCGGTGCACCTACTACCCCAGCCAGCTCTCCGGGGGCCAGCAGCAGCGGGTCGCGATCGCCCGCGCCCTGGCGATGAAGCCCGAGCTGATGCTCTTCGACGAGCCCACCTCCGCGCTGGACCCCGAGCTGGTCGGTGAGGTGCTGGCGGTGATGCGCAGGCTGGCCGAGGAGGGGACCACGATGATCGTCGTCACCCACGAGATGGGCTTCGCCCGCGGCGTCGCGGACCGGGTGGTGTTCATGGACCAGGGCGTCGTCGTGGAGGAGGGCCATCCGGACCAGGTGCTGCTGCACCCGCGGGAGGAACGGACCAGGACCTTCCTGCAGCGGGTCAAGGCCGACGCGGAGGCGGAGGCGGAGCGGGACGCGGAGCTGGCGAAGACGCTGACGGAGGCCGCCGGCTCGGCTTCCTGACCCTTCCGAGGCGCAGCTTCCCAGCCCCATCCGGGCGCTGACTGCTGCCCGGGGCTCAGCTTCCGGGGTGGCTCGAGCCGGGCGCGTCCTCGCCGACGAAGGTGCGGGTCGCGCTCGGCACCAGCAGGCAGACCAGCGCGGTCAGGGCGACGACCGCCATCAGCAGCCCCGCAGCGGAGGTCGGCGGCTGCCGGAAGCTGTAGCCGAGCAGCAGCAGGATGAGCTGGGTCACCACGGCCGGCCCGCGACTCCAGCGCCGGCCGCGGAACACGCCGCGCGCCACGAGGGCGAGCAGTGCCCCGTAGCCGAGCATGATGAGGGTCACCCCGACCCCCATTCCGGCCCGGACCGGCCGGATCTGGCCGGCCTCGAGCACCCCGAAGACGACGGCGGCGAGGCTTTCGACGCCGATCAGCGCGGCGGCGACCAGCAGGGCGGGGACCCGTGGCGGGGAGGTTCGCACTGATCCACCCTACGAGGACGTCCAGGACCTGCCGGGCCCCGCGCCGTGTCCAACCTGTTATCCGGATGTAACCGTTCGGAAATGTGAGGCACCTGACGGCGCAAAGCCTTGTGCATCCCTAGGATCCTTGGAAGGCTAGATCCTCGGAGTCGAGTTCATCACAGTAGAGGACGGCGGCTCCGACGTTCCGGGCGTCCGTACGGCGCCTGAGTAGCCGAGTAAGGAGCGAGTAAGCCATGGATTGGCGCCACAAGGCTGCCTGTCTGGACGAGGACCCGGAGCTGTTCTTCCCGATCGGGAACACCGGCCCGGCCCTCTTGCAGATCGAAGAAGCCAAGCAAGTCTGTCGGCGGTGCGACGTCCGCGACGCCTGCCTGCAGTGGGCGCTGGAAGCAGGTCAGGATCACGGGGTCTGGGGCGGTCTCAGCGAGGACGAGCGTAGGGCGCTGAAGCGTCGCGCTGCGCGAGCTCGCATCCGCACCGCCTAGGTACGACACACCACAAGCTCCAGCACACCAGGGGCGCCGGGACTTCCCGGCGCCCTTTCGCTTGCTCCGGGCCGGCTCAGCAGGCAGCGGCAGCTCACACGGGAATCTCCAGCACGGCCTGGGTGCCTCGTGCACCGGGACGGGGACCGATCTCGAAGGTCCCCTCCATCTCCTCGATCAGAGTGTTGACGATCGACAGGCCCAGGCTGCGCGACTGCCGCCAGTCGAAGTCGGCCGGCAGTCCTCGCCCGTCGTCGCTGATCTCCACCCGCAGCCGCCCGTCGGCCCGACCCGGCACCACCAGCACCTCCCCCGCCTGGTCGGCCAGACCGTGCTCGAGGGCGTTCTGACACAGCTCGGTGACCACCATGGAGAGGCTGGTCGCCAGGTCGGCCGAGACGACCCCGAAGCTGCCGCAGCGCCGGGCGGACACCCCGGCCGAGGTGGATGAGACGTCACCCACCATCCTCAGCAGTCCGTCGGCGACCCTGTCGAACTCCACGGTCTCGTCGAAGGTCTGGGAGAGGGTCTCGTGCACGATGGCGATCGCGGCCACCCGCGACATGGCGTCGTTCAGCGCGACCTTCGCCTCGGGGGAGCTTATCCGTCGGGACTGCATCCGCAGCAGGGCCGCCACGGTCTGCAGGTTGTTCTTCACCCGGTGGTGGATCTCCCGGATGGTGGCGTCCTTGGTGACCAGCTCTCGGTCGCGGCTGCGGAGGTCGGTCACGTCGCGCAGCAGGACCAGGGCGCCGATGTGCTCATCGGGGGTCCGCAGCGGCACCGACCGGACGATCAGCACCGTCGACCCGTTGCCCATCTCGGTGTCGCTGTGTGCCCGGCCGGCTAGCACCGCGCTGAGCGTCTCCTCATCCGGACGCCGCGACG
>JBJMIS010000030.1:0-16839 GCA_045806705.1 Friedmanniella sp.
GCCGGCCGGCTCAGGGACGGCCAACAGCGCTCGTGCGTGGCCAGCGCTGAGGACCCCGGCGGCAACCCGACGCTGCACCGTGGGTGGCAGCCGCAGCAGCCGGATGGTGTTCGAGATCTGCGGTCGGGACCTCTTGATCCGAGACGCCAGCTCGTCCTGGGTGCAACCGAAGTCCTCGAGCATCTGCTGGTAGGCCGCCGCCTCCTCGAGCGGGTTGAGCTGAGCCCGATGCAGGTTCTCGAGCAGGGCGTCCCGCAGCAGGTCGTGGTCTTCCGTCCGCCGGACGATGGCCGGAATGGTGCTCAGCCCGGCAGCCTGGGAGGCCCGCCAGCGCCGCTCCCCCATCACCAGCTCGAAGTTGTCGTCGCCGATCGGCCGGACGACCACCGGCTGCAGCAGTCCGATCTCGCGCACTGACCCCACCAGTTCCTCCATCGCCTCCTCGTCGAAGACGCTGCGAGGCTGGCGCGGGTTGGGACGGATGGCGGCGATGTCCAGCTCGGCGAAGTACGAACCCTCCGGAACCGGATGCGCCGGGACAGCCGCTGGCTCCGCCGGCGCGGTGACCGCTGCCGGTTCCTCGGTCAGCTCGGTTCGCTGGAACAGCTCGCCCAGCCCGCGACCCAGGCCGCGTCGCTCGGTGGTGGTCGTCATGACGGCTCCCGGGGGGTGAGGGTGGTGCCGCGACGAGCGAGCTCCTGCGCGGCCTTGAGGTAGGAAACGGCTCCAGCCGACTCCGGATGGTAGGTCAGGACGGTCTGGCCATAGCTCGGCGCCTCCGAGATGCGGACCGATCGGGGAATCACGGTCGGCAGCGTCTCCCGCTCGAAGTGCGTGCGAACCTCCTGCGCCACCTGGGCCGCGAGCCGGGTCCGGGCGTCGAACATGGTGAGCAGAACCGTGGAGACCTGAAGCTGGGGGTTGAGCTCGCCCTTGACCAGGTTGATGGTGCGCATCAACTGCGAGACGCCCTCCAGCGCGTAGTACTCGCATTGGATCGGGATGAGGATCTCGGTGGCGGCGACCAGCGCATTGAGGGTGAGCAGGCCCAGGGACGGCGGACAGTCGAAGAACACGTAGTCGGTCGGATGGTCGGCCAGGTAGGCCCGCAACGCGCGCAGCAGGCGGCCCTCCCGGGCCACGACCGATACCAGCTCGATCTCGGCGCCCGCCAGGTCGATGGAGGCCGGCAGCACCTTCAGCCGGGGCGCCTCGGTCGAGTCGACGACGTGGTCAGCGATGGCGGCGCCGCCGATGAGCACCTCGTAGGTTCCCGCCGTACCGGGGGAGTGCTCGACTCCGAGCGCTGTCGACGCGTTTCCCTGCGGATCCAGGTCCACCACCAGCACGGACAGCCCGCCGAGGGCGAGCGCCGCCGCCAGGTTCACCGACGTGGTGGTCTTGCCGACCCCGCCCTTCTGGTTCGCCACGACGAAGACGCGGGTCGACGAGGGGACCGGCAGGACGGCTGGCTCCGCTGTTTCACGTGAAACGGGCTCGTCGGTCTCCGGCAGGGGCGGGAGACCCTGCTCGTCGATGTCGAAGTGCGCCCGCCTCGGGCCCGGAGCACGAATGACGACCTCGTCCGGGACGGCCTCGGTTGAGGCGACGGGGGAGGCAGGCGGTGCCGATACCTGCTCGGCCGAAGCAGGCACCTGCAAGCTCGCAGTGGAGGCGTCGCTAGGCCAGCGCAGCGTTTCACGTGGAACACGCGGCCAGCCGACGTGGCCGTCGGGTGTCACCTTCTCGGGCCAGCCCAATCCCGCGACGACCTCTCGTTCTCTTACTGGTCCCACTGCCATCGTCTCCCCTGTCTTCCGAGCACCAAAGGTACTGGCGGAGACAGCCCCATCTCGCGCGCCACGCAGAGCGCTGAGGCGCAAGAACCAGGCGCAAGAACCGGACCAGACGTGGCGAGGGGAGAGCCAGGGCGGACGGCCCGGCGCTCCCGCACCAAACTGCCCGCAGGCAGGCGCAATCCGATCAGCGGAGCCCGGTGAGACGGATGACCGCGGTGGATTCGGCGGAGGGGTGAGCGCGAACGGTGAGCACCTCACCAGCGAGCCCATGCGCTGCCAGCACCTTGCGTGATGCCGTCAGCTCCTCGGCCGCGCTCCGACCCTTGAGCGCGATTATGGATCCGCCGGGGGACCGAAGCGGTGCACACCAGACCACCAGACGGTCCAGCGGAGCAAGAGCCCGGGCGACAACAACGTCGTAGGTCTCGTGGTGGTCCTCTGCTCGCGACCGCACCACCCGCACGCGGTCAGTTATCCCCAACTCGTCCACAGCCTGGGTAAGAAAGGTGGCGCGACGCAGCAGCGGCTCCACAAGAGTGACCTGAAGGTCCGGACGGAGGATCGCCAGGGGGATCCCGGGCAGTCCGGCCCCGCTGCCGATATCGGCGACCGTGGTGCCCTGGGGGATCAGGTCAGTCAGGGCGGCACTGTTGAGAATGTGACGGTCCCACAGCCGGGGACCTTCACGGGGACCGATCAACCCCCACTCAATACCTCGACTTGACAATATATCGACATATCTACTCGCCTTGGGAAGAGCCTCCCCGAAAACCTCCGCCGCGGCGCTCACCGCCAGTGCTCGTGGTCCGCATCGGCAGGGGAGGTGCTGCCCGCGGCCAGGGTCACGAGACGGTCTCCTGGTCGAGCTCGCGGCGTAGCGAACGCTCGTCGCTGTCCGCGAGCACCTGCCGCAGGACCTCGAGCCCCTCGACCAAGAGCTCATCGCTGATGCTCAGCGGCGGGAGCAGGCGAAGCACGTTCCCGTAGGTCCCACACGTCAGCACGATGACTCCCTGCCGATGCGCCGCCGTCGCCACCTGCCTGGCCAACTCCGGATCCGGCTCCCTGCTGCCCGGCCGCACCAGCTCCACCGCGATCATGGCCCCGCGCCCCCGGACGTCCCCGATCCGGTCGTCATCGGCCTGCATCCGGTGCAGGTGGGGGAGCAGCACACGTTCGATCCGGCCGGCGCGTTCGAGCAACCCTTCCTCGACGATGGTCTCGATCACCGCAAGGGCCGCGGCGCACGCCACCGGGTTGCCCCCGTAGGTGCCACCGAGCCCGCCGCTCGGTGCCGCGTCCATCAGCTCTGCCCGACCGGTGACCGCTGACAGCGGCAGCCCGCCGGCGATTCCCTTCGCGCTGGTGATCAGGTCGGGGACGATGCCGAAGTGCGCGCAGGCGAACCATGCGCCGGTCCGCGCGAAGCCGCTCTGGACCTCGTCGGCAATGAACACGACGTCGTTCGCGCGACACCAGGCCAGGAGGGCGGGCAGGAAGCCGTCGGCCGGCACGAGAAAGCCGCCCTCACCCTGGATCGGCTCGATGATCACGGCGGCAAGGTTCCGGGCCCCGACCTGCTTCTCGATCACGTCGATGGCCCGCCGGGCGGCGGCAGGTCCGTCCATGGCCGGGCCGTCCCGGTAGGGGTAGGACAGGGGAGCGCGGTAGACCTCGGGGGCGAAGGGCCCGAAGCCTGACTTGTAGGGCACGCTCTTCGCCGTCAACGCCATCGTGAGGTTCGTCCGACCGTGATAGGCGTGGTCGAAGGCCACCACCGCCTGCCTGCCCGTAGCGACCCTGGCGATCTTCACCGCGTTCTCCACCGCCTCGGCGCCCGAGTTGAAGAGAGCCGTCCGCTTCTCGTGGTCGCCCGGGGTCAGCCGGTTCAGAGCCTCCGCCAGCTGCACGTACGGCTCATAGGGCGTGACCATGAAACAGGTGTGAGTGAAGCGCTCAACCTGAGCCTGCACGGCCGCCACCACCCGCGCCGCGCTGTTGCCGACCGTGGTCACGGCAATGCCGGAACCCAGGTCGATCAGGCTGTTGCCGTCCACATCCAGCACCACACCACCGCTGGCCTCAGCGGCGTAGACGGGCATGGTGGACCCGACCCCGGCGGGTACCGCCGCCGAGCGGCGCGCCCCCAGCTCCAGGGACCGCGGACCGGGGATCGGTGTTCTCAGCACGCGGCGCTGCTCGAGGTGAGGGGACATGCCTTGCATTCTGCACCCGGTACGGCGCCCCCCTCGGGGGGCGAGGAGATCAGGCGGGCAGGACCACGACGTGCCGCTTGGGCTCCTCACCCTCGGACTCACTCGTCAGCCCCGCCGCAGCGACGGCGTCGTGCACGATCTTGCGCTCGAAGGGGTTCATCGGCTGCAGCGGCACCCGCTCCTGGCTGCTGCGCGCCTCCTCGATCGCCTCGGCCGCGAGCGCCGATAGCTCCTTGCGGCGCCGCTCCCGGTAGCCGGCCACATCCAGCATCAGCCGGCAGCGGTCGCCGGTCTCGGTCATCACCGCAAGCCGGGTGAGCTCCTGGAGCGCGTCGAGCACCTCGCCGTTGGCGCCCACCAGCACCTGGGACTCACTCACGATGGAGACGTGCGCCCGGTCGCCCTCGATGTAGGTGTCGATGTCGCCGTCGAGATCGGCGATGTCGAGCAGCTCCTCCAAGTAGTCCGCGGCGATCTCCGCCTCAGCCTCCAGGGGGTTGTCGGGCACCTCCGCGTCGTCGCCTGTCTGCTCGGTCGCCACCGGCGTCCCGGGCTCGGCCAGGGCAGTCGCGCCGCCCTCGTCGGCGCTCAGGTCACGTTCGTCGTTCACAGGTCCTCCTCCAGAGGCGAGTCGTCGACCTCTTGTTGTGCCCGCCAGCCTCGTGGGCGGCTGGCGGGAAGTGCGGGGCTCGGCGAGCAGGTTCGCGGGCGACAGGTCAGGCCCACCGCGCGTCGGCTCAGACCTTGCGCTGCGACCGGGTCTGCTTGCGGGGCTGTTGGCGGATGACCTTGTTCACGCTGGTGCCCGCTGCCTCCGCCTCGACCTCGAGATCGGACACGATCGCCTCGTGCAGATCCTTGCCCTTGGCCTTGCGTCGCAGCTCCCAGGCGTCGTACGCCGGAGTGCCGGGCGCCGGGTTGCGGCGGATGACGTAGAACTGCTGTCCCATGGTCCACAGGTTGGAGGCGAACCAGTAGATCAGCACGCCGACCGGGAAGTTGATGCCACCGATCGCGAAGATCAGCGGGAACAGGTACAGCATCATCTTCTGCTGCTGCGCGAAAGGCCCGGTCAGCGCGTCGGCCGGCATGTTCTTGCGCATCAGCTGCAGCTGGGTGATGAACAACGTCACCGTCATGGCGACGATCAGCCCGAGGGTCACGATGTGCACGGCATTGATGCCGTTGCCGAACCCGACCTTCATGAAGGTGTCGGAGATCTTCGCGCCGAGCAGCGTGGCGGAGTTCAGCGACTGCACCAGGTCGGGGTTGACTGCCAACCAGTGTCCGCGCGCGATCGGCTGGCCGTCCGGCCCGAGGCGCGACGCCCCGTCGAGAACGCGAAACAGAGCGATGAAGATGGGCGTCTGCAGCAGCAGCGGGAGGCACGACGCCAGGGGGTTGGCGTTGTTCTCCTTGTAGAGCTTCATCGTCTCTTGACCGAGCTTCTCCCGGTCGTGGCCGTACTTCTTCTGCAGCTCACGCACCTTCGGCTGCAGGAGCTGCATAGCTCTCGACGACTTGATCTGCTTGACGAACAGCGGGATCAGGGCGATGCGGATGACGATGGTCAACGAGACGATCGACAAAGCCCAGGTCCACCCGGAGTCGGCGCCGAACAGCGGCGACCACAGCGAGTGGAAGAGCACCAGAATTCCTGAGACCACCCAGTAGAGCGGCTGCATGATGGCGCTGCCGATCGCGACAAAGGGGTCCCAGATGCTGAGCGGCAGCATCAGCGGGAGTAGCAGTTCCATCAGTTCACACCTCGTTGTGACGCTTGGTCCGCGTCGTGTTTCTGGCCGCCGTGCCCCTGCGGCTCGCGGCGGGCGGTTGCCGTGGGGATTGCGCTGGTCGCGACGCCGTCAGGTCCTCCGGCGTCGTGCTCGCTCTCCAGTGTCCTCGCTTGGGCGGCCTGCACGCGCTCTTCCTCAGCGAATTCGGGGGTTCCGGGTACGGGATCGTACCCACCCGGAGCCCAGGGATGGCAGCGGAGCAGCCGCCGACCGGCCAACCAGCTTCCCTTGAGAGCGCCGTGGACGCTCACCGCACGCAGCGCATAGGCCGAGCAGCTGGGGTAGTACCGGCAGACGTTGCCGTAGAGCGGGCTGATCACCAGCCGGTAGAGCTTGAGCAGGCCGATCAGAAGGTACTTCATGTGGTCCCACCCAGACGGCGCACGGCCTTGGCCCAGGCCGACGACAGATCCCCGGCGAGGTCCGTGCCCTCTCGGGCCGACGGCGGCAGCGCCCGGACGACGACATCCACGCCGCCTGGCGTGCGGCCCAGCTCGCGAACCGCCAGGTGCCGCAACCGACGCTTCACCCTGTTGCGGGTCACCGCATTGCCGACCGCCTTGGAGACCACGAACCCCACCCGGACACCCGTCCGTCCCGGTGTCGCGCCGGCGTGCAGGACCAGCGACGACCGGCCGACGCGCACTCCGCGCCGGATGGTCGAACGGAAGTCCCCCGAGCTGTTCAGCCGGGAGGCGCGCGGCAGCACCGGTGACGTCAGGTGTCGAGGCTCAGGCCGACAGCTCGGAGCGGCCCTTGCGGCGCCGGGCGGCGAGGATGGCGCGGCCCGCACGGGTGCTCATCCGCAGACGAAAGCCGTGGGTCCGGCTGCGACGCCGGAGGCTGGGCTGGAAGGTGCGCTTGCTCACGGGAGGACTCCCATATCTTCTTGGCGAACGGTTGGCTCTGCACTACCGACCTCCCTCGACGGGGGCAGCAGACAGCGGTCGCTGGTGCACAGCGACCTGCCAACGGTACGGGGCCGTACCAACCCGGTCAAACCGTCCGTCCTCGCCGACCTGCTGGTGCCGCCGAGTCCGCTCCGGCGTGTCCAGCCGACACGCCGGAGCCGAGCAGAAAAGCCGCCCCGCGGGTTGCGTGGGGTCCGTCCCGATTGCTAGCGTCCCGCTCAACCATCCCCCCGTCGCCATCCCCCCGTGTCACGAAGTCGAAGAGATCCGAGCCTGGCTCTCCCACGCGACCCTGCCGGGGCGCGAGGTCGGGCCCGGGTACTGTCCACCCCTCCATGCACAAGGTGTGGATAAGTGTGTGGAATAGCTATGGTGTAGCCGTCCCCCAACGCACGACCCGCCGAGCCGCAGCGGCTTGCGATCCGCTCCCCATGGTTCGCAGCCGCTCGCCCGTGGCTGGGCATGCCCGATCTGCAGCGGAGTATGAGTGAGCGAACCTCCTGAGAGCGCAGCCGAGTCCACACAGCTCGCCTGGGAGCACCTCCACTCCGCCGCGCCACCCGAACTGCGCCGCTGGCTGGAGACCGGCAAGGCCGTAGCGCTGCACCAGGACCTGCTGATGGTCGCGGTGCCCAGCAACTTCACCCGCAACCTTCTCGAGGGTCGCTTCCGAGGCCTGATCGAGACCGAGCTTGCCGCGTTCTTCTCCCGGCCCATCCAGCTCGCGGTGATCGTGGACGACTCGCTCACTCCCGCCGAGCAGCCACCGAGCTTCGACCGCGGGGCCGTCGGCTACGAGCGCCAGGACGGGCACGCGGACCATTTCGAGGACGGGACCTCCTTCGGCGGGCCGGGCGGCACCGGCCCCAGCCACCCGCCGCTCAGCCGGGACACGTTCGCCCGTACCGACGACTACGGCACGTCTGACTTTCGCCCCATCGACGGGGTCGGTGGCGACCAGGCCGGCCCGCACCTCGAGGCTGCTCCCTCGGGTGGCCCGATCGACGGCCCGGGCCGCACCACCACGATCGACCCGAACCGGCCCCGGCGGGAACCCGACGCGAAGCTCAATCCCAAGTACACCTTCGAGACGTTCGTCATCGGCAGCTCGAACCGCTTCGCGCACGCGGCCGCCATCGCAGTCGCCGAGAATCCCGGCAAGTCCTACAACCCGCTGACCATCTACGGCGAGTCCGGTCTCGGCAAGACCCACCTGCTGCATGCACTGGGGCACTACGTCCGCAGCTACTTCGACCGGGTGCGCGTCCGGTACGTCTCCACCGAGGAGCTGACGAACGACTTCATCAACGCGATCAGCCAGAACAAGGGCGCGGAGTTCCGCCGGCGCTACCGGGACGTGGACGTGCTGCTGATCGACGACATCCAGTTCCTCGAAGGCAAGGAGCAGACGCAGGAGGAGTTCTTCCACACCTTCAACACGCTGCACAACGCCCAGAAGCAGATCGTGATGACGTCCGACCGGCCGCCGAAACTGCTGGAGAACCTCGAGCCGCGGCTGCGCAGCCGGTTCGGCTGGGGACTGATCACCGATGTGCAGCCACCCGACCTCGAGACCCGCATCGCGATCCTGCGCAAGAAGGCCGCTCAGGAACGTCTCACGGCCGGCCCCGACGTGCTCGAGTTCATCGCCAGCAAGATCCAGACCAACATCCGCGAGCTCGAGGGCGCCCTGATCCGGGTGACCGCCTTCGCCAGCCTCAACCGGCAGCAGGTCGACATGGCGCTGGCCGAGATCGTGCTCAAGGACCTGATTCCCGAGGGCGGCGAGGCTCAGATCAACACCGGCATGATCATGGCTCAGACCGCTGCCTACTTCGGCCTGACCATCGAGGATCTCTGCGGGCAGAGCCGTACCCACGTGCTCGTCACGGCACGGCAGATCGCGATGTATCTCGTCCGCGAGCTGACCGACCTGTCGCTGCCGAAGATCGGGCAGCAGTTCGGTAACCGCGACCACACCACCGTCATGCACGCGGACCGGAAGATCCGCACGTTGATGGCCGAACGCCGCAGCGTGTTCAACCAGGTGACGGAGCTGACGAACCGGATCAAGCAGCAGGCTTCCCAGCGCTAGCCGCTGGCCGCGGCACCGGAGGGTGATCGCTTCCGAAAGCGTGTCGAGAGTCGACCCACGGGCCTCGGCACGCGTTCAGCATGCCCACCTGCTGCTCTCACCCCTCTGAGCCGGCCAGGGACGACTTCCGCACAGCTGGGGAGAAGCCTGTGGACAAATGTGGACGTCTGCAAAGTTGCGGGGGACGGGGATGTGGGTGTTCGCACGGCGCTCGCTGTGCGTCCGCAGATACTCCCCGTGTAGTTTCCAGAACTCCACAGCGAGGCGGAGCGGCGGTTCCCGCTCGGACCTGGGACGACGTCGGTTGTCCACAACGTCCACAGCACCTACGACTACGACGAGATGTCATATGACGTCACCGGAAGTACAAGTCTGTTGGGACGCGGGGCTGTGCACAGCGGCTCGGACATGCTCAGATCAGACTGCTGGCTCGAGGGCTCGATCAGGAGGAACACCATGGGGTTTCTGGGCAAGTTGTTCGGCCGCGGTGGGAACGACGAGGACGTGGAGGTGCCGATCACCCTTGACGTGGAGCGCCGCCGCTCCCAGCTGTTGCGGCTCGAGCAGGCTCTCGACGCGCTCGCGTCGCAGATGCGCGAGACCGAGAGCGTGGACAACCCGGGCTGGCGTTGCCGGGTGGACGAGTACGGCCGGCTGGCGGGCGAGGCGATGACCGTCCGCAAAGGGGTGCCGACGCGCGAGGAGATCCTCGACCTCGTGTTCGAGGTCCGCCCGGTCTTCACGGGTCCCGTACCGGAGGGCTGGGAGAGCCTCGTCCCGCTGCAGGACGAGGTCCTGGCTGCCGCCGAGGACCTTCGCGATCTGCTGCCGCAGGAACGCTCCTGACGCACGTCTGCGCGTGAACCCGGTCAGCGTGGGCCGCCGCTATGATCGTCGAGCCCGTCCTGGGCATGTCCTGCGGCGGGCTGCCCCGAGCCGGTCGCGACGGACCTCGATCAGGGGTGAGGGAACAGCGTGAAGATCCGACTCGAACGCGACGTCGTGGCCGAGGCCGTCCAGTGGGCCGCTCGCAGCCTGCCCATGCGGCCCAGCGTGCCCATCCTGGCGGGGCTGCTGGTGAGGGCCGACGCGGACGGGGTCACCTTCTCCAGCTTCGACTACGAGACCTCCGCGCAGATCACCGTGGCGGCGACCGTCACCGACGAGGGCACGGCGCTGATCTCGGGCCGGCTGCTCGCCGACATCTCCCGCAGCCTCCCGGGGAAGCCCGTGGACATCACCGCAGACGACACCAAGATGGAGATCGTCTGCGGCAGCGCACGCTTCACCCTGCAGACCCTCCCGGTGGCGGACTACCCCTCGCTGCCGGCCATGCCGGAGGCGACCGGGACGGTGCCGAGCGACGTCTTCGCCCAGGCGGTCTCGCAGGTCGTCGTCGCGGCCGGCCGGGACGAGCTGCTGCCGGTCTTCACCGGCGTCCGGGTCGAGATCGAGGGGGACACGATCTCGCTGCTGGCCACCGACCGGTATCGGATGGCGCTCAAGGAGCTGAGCTGGAACCCGACCTCCACCCAGATCTCCGCCACCGCCCTGGTTCCGGCCAAGGTGTTGAACGAGACGTCCCGCTCGATGACCGCGGGCGAGGAGGTCACCCTCAGCCTGGCCGGCGGGGCCGCCGGCGACGGCATCATCGGTTTCGAGGGACACGGTGCGTCCGGTGCCCGGCAGACCACGACCCGGCTGCTGGACGGGGAGTTCCCCAAGGTGCGGCACATCATGAACACGGCCGCGGTGCTGAACGTCCGGGTCAGCACGGCCGAGGCGATCGCGGCCGCGAAGCGCGTCGCGCTCGTGGCTGAGCGCAACACCTCGCTCCGGATGCTGATCGGGGACGGGGTGGTGACGCTGGAGGCCGCCACCGGGGACCAGGCCCAAGCCTCGGAGAGCATCGAGGCGACCGTGGACCAGCCCGGCGGCGGGGACCAGGCCGTCACAGCGGCCGGCTTCAACCCGACCTACCTGCTGGATGCGCTGGGCGCCTTCGACACCCCGTACGTGAACTTCGCCTTCACCGCGCCCAGCAAGCCCTGCCAGCTGACCGGGGTGCCCGAGCTCGACGGAGAGATCCGCACCGACTACCGGCACGTGATCATGCTGATGCGGCTGCCCGGCTGATCCGGTCCGCCCGCTGTTCCCCGAGCCCGCCCGGAGGACCGCGGGTTAGGCTGCTGCGGTGTTCGTCGACCATCTGCAGCTGGCCGACTTCCGGTCCTACGCCGCCGTCGACGTCCCGCTGGTCGAGGGCGTCACGACCTTCGTCGGCGCGAACGGGCAGGGCAAGACGAACCTCGTCGAGGCGATCGAGTACCTCTCCACGCTGAGCTCCCACCGCGTGGCCACCGACCAGCCGCTGGTCCGCTTCGGCGCCGAGCGTGCGGTGGTGCGGGCCCGGGTGCAGGCCGGTCTGGACGATCCGCGCCGCCTCCAGCTGGAGGTGGAGATCACCCCGGGCAAGGCCAACCGGGCGCAGCTCAACCGGTCCCCGCTGCGACGGGCACGCGAGCTCGTGGGGGTGTTGCGGACCGTCGTGTTCTCCCCGGAGGACCTCGCGGTGGTCAAGGGGGACCCCAGCGAACGCCGTCGCTTCCTCGACGACCTGGTCGTCACCCGGTGGCCCCGGATGGCCGGGGTCCGGGCCGACTACGACCGGGTGCTCCGGCAGCGCAACACCCTGCTCAAGTCCCTCAGCGGACGCAGCCGCGCCGGCTCACCGCCGCCGGGCGCCGAGTCCACCCTCGACGTCTGGGACAGCCACCTCGCCGCCGCCGGCAGCGAGCTGCTGGCGGCCCGGCTGACGACACTCGCCGACCTTGGACCGCACGCGGCCAAGGCCTACGCCGACATCGCCCCCACCAACAACGAGGCCGCGGCGGAGTACCGGTCCGCTGTCGACCTGGACGGGCGGTCGGGTCGCGAGGAGCTGGCGGAGGCGCTGCTGACCGCCATGCGTGAGCGGCGCGCCGAGGAGATCCAGCGTGGGCTCTCTCTGGTGGGGCCGCACCGCGACGACATCGTGCTCAGTCTCGGGGTGCTGCCGGCGAAGGGGTACGCCAGCCACGGGGAGTCCTGGTCCTTCGCGCTCGCGCTGCGGCTCGGCAGCTTCCACCTGCTCCGCAGCGACGGCATCGAGCCGGTGCTCGTGCTCGACGACGTGTTCGCCGAGCTCGACGTGACCCGGCGGGAGCGACTGGCGGGAGGCGTCAGCGCCGCAGAGCAGGTGCTGGTCACGGCCGCGGTGGGGGCCGACGTGCCGGAGCTGCTGCGGGGGAGCCGGTTCGCGGTGCAGTCCGGGGCGGTGACCCGAGATGGGTGACCCGGCCGAGCGGGCCCCGGATCCGCCTGACCCCGCTACCGACGGAACCGAGCCGCACGACCCCACCGGGTTGGGACTGGCTCGGTCCGTCGCGCGCTCGCTGGGCGCCAACGCCCGGACCGCGCGCAGCCGGCGCGCGACCCAGAACCGGGACGGGACCGGACGTGTCGTCGGCCCCGGGCCCCAGGTCTCCGGTGCCCACCCTGACGACCGGGACCCCCAACCGCTGGGCGCGGCGGTGGAGCGGCTCGTCGACAGCAAGGGCTGGACGACCGAGGTCAACGTGCGCAGCCTGCTGGCTCGTTGGCCCGCGCTGGTCGGCCCGGTCAACGCGGCCCACTCACACCCTGAGTCCTTTTCCGACACCGTGCTGACCGTTCGGACCGACTCGACCGCCTGGGCCACCCAGCTGCGGCTGCTGGCGCCCCAGCTGGTCGCGATGCTCAACGGAGCGCTCGGTGACGGCACGGTGACGCGGGTGACGGTGAAGGGGCCCGACGGCCCGTCCTGGAAGAAGGGTCGCCTCTCGGTCCGGGACGGCCGCGGACCGCGCGACACCTACGGCTGACGGACGCGGCCAGCAGCCCTCAGAAGCCCGTCGGGGTGATGGGGTGCGTATCGGTGGTCCCCGAGGCCTTCCGCTGCAGGCCAGCGGCCCAGCCAGGGCGTGCCAGACCCATTTCAGGTCCACAGGCCCCCACCGTGATGCCGGAATCGGCGGCCTGCGCGCTAGAATTGGTCCGTACGGTTCCGATGGCTCGCTGAAGGTGTGGAGTCGGTGGGGACCGTATGTGGTCGGACCGCCGGTCCGGCCTGACGGTTGTCGTGCCGCCCACCACCTCCTGCCAGGCGCCCGCATGGGCCGGGGCGGGACCGCGTCGGGCGGCGCATCTGTGACAGGAGCTACTGCCGGTGCCGGACGAGACCCCCGACTACTCCGACGCCCACCCCGCTGAGGCCGCGGCGCTGGAGCACTACCTCGCCTCCGACGACGTATCGACCGAGCAGGTCGACGGCGTGGCCATCGGACCCGAGTCCAGCGACGAGCTGTCCGCCGACCGGACCGTGGAGGCTCCGCGGCATACCAACTCCAACAACCCCGGGGCCTACGACTCCGAGTCGATCACCGTTCTCGAGGGCCTCGAAGCCGTCCGCAAGCGACCCGGCATGTACATCGGCTCGACGGGGGAGCGGGGTCTGCACCACCTGGTCCAGGAGGTCGTCGACAACTCCGTCGACGAGGCGATGGCCGGCTACTGCGACACCATCGACGTCCGGATCCTGCCGGGCGGGGGCATCCGGGTGCAGGACAACGGGCGCGGCATCCCCGTCAAGATCCACCCGAAGGAGGGCATCCCCGCGGTCACGGTCGCGCTGACCGTGCTGCACGCCGGCGGCAAGTTCGGCGACGGCGGCTACAAGGTGTCCGGCGGGCTGCACGGCGTCGGCGTCTCGGTGGTCAACGCGCTGTCCACCCACCTGACCGTCGAGGTGCGCCGGGACGGCTACCGCTGGTCGCAGTCGTTCTCTCTCGGGGTGCCGGACGGGCCGCTGGAGCAGCACGAGGCGACCGACGAGACCGGGACCACCGTCACCTTCTACGCCAGCGACGAGATCTTCGAGACGACGGTCTACACCTACGAGACGTTGGCCACCCGCTTCCGGGAGATGGCCTTCCTCAACAAGGGCCTCACCATCTCCATCACCGACGAGCGGCCCGACCACGTCGACGAGGAGGGCAAGCCGAACACCGACACCTTCTGCTACTCCGACGGCCTGGTGGACTACGTCAAGTACCTGATCGGGACCAAGGAGACCATCCACGCCTCCGTGATCGACGTCGAGGCCGAGCGGCCCGAGGCCGGCCTGAGCCTCGAGATCGCGATGCAGTGGAACACCTCCTACAACGAGTCGGTGCACACCTTCGCCAACGCCATCAACACCCACGAGGGCGGCACGCACGAGGAGGGCTTCCGGGCCGCGCTCACCTTGACGGCCAACAAGTGGGCCGAGACGTGGGGGCTGGTGAAGAAGAAGGAGGACCGGCTGTCCGGGGAGGACATCCGCGAGGGCCTGACCGCGATCATCTCGATCAAGCTGGCCGAGCCGCAGTTCGAGGGCCAGACCAAGACCAAGCTCGGCAACACCGAGGCCCGCTCCTTCACCCAGCAGGTCGTCAACGACAAGCTGAGCGACTGGTTCGAGCAGAACCCCGCCGAGGGTCGGCAGATCATCCGCAAGGGCCAGGCCGCGGCGATCGCCCGGGTCGCCGCTCGCAAGGCCCGCGACGCGGCGCGCGACCGGAAGGGCCTGCTCGGTCGCAGCGGGCTCCCCGGCAAGCTCAGCGACTGCCAGTCCACCAACCCCGAGGAGTGCGAGGTCTTCATCGTCGAGGGCGACTCGGCCGGCGGCTCCGCCAAGGGTGGCCGCGACCCGCGGATCCAGGCGATCCTGCCGATCCGGGGCAAGATCCTGAACGTCGAGAAGGCGCGGATTGACCGGATCATGCAGAACAACGAGGTCCAGGCCATCATCTCGGCGCTCGGCACCGGCGTGCACGACGACTTCGACATTGACAAGCTCCGCTACCACAAGATCGTCATGATGGCCGACGCCGACGTCGACGGGGCGCACATCCGCACGCTGCTGCTGACGCTGATGTTCCGGTTCATGCGGCCGCTGATCGAGGCCGGGCACGTCTACCTCGCCCAGCCCCCGCTGTTCAAGATCAACTGGAGCAACGCCGCGCACGAGCTCGCCTACACCGACGCCGAACGGGACGCGCTGCTGCGGGTCGGGGCCGAGGAGGGCAAGCGGCTGCCCCGCGAGAACGCGATCCAGCGGTACAAGGGTCTGGGGGAGATGAACCCCGACCAGCTCTGGGAGACGACGATGGACCCGGACAACCGGGTGCTGCTGCAGGTCACGCTCGACGACGCCGCCCGGGCCGACGACATGTTCTCGATCCTGATGGGGGAGGACGTCGAGCAGCGAAGGTCCTTCATCCAGCGCAACGCCAAGGACGTCCGATTCCTTGATATTTGATCTGTCTCGTTCGCGCCCGGCCGCGCCCTCGAGGTCCTGTCTTCCTCCTCGTTCGGGACGGACGAAAAGCGTGTCCGCCCCCTCACTCGTCGTCCAGACAGGACCCGGGCGCGGCCTTGCCGACGCTCACGAGGAGTCGGCTCCCCGATCGGTTGAGTTCCCAAGGAGTAACCCATGAGTGAGACCCCGCCCGAAGGTCCGCTGACGGACCGGCGGGAGCCGGTGGACCTGCAGGAAGAGATCCAGAAGTCCTACCTCGACTACGCGATGAGCGTGATCGTCGGACGCGCGCTGCCCGACGTGCGGGACGGGCTGAAACCGGTGCACCGGCGGATCCTCTACGCGATGTACGACGGCGGCTACCGGCCGGACCGGGGCTGGAACAAGTGCGCCCGGGTCGTCGGGGAGGTGATGGGGCAGTACCACCCGCACGGGGACGGGGCAATCTACGACACCCTGGTCCGGCTCGCGCAGCCCTGGGTGATGCGCTACCCCCTGGTCGCGGGCCAGGGCAACTTCGGCTCCCCGGGCAACGACCCGGCCGCCGCCATGCGCTACACCGAGTGCAAGATGGCGCCGCTGGCCATGGAGATGGTCCGCGACATCACCGAGAACACCGTGGACTTCAAGCCGAACTACGACGGCAAGGAGTCCGAGCCGGTCGTCCTGCCGTCCCGGTTCCCGAACCTGCTGGTCAACGGGTCGACCGGGATCGCCGTCGGGATGGCTACCAACATCCCGACGCACAACCTGCGTGAGGTCGCCGCGGCGGTGCAGTGGGCTCTGGAACACCCCGAAGCCACCGCCGAGGAGCTCCTTGAGGCGGCGATGCAGCGGGTGACGGGTCCCGACTTCCCGAACGGCGCTCTGATCGTGGGTCGTCGGGGCATCGAGGACGCCTACCGCACCGGACGCGGCTCGGTCACCATGCGGGCCGTCGTCGACATCGACGAGGACCGGTCCGGTCGGACCAACCTGGTCGTCACCGAGCTGCCGTACATGGTCAACCCTGACAACCTGGCGCTGAAGATCGCCGAGCTGGTGAACACCGGCAAGCTCAGCGGCATCTCTGACATCCGCGACAACACCTCGGCGCGGACGGGTCAGCAGCTGGTCATCGTGCTGAAGCGGGACGCCCAGCCGCGGGTGGTGCTGAACAACCTCTACAAGCACACCCAGCTGCAGGACACCTTCGGCTGCAACATGCTCGCGCTGGTCGACGACGTGCCGCGGACCCTGCGGCTGGACCAGTTCATCTCCTACTGGGTGGCGCACCAGATCGAAGTCATCCAGCGCCGCACGCAGTACCGGCTTGACCAGGCCGAGAAGGACGCCCACATCTATCGCGGTCTGGTGAAGGCGCTGGACGCGTTGGACGACGTGATCGCGCTCATCCGGCGCAGCCGTAACACCGAGGAGGCCCGCGACGGGCTGATGAGCCTGCTGGACATCGACGAGGTCCAGGCCACCGCGATCCTCGACATGCAACTGCGCCGGTTGGCCGCCCTGGAGCGGCAGCGGATCGTCGATCGGCTCGCGGCCATCGAGGCGGTCATCGCCGACCTGACCGACATCTTGGCCAAGCCGGAGCGGCAGCGGCAGTTGGTCAGCGACGAACTCGCCGAGATCGTCGGCAAGTACGG
>JBJMIS010000031.1:0-35282 GCA_045806705.1 Friedmanniella sp.
CGTAGCGATCGACGGCAGTCACGTAGGTCGCGCTGGTCGCGCAGAACTCAGCCGAGGCCTTCGTCGCCGCGTCCTGCGCCTCCGTCAGCGCCTTCTGCTTGGACGTTACGGCGAGTTGAGCCGCCTTGACGGAGGCGTCGCCGCCGTCGCCGCTGCAGCCGGTCAGGGCCAGCAACACGACCCCGATCACCGCCACCGCCAGGTGCCGCGGGCGGCGCTTGGGGCGTGACCGCCAGAGGGGGTGCGTGGTTGTCTCCATGGCGAGCCTCCGGTCCGGGTGGCGAGCGCACGACACCGTCGGGGCATCGAGGCGCGACTCGCTCAACGCTAGGAAGGTTGGGGCAGATGGGCACCACCCACCACGGGTGGACCGCGGCGCGGCATGGGCAAGGTCGTCGGCAAGATCCCCCACTTCAAGACTGCAGGCGCACCGGCGTCGCTCATCATCCCGGCCAAGTTGGAGCGCTCATTCCACCCGGCTGGCCTGCATGTACGAGCCTCGGTCGAGATTGCGACCCTCGCAGGCTAAGACCGGGGGTATCAGCCGTATCGGCCGGACCCTCCGCCACGACTTCGCGGGTAGCGCCCAAGGGACTCGACCCGCCAAACCCCCTGCTTGGGAGTTCCATCCTCGCGGAACCCTGCCCGCGCTGGTGCCGAGGAGCCACAAGGACATGGTGGCGGCGGTGTTTCGGACCAGCTTCGCCCCAGCCAGACCCGGCGCAGCCGCGCGGACCTGGGACACGTCCGGACGGATTTGCGCGTACCAGCTCGGGACGTGCCCTCCCGCCAGCTAGCTTCAGTATCGTCCTGGGCATGGCGAATCGATACGAGTACACGGTGGTCGAGCTCCGCGAGGGCATGCTCGGCGGCAAGATGTCCGGGGCAAAGCTCCAGGATGTGCTCAATCAATATGCCGCCCAGGGTTGGCAGCTCAAGGCGATCACTGCCGTTGAAGTCAAGGGCCGCGTCGGGCCGGGCGGTGTCGAAGGTGTCCTGGTCACCTTTGAACGGCCGGTCGGCTGACCAGGGACAGGATCTCGGCCAGTAGTCGGGTCGCCGATCTGAGCCCGGTGTCGTTCACCTGACCTCAGGTCCCATGGAACGAGTCGGCCGTGCCGGGTTGACCAGCGCTCTGGGGTGTGATCGCCGAATCCCGACGAGGCCGTGCCACTCAGCAAGCTGATGCAGGCCCGCTGCGGAGTAGCGTCGGTCCATGCTCATCCTCGGAATCGTGCTGTTCGGCATGCTCGTCGGAGCCGCGGCGCAGCTCTTGCTTGGCACCCGCGGCCATCGCATCAACTGGACGATCGCAATCGTCGCCGGACTTCTCGGCTCGTTCGTCGGCGGCCTTCTGATCAGCTTGCTGGCCGGCGACGGCCTCGCGCTGCGGCCGAGCGGCATCATCGGCTCGATCGGCGGCGCGATCCTGGTGACCCTCGCGTGGAACTACTGGCAGTCGCGCCAGCGCAAAGCCACCTGACCGTCGACCGCCCTCGGCCCGGCGCCGGGCAACCCTTGATAACGATCGATGTCGCCATTGAGGTCGCAGAGCGGCTGCGTTCTTGACGGCGCTGGCGGCGGCTCGGGTGTCGGCGCCAAGGAGTGTTCCGGCGTGGGGGATGTGGCCGCCGGTTTGGACGGTGCCTGCCTGTGCCTCCCAAGGGTGGCATCGTGCCGGTGCTTATGGCCCCCTGCCTTGTCCCGCCGAGTTGGTTCGCGACGTGGTCCGGTGCCCAGGCCTTCTCGCGCTTATAGGGCGGACCCGCACCCGGAGCTGGCGGGTGGACATCTTCGCCTCCGCGCGTGGGCTTCCGGCCGACCGAGGGCGCGCCACGCGGATTGCCAGGCAGCGTAGGTTTCGGCCTCACTCGATCGCTGATCAGGGAGTGCGGCGCTGGTGATCTGTCGAGCATCGTCGAGGGACCGTCGCATCACCGCGTCGGTCAAAATCTGCTTCGGATCCTGGCCGGCAAGTTCGACGTGGCGGAGCAGGCCGCTCAAGTTGCTTGCGCCGTCCTCGACACCGGCCGAGCTGTTCGCCGATGCGGCCCAGCTCGGCATCGCCGGCCGCACGGCGAGTTGGTTCAACCAGCCGAAGCCGAGTCCGTGCGGACCGGCGTGCCACCTCGGTCAGCGAGCCGCCGCTCCAATAGCTCCGGCCGCGCCCTGATACCGCTGCTCACCCACCTGGAACTCCCACAGCGTCTGGTGCCGCGAGAATTGTGTCGCGAGTAAGTTGCTCGGCGGAAGCGATCTGCTGTCGGGCCCAGAGGAGGCGTGCGTAGGAGGGCTGCCTGTTGGGCCAGCAGAGACCTGAAGGGCTGACGACACGACCAACCAGAGCACCAGCCGCCCGACAGCCCTGGCCGATTTCAGCCCGCGATCGGCTTGACGCTGGTCGAGCTGGAGGTCCACCCGCGGGTGGCAATGCAGATCCTGCAGCACCGCAAGATCTGGGTGACGATGGACATCTCTGCGCAGGTGACGCCGGCGAGCACCTGTGAGGCTTTGTCGCGGCTTGGCTCCAGTCTGAATCGGAAGCGACGGTGATCTCTACCGCCCAATACTCGCCGAAGCCGCCAGTCCTGCCAATCTAAAGCCTCACTGATGATCAGTCTGTGAGGCGCCGCGACTGGGACTTTGCCACAGGGTCTAGAGGCTTCTTCGTTGCCCCGCAGCATGTGACCAAAGCCTCTGCCCACCCTGGCCGCCGACGAGCAATAGTTGCCTGGTCATTTCGCAAAACTGAAAGGGTTGCATCGGTGGACGGCTATACAGTGCTCGACGTCGAAACGACCGGGCTTTCGCCAAGTCACCACCACAAAATCGTGGAGTTGGCCGTCGTCTACGTCTCACTAGATGGTGTCATCCAGGATCGTTGGTCGACACTCATCAACCCGCAGCGTGATGTGGGACCGACTCGCATCCACGGCATTACCGCAACCGACGTCATCGGGGCGCCTACTTTCGCCGAGGTAGCTCCATACGTGCTGCGCGCCATTGCCGGTCGGGTCATGGTGGCTCACAATGCTCCTTTCGACCTTCGATTCATCGCCCACGAGTTGGAGCAGGCTGGTGTGCCGCTGGTCGATCTTCCTCTTACCGGCGTTTGTACAATGCAGTGGTCGAAGCAGTACCTGCAGGCCTCGAGCCGGCGACTGATTGATTGCTGCCAAGCCAGCGGCATCTCGCTGGAGAACGCACATTCGGCCGCCGCTGATGCGTATGCGACGGCCAAGCTGCTTGCGCACTATCTCGAGCGGGCTCGATTCCGACCTCTGTGGCATGACGCTATCCGTCATGCTCAGAGTTACCGGTGGCCCTTATACCGAGGGCCCTACCATGAACTGCGCATGGCACGGCGAGGTGAAACTCATGCCCCCCGCCCGACACAGTGGCTCGACACGATCGTTTCTCGGATGCCTCGTGCAGCTGAGCCTGCGGTCGAGGCCTACCTGGGCGTCCTGGAGATGGCTCTGCTGGATGGGCTGCTGACCGAGTCGGAGAAGGCCGCTCTCGTGACCGTCGCTCGCGAGGCGGGCCTCAGCCGCGGGCGTGTGCTCGATATCCACTGCGAGTACCTGGGTTCTCTTGCGCGGGTAGCCCTGGCGGACGGCGTAGTTACCGCCCAGGAGCGCGCCGACCTCGATCTCGTTGCGCGGCTGTTGGGCTTGCCGTCCTCCGACGTGGACGCCGCGTTGAAGAACGCTCGCGGGGTTGATGTACCAGAGCCAAGCGGTGAGGCCGTCGCGAGAACCGATGTGCAGCTGAATCCCGGAGACCGAATCGCACTCACCGGGGACATGGCTCTGGACCGGAAGAACTGGGAAGCGCGAGCCCGGGTCGCGGGATTGGTGCCCGGCGATGTCACGAAGACTACGAAGGTACTAGTCGCCAGTGACCCCAACTCATTGAGCGGCAAGGCAGCGAAGGCGCGACGTTATGGCATCCCCATCATCGATGAAGCTCAGTTTGCGCAGGTGCTAGACAGCTACCTCGCTGGTCGTGGGCGCGCTGACCTGGCTAACGGCTCGTCCGCAGCGCAACCAACTTTTTATATGGCTAACGCATGAGGGGCGGCGAGCGGAAGCGCCCCGCTGCTTTGGAGCAGTTCGACCAACTTGTCGGCCAGCATGGCCTGCTCGACGAGTGGACGTCGTCACCCGAAGGGCTTCCGCAGCGATCCTTGTACTCCAGAGACAACAACTACCGGTACGCCTTTGCCCGCTGGTGGGGTTGCAAGGAGGAGGTTCTCCGCTTCGTAGTCTGGGTGATGCTGAACCCCGCCAGCCGAGAGAGTAACCGCAAGCGCCGGCCGACGCTGGACCGCATTGTGGCCAGATCGCGCGAGTGGGGAGCCGAGGGTGTGATCACGGTCAACCTCTTCGCCTACCGCTCACCCGATCCCGAGACGCTCGCGGACGTCCCGGATCCAGTGGGTCCGCACAACGACCAAGTCCTCGAACTCCTCACGGGTGAAGCGTGGAGGACCGTGGCGGCCTGGGGTGCGCGCGGAGGCCTCCACAACAGGTCAACGAGCGTGTTGCCCTACCTTACGAATCCTCTCTGTCTAGGAACGACGAGAGCGGGTGAGCCTCGGCATCCGCTCTATGTTCCAGCTGCGGCAGCAGTCGTGCCGCTGTCGCACGCTTGCGGCTCGTGACATCCAAAGAAGAGACTCGGGGCTCCGGCGAGGCCTCTAGAGCCAGAACCTCCGAGCCTGACCCGCTGGGGCTCGTCACGAAGCGCTGGAGACGATTCGGTCAGGACCGCTTATACGTCACAGGCCCAGGTGGCGAGCTCATCGGCTGGGCCGAGCTGACGTCAAACCTGCTGCACCCCGCATCACCTGAGCAATTGGCAGCGCTGAATCAGGCCGTGTCCGCATGGAAGACGAGCGAGGGCTGGGGGCCGTCTGCAACCCAAGCCCCCTCTCCCACCTGGCCGAAACCCGTTCCTCTATCGGCGCCCAACGTTCTCGCCTCTTCTACGTCCTTGATTCAGAGCAACGCTGCGTCAGTTGCTGCGTCGCCCCCGAGCATCCCGAATCCGCATGCCCAGCCCGTTCTCGAACGTCCCTGGACTGATCTCACGGCGAATGTCCCCGGTGCGGCGGCTCGGGCGCAGGCGAGAGCACTCCGAGACGCTGCCCCGATCCGCACCTTCTTCGCCCGCTTAGTCAACCTTCGGACGCGCGAGCGGGCCTGGCGGATCGGCGCTGACGGGGAGGAGCGGGTCGGGGCTGAGCTTGCGAAGCTCGTCAAGTTCGACCCGCGCTGGCGGGTACTGCACGCCGTCCCGGTCGGGAACGCCGGTGCAGACATCGACCATCTGGTGATCGGCCCCGGAGGCATCTTCACTCTCAACACGAAGCACCACCCGGGGGCTGCGCTCTGGGTTGGAGGGGACACGTTCATGGTCAACGGGCAGCGGCAGCCGTATGTCCGCAAGAGCCGCTACGAGGCCGGCCGAGCCGCGCGGCTGCTCATGGCAGCCTCGGGGAACCCCCTACGCGTCGACGAAATCCTCGTTCCTGTGGGAGCTCGCAGCCTGACGATCAAGACCGCCCCTGCCGACGTCGCCGTCGTGCCGCGCAGGCAGCTCACCGCCTGGCTGCTCGGCTGGGGCTCTGTGCTCGACGAGAGGACTCTGACGATCGTCTCGGAAGTGGCCCGGCGTTCCACCACGTGGCAGAGCCGATGAAGCACGACTGCTGCACTCTGCTGCTTCACCTTCCAGCGCGGCGCCTCCCCGGTGAAGTGCAAAGACGTTGTGACTATGGGTGGAGCCAAGGGGACTCGAACCCCTAACCCCCTGCTTGCAAAGCAGGTGCGCTACCAATTGCGCCATGGCCCCCGGTCGTGACCGACGCACGATGGTACGCCATCGGCCCAACGTCCAGCCAGGCGACGACCCGGCCGGGCTGTGAGGAGATACCCGCTGCTCAGCTGGGCAACGTACCCTAGAGCCCATGTGGTCGCAGCGGGAGGTCATCGACTATGCGCTGCAGCGTCGCTCCACCCTGGAGAAGCTGCGGCGTCCGGGGCGCAACCTGGCGCGCCTCGACGCGTGCGACGCGGACCCGATGCTGCTGCGTGCGGCGAAGTACCACGGCGAAGTCTCCGACACCCCGTGCCCGGTGTGCAAGGCGCCCCAGCTGACCACCCTGAACTACGTGTTCGGCGACCAGCTGGGCCAGTACTCCGGGCGGATCAAGCGGACGCCCGAGCTCGAGGAGATGGCGCACGAGTACGGGGAGTTCAAGGTCGTCGTCGTCGAGGTCTGCAGCACCTGCCACTGGAACCACATGATCTTGTCGTACCTTCTGGGCGACGGGGTGAAGCGCAAGCCACCGCGTCGCCAGCAAACCGTTGAGGACATCTATGGCTGAGCCCCAGTGGGGGCCCGTGTCGAAGCATCCTGCCGAGGCAGGATCGATCAAGAAACCGCGCACGCGCGGTCAGCGCTGGGCCCGCCGCATCCTGATCACGCTCGTCTCCCTGCTCCTGGTGGGGCTGGTCAGCGGCACCGCGGTGGTGGCCGTCGGCTACACCACCACCAGGCTGCCGGACGCGAACACCGACTTCGAGACCGCGACGACGTTCGTCTACTACAACGACGGCAAGGCCCAGCTCGGCAGCTTCGCCATCCAGAACCGGCAGCCGCTGACCTTCGACGAGATGCCGCAGACGATCAAGGACGCGGTGGTCGCGGCCGAGAACCGCTCCTTCTGGACCGACAAGGGCATCTCGATCCGCGGCATGGCCCGCGCGGCGTGGGTGATCGCCCGCGGGGGCACGCTGCAGGGCGGCTCGACGATCACCCAGCAGTACATCAAGATCAAGTACCTCTACTCCGACCAGACGGCCACGCGGAAGTTCAAGGAGCTCTTCCTCGCCTACAAGATCAACAGGCAGCTGACCAAGGAGCAGATCCTCGAGGGCTACCTCAACACGATCTACTTCGGTCACGGCGCCTACGGGGTCCAGGCGGCGAGCAAGGCGTTCTTCGACGTCGACGCCAAGAAGCTCTCGGTGCCCCAGGCCGCGGTGCTGGCAGCGGTGATCAACAACCCGGCGGCCTTCGACCCCGCGGACAGCGACAACACCGAACGCCTGCTCGACCGCTACCGCTATGTCCTCGCCTCGATGGTCGCGACCGGCAGCATCACCCAGGCCGAGGGCGACAAGTACGCCCGGAAGCTGCCGAAGTTCCCAGACGTGCCGACGAACGAGCGGTACGGCGGCCCGAAGGGCTTCCTGCTGAAGATGGTCGAGCGGGAGCTGAGCGACGCCGGCTTCGACTCCTCCGAGATCAGCGGCGGCGGCCTGAAGATCACCACCACCTTCGACCGGGACGCGCAGAACGCCGCCGTCGAGGCGGCCCAGAGCTACACCGAGCAGGCCGCGGACGCGTCCGGCAAGAAGGCGCGCAACCTGCACGCCGCCATCGCGTCGGTGGACGTGGACAGCGGGGAGGTGCTCGCCCTCTACGGCGGCCCCAACTACGTGAAGAACTCCCGGAACTGGGCGACCACCCCGCGGCCGACGGCCTCGACCTTCAAGGCCTACGCCCTCGCGGCCGGCCTCAAGGACGGCTACAGCCTGCGCTCCACCTTCCACGGCAGCAGCTTCTACCTGCCTGGTGACCCCACCGTCGTCCGCAACGAGTACTCCCAGAGCTACGGCTTCGCGACCAGCCTGCTGAACGCCACCACCTACTCGATCAACACGGCCTTCGTCGACCTCGTCACCACGATGACCGACGGCAAGGACAAGGTGCTCAAGCTCGCCCAGGCGGCGGGCGCGCCGAAGGCGCAGGGCTGGGACGCGGCGCCCCGGAACATCCCGATCGGGACCCCGGAGGTCAGCCCGCTGAACCAGGCGAGCGCGTACGCCACCTTCGCCAACGACGGTGTCGCCGTCCGCAACCACGTCGTGAAGGAGGTGCAGGACGCGAACGGCAAGGTGCTCTACAAGGCCAGGACCGAGGAGAACCGGGCCGTCAGCGCCGACATCGCGCACGACGTCACCTTCGCCCTCTCCAACGTGGTCGAGAACGGCACCGGCACCTCGGTGCAGACCCTCAACCGGCCGGTGGCCGGCAAGACCGGCACCAACGGCGTGACCGACAACGCCGGCAAGGACATCGTCAACTCGTCCTGGTTCGTCGGCTACACCAAGCAGATCTCCACCGCCGTGATGTACGTCGCGGGGGACAAGGGCACCAGCAGCCTGGACCCGTACCGCCGTCCCGGTGACAGCACCTTCTTCGGCGGCACCTACCCGGCCCGGACCTGGGAGCAGTACATGGCCACCGCGAGCGAGGGCCAGCCGGTGCGCGAGTTCGACCCGCCGGCCTACGTGAACACCGACTCGGCGCCGCAGCCCACCCGCACCTACCAGGCGCCGCAGCCCTCCCAGGCCCCGTCCAGCACGAAGTCCTCGGAGCCGTCCGCCGAGCCGAGCAGCCCCGAGCCCAGCAGCAGCGAGTCGAGCAGCGAGTCCCCGTCCTCGCGGCCCTCGTCCAGCAGCAAGCCCAGCCCCTCGCCGAGCGAAAGCAGCGGCAAGGGCAACGGCACCAGCAACAAGAGCAACGCCACCGCGGGCGGCGGAGGCTGACGGTGACGTCCGCCGTCCCGGTGGACACGAACGCCGGTGCCCCGGACGTGCTGGACGCGCCGTCCCGCACGGACCCGTTCGTCGCCCGCCTCAGCCGACGGCTGGGCGGCCCGCTCGGCGACCACGCGGCCGGACCCGGCTGGTGGAGCCCGCTCCGGGTGGCCCTGCTGGTCGCCACCCTGATGCACCTGGCGGGGATGGTCTTCCGGCTGCCCTGCCGGATCACCACGGCCGGCCAGTCGATCGACCAGTACAAGGACCTGTGCTACTCCGACATCGGGCTGCTCTACAGCGGCCGCGGCCTGCTGCAGGGACACATCCCCTACCTCGACTCCGGCGACTACCCCGTGCTCGAGTACCCGGTCCTGACCGGCTGGTTCCTCGAGCTGGAGCGGCGGATCACCCTGCTCCTGGGCGCCCCGTCCGGGCCTGGGCTGTCCGACCAGCAGGCCGTCGACGCCACCCTCCGGTTCGTCGACGTCAACGCCGTCCTGCTGGGTGCGCTGCTGCTGGTCACCGTCTGGGCCCAGGTGCGGATGGTGCCGCCCCGCCCGTGGGACGCCATGATGGTCGCCGCGTCCCCGTGCGTCGCTGCCGCCGGCCTGATCAACTGGGACCTGCTGCCGGTGGCGCTGACCGCCCTGGCGCTGCTGGCCTGGTCGCGGGGCCGGCCCGGCTGGTCCGGTCTGCTGCTGGGGCTGGGGACGGCGGCCAAGCTCTACCCGCTGCTGCTGCTGGGCCCGCTGCTGCTGCTCTGCCTGCGCGGCCGCCGGCTGCGCGACTTCGGGGTCGCCCTGGCCACCTTCGTCCTCGGCTGGGCGGTACCCAATCTGCCGGTGATGGTCCTGGCGCCGCAGGCCTGGCTGAGCTTCTGGCAGTTCAACTCCGACCGGAGCGGGGACTTCGGGTCGCTCTGGTACGTGCTCGCCCTGGCCGGGCACCCGGTGGGCCACCTCAACCTGGTCAGCAGCGGCGTGTTCGCCCTCGGCTGTCTCGGCATCGCGCTGCTGATCCTGCTGGCGCCGCGGCGGCCGCGGCTGGGGGAGGTCGCGTTCCTGGTCGTGGCGGCGTTCCTGATGACGAACAAGGTGTACTCGCCGCAGTACGTGCTGTGGCTGCTGCCGCTGCTCGTCCTGGCCCGGCCCCGCTGGCGGGACTGGCTGGTCTTCACCGCCGGGGAGCTGGTGTACTTCGTCGCCATCTGGTGGCACCTGGGCGGCTTCCTGGCCCCCGGTGACAGCTCGCCGGACCGGCTGTACTGGCTGGCGGTGCTGTTCCGGCTGGCGACGCAGGGCTGGGTCGTGGCGGTGGTGGTGCGGGACATCCTGCGTCCGGAGCACGACCCGGTCCGGCGCAGCGGCCTCGACGACCCCACCGGTGGGCGGCTTGACGGCGCTGCCGACGCCGGCTGGCAGCAGCGGCTGCGGACGGCCGTGCTCGGTCCGAGCCGGTGAGGCTGCACCGGCTGGCGCCGCGGCGGGCGCGCCGGCCGGGGGACGGCCGCACCGTGGTCCAGGCGTGGCTGGCCAGCCGCGGCCTGATCGCCCTGATGGCGGTGCTCGTGGCGCTGCACGACGGCCGGCGCTACACCGACCTGGTGAGCAACTGGGACGTCCAACACTTCACCCGGCTGGCCGAGGGCGGCTACTTCGCCGAGCCGGACGGCATCCTGATGGCGTTCTTCCCCGGCCTGCCGGCCCTGCTCGCGGGTTTCCTGGCAGTCGGTGTCCCGGTCGCGGTCGGGGGAGTGCTGCTGTCCGTGGTCTGCTCGGCGGTCGCGGCGGGCGCGATGCTCCGCCTCGGCGGGCCGTGGGCGGCGGTGGCCTGGCTGTTCGCGCCGACGGCGGTCTTCACGGTCGTGCCCTACACCGAGTCGCTGTTCTGCGCCGCCGCGTTCTGGGCCTGGGAGCGGGCCCGCGCCGACCGGTGGCCGGCGGCCGCGCTGCTGGCGGCGCTCGCCTGCACAGTCCGGGTGTCGGGCCTGTTCCTGGTCGGGGCGCTGTTCGTGATGATCGTGACCGCGGGCGGTCTGGACCTGAAGGGGCGGCTCCGCCGGGTGGCCTGGCTGCTCCTGCCGGCCGCCGTGATCCTCGGCTACGCGACGTACCTGCACGGGCTGACCGGCAGCTGGACCGCCTGGTACACCGCCCAGTCCACCGGCTGGGTGCGGCAGCTCACCACCCCGTGGCAGTCGTTCCTCAACACCATCCCGGCCATCGTGCCCGGCGCCTACGCCGACCACCCGTGGTGGGCGGCGGTCTTCCGGGCCGAGGTCGTCTCCATGGTGCTGGGACTCCTCGTGACTGCGTGGTGCCTCCGCCGGCGGCTGTGGGCCGAGGCGAGCTGGGTGGGGGTGCAGGTGCTGGCGTTCTCGCTGTCCTACTGGTTCTTCTCGGTCAACCGGGCCACCCTGCTCTGGTTCCCGCTGTGGATCATGCTGGCGGGCTGGGGCAGTTGGCGACCGGTCGGCCGGGTTCGTGCCGGCCTGCACCGGATCGCGGTGGGGGCGGCGTTCGCGGCCAGCTGCGTCCTGCTGGTGTGGTGGTGCTGGCTGTTCTTCACCGGTCACTGGGCCAGCTGAGCGCTCCTTAGAATTCTCGGGTGCAACGGAACTGGATCGAGCTCGACGGACTGGTCAACCTTCGGGACGTCGGCGGGATCCCCACTCGCGACGGAGGCACGATCGCTCCCGGCCGGCTGCTGCGGTCGGACAACCTGCAGAGCCTGACCGCGTCCGACGTCGAGGCCCTGCTCGAGCTGGGGCTGACCGACGTGGTGGACCTGCGCAGTGACTACGAGGCCGAGATGGAAGGGCCGGGACGGCTGGCCGGGCACCCCGAGGTGGCGATCCACCAGCTGTCGCTGTTCCGCGAGTGGCGCGAGGGCGTGGGCGAGGAGAAGCCGGACGAGCGTCCGGAGGTGCTGCCCGAGGAGGCGCTGCCCTGGGTCGACCTGGAGCCGCGGGTGGAGCTCGAGAACCAGGTGGCGGCGCACTACCTGTCCTACCTGATCGACCGGCCCGACTCGGTGCTGACGGCGCTGCGGACAGTCGCCGGCGCGCGCGGCGCGACCCTGGTGCACTGCGCGGCCGGCAAGGACCGGACAGGGACGATCGTGGCACTGGCCCTGCTCCTGGTCGGCGCCGACCGGGAGGCTGTGGTCGCCGACTACGCCGCCAGCTCGGAGCGGATGCAGGCCATCGTGGACCGGCTGATGGCCTCGCCGACCTACGCGGACAACCTGCGGGACCGCCCGCTCTCGTCGCACCTGACCTACCCCGAGACGATGGAGTCGCTCCTCGAGCACATCGACGCCGAGTACGGCGGGGTGCCGGCGCTGCTCGCCCGGCTCGGCTGGACCGACGCCGACACCGAGCGGCTGCGGGCCAAGCTGCTGGGCTGAGCCGCGGCGGCTGAGGGGGCGTCGGCCGGCTCGGCGGCGGCTCAGACCTCGACGATCCGGTCCACCGTGGCGGTGGTCAGCCGGAGCTCGATGGGCAGCTCCTCACCCCGGTTCGGCGGCGGGACGGCGGCCGGCAGAAACAGCTGGCTGGACTGCATGTGCGGCGGCTCCAGGAACCAGCGCTTCCGGCCGGCCACCGTGTACGGGCTGAGTGCCCGGCCGGCGGCGCCGAGGCCGCCGGTGGTCAGGGCGATCGCGCGCTGCCGCAGCGTGCTGGCGGCGGTTGGGGCCTCCATCCCGACTCCCTGGGAGGTGCCACCGGCCACCACGACCACGTAGCCGTCGGAGGGGCAGGCCCGCTGGCGGTAGCCCACCCGCTGGCCACGGGACACGTGGTGCACGTCCATCACCGTCGCGGTGGTGCGCCGGCTGCCAGGGTCGCCCAGCCACAGCTGGGTGCCGCTGCGCAGCCGCAGCGGGACGGGGCCCTCCGGTCGGCCGAGGTCCGCGGCCAGCCCGACCGCCTCGGCCACCGGCAGGTGGGAGATCCACAGCGGCCCGGGGACGGCGGCCAGCGCCGCCCGCGCCAGCTCGTGCACCTCCTCGCTCCGTCCCTCCTCGCGCAACGGCAGGTGGATGCTCCAGCCCTCGAAGTGCACGCGGTCGGTCAGCAGCGCCACCCGGTCCAGGTCCTGGGGGCTGATCCCGTGCCGGCGCATCGACGTCAGCACCTCGACGAGCACCCGCGGCTGGATCGGCAGGTCCGCCAGCGCCGCGAGGTCCTCCAGCCGAGAGACGGTGGTCAGCACCTTCGGGTCCTCCGCCAGCTCCACGGCGCGCGGGTTGCTCGCGTCCCACGGGTTGAGGATGACGACGGTGCCGGGGAAGACGTCGCGGACCTGCGCGACCTCGCCGGCCACCCCGACCGCGAGCGTGTCGACGCCGAGCCGGGCGCTCTCCTCCGCCAGCCGGCGGAGCCCGAACCCGTAGCCGTTGCCCTTCGCCACCGGCACCAGGCCCGGGGTCGCGGCAACCTCGCGAGCCAGGTGCGCCCGCCAGCGTCCGACGTCCAGGTGCAGGGTCAGTCCGCTCATCCGGTGAGACTATCGGCCCGCGCCTGCCACCAGGATCGCGGCGACCGGCGGTCTCCAGCTTGACGAGATTGGGCGGCCCACCTGCTTCGGTAGGGTCGGGCTATGCAGCAGCAGGCGCGAGCCCCCCAGACGCAGCCGTTCGGGGCCGAAGCCTTCCAAGCAGGTGACGCGACGGTGCTGCGCTGGCTCGGGATGGCCGGGTTCCTGCTCAACTCTCGCGGCAGCACGGTGATGATCGACCCGCTTCTTGGCGAGTTCGACATGCCGGTGATGATCGACTTCCCGATCAGCGCCGACGCGGTGCCGCGGCTGGATGCGGTGCTGGTCACCCATAGCGACAACGACCACTTCAGCGTCCCGACCTGCCACCAGCTGGCGCCGGTCACCACAGCGTTCCACTCCACCCGGTACGTGGACACGCTGATGCGCGCCGAGGGCTTCCCCTCCACCGGCCACGACATCGGTGACCGCTTCGGCGTAGGCCCGGTCCAGGTGACAGTGACCCCCGCCGACCATGCCTGGCAGAACGACTCGCCCGGGGCCAGCGATCGCATCTTCCAGATGGAGGACTGCTGCGGGTTCTGGATCGAGACGCCCGACGGCACGCTGTGGGCGCCCGGTGACTCCCGGCTCATCCCCGACCACCACCTGCAGATGCCGGCGCCGGACGCGCTGCTGTTCGACTTCTCCGACAGCGAGTGGCACTTCGGCCTCGACGGCGCCATCCAGATGGCCAACGCCTACCCGGACACGCCGTTGCTGCTGCACCACTGGGGCTGCATCGACGCTCCCGACTTCCCGCCCTTCAACGGCGACCCCGCGTCGCTGCCCGAGCGCGTCGTCAACCCCGACCGGATCATCCTGCTGGCTCCGGGCGAGCCGTACACGCTTCGCCCGCTGACCGGCTGACCGTCCGTCGCCACCCGCCCCTCGGTGCCGGCGCCCGAACCGGGAGGATGGGGCTGACCGTCCTGGGAAGGAGCTCCTCATGCAGCACCGCCTGCTCGGACGCACCGGCGTCTCCGTCAGCCAGCTGTGTCTTGGGGCGATGATGTTCGGCGCCTGGGGCAACTCCGACCACGACGAGTCGATCCGGATCATCCACGCAGCGTTGGACGCGGGCGTCAACTTCGTCGACACCGCCGACGTCTACGCCCAGGGGGAGTCGGAGGAGATCGTCGGCAAGGCGCTCAAGGGCCGTCGCGACGACATCATCCTGGCCACCAAGTTCCACGGCGCGATGGGCGAGGACCCCAACCGGCAGGGCAGCTCCCGCCGCTGGATTATGCGTGCGGTCGAGGACTCGCTGCGCCGGCTCGGCACCGACTGGATCGACCTCTACCAGGTGCACCGGCCGCGCACCGACACCGACATCGACGAGACCCTCGGCGCGCTCACGGACCTCGTCCACCAGGGCAAGGTCCGCTATCTCGGCGGCTCGACCTTCCCCGCCAGCCAGATCGTGGAGGCCCAATGGGTGGCGC
Organism: Friedmanniella sp.; assembly: GCA_045806705.1. Taxonomy (GTDB): domain Bacteria; phylum Actinomycetota; class Actinomycetes; order Propionibacteriales; family Propionibacteriaceae; genus Microlunatus. The sequence continues at coordinate 14,605 of JBJMIS010000031.1, forward strand.
GGGAGCGCGGCTTGCAGCGCTTCGTCACCGAGCAGCCCGCCTACTCGATCCTGGTGCGGCGGATCGAGGACGACATCCTGCCCACCTGCCAGCGGCACGGCATGGGCGTCCTGTCCTACAGCCCGCTGACCGGGGGCTGGCTGTCCGGCCGCTGGCGCAAGGACACCGGACAACAGGCATCGTCCCGCGCCAGCCGGCTGCCCGAGCGGTTCGACCTCTCCCAGCCCGCCAACCAACGCAAGCTTGACGCGGTCGAGGAACTCGCGCAACTCGCCGACGAGACCGGCATCACCCTCATCCAGCTGGCGATCGCCTTCGTGCTCAACCACCCAGCCATCACCTCGGCGATCATCGGGCCGCGAACTCTGGAACAGTTCGACGGGCAGCTGGCCGCCGCCGACGTCGTGCTGGAATCGCGTGTGCTGGACCGGATCGACCAGATCGTGGCACCCGGCACCACCGTCAACCCGGTCGACAACTCCTTCGACAACCCAGCTCTCGCGCCCTCAGGCCGGCGTCGCAACCCGTAGGTCGGTGCCCGGTTGAGATGGGGGCTCGGGGGTACTTGAGGGATCAAGGCACCCGCTTGACCGGTCGAGCGTGTGGTTCAGGTTCGTAGGGTTCGACTTGATAGCCCTCGGACTCGCTCGCGGCGCTCACCGCCGGACAGGTGCCTTAGCAGCGGCCTCCTGCGGTGGGTGCTGCCTGGCGAGAAGTGGCACGAAGGGATCATGTGACTGAGCCGGGCGGGAACGTCGGGAGGGTCGAGAAGGGCACGGACACGGCGGGAAGCCTGGCTGAGGCCAGCGGTTACGCGGCACTCAGCAAGGTGGTCCTCGCGGGCCGTCCGATCAGCCAGGTTCTGGAGGAGGTCGCGCTCCTCGCTCAGCGGATGCTGCCGACGGCCACCGAGGTGTCAGTCACTCTGCTGAACGGCAGTCAGACCCAGACCGCGGCGTTCACCGGCGATCTGGCCATCCACCTCGACGAGCGGCAGTACGAGACGGGGTTCGGACCCTGCCTGGACGCGGCGGTCTCGGGGGAGAAGATCAAGGTGACCGTGGACGACGCGGACAGCCCCTACCCCGACTTCTGCCAGGTCGCGCGCCGGCAGGGGGTGACGCACTCGCTGTCGGTGGGGCTTCCGGTGACCACCCCGACGGTCGGCGGGCTCAACCTCTACAGCGCGACCGGCCGACCTTTCAGTGAGGAGGCCGAGCGGATCGTCGGCACCTTCGCGAGCTTCGCCGGCATCGTGCTCGCAAGTGCCGGGTTGCACCGCGACCTGGCGGACCTGGGGGAGCAGCTGGAGGTGGCGTTGCAGTCACGCGCCGTCATCGACCAGGCGAAGGGCGTCATCATGGCCCAGAACCGCTGCTCCGCCGAGAAAGCTTTCCAGATCCTCGTGCGAGCCTCCCAGCATCGCAACGTCAAGCTCAGGGTGCTCGCCGAACGCGTGGTGGCCAGCGTGGCCGGCCCGCCAAGCGACCAGAGGAGCCAAGCGGAAGGGTCCCAGCACCTCTGACGGCTGCGATGGCCTCTCAGGGTCGACGTGAACCCTAGTGTCGGTGCTTCATGTACACGTCGAAGGCCTTGTACAGCAGCCCGTTGAGCGGTAGGTCCCACTCACCGAGGTACTCCACGGCCTCGCCGCCGGTCCCCACCTTGAACTGGATCAGCCCGAGGTGCGGGTCGTCGGCCTCCAGGCCCTCGGTGATGCCGCGCAGGTCGTAGACGGTGCACCGGGCCGCGACCGCGTCCTGGATCATCTGCCACTGCACTGCGTTCGAGCCGCGGACCTCACGCTTGGCGGTGGAGCTCGCCCCGTAGGAGTACCAGGCGTGCTGTCCCACCCGGACCCAGGTCGTGGCGGCCACCAGGTCGCCGTCGTGCTCGGCCAGGTAGAGCCGAATCCGGTCCGGGTCCTCCTCGCGGAGGGCCTCCCACATCGTCTGGAAGTAGGACAGCGGACGCGGTGTGAAGCCGTCGCGCTCGGCGGTCTCCTGGTACAGCGGATGGAAGCGGGCGAGGTCCTCCACGTCGCCCTGACGGACGGTCACCCCCAGCTTGGCGGCCTTCTTGATGTTGCGTCGCCAGAGCTGGTTCATGCCAGCCAGCAGGTCCTCGGCGGTCTTCCCGGCGATGGGCAGCTGGAAGACGAAGCGGGGCTGGCCGGCGGCGAACCCCGCCTCCTCGTCCGGTGGCCGCCAGCCGAGCTCGCGCATCGTGTCGCGGACGTGGGTGGCGCGGTGGTTCACCTGGTCAGGGATTGCCTCGCTCAGCCGGGTGACCCGCTCGTCGGCGACCGCTGCCTTGATGGTCGCCGCGCTCCAGCGCCGGACCACGACCGGGGCGCCGACCCGGATCCCGAACGCTCCGGCGCCCCGCACGTGCTCGGCCAGCGGCCGCAGCCAGCCGCCGATGTCGTCGGCCTCCCAGTCGATGGAGGGGCCCTCGGGCAGGTAGGCGAGGTATTTCTTGAGCCTGGGCAGCTGGCGGTACAGCACCAGGCCGGCCCCCACCAGCCGGTCGTCGGCGTCGAACCAGCCCAGCGACTCGTGCCGCCACTCGCTCTTCACCCGCCCCCAGGCGGGGGTCTGCAGAAAGCTGACCGAGGGCTGGGAGGCGTTGAAGGCGACGTGCCGGTCGGCGGGGATCGTCCGTACGGTGAGAACCACGGCAGAAATCTAGTCGTTGTCCCTGAGCGAGCCCGCCGCCAACCCTGAGCGGTGCAGGAAGGACGTGTCGATGACCACGCCGCGAGTCGAGCTGACCGAGGCCGAGCTGCGGGAGGGGCTGACCGCCTGCCTTGCGGTGCCACGGTGGGTTGACGACGTGGTCGCCGCGGCCCCCTTCGACTCCCTGCTGGCCCTGTTGGACGTCGCAGCGGCGGCCGCCACCCCGCTCAGCCCCGCCGAGGTGGACCAGGCGCTGGCGCACCACCCCCGGATCGGTGAGCGAGCCCGCGGCGAGGGGACGGCGCAGGCCTTCTCCCGTGCGGAGCAGGCGGCCAGCGCCTCCGAGGACGGCGACCTGGCTCAGGCGCTCGCGGACGGCAACCGGGCCTACGAGGAGCGGTTCGGCCGGGTCTTCCTGATCCGAGCGGCCGGTCGGAGCCGGCCGGAGATCCTGGCCGAGCTGCAGCGGCGGCTCCAGCTCGATCCCGAGACCGAGGTCGGCGTGGTCGCGAGCGAGCTGCGGGACATCGCCCTGCTGCGGATCCCGCAACTCTTCGCCCACCTGGACCACCACTCGGGCTTCGACGACCCGGAGGCTGCCCAGTGAGCGCCCGCAGCCGTGTCACCACCCATGTGCTCGACGCGGTCACCGGCCGTCCGGCCGTCGGCGTCGCCACCGTGCTGGAGCAGCGGACGGAACAGGGCTGGTCTCAGCTGGTCGCCGGCAGCACCGACGCTGACGGCCGGATCAGCGACTTCGGGCCGGCCGACCTCGACCCGGGCACCTACCGGGTCACCTTCGACACCGGGGCCTACTTCGCGGCCAGCGGCGTGTCCGGCTTCTACCCCGAGGTCGCGGTGACGTTCGACCTGACCGAGGCCGACGCCCACTACCACGTGCCGTTGCTGCTGAGTCCCTACGCCTTCTCGACCTACCGCGGCAGCTGATCGACCCAATTCGCGCAGGCTGTGCCATCTTTGCGCGCTCCGAGCGCGAGAAAGTGCAGGTCTTGTGTCGAATTCCGAGGTATACCTGGGAAACCGACAGGGGATGTGAGCGCCAGCTCTCAGACCCGGGATAGGCACCCGCACAGGGGATGGGCCGGTCGCGCGGGGAACGCGAGTCGGCCGGATGCGTTCGGCCTATCCCGGGCGTCTGAGACCCCCCGGTCGATGTGCTCACCGTACTGGACCGGAGCTCACTTCCTGTCCTTGGATGAAGACACTCGTGATCGCCGGTTCCCGTAACCCCAGGAGGAGCGCAAACAGGGTGTGAACGTCAGCGGCGGCGTCGTCGACCGCACCTGCGGTGTGCTCAAGCGTACCCGCCAGCGGTGGCCAAGCGGTGGCATCCACTCTGAGGAAATCCGCGTCCTTGCCGAGGTCGAAGTTTCCGATCCTCAACTGCAGGTCCAGAGCCTGCGCGCCGGCCAGGGTGCCCGTGTAGAGGAGCTCGGCCGGGTGCAGCGCGACGCTCGCCGGACCAGGCTCGGAGAGGTGCACCTTGTACATGTCGTTCAGCACCTGCGGCACCAGCCACTCGTCCCCGGCGCCGATGTCGGTGCCCGCGGCGATCGTCACACCCGCGGCGGTCGTCCGCCGCCACGGCATGGTGCCGGAGCCCAGGAACTGCTGTGAGGTGGGGCAGTGGGCGATCGAGCTGCCGGTCTCGGCCAGTCGGGCGAGCTCGGCGTCGGAGCAGTGCACGGCGTGCGCGAAGACGCTGCGCCGGCCCAGGAAGCTGGCGCCGCCGACGGCGGAGCCGGGCAGGAACCGGCCGTCGTAGGTGTCGAGGTAATCCTGCACCCCGAACACCGCGCGGACCGCGGCGATCTCCCCGATGCCCGGGGAGTCGTTCTCGTTCAGATGGGTGTGGAAGTAGACGCCGCGGTCGCGGACGGATGCGTACAGCTCACCGAGCGCCGCGAGCGTGCGCGGGGTGACGGAGAGGCTGAACCGGGGGACCACCGCGACCTGCAGCTTGGCCGTCGCCGGGTCGCCGGTGTCGGCCAGGTGCCAGCGCTCGATCTCGCGACGCACGAGCTCGACAGCCTGGTCCTCGCCGGTCAGCAGCGGCTTCGTGGCGTCCGAGCCGACGGTCTGCACGCCCCGCCCGCTGACCAGCCGCAGCCCGGCCCGGCCGTGCGCGGCGAAGAGGGCATCCTGGGCGGCCGGGAACGCCGAGCCGAAGACCATCGCGGCGGTGCTGCCGGCGGCGATCCGACGGCGCACGAACTCCGCCGCCACCCGCTCGGCCACCTCGGGGTCGGCGAGCCTCGCCTCCGCGGGGAAGATGCACCGCTGCAACCAGTCCAGCAGCTGACCGCCGCCGAAGGCGTGCACCGCGAAGGTCTGCGGGTAGTGCAGGTGGGCGTCGACGAAGCCGGGCAGCAGGAACTCCGACCTCCGGACCGGGGCATCGGCGTAGCGCGGGGGCAGCCCCGCGTGGTCGCCGACCCAGGCGATCGTGCCGCCGTCGTCGACGACGAGGGCGCCGTCGGGGATCGAGACCAGGCTCTCGACGGCGGTGGCGAGGGTGGCCGCGCCCGCCACATGGAAGATGTGGCCGCGGAAGACCTGGGTCACACGAGTCCGGTGTAGGCGTACCAGGCGGGGCCGGCGTCCGGGGCGTCGTCCCGGGTGACGGTGGCCTGGATCAGCCCGTAGGGGCGGTCGTCGGCGTGGAAGACCTCGTTGTGGTTCTCCAGCCCGAACGGGCTCAGGTCGTAGACGAAGTGGTGCTTGTTGGGCGCCGACAGCCGCACCTCCGCCACGACGTCGTACGCCTCGAGCACCGCCTTGCCCATCTCGTACAGGGTCTGCTGCAGGGCGAGGGAGTGCACCTGGGCGAAGTGCCGGACCAGGATCTGCTTGATCCCGAGGTAGCTGGCTTCCCAGTCGATGCCGCGGTGGCTGGTGAACCGCCACTTCGCGACCAGCGACGTCGCCATCACCCGGTCGTGGGTGGGCTGCAGCACGGTGTAGGGGTCGGTGAGGAAGCCGGCGAACTCCGAACCGGTCGACTTGAGCAGGACCATGTCCTTGAGCCCGCCGGTGACCCAGACCTGCTGCTCGTCCCCGCTGCCCTCCACGGTGACCGAGGCCGTCCGGGTCTCCTGGCCCTTCCGGACCCAGGTGTGGTCGTGCTCCGCCCCGTCCACGACCGCGCGCTCCCAGGCGAACTCCTCGATCTCGACGCGGGCGGCGACCACCGGCTCGACGTCGTCGACGAAGTGCCGGGCCAGGGTGAGCCCGTAGTCCTCGATCGACTGCAGGCCCTTCTCCTTGGCGAACGCGTAGGCGGTCTGCTTCTGGGTGTCGGTCGGCAGCACGGCTGACTGGTCGCCCTCGATGTGGGCCAGGCTGAAGTCGCCGCGCAGCGCCGTGGAGACGTTGACGTCGCGGATCTCGTGCCGGGGGGAGTCGCGGTAGATCCGGACGATCCGGTTCTCCGCCTTGCCGTACTGGTTGCTGCCGAGCACGATCCCCATTGCCGTCCCCTCGAGTGACGCGATTGTCGGAGTGATCCTAGGAAGTTCCCGTTACGGACAGGCTGCGGCGGGTGCGGCGACCGGTTACACCGGCTCGGCGGGGTGCAGCAGCCGCCAGATCCGGTCCCGGGACATGGGCAGCTCGCGCGGCCTGACGCCGATCGCGTCGGTGACCGCGTTGGCCAGCGCGGCGGTCACCGGGTTGTAGGGCGACTCGCTCATCGACTTGGCGCCGTAGGGCCCGAGTGCGTCGTTGGTCGAGGCGAAGTACACCTCGGTCTCGGGCACGTCGGCCATCTGCGGGATGTGGTAGTGCCGGAACACGTCGGTGGTGACGCGGCCCTCGTCGAGGACGAGGTCCTCGTACAGGGCGGTGCCGAGCGCCTGCGCCACGCCACCCTCGATCTGACCTCGGCACTGGACGGGGTTGATCACGAAACCCGCGTCCGCGGCCTGCACCGACTGGAGCACGACGACCTCGCCCGTGCTGGTGTCGACCGCCACCCGGAAGCCGTGCACGTTGAACGCCAGCGAGCGGACGTCGCCTGGGACGGCAGCCTGGCCGCGGAGCTCGCCGGCCTCGCCCACGAGCTCGGCGAAGGACAGCAGCCGGGAGCCGCGGCGCAGCCCGTCGGGCTCGGGTGACCAGTCGCCGGCCGGCGTCGCGGTCCGGTCGGCGCACCGCGAGCGCAGGGACGCCAGCAGCTCCGTGGCCGCGGCGTGCACCGCCTTGCCCGCGACCACGGTCCCGGTGGAGCCGAACGCGCCGACGTCGTGGCCGGTGACGTCCGTGTCGGACTGCCGGACCGTGATCCGGTCCGGCGTTGTCCCGACCGCGCTCGCCAGGATCTGGGTGTGCACGGTGGTCGTCCCGTTGCCGAACTCTGCGGTTCCCACGTCGATGGTCCACCGGCCCCGCCCGTCAACGGCGACGGCTGCTTCCGCGGCGTGCCCGCGCGGCGGGATGGTGGCGATCATCGCCATCGCCACCCCTTGGCCGACCCGCCACTGCGGACCCTCCGGGACCGAGGCGTCGTTGCCCTTGCGCAGCGCCTGCTCGGTCAGGTCCAGGCACTGGTCGAGGCCGAAGGAGCCGAACACGAGGTCGTCGCCCTCGAGGTGCGTGACCACCAGCGGGGCGCCCGGGGTCACCATGTTCAGCCGCCGGAACTCGACCGGGTCGATGGCCAGCTCGGCGGCCAGCTCGTCCATCGCCGACTCGAGCGCGAAGATCACCTGTCCCAGGCCGTAGCCGCGGAACGCGCCGGAGGGCAGGTTGTTGGTGTACACCGCCGCGGCGTCCACCCGCTTGTTCGGCACGTCGTAGATGGCCACCGACTCCGAGCAGCCGTGGAACATCACCCCGCCGGCGTGGTTGCCGTAGGCGCCCGTGTCGGACAGCACGTCGAGGGCCAGGGCGGTCAGCCGGCCGGCGCGGGTGGCGCCCAGGGTCACCGCGACCCGGAAGGGATGCTGGCACGGGCCGGTGCGAAACTCCTCGCTCCGGGTGTACTCATACTGCACCGGCCGTCCGGTGGCCAGCACGGCCAGCGCCACCAGGTCCTCGGTGGTGATCTCCTGCTTGCCGCCGAAGCCGCCGCCGACCCGGGCCGTGAAGACCCGGACCTGGTCCCGGTCCCGGCCGAAGAGCCGGGCGATCTCGTCCCGGACGAGGAAGGGGACCTGCGAGCTGGTTCGCAGCACCAGCCGCGCGTCGTCGTCGAGCCAGCCGAGGGTGGCGTGCGTCTCCAGGTGGGCGTGGTTCACCCGCTGGGTGTGCCAGGTGCCGCGGACCACCGCGTCCGCGGCGGCGAGCCCCTGCTCCAGGTCGCCGTACTCGCCGTGCATCTCGGCGGCCACGTTGCGCCGGGGGCTGGCGATCCGGCTCTCGACGGCGTCCTTCTCCCCGTGCAGGGCAGGGGTGCCGGGCTCCCGCGCCAGCTCGGGGTCGAAGTTGGCGGCCAGCAGCTCATAGTCCACGACGATCAGCCGGCAGGCCTGCTCGGCGACGGCGAGGCTCTCCGCGACCACGACCGCGACTCGCTGGCCCCGGAACCGCACCACCCGGTCCAGCACGTAGGTGTCGTCCGGGTCGTCGAAGCGCTGGGCGTGCCGGGCGGTGGAGTAGGCGACGTCGGGGGCGTCGTCCGCCGTCAGCACCCGGACCACGCCCGGCAGGGCCGCGGCGGCGCTGGTGTCGATCGCCCGGATCCGGGCATGGGGTTGCGGGCTGCGCAGGACGCTGAGGTGCAGCGTGCCCGGCAGGGCGACGTCCAGCGTGTACGGCTCGCGCCCGCAGACCACCCGCCGGCCGGCCGGGGCGCCGGGTGAGGTCCCCACCCCGCCCGCCGGCGTCGCGTCCAGGGTCGATTCCTGACCGGTGCCGACGCCCTCGATGGCCTCGCGGATCGACCGGTACCCCGTGCAGCGGCAGTGGTTGCCCTTCATCAGCCGCGGCAGGTCCGCCGGCTCGTGCTCGGGCAGCGCGGAAGTCGTCACCACCATGCCCGCGGTGCAGAAGCCGCACTGGAAACCCGCGTGGTCGAGGAAGCTCTGCTGGACCGGTCCGGGCGCCTCCGGCGTGCCGAGCCCGGCGGCTGTGGTGACCGAGCGACCCGCGACCCGCTGCGCCGGATAGATGCAGGAGTGCAGCGGGACGCCGTCCACCAGCACCGAGCAGGCCCCGCAGTCGCCGGCGTCACAGCCCTTCTTGACCTCGAAGTGCTCGGTCTCGCGCAGCAACGTGCGCAGGCACTGCCCCGGCCACGGGTCGGCCTCAACGGGAACGTCGTTGACGGTGAACCTCACGCTCGCCCCGTCCCTCCCGGGCGTGGCACGGCGAGCTCGGCCCGGATCTCCTCCGCCAGGAGCCGGCTGACCGCCCGCCGCCAGTCCGCGGCGCCGTGCGGGTCGCTGAACCAGTCCCCGATCGCCGCGACGTCCGCGTCCAGCAGGCCGGCTTCGGGGAGCACCGGGTACCGCAGCTGCACCGGGCGCACCGTGGCCGCGGTGACGGTGAGGACGAAACCGCCGTCGCCGGTCCGTCGGCCCACCAGCACCGCACCGGAGCGGCCCAGCGGCGCGAGCGCGATCTTGCGGAAGGCCGTGGGACTGGCCAGGGCCTCGGCTCCGATCTCGACGGAGCGGAGCACGTCACCGGGTTCGAGCACGTTCGTCCGGTCGCCGGTCACGAAGGCCGCGGCCGGCAGCAGGGTGTCGCTGCCGTCGGCGCGCCAGAGCAGGACGTCGGCGTCGAGGCCGGCCGCGAGGCTGGTCATCGGACCCGCCGGCAGCGAGGCGCAGAGGTTGCCGCCGACGGTCGCGACGTGCCAGACCTTGAACGACCCGTACAGGGCGGTGCACGCCTGCCGGAACAGGGGAGCCGCGGCGCCCGGGAGCCGGTCGGACAGCTGGGCCACCTCGGCCAGGGTGCAGGTGGCGGCCAGGCTGAGGCCCCCGGCGTGCTCGGTGACCGCCGGCCAGCCGAGGGTGGTGATGTCGACCAGGCCGGTCAGGTGGTCCTGCGGCTCGGAGAACAGCCAGGACCCGCCGGCCAGCACGGCCGTCCGCTCGTCCAGCGAGGCGAGGTCGGCGCGAGTGCGCGCGGGCCGGATGGCCTCGACCGTGTTCAGGTCCACGCTTCACTCTCCTCCCGCGTCCTCCCCATTCAAGATCCTGCGCGTTCCGGCTGTGTTAAGTCGTGTCCGGATTGGTATCCGGCGCTCGCCTGGACCCGCTAGCCGACGCGCGCCGGCTCGGGCAGGTCGACCGGCGTCGTCCGCTTGGCGCGCGAAGCCGGCCGCGATCCGAGCAGGACGCCGCCGACGACGGCCGCGCCCGCCATCAGCTCGGTCAGGTCGATCCGCTCCCCCAGGAGGAGCCAGGAGCTGAGCACGCCGACCACCGGCACCAGCATCGAGAAGGGCGCGACGACGCTTGAGGGGTGACGGGCGAGCAGGGAGTTCCAGAGGCCGTAGCCGAGCAGGGTGGCCATCACGACGATGTAGAGCAGCCCCAGCACCGACGGCAGGGCGGCCAGCGTCGCGCTCGTCCGCAGCGCCTGCCCGACCCGGTCCGGCCCCTCGACCAGCAGCGAGAGGACGAGCATCGGCACCGGGGGGACGACCGACATCCAGAGCGTGAGGTGGAACGGCTGCGGCGCCCGCGCCTGCCGGCTGCAGACGTTGCCGAACGCCCATCCCAGAGCCCCGCAGAGGGTGAGGACCACGGGCAGCAGAGCGGCCACCTGTGCCCGGTGCAGCGCGATGACCGCGAGCCCGAGGACGGCGACCCCGATGCCGACCACCTGGCGACGGGTGAGCCGCTCGCGCAGCCAGAGACCGGCCAGCAGCACCGTGAAGGGAGCGGACGCCTGGAGCACCAGCGAGGCGAGCCCGCTGGGCATGCCCGCGGCCATCCCCAGGTAGAGGAACGCGAACTGCAGCAACCCGATGCCGAGCCCCACGCCGAGCAGCCACCGGAGAGGCACCTGCGGCCGGGGGACCAGGATCAGTGCCGGCACGGCGACGAGGGCGAAGCGCAGCGCGACCATCAGCATGGGCGGGAAGTGCTCGAGCGCGAGGGCCGTGGCGGGGAAGTTGAGTCCCCAGACGACGGCGACGAGCAGAGCGCGGAACTGGTCGCGAGGTGGCACCCGTCCATCGTCCGCTTCACGGTCCGTTAAGGACAAGCGATCTTTGCTCAACTGTCCTTGTAGCATCGCTTACATGTCTGGCCCGACCGTGGAGCAGCTGGAACTGCTGCGGGAGCTGCACGACCGCGGCAGTGTGACGCGGGTGGCGGCGGCCCTGCACAAGACGCCGTCGGCGGTGTCGCAGCAGCTGAAGGTGATGCAGCGCGAGCTGGGCGTGCCGCTGGTGGTGCGGGCGGGTCGCGGGCTGCAGCTCACCGACGCCGGTGCTGCCCTGGCCGAGAGCGCCGTCGGGGTCGCGACAGCGCTGGCGGAGGCCGAGGCGTCCTGGCAGCGCTACCAGGGCGCTGCTGCGGGCACCGTCCGGTTGGCCTGCTTCCACTCCGCGGGCGAGCTGCTCGTCCCCGGCCTGCTGGACCGGCTGCGGGCGCGGCCGGCGATCCACCTCGAGACCTACGACGAGGACGTCTCGCAGGACGACTTCGCCGCCCTGGCCGCTGACTACGACGTGGTGGTCGCCCACCGCTCCGACGACGTGGAGGCCCCGGCGCGGCCCGGGCTCACCGTCGTCCCCCTGCTGCGCGAGCCGCTGGACGTCGCCCTACCCGCGACGCACCGCCTCGCCGGGCGGCCCCACGTGACGCCGGCCGACGTGATCGACGCGGACTGGATCGCCCCTCCCCAGGACTTCCCCATCGACCGGGTGCTGAGTGCCATCGCTGCCCGGGCCGGTGCTCCCGTCCGGGTGGTGCGGCGGACGACCCACCTGCCGCTGACCGAGAAGCTGGTGGCCCGGGGCCACGGGATCGCGCTGCTGCCCCGGCACACCACCCGCGAGCACGCCACCCCGGGCATGGTGCTGCTCCCGCTCCGCGACCTCCGGGCCGGTCGGCTGGTCGAGGCGCTGATGCGCCCGGACCGGGCGGCGCGGCAGGTGGTCCGCGTGGTGGTCCAACAGCTGGTGGCGGAGGCCGGAACCCTCGAAAGCTGAAGACGTTGCTGCAGAGTGCCGTGAGTACCCGGCACTGCGCAGCACTGTCTTCGGCTTCGCTGGAATCAGGTCTGGGTGATCTTGCCCGGGTTGAGGTTGCGACCCGGGTCGGCGCCGGCCAGCAGGCCTTCCATCAGCTGGACGCCGGCGGGTGAGATGTCCTGCTCGAGCCACGGCGCATGCTCGGTCCCCACGCCGTGGTGGTGCGACAGGGTGCCGTGGGAGTCGATGAAGGCCTGCTGGATCGCCGACTTCACGACGTCGTAGCGCGGCAGCGGCTCATTGCCGTCGTGCCGGAAGGCGAAGGTGAAGTAGAGGCAGGCGCCGGCGTGGTAGGAGTGCGACAGGTGGCACATGATCCAGCCCTGCACCCCGATCTGGGCGAACGCCTTCCGGGCCGCGGCCGTCACGTTGTCGTACAGCGGCACCAGACGCGACCACGGCGCGGCGGTCTCGGACACGTCGGCGGCGGCACCGCGGTCCAGCAGGTAGTCCCGGATGTAGGGCGTGTCGAACTTCTTCTGGTCGTACAGCTGGCCCGGGCCCTTGCCCAGGCCGATGCCGCCGTGCTTGTTGATGATCTTCTTGACGATCGCCTTCTGCCGCTTGACGTGGTCGGGGCCGCCCTCGTACCCCACGAACGAGAGGCAGACGGCGCCGAGGTCCCAGCCCCGTCGCTCCAGGACCTTCATCAGCCCCTTGCTGACCAGGGACGACACCGAGACGCCCTTGCTCTTCTTGCGGGTGCTGAATGAGAAGCGGGTTTCGCCGGCGTCCGAGACGCGGGTGACCGAGGGGGCGGCGTCGCTGGTGGAGATCTCCTGCATCGCGGCGACGCCCGCCTCGAAGGAGGGGAACAGGTAGCCGAGGATGATCCGCTGCTCCGGGATCCGATGCACCTGCGCCGTCACCTCGGTGATGATCCCGAGCCGGCCTTCGGAGCCCAGGACCATCTCGCGGACGCTGGGGCCGGTCGAGGTGCTGGGCAGACCCCGCAGCTCGAGCACCTGACCGGGCATCACCATCCGCAGACCACGGGTGATGTCGGCGATGTCGCCGTACTTGTCCGACTGCATCCCGGACGAGCGGGTCGCGACCCAGCCGCCCATTGTGCTGTGGGTGAAGCTGTCCGGGAAGTGACCGAGGGTCCAGCCGCGCCGGTTCAGCTGCTCCTCGATGTCCGGGCCCAGGGTGCCGGCCTGGATCCGGGCCAGACCGGACTCCTCGTCGATGTCGAGAACCTTGTTCAGCCGGCCCAGGTCGACCGAGATCACGGTCCGGGTCTCGTCCTCGGGGGGCTGCAGGCTGCCGGAGATGTTGCTGCCGCCGCCGAAGGGGATCAGCACCGCGTCGGCCGCGACCGCGAGGTCGACGACCCGCTGAACCTCGCTCTCGTCCCCCGGGTAGACCACGACGTCCGGCACCCGCGGAATGTCGCCGGCCCGCAGCCGGAGCAGGTCGCGAATGCTCTTGCCGTAGGTGTGGACGATCCGGTCCTCGTCCTCGCTGACCGTGTTGTCGAGACCGACCGCCTCGGTCAGCTGCTCGAGGAGCTCGTCGCTGATCTGCGGCGTCGGGATCGGCAGGTCCTCCAGCCGGGTCTGGGCACCGGGCGCGGTGGCGAGGTCGAGGTCGATGATCTCGAGCACGAAGGGGCGCAGCGCGGGCTTGTCCTCGTGGTGGAAGCTGACGCCCTCCACCCCCCAGCCGTACCACTTCATGTGCTTGACGGCAGGCATGTTCGATCTCCTTTGCGTTCCCGGACGGACTCGTGCTCGTGGCCGGCGCGAGGCCGGTGCCGGGCAGCTCAGGCGTGGTCGTCCCGATAGGTCGTGGTGTAGTCGTACAGGCTCCGGACCTCCTTGGCGATCCGCTCCGAGAACTGCGCGACGCTCTCGCCGTCCTCCGGTCGCAGCGGCTCGCCGAAGGTGACGTAGACCGGTGGCCGGCCGCGTTCCGGCCAGCTCCGGCCGTGCGGCATCGCCTCGCTGGCACCGACGATGGCCACCGGCAGGCAGGGCACGTCGCGGCTGATGCAGAGCGCAGCGGCGCCCGGCTTGAAGGAGCCCATCTCCCCGGTCCGGGAGCGGGTGCCCTCGGGAAAGAGCAGCAGCGGCACGCCGTCGTCGAGGAGGCTGGTCGCCAGTCCCTTGCGACCGCGCAGCCCGGTCCGGTCAACCGGGAAGGCGTTGAAGAACAGCGAGGTCAGGCCCTTGCGCCACCACACGTCGAAGAAGTAGTCGGCCGCGGCCCCGGCGGCGACGTAGCGGGCCAGCTTGCGGGGCAGGGCGCCGATGATCAGCGGGGCATCGAGATGTGAGCTGTGGTTGGAGACCACCACGTACGGGCCGGAGACGCCGTCCAGGTTCTCCACGCCCAGCACGGTGACCGTCGCCAGCCGCCAGATGGCCGGCTTCAGGATCAGGCGTTGCGCAACGAACCTCGCGCCGGCATGCACGGGCGAGGTGTAGCGGCTGCGGCTCGACACGGGTGCCACAGTATCGGACCGGTCGACGGGGGTTCACCTTCCCGCCTCCGGGGCGACGTCTGCGGTCAGTGACGGCTGGAGGAGAGCAGAGCAGACGCGCGGCGCACCAGCGGGCGGGGAGCGTGCCGCGCCGCGAAGATCAGCGTCCGGTACCGCTTGGAGGGGATGGAGATCACCTTCCCGGCGGCCACGTCGCGAAGGCACTCGGCGACGATCTCGTCGGCGTCGAGCCAGAGGAAGCGCGGAATATCGCCGGTGCCGATCTCCGCCCGTTCGTGGAACTCGGTCCGGACCCAGCCCGGCGCGAGCAGCGTCACCGTGACGCCGGTGCCCCGCAGCTCATTGGCGAGCGACTCGGTGTAGACCCCGACGAAAGCCTTGAGTGCGGAGTAGCCGCCCATCGTGACGTAGCCGGCGGTCGAGCCGACGTTGACGATGGCACCGTGGCCGCGGGCGCTCATCGTCCGGGCCGCCGCGCCGGCCAGCACCATCACCGCGTGCACCATCACCTCGAAACCGTGCTCGAACGGCGACAGGTCCGCGTCGGTCAGCCGGGTGCGGAGCCCGAACCCGGCGTTGTTGACCAGGAGGTCGACCGGCTGCTCCTCGCTCGCCAGCCGCGTCGCCACCCGCTCCACGTCGTCCCGCACGGCCAGGTCGGCGGTCAGCGTCTGCACGCTCACCCCATGCCGGCTCCGTAGCTCGGCGGCCACGGATTCCAGCCGAGCGGTGTCCCGGGCCACCAGCACCAGGTCGTCCCCGCGTGCCGCCAGCGCCCGCGCGAACGCCGCCCCGATCCCCGACGTGCCGCCCGTCACCAGTGCCGTTGCCATGGGCTCCACCCTAGGGTCAGCCCGAGGCGGGCCAGCCGCTCAGGCGGTGGCCGTCAGGCCGAGTCCAGCAGAGCCACCGTCTGACGGGCGATCTCCAGCTCCTCATTCGTCGGGACGACGGCGACCGCGACCGGCGAGCCCTCGGGCGAGACGAGACGGGCCTCCCGGCTCGGCTGCTGGTTGCGTCCCGGATCTACCGTCAGCCCCAGGCCCTCGAGCCCGGCGACGGTGGCGGCCCGGAGCTGCGGGTTGTTCTCGCCGACGCCGGCGGTGAAGGTCAGCAGGTCGAGGCGGCCGAGCTGGGCCAGGTAGGCACCCACGTAGTGCTTGAGCCGGTGCACGTAGACGTCGAAGGCCAGCTGGGCGTCGTCGTCGTCCTGCTCCCGCAGCTGCTGCAGCGCGCGGAAGTCGTTGACGCCGCTCAGCCCCTTGAGGCCCGACTGCTGGTTCAGCAACCTGTCGACGTCGTCGGCGGTCATCCCCAGCTCCCGGTGCAGGTAGGTGTGCAGGCCGGGGTCGACGTCGCCGGAGCGGGTACCCATCACGAGACCCTGCAGCGGGGTCAGCCCCATCGAGGTGTCGATGGCCCGGCCGCCGCGGATCGCCGAAGCCGAGCAGCCGTTGCCGAGGTGCAGCACGATCTGGTCCAGCTCGGTCACGTCGCGGCCGACCAGCGCGGCCGCCGCCCGGGACACGTAGCGGTGCGACGTGCCGTGCATGCCGTACTTGCGGATCCGATGCTCCCGAGCGAGGTCCAGCGGGATGGCGTAGGTGGCGGCGGCCGTCGGCAGGGTGGCGAAGAAGGCGGTGTCGAACACGGCGACCTGCGGGACGTCGAGCTGGGCGCGTGCCGCCTCGATCCCGGCCACCGCGCCCGGGTTGTGCAGCGGCGCGAGCGGGCTGAGCTCGAGGATCTGCTGCACCACCGCATCGGTGATGACGACGGGGTCGGAGAAGTCGGGGCCGCCGTGGACCACCCGGTGGCCGACGGCGCGGACGCCGGCCGCCGCGAGATCGACCCCCTCGGCCGCGAGCTGGCGCGCCATCTGCTGCACCGCGGCGTGATGGTCGGCGACTCCGCTGCCGTCCTCGCCGATCCGCTCGATCGTGCCCTTGGCGCCGACCTCCCCGCTGGCAGGCACCAGCAGCTGGTACTTCAGCGACGAGGAGCCCGCGTTGAGCACCAGCACGGGGGAGTCGCTCACGACTTGACCGCCTGGGCCTGGACAGCGGTGATGGCCACCGTGTTGACGATGTCCTCGACCAGCGCGCCCCGGGAGAGGTCGTTCACCGGCCTGCGCAACCCCTGCAGGACCGGGCCGATGGCCACCGCGTGAGCGCTCCGCTGCACGGCCTTGTAGGTGTTGTTGCCGGTGTTCAGGTCCGGGAATACGAACACCGTCGCCCGGCCAGCGACCACCGAGTCCGGCAGCTTGGTCCGGGCCACGTTGGGGTCCACAGCGGCGTCGTACTGGATCGGGCCCTCCAACGGCAGGTCGGGCGCGCGCTCGGCGACCAGGGCCGTCGCCGCTCGGACCTTCTCCACCTCGGCGCCGGCGCCGGAGCTGCCGGTGGAGTAGGACAGCATCGCGACCCGCGGCTCGATCCCGAACTGGCGTGCGGTGTCCGCGGAGGAGAGTGCGATGTCGGCGAGCTGCTCGGTGGTCGGCTCGGGAATCACGGCGCAGTCGCCGTAGACCAGCACCCGGTCGGCGAGGCACATCAGGAAGACGCTCGACACCGTGTCGACCCCGGGACGGGTCTTGACGAACTCCAGCGCCGGCCGGATGGTGTGCGCCGTCGTGTGCACCGCGCCGGAGACCATGCCGTCTGCCAGCCCGAGGTGCACCATCATCGTGCCGAAGTAGGAGATGTCGGTGACCACCTCCCGCGCCCGCTCGACGGTCATCCCCTTGTGTGCCCGCGCCTGGGTATAGGCGGCGGCGAAGCGCTCGACCAGCTCGGTGTCCTGGGGCGACACCACGGAGACCCCGTCCAGGTCCAGGCCCAGGGCTGAGGCCCGGGAGCGCACCTTGTTCTCCTCCCCCAGCAGGGTGAGGTCGGCGACGCCACGGCGCATCAGGATGGCGGCAGCCTCGAGAATCCGGTCGTCGGAGCTCTCGGGCAGCACGATCCGCTTCCGGTCCGCGCGGGCGCGCTCGACCAGCTGGTACTCGAACATCAGCGGTGTCCGGACCTCCGAGGCGGGGAGGTCGATCGCCGCCAGCAGGGCGGCCTGGTCGACGGACTCGGCGAAGAGCCGGCGGGCGGTCTCGATCTTGTTGGTCGAGCTCCGGGTCATCGGGCCGCGGACCCGCATCAGCCGTTCGGCGGTGGTGTAGGTGCCGAGGTTGGTGAGGGCGATCGGCAGGTCCGGCTCGACGCCGGCGGACAGCCGCCGGATGGAGTCCGGGATCGGATAGCCGCCCGTCAGCAGGATCCCGGCCAGGGTGGGGAAGGTGCCGCTCTGGTGAGCCAGGATCAGCCCGGGAATGAGGTCGGTGCGGTCGCTCGGCGCGATCACGGCGACGTCGGGCCCCAGCCGGTCCAGCACGTTGGGCAGGCTCATCGCGGCCACGATCACCCCGAGCGCCTCCCGGTCCATCCAGCTCTCGCTGCCCAGGGTCAGCTGGCCCTGCCCCGCTTCGACCAGTGCCCGGAACGTCGGGGCGGAGAGGATCGGATTCTCGGGGATGGCCGCGATCACGAGCCCGGTCAGCGACGCCAGCTCGGCCTTGACGGCCTGCTCGGTGGCGGCCTCGACACGGTTCGCCACGACGGCGACCACGGACGCGTGATTGGCCAGCAGCTCGGCGATGGCACCGTCCGCGGCGGCGTGGATCTGCTCCGGAGTGCGTTCACGGCCGTGCACGACCAGCACGACGGGTGAGCCGAGGTTCGCCGCGATCCGTGCGTTCAGCGACAGCTCCGTGCCGGTGGAGACGTCGGTGTAGTCCGAACCGAGCACGACGATCACCTCGAAACGCTCGCTCAGCCGACCGAAGCGTTCGACGATGACGTGCAGCGCCTCGTCGGGGTCGTTCCGGGCCGCCTCGTAGGTCACGCCAAGGGCGTCGGCGTAGGACTGGTCGATGCCCGGCTGGCTGACGAGCAGGTCGACGGCGAGGTCGATCTCCTCCGTCGCCTCGACACTGCCGGCCGTCGTCAGCGGACGGAACACCCCGACCGAGCCCACCTCCCGGGTCAGAGCGTCCAGCAGACCGAGCGCCACGGCCGACTTGCCCGTGAGGCCCTCCGGCGAGGCGATGTAGACGCTCCGGCTCATCCCGTGAGAGTAGCGGGCAGGCCGGCCACCCCTCGGTGCGCGGACCGCGTCGCTGGCCGCCTACCGCGGCAACTGGCCCGACGACGAGACCTCGCTGGGAGTTCCGGCCCGAGAGCTGAGCGGCTGCTCCGGTCTGCGTGGAGCCCTCGGCCCACCCTTTCGGCCGAGCACGGCCGCGACTGCCGCCCCTATGGTGGGCCTGTGGCGATCGAACCTCCACACATCCCGGGGCTCACCGACTGGCGTCCGCTAGCGCGTGGAGGATTCGCTGTGGTCTGGGAGGCCCGCCAGGAGACCCTGAACCGGCTGGTCGCGGTGAAGGTGGACCAACGCCGCCTTGACGTGGAGTCGGAGCGGCTGCGCTTCCTCCGGGAGGCCGGCGCGGCGGGGCGGATGTCGGGGCACCCGGGGATCGTGACGGTGCACGACGCCGGGATCCTCGCCGACGACCGGCCCTACCTGGTGATGGAGCTCTGCCCGGGTGGCTCCTTGACCCGGTACCTGAACGGCGACAACCGGCTGAGCGAACAGCGGGTCCGTGAGATCGGTGTACGGATCGCCGACGCTCTCGCCGCCACCCATGCCCATGGCGTGCTGCACCGCGACGTCAAGCCGGGCAATCTCCTGATCGACGACTACGGGCAGGTCGGGCTGGCCGACTTCGGCCTGGCCGCACTGCCCGGCCCGGGCCTCGTCTCGGAGGAGACGTTCGAGGCGCTCACCCCCGCCTACACCGCACCCGAGATCCTGCGCCGCCAACCGCCCACCCAGTACGGGGACGTCTACTCCCTCGCTGCGACCCTCTACGCCCTGCTCAGCGGTCGGGCACCACGGTGGCCGGAGACCGGGACGCCGAGCCTGGTGGAGGTGCTCAAGCAGCAGCAGCGCCCGCTGAAGCCAGTGCCGGAGGCGAACCCCGGCCTGATGCGGCTGCTCGAGCGGGCGCTCTCCCTCGAGCCCACCGAGCGACCCACCGCTGCTGAGTTCCGGGACCAGCTGAAGGCCCTCGAGCTGCCCTCGGAGGAGGAGCCTGCCCCAGCCAGCGCCGTGGTGGCCCGGGCCGACACGGGCTCACCGGCCGCCGTCCCGGCCGCCGCGGGCGGGGCCGGCCGACGTCGCTCGGTGCTGGTCTCGCTGGTCGGCCTGGCGCTGCTCGCGGTCCTGGTCACGGCGCTGGTGCTGGCCAACCGCAGCGCCCTGGTCGCCGAACCCGGGCCCCTTTCCGCGTCGCCGGGCACCGCCAGCACGCCCGCCGAGTCCTCCGCCACGCCGACGAGCTCGCCCTCGGCCTCGCCGACTTCCACCGCCGCCCCGGCAGGTTTCGAGGACTGTTCGGGCCAGCTCGGCGAGGGCAGCCTGTGCCCGACCAAGCAGGAGTGCTGGGCCGGCATCATCTCCGTCTTCGACCTGCCCTCGCTGGGGACGGAGCAGAAGTGCAGCGAGACCCACGTCTACCAGACCTTCGCCGCCGGGATGCTGAGCCGAGACGTCCGTCGTCAGTCCCAGCTGGAGGCCGACCCCGGCGTCGAGCGGCTTTGCTCCTCGGCCGCGCTGCGGAAGCGCCTGGGCGCGAGTGACCGCAGCACCAGCTGGGAGATCTTGGCCCTGCCCCCGCAGGAGTCCGACGGCAGCGACCGGATCTACCGCTGCCTGTTCGGCCGGGGTGACCGGACGGGGACCATCAGGCTGGAGAGTCCGCGGTAACCGGCCCGGCACCCATCTCAGCAGGACGTCAGAGGTTCTCGCGCAGCCAGGCGATGTCGGCCGCCTGTCCCTCCTGTCCCCCCGGTGTCTCGACGACGACGGGACAGCCGGCGTCCCGGACCACCTCGGTCAGCGCCGCCGGGTCGATCAGGCCGTCGCCGATGTTGGCGTGCCGGTCGGCGCCAGAGTCGAAGGCGTCGCGCGAGTCGTTCGCGTGCACCAGGTCGATCCGTCCGGTGATGGCTCGCACCCGGTCGACCAGGCCGTCCAGCGGCTCACCCACTGCGTGCGCGTGGCAGGTGTCCAGGCAGAACCCCACCGTGTCCCCGCCCGAGGCGCGGCCCCCGGCCTCCCAGAGCCGGGCCACCCGCTCGAGCCCGCGGGCCATGGCGTTGTCCCCACCGGCGGTGTTCTCGATCAGCAGCGGCACCGGCATCTCCAACCGGTCGACGCACTTGCGCCAGTTGTCGAAGCCGACCGTGGGGTCGTCGTTCTTCAGCACGTGCCCGCCGTGCACAACAAGGCCGGCGGCGCCGATCTCCGCGGCCGCGTGCAG
>JBJMIS010000032.1:0-2543 GCA_045806705.1 Friedmanniella sp.
CTCCTCGGCGGCGAGCTCGGCGAGGGAGGGGAAGGAGTCGGCCATGTCGCCTTCCTACCGCCTGACGCGGGAGGCTGTGCCCATGAGGTGGACCGAGCGGGTCGACCGGTTCCAGCGCCGGCACCCGGCGGCCGGGTTCCCGATCGCGGTGATCTACAAGTACATGGACGACGACGGCCACTTCCTCGCCGCCCTGGTCACCTACTACGGCTTCCTGTCGCTGTTCCCGACGCTGCTCCTGCTGGCCACCGTGCTGGGGCTGGTGCTGGCCGACAACCCGGAGCTCCAGCAGCAGCTGCTGGACTCCGCCCTGGCCGAGTTCCCGGTGATCGGGCCGCAGCTGACCCGGCCGGAGGGGCTCGGCGGTGGGGTCACCGGCATCGTGGTCGGCGGGGCGGTGGCCCTCTACGGCGCCCTGGGCCTGGGGCAGGCGCTCCAGCACGCGATGAACAACGTGTGGGCGGTGCCACGGCACAGCCGGCCCGACCCGTTCACCTCCCGCGGGCGCAGCCTGCTGCTGCTGTTCACGCTCGGTCTGCTCCTGCTGGCCAGTACCGTGCTCGCGGCGCTGGGCACGGGCGCGGCCGCCTTCGGCGCGTTCAGCGGCGGACTGCACGTGCTGCTCACCGCCGCCTCGGTGCTGGCCAACGCCGCCGTCTTCGTGCTCGGCTTCCGCATCACCACGGCCCGCCGGCTGACCACCCGGCAGGTGGCGCCCGGCGCCCTGACCGCCGCGCTGCTGTGGCAGCTGCTGCAGTCCTTCGGCGGCGTCTACGTCGCCCGCGTGGTGGCCAACGCCAGCGCCGTCGACGCGGTCTTCGCCCTCGTCCTCGGGCTGCTCGCGTTCATCTACGTGGGCGCGGTCGCGCTGATGCTCTGCGTGGAGATCGACGTGGTCCGGGTCGACCACCTGTACCCCCGGGCGCTGCTCACGCCCTTCGTCGACCACAAGGACCTCACCGAGGGCGACGAGCGGGTCTACTCGGACGCCGCGCGCGCCCAGCAGGCGGTGCGGCACCAGGAGGTCGACGTCCGCTTCGAGTCGGGGGACGACGGGGCCTGACCCGCGGCGGGGGAGCGGGAGCCGCCGGTCCTCTCGGCGAGATCACGCGATCTCGCACTGCTGGGCAGCCGGGAGCGTGCGAGATCCCGCGATCTCGCCGGTGCTGGACCCGTGGCAGGGCGGACTTGACCTCGAGTGCACGTGAGGTCCGACGATCGGGTGGCCGGAAATCCGGTGGCGGCCCGATGAGTCCGGCGCGCACATTCGGTCGGAGGGGCAGAGGACGCTGCGACGCACCACCTGCTGAGGAGCCCGGATGACCGCCCAGCCAGCGCTCGCCATCGAGGCGGTCGGCCTCGAGAAGTCCTTCGGGAACACCCGGGCGGTGGCCGGCGTCGACCTCGCCGTCCCCGCCGGCGCCATCTACGGGGTGCTCGGACCCAACGGCGCCGGGAAGACCACCACGATCCGGATGCTCGCCACGCTGGTCGAACCCGACGCCGGCAGCGCGCGGGTCCTGGGGCACGACGTGGTCACCGAGTCCGACGCCGTCCGCGGCCTGGTCAGCCTCACCGGTCAGCTCGCCTCGGTCGACGAGGAGCTCACCGGCCGCGAGAACCTGGTGCTCGTCGGCCGGCTGCTCGGCCACCGCCGGGCCGCGGCCCGGGCCCGGGCCGACGAGCTGCTGGAGGCCTTCGGCGTCGCCGACGCCGCGGGCAGGCTGGTCAAGCACTGGTCCGGGGGCATGCGCCGCCGGCTGGACATCGCGGCCAGCATCGTCGTCACCCCGCAGCTGGTGTTCCTCGACGAGCCGACGACCGGGCTGGACCCGCGGTCGCGCAACCAGGTCTGGGAGATCGCCCGGGCGCTGGCCGCCGCCGGGACGACGATCCTGCTCTGCACCCAGTACCTGGAGGAGGCCGACCAGCTGGCCGACGGCATCGCGGTCATCGACCGCGGCCGGGTCATCGCCGAGGGCACCCCCGGCCAGCTCAAGGCCTCGGTGGGCACCGGCTCGCTGCACGTGCGGCTGCTCGACCCCGGCCGACGTGCGGAGGCCGCCCGCATCCTCGAGGCCGCGGTCGGCACCGTGGTGCTGGAGCCGGACCCGGCCGCGCTCTCGGCCGCCTGCGCGGACGCCGAGCGTGCGGCCGTGGGCGTCGGTGAGCTGGGCCGTGCCGGCGTCGGCGTCGCCGGCTTCGCCCTCGACCAGCCCAGCCTGGACGAGGTCTTCCTGGCCCTCACCGGACACGCCGCCGAGCCCACCGCCACCCTCGAGGAGCAGGCGACATGACCGCCACCACCAGCGCACCCGGCTCCGCCGACACCGCCGCCGTCCGCCGGGCCATCGCCGACACCGCGCGGCCGCCGCGCCCCGGTCGCCTGTCGACTGCACTGACCTTCGGCTGGCGCGGCATGCTCAAGGTCAAGCACGTGCCCGAGCAGCTGCTCGACGTCACGGTCACCCCGGTGATGTTCCTGCTGCTGTTCACCTACCTGTTCGGCGGCGCCATCGCCGGCTCGACCAGCGCCTACCTCG
>JBJMIS010000033.1:0-28301 GCA_045806705.1 Friedmanniella sp.
CCGGCAAGAAGAAGCCGAAGAAGTAACTGGTCCGCGGGGGCTCCGATGAGGGACTGCCCCCGCATGCCCCAGTGATCACCTGACTCTCGAACTGAAAGAAGACACGCTTTGCCTCCCAAGACTCGTACCGGCGCCGGCGTCAAGAAGGTCGACGTCTTCGTGAAGGGCCCCGGTTCGGGCCGCGAAACCGCGATCCGGTCTCTGCAGGCGGCCGGCCTCGAGGTCGGCGCAATTTCCGATGTCACCCCGCAGCCGCACAACGGCTGCCGTCCGCCCAAGCGGCGCCGGGTCTAGGGAGGAACAAGAACTCATGGCTCGTTACACCGGACCGGCAACCCGCAAGTCACGCCGCCTCGGCGTCGACCTCGTCGGCGGCGATCAGGCATTCGAGAAGCGGCCCTACCCGCCCGGCCAGCACGGCCGCGCGCGGATCAAGGAAAGCGAATACCGCCAGCAGCTGCAGGAGAAGCAGAAGGCCCGCTTCTCCTACGGCGTGATGGAAAAGCAGTTCCGCCGCTACTACGAGGAGGCCAACCGCCTCCCCGGCAAGACCGGCGACAACCTGCTGCGCATCCTGGAGAGCCGGCTGGACAACGTCGTGTACCGCGCCGGCCTGGCGCGTACTCGCCGGATGGCCCGCCAGCTCGTCAGCCACGGCCACTTCACCGTCAACGGTGTCAAGGTCGACATCCCGAGCTATCGCGTGTCGCAGTACGACATCATCGATATCAAGGACAAGTCGATCAACACGCTGCCGTTCGAGATTGCTCGGCAGACTGCGGGTGAGCGACCCATCCCGGGATGGCTGCAGGTGGTTGGCGAACGTCAGCGCATCCTGGTGCACCAGCTGCCGGAACGTGCGCAGATCGACGTGCCGCTCACCGAGCAGCTCATCGTCGAGCTCTACTCGAAGTAAGACTTTCCAGCCGCCCGGATGGCGGTTGGGATTACGCGACATCAAATAGCGGTTGTCGCGAAGGAGGAAAGAAAAACATGCTGATTTCTCAGCGACCCACACTGTCCGAAGAGGTCCTGGCCGAGGATCGCTCTCAGTTCGTCATCGAACCGTTGGAGCCCGGATTCGGTTACACCCTGGGCAATTCGCTTCGGCGCACGCTGCTGTCGTCGATTCCCGGCGCGGCGGTTACCAGCATTCACATCGACGGTGTGCTGCACGAGTTCACCACCGTTCCCGGAGTGAAGGAAGACGTCACCGACATCATCCTGAACCTCAAGGGTCTGGTCGTGTCCTCCGAGGAGGACGAGCCGGTCACCATGTACCTGCGCAAGGCCGGCCCTGGTGCCGTCACCGCCGCCGACATCGCCCCGCCGGCGGGCGTCGAGGTGCACAACAGTGACCTGCACATCGCCACTCTGAACGAGAACGGCAAGCTCGAGATGGAGCTCGTCGTCGAGCGGGGCCGCGGCTACGTCTCCGCCGTGCAGAACAAGATGGCCGACGCCGAGATCGGCCGGATCCCGGTCGACTCCATCTACTCCCCGGTCCTCAAGGTCACCTACAAGGTGGAGGCCACCCGCGTCGAGCAGCGGACCGACTTCGACAAGCTGATCCTCGACATCGAGACCAAGCTGGCGATCCGCCCGCGTGACGCCGTCGCATCCGCCGGCCGCACCCTGGTGGAGCTGTTCGGCCTGGCGCGCGAGCTGAACGTCGAGGCCGAGGGCATCGAGATCGGCCCGTCGCCGATCGACGAGCAGCTCGCTGCCGACCTGGCACTGCCGGTCGAGGACCTCAACCTCACCGTCCGCTCCTACAACTGCCTCAAGCGCGAGGGCATCCACACGGTGTCCGAGCTCGTGTCCCGCAGCGAGCAGGACCTGCTGGACATCCGCAACTTCGGGTCCAAGTCCATCGACGAGGTCAAGCTCAAGCTGCACGAGATGGGTCTGTCCCTCAAGGACAGCGCTCCCGGCTTCGACCCGCTGAGCGCCATCGGGCGTTACGACGACCTCGAAGAGGAAGACGCCGACTTCAGCGAGACCGAACAGTACTGACACACCGGGTCACCGGGGCTTCTGCCCCGGTGACCTGCTCGTCGAGCACGTGACCACAGAAAACCTGGAGAACTGACAATGCCTGCACCTACCAAGGGCGCTCGTCTGGGCGGCAGCCCGTCACACGAGCGGATCATCTTGGCCAACCTCGCCACCCAGCTGTTCGAGCACGGGCGGATCGTGACCACCGAGGCCAAGGCCAAGCGGTTGCGTCCCCTGGCCGAGAAGCTGATCACCAAGGCCAAGCGTGGCGACATCCACGCCCGCCGGCTGGTGCTGACCACGGTCAAGGACAAGGGTGTGGTGCACACGCTGTTCACCGAGATCGCCCCGACCATGGCCGACCGCGAGGGCGGCTACCTCCGGATCACCAAGGTCGGTCCCCGGAAGGGCGACAACGCCCCGATGGCCATGATCGAGCTGGTGACCGAGTCGGTCGAGGACAGCAAGAAGGCGAACCGGACCCCGGTCGCTGCCCGGAAGAACGCGGCTCGTCCGGCGACCGCGGCCCCGGCGGCTCCGACCGCCACGGTGCCGGCGGCCGGTGACGACGCTCCGGACGACGCGGTGCAGTCCACCGGTACCTCCGACGAGGGGCCGGCCGAGGACCTCGTGATCGACACCGAGGAGCGCGACGCTGCGACGGACACCGAGCAGCAGCCGAGCGACGACCTCGAGGTCGAGGAGGCCGGCACGGTCTCCGACGGCGAGCCGGGCGAGGACAAGCCGCAAGCCTGATTGAACGACCGACCAGCGGCGCCCACCCTTCACGGGTGGGCGCCGCTTCGCGTCTAGAGCCGCTCCAGGACGTGGTCCCAGTCCCGCAGGAAGCGTTCCATCCCGTAGCGCTCGAGCGCGGCCGACCGGGCGACCAGGCCACGGCGTCGGGCCTCCTCCGGGTCCGCGAGCAGGCGTGCGGACTCCCGCCGCAGCACCGCCAGGTCGGTCGACAGCGCGCCGGCCTCGGGCGGGACGGCGCGGGACGCCTCGGTGGTGTCCAGCACGACCACCGGCAGTCCCAGCAGCATGGCCTGGATGAGCGACAGCCCGAGGGACGTCCAGCGGTTCAGGTGCAGGTAGACGCGGCGCCGCGGCAGCGCCTCGTACAGCTCCGCGGGGGTGATATTGCCGGCGAAGCTGAGTCGGCGGCACTGGGGCAGGGCCGGGGGCAGGAGGTGCCCGTCGATGCCGAACGCGTCGATCGGGTGCTCGCCGAAGTGGACGAGCAGGTCGGTCCCGGTGTTCCGCCACCGGCGCACCGGCTCGTTGACCACGAACGCCAGGTTCGGCAGCTCCCCCGTGTAGCGCAGCCCGGGGTCAGGGATGCCGTGTTCGATGACCGCGGTGGCGGTGCTGCCACAGTCCCAGAAGAGGGCGTTGAAGTGGGTGACGTGCACGATCAGGAGGTCGGCGCGGTCGGCCAGCGGGTGCCGGGTCTCGGGCACGTCGACCCGTGGGGTGTTGTGCTCGAGGAAGACCGCCGGGAGGTCGCGACCCGGCCGCAGACCGGCCGCCGTGCAGAGGTCGAGCTCCTCGAGCCGTTGCAGAACCACCACGTCCGGAGGGTCGTCGCGCAGCTCCTCGGCCGTGACCAGGCGGACGTCGACCCCGGCGGGCGCATGCAGCCGCGGCAGGCCGCCGTTGCCGCGGTCGTCCGGGGGCAGGTAGAGGTAGGTGTGCCCACCGCTGGTCAGAGAGTCGCTGTAGCCGCCGTGGACGTTCCAGAGCAGGATCCGCACGTCGAACCGTTCCGTCGAGAGGGGTCGTCGACCCCGGGGGGAGCACAAGGTACCGCGCTGC
Organism: Friedmanniella sp.; assembly: GCA_045806705.1. Taxonomy (GTDB): domain Bacteria; phylum Actinomycetota; class Actinomycetes; order Propionibacteriales; family Propionibacteriaceae; genus Microlunatus. Next base: position 3,817 of record JBJMIS010000033.1, read on the forward strand.
TGCCCGCCTGCCGGCAGTCGGTAGGGTGACGCTTCTGCGCCCGAGACGGGGTGCAGCACGACGTCAGGAGGATGAGTGCCAGCACTGAACGACCGGGTGGCCTTCGTCACCGGGGGAGCCAGCGGCCTGGGCCGCGCGACCTGCACCGCACTCGCCGCGGCGGGGGTTCACGCGGTGGTGGCCGACATCGACGTGCCGGGCGCCGAGGCGACCGCGACCGCCATCACCGAGGCCGGTGGCTCCGCGGAGGTGTGCCCGTTCGACGTGACCGACTCCTCCCGTCGGGTGGAGGCGATGGCGGACCTGTTCGGCCGGCACGGCGAGCGTTTCGACATCTTGGTGAACGTGGCCGGCATCGACCGGCCGGGCTACCTGACCGACGTCGACGAGGCCGCCTACGCCCAGGTGTTCGCCGTGAACTGCCACGGGCCGGTCTTCCTGATGAAGGAGTTCCTCAACGGCTACCTCGCGGCCCGCAGCGGGAGCGGTGAGGCGGAGATCTTCAACGTTCTCTCCATCTCCGCCGTCACGGTCGGCAGCGGCGCGGTCGCCTACAACAGCTCCAAGGCCGCGTTCACCAAGGCCACCGAGATCTTCCAGACCGAGGTCCGGGAGTTCTCCCACCCGTGCCGGATCCAGGGCATCATGCCGGCCGCGATGGACACCCCGATGATGGAGCAGTGGGGGATCCCCAAGGAGCGGATGATGGAGCCCGCCGAGGTGGCCGCCGAGATCGTGCACGCTCTGCAGCGACCCTCCGGCGTTGTCGGTCAGAACCTCATCTTCACGCCCCGGGTGGAGAACTTCCCCCGCTGAGCAGTCGTCCCCGTCCGTCGACCCTGGAGGAACACCATGTGGCTCTTCATCTCCGCTCGCCTGCGGCAGTGGGCGATCTTCGCCATCGTCGTGCCTGTGGCCACCACGCTGGTGCACGTCGTCCGCACCCGGCTGGAAGCCCGGTCCGGGCAGACCCGCGTCACCAAGGCCCTCGCCATGGTCGAGGGGTTCGGGCAGCGTCGGCGCCGGGACCGGAAGGCCTGACCGCGTTCGGCAGGGCCGAGGGCGGTCACAGGCACGGCACAGCCGCGGGACAGCACTCGCGGGGAGGGTAGGGGTCCCACCCGACCGGCGCTGCCGGCTACCGCCCCGAGGACCCATCGTGTCTCCACCGCCGACCGCCGTCCGCCGACCCCTGAGCGGGCCGCACCTGGTGCTCGGCGCGGTGGTCGTGGTCGCGCTGGTGGTGCGCTGGCAGGTGGTCGGGGTGCAGTCCGGCGACTACCGCGCCTTCCTGCTGCCCTGGTACGAGCAGCTGGCCTCCGGCGGGTTCGGCGCGCTAGCCGAGTCGTTCTCGAACTACAACACGCCCTATCTCGTGCTGCTCTGGCTGCTGACCCAGCTGCCCCTCGACCCGTTGCTCGCGATCAAGGCGCTGTCGGTCATCTTCGACCTGCTGCTGGCCTTCCTCGTGCACCGGCTCGTGACCGTCCTGCGGCCGGGACGGCCGTGGCTGGCGGTGCTGGCCGCGACGGCCGTGCTGCTGGCGCCCACGGTGGTGCTCAACAGCTCGGCCTGGGCCCAGTGCGACGCGATCTACGTCGCCTGCTGCCTCGGTAGCCTCTACTTCCTGCTACGGCAGCGACCCTGGCTGGCGTCGACCCTCTTCGGGCTGGCGTTCGCCTTCAAGCTGCAGGCGATCTTCTTCCTGCCGGTGCTGGTCCTACTGCTGGTGCTGAACCGGCACCCGCTGCGCACGCTGCTCGCCGCACCGGCGGCTTTCGTCGGCGCCCTCGTGCCCGCTCTGCTCGCCGGCCGCAGCCTGCTCAGCCAGCTGTCGGTCTATCCCGCGCAGATCACCAACAGCTCGGGAGCCGCGGCCGCCGGCACGCGACCAGCGGGTCGCCCGGGCGGCTTCGGCGGCGGGGGCCGCGGCGGAGGGTTTGGCGGTGGCGCTGCCAGCGACCCGGTATCGAGCTTCACCCACAACGCGCCGACCCCGTACGCCTGGCTCCCGGCCGACGCGGGCAGCCTCTGGAAGTACCTGGGCCTGGCCCTCGCCCTCGCGGTCGCCCTCGGCTTCGGGATCTGGATCCTCCGTCGGCGGCGGCCGTTGTCCGGCGGCGAGATGCTGCTCGTGGCGGCGACCGCAACGCTGGTCGTGCCGCTGCTGCTGCCGGAGATGCACGAGCGCTACTTCTACGTCGCGGAGGTCCTCGCCGTCGTGGTAGCCGTGGCTGTCGACCGACGGTTCGTGGCGGTCGCTCTGCTGATGCAGCTTTCCTCGACCTCGACCTACCTGGGCTACCTCGCCGGGGACCCCCTGGTGCCGCTGGGCGTCGCCTCGATGCTCGCGCTCGGGGCGGCGGTCGTCGCGGCCGCCGTCCTGGTCACCCGGCTGAGAGCTCGGCCCGGCGGCCCGGGACGAGCGTGGGTCGCCGCCCCGGCGGCGCCCGCCCCGGCCTCTGCGTCCGGGGGCAGACTCGGGTCATGAAGCTGAGTCGGCTGGTGCAGACGTGGCAGGCCCTGTCGGCGACCTCCTCGCGGAGGGCCAAACGCGACCTGATCGCCGAGGTGCTGCGCGAGGCGGACGCGACCGACGTGGAGATCGTGGTCTGTTACCTGGCCGGCAGTCTCCGACAGCGGCGCACCGGGGTCGGCTGGCGCTCGCTGAGCGACCTGCCCCCGGCCACTGCGGAGTCCCGCCTGACCGTGCATCAGGTCGACCGGGCGTTCGCCGAGCTCGCCGCGCTGGCGGGGCCCGGGTCGAGTGGGGAGCGGAGCCGCGGCGTGGCCGAGCTCTTCGCTCAGGCCACCGAGCCGGAGCAGCAGTTCCTCCGCGGCCTGGTCTTCGGCGAGCTACGCCAGGGTGCGCTGGAGTCCCAGGTCCAGGAGGGCTTGGCGGTCGCCTACGGTGTGCCGCTGGCCGCGGTGCGGCGGGCCGCGATGCTCAGCTCGTCGACGGCCGCGGCCGCGGCGACCCTGCTCGCCGGAGGGCTGGAAGCGCTGCAGGCCGTCGGGCTGCAGGTGGGGGTCGCCGTCCAACCGATGCTCGCGGCCAGCGCTCCCGACCCGGCGGCGGCCGCCGTCCGGACCGGCCTGCCCGCCCTGGTGGACCACAAGCTCGACGGGGTGCGGGTCCAGGTGCACAAGAGCCCGCAGCAGGTCCGGATCTTCACTCGCAGTCTGGACGACATCACGGCGCGGCTGCCGGACGTGGTGGCCGTCGCCGAGAGGCTGCCCGGCCAGCTGGTGCTGGACGGTGAGGTGGTGGCGCTGCGAGCCGACGGGACTCCCGAGGCCTTCCAGGTGGTCGCCTCACAGACGATGAGCGCGGTCGATGCCGCCGTCCCCGTCTCCGCGGGGTCCGCCCTGCGGGTGTTCTTCTTCGACCTGCTGCACCTGGACGGGCGGGACCTGCTCGACGCGCCGCTGAGTGAGCGGCTGGCGGTGATGGAGGAGGTGCTGCCCCTGCCCCTGCGGGTTCCCCGTCGTCGCTGCGGGGACGGGCAGGAGGTCGCGGAGGTCTTCGCTGCCGCCGTGGCCGGCGGGTACGAGGGGGTGGTGGTGAAGAACCTGTCGGCACCGTACGCGGCGGGCCGCCGCGACGCCGCATGGGTGAAGGTCAAGCCACGGCACACCTTCGACCTGCTGGTGACCGCAGCCGAGTGGGGCCACGGCCGGCGTCGGGGCTGGTTGTCCAACCTCCACCTGGCGGCCCCCGACGCGACGGACGGTCGGCACGTGATGTTGGGCAAGACCTTCAAGGGACTCACCGACGAGCTGCTCGCCTGGCAGACCGAGGAGCTGCTGCGACGGGAGGTTCGGCGGACCCCGGGCACGGTTTACGTCGACCCGCCGCTGGTCGTCGAGATCGCCTGCGACGGCCTGCAGAGCTCGACCCGCTATCCGGGCGGCGTCGCGCTGCGCTTCGCCCGGGTGCTGCGCTACCGGCCGGACAAGGCCGTGGCGGACGCCGACACGCTCCAGGTCGTGCGGCAGCTCGGGGGGGCCGGCGCCGTCCGGGCCTGACGTCGAACCCTGACCGGAGGTCAAGCCGCTGCAGAGGGCGGAAACGCAGAAGGTGCGGACGGCCCGAGGCCGTCCGCACCTTCTGCTCGTGGGCTGGTCGGTGGCCCTTACTTGACGGCGCCCGCCGTCAGCCCTGCCACGAAGTTGCGCTGCAGCAACAGGAAGGCGATCACCACCGGAACGCTGACCACCAGCGAGGCGGCCATGATCTGGTTCCAGTAGACGTTGGTCTGCGTCGCGTACTGGCGCAGGCCCACCGCCAGGGTGCGGTTCTCGTTCGTCGTCATCACCGAGGCGAAGAGCACCTCGCCCCAGGCGGTCATGAACGCATAGATCGCCACGGCGATCACTCCGGGACGCGCCGCGGGCAGCACCACGTGGTAGAGCACGCCCCACGGCCCGCAGCCGTCGACCCGGGCCGCCTCATCCAGCTCGCGCGGGATGCCGTTGAAGTAGCCGCTGAGCATCCAGATCGCGAAGGGGAGCGAGAAGGTGAGGTAGGTGATGATCAGACCGATCCGGGTGCCGACCAGAGCCACCCCGGTGGCGGAGTCGATGTTGACGAAGATGATGTACAGCGGCAGCAGGAACAGCACACCGGGGAACATCTGCGTCGCCAGGACGGTCGTGGAGAAGGCGCTGCGGCCCTTGAACGCCCACCGCGAGATGGCGTAGGCGGCGAAGGTCGCGACGATGACGCTGAACACGGTGGCCGCCAGGGAGACCACCAGCGAGTTCGCGAAGTACTGCGCCAGCGGCACCGTCTTCCAGATGGCGAAGAACGGCTCGATGGTGATCTGGCTCGGCCACCAGGAGAACAGCGACTGCACGTCGCTGAGCGGCTTCAGCGAGGTCGTGACCATCACGTAGAGCGGGAGCCCGACGAAAGCCGCCAGGAAGGCGATGATCACGACCCGGAAGGTCTGCGACCCTGCTGTCTCACGCATTGTTGGCCCTCGTCTTTCTCGTCGCGAGCAGGTAGACCGCCGTCACCAGCAGCAGGAACAGCAGCAGCAGCACGCTCATCGCCGAGCCGACCCCGAAGTCCCAGGTGAGGAAGGAGGAGTTGTAGATCCGGAAGGAGATCAGGTCCCCGGCCGGCGGCTGCGCGGTGCCGAACAACACGTAGGGCGTGTTGAAGTCGTTGAACACCCACAGGAACATCACCAGCAGAAGGACGACGTTGACCGAGCCGAGCATCGGCAGGGTGATCCGCCGCCACTGCCGCCAGGGGCTGGCCCCATCGAGCGCCGAGGCCTCGTAGACGTCGTGCGGGATCGACTGCAACCCCGCCATCAGCATCAGGAACGCGAACGGCCACATCCGCCAGATCGCGACCACGACGAGGGAGACGAAGGCGTTCGAGCCGATCAGCCAGAACGGCCGCTCCCCGCCACCCAGACCCAGCTGGTCAACGAGCACGTGGTTCACCACGCCGGTGTCCCGCTGGAACATGAAGTTCCAGGTGATGATGCCGGCGTAGAGCGGCAGGGCGTAGGGGACGAGGAACAGTGTCCGCCAGACCGCGCGGGAGCGGAAAGGCTTCTGCAGTGCCACAGCGGCGGCCATGCCGAGCCCCCACGAGATGCCCACGACCAGCACGGTGAACGCGCAGGTGATCAGGAACGAGTGCAGCAGCTGCTTGCCGACCGTGCTGCTGAAGTCGAGAGCGATCCCGTAGTTCTCCAGGCCGACCACGGGCGCTTCGGTCCAGCGGCGGATGTAGAACTTGGTCAGCTCGATGAAGCTGATGTAGATGCCGGTGAGCATCGGGATGATGTGGATGGCGAGCTCGAGCAGGACCGCCGGCGCCACGATGGCGTACGGGAACCACCAACCCGCTTGACGCTGGGGCCGGCGCGGCCCCGGGCCCGCGTCTTCCTGCGGCGGCCGGGTGGCCACCAACTGCGATGAGGCTGTCATCTCTGGCAAACCTTCCTGTTGCCGAGCCGACGCGGCGCCTGGGCACCGACCAAAACGGCCGGTGCCCAGGACGTGGCGTCAGCGGATGGACTCCTGCGCCGACTGCATGGCGGTCCGGATGTCGTCCTCGGAGACGGTGCCCCCGGTGGCGATCTTGGCGAACATCGCGTTCATGGCCTGGCCGACGGTGCTCTCGAACTGGTCCTCGACGGGCACCAGCGGAAGCGGCTTGGAACGGTTGTTGTAGACGTCGGTGAAGGTCTTCAGCTCAGCGGCGTTGTCGGTGAAGGTGGCCTTGCCGTCCTTCAGCACCGGCAGGGACGCGTACGGCTTCCCCAGCTTCTCCTGCACGGGGGGGCTGGTCATGTACTTGACGAACTGCAGCGCCTGGTCCTTGTGCTCGGTGGACTTCATCACCGCGATGTTGATGCCTGCCACGTGGCTGGCCACCGGGTCTGCGGCGCCCGCCGGCGCCGGGAAGGGGACGACGCCGTACTCGCTCGACTTCATGCCGTTCGACTCGATGGTGGCGTCCGCGTTGTTCTGGTTGATGATCATCGCCGCCTTCTTGTTGGCGAAGGCGGACACGGACTTGACGCCGTTGTCGTACTGGCTGTCGGAGGGGTTGACCACCTTGTCGGTCTGCATCAGGTCGAGGTAGCGCTTGATGCCCTTGACCATGCCGTCGGTGGTGAAGGTCGGCTTGCCCTCGGCGTCGAACAGCTCAGCACCGTTCTGGGAGGCGTTGATGAAGGCGAAGTGGTTGTTCTCGGTGTACGAACCGGCCGCCAGGGACATGCCGTAGACCTTGTCCTCAGGCTTGGTCAGCTTCTTGGCGGCCGAGACCATCTCCTCCCAGGTGGTCGGGGGCTGTACCCCGGCCTCCTTGAACATCGCCTTGTTGTAGTAGAGGCCATAGGCCAGACCGTAGAGCGGGACCGAGGTCGGCTTGGTGCCGGCCGCGCCACCGGTGGCCAGCGCCGACGGCACGAACTTGTCGGCACCGCCGATGGCCTGCATCTCCTGGTCACCGAACTCCATCAGGCCCCCGGTCGCCTGCAGGGACACGCCCCAGGTGTTGCCGATGTTCAGCACGTCGGGACCCTGGCCTGAGGTGATGGCGGTCTGGATCCGCGTCTGCAGGTCGTTCCAGCTGATCGCCTCGAGGTTGACCTTGATGCCGGTCTGGGCGGTGAAGTCCTGCAGAACCGGGGTCAGGACCTCCTTGTCGTTGTCCAGGCTGGTGCCCTGGTTGCTGGCCCAGTACGTCAGCGTGACGTCGGAGTTCGCGGAAGCGTTGCTCCCGGACTCTTCGCTGCCGCCTCCGCCGCAGCTGGCCGCGGTGAGCGCGAGCGCGAGGCTCGCCGCCACGACTGATACTCGTCGGAACATCCTCACTGAAAGATCCCTTCGCTTGTTTCTTGGTCTCCGCTGGTGACGGATCCAGCCGCGCTCCGCGCGTCGGCGGGACCGCATCCTTGCCCGCTGGGCCAAAGCGGCCCGAATGCTGCTGCATGCTGAAGCGGTTAAGCACTCGCAGGGATGATACGACCCGCCTCCGGGGCTGCCGCGCGCGGGTGCAGGGCCGTCGGCAGTGCCGTCGCCCCTCCGGCCGTCAGCCCCGGGCTGCTCCGACGAGCTCGTCGAGCACTGCTGGACGGGGAAGCGGTCGGGTCGGGCGGCGCCGCAGGTGCCGGCGGCCGACGGCCAGCACCAGGGCCGGATGCGCGAGCTCCCGCGGGGAGGCCATCAGGTGGTAGACGCGGCCGAGTGTGCGGCTCGCCCGGGGGTCGCCCTCGAGCATCAGCAGGGCGACCTCGGCCACCCAGGCATCAGTCATCCGGCGAGCCAGGGGGACGGGCTCGGGAGCCGGCAGGTAGTGCCGGTCCTCACCGCTCGCGACGGCCCAGGGCAGGTCGGCGACGGCGCTCAGCCGACGCTGCAGCGCGCGGCTGCTGGTGGATCTCGCAGCGCGGAGGGCCCGGCCGAGGACCAGGGCCTGGCAGGCGCCGACGGTGATCCCCTGACCGTAGATCGGGTTGAAGGCGCAGAGTGCGTCACCCACGACAAGGAGGCCGTCCGGCCACTCGCGGGCCCGGCCGTAGTGGTGGCGTCGGTTCCCCGTCTGGCGGTGCAGCGCCACCTCGCTCACCGGTTCGAGGTCCGGCAGGACCTCGGCCAGCACAGGGTCGCGCAGCGTGGCGGCGAAGACGCTCAGGTCCGGGTCCCGCCCGGGCCGCTGGTCGCCGTAGCCGCTGGCCCCGACCAGGAAGCCTCCCTGCTCGACCGGCAGTGCGATACCGCCGCGGGGCTCCTGCGGGGTCGGCAGCACGACGACGCCGGTGGGGAAGGGGCTGCCGTCCGGGTGCCGGTAGAGCCGGCAGGCGTAGCCGAGGGCGGCGTCGACCACCTCGGGGTCCTCCACCGGATAACCCAGCTCGGTGAGCCAGTGGGGCATCCGCGAGCTCCGCCCGGAGGCGTCGACCACGAGGTCGGCGGTCAGCTCGGGCTGGTCGACCCCTTCCAGCACCCAGCGCCTCCCCTGGCGGCGCAGGCCTCTGACCCGGACCCCGTCCCGAATCTGCACGTTCGGTCGGCGAAGCACCCGGTCCCGGACAAGCTGCTCCAAGAGCGGTCGGGTCAGCGAGAGGACGTCGTAGGACGGGAGCCAGGTGGGCTGCCAGCCGTACGGGCCGAACCACGGCAGCGAACCGGTGTTGATCCGCACCGCGCCGGCGTCGAGCATCGCCTGCTCCAGTCCGGGCACGAGCTGCTCGGCGGCCAGCAGGCCGCGGTGCAGCAGCGCGTGGCACTGCCGCCCCTGAGGCACCCCTCGTCGCGGGCCCGGTGTGCTGGAGAGCACGTCCCGCTCCACCAGGGTGACTGCGCAGCCCGCCTCCGCGGCCGCGGCGGCCGCGAAGAGCCCGGACAGGCTGGCCCCGATGACCACCACGTCGCGGGGGGACCGGGCCGAGCGGGGGACACGTGGCACGGGACATCCTCCAGTGGGTCGCTGGTCTCGATTGGCGCTGGTGGCGCACTGCCATCCTGTCGCGGTGCGGCCGGCTTCGGACAGGTCCGCCAGCACGCGCGCCTAGATTGGCCGCCATGAGCATCCACCTGGTGGGCGGCGGCCGTGACGAGACCAGGCTGGGCGCGGTGTACGGCGGGTTCGCCAACGAAGCCGCCGACCATGCCCGAGCCCGGGGTGCCGGGGAGCCCCGGGTGGCCGTCGTCACGGTGCACGAGCCCGACGACGTCACCCAGGGCGCCGAGAAGCAGGCGTGGTTCGCCGCCGCAGTCAGAGCGACCGCCCGCGTCAGCTGCCTGCCGGTCGCGCTGCCGGAGGGCGCCGCCCTCGAGGCGGGGAGCTTGCGTGGGCTGGACGGGATGCTGGTGGCGGGCGGTCTGACCCCGGCCTACGCGACCGCCCTAGGCCCGGTGGCCCAGGAGATCCGGGGGCTGGTGGCCGACGGGATGCCCTACCTCGGCTTCTCGGCGGGCGCCGCCGTCGCCGCCCGCCGGGCGATCGTCGGGGGCTACCGGCAGGGCGACGTGGTCGTGTGCTCCCCAGACTGCGACGAGGACCTGGACGAGCTGACCGTGGTGGAGGGGCTCGGCCTGGTCGATCTGACCGTCGAGGTGCACGCCGCCCAGTGGGGGCCTCTCACCCGGCTGATGGCCGCGGTCGAGTCCGGGATGGTCGCCGCCGGCGTGGCGGTCGATGAGGACACGGTGCTGGTCGTCGGAGACAGGGCGACCCACGTGGCCGGGGCCGGCCGGGTCTGGTGGGTCTCCAGGGACGGTGCAGAGCTGAGGGTCCGGTTGGAAGGAGCCGGGCTGTGAGCCCTGCGGCAGCAACCGGACGTGCGACGGTGCCCGCCCCGCAAGGCGGGCACCGTCGGCCGTCACGTGCCCGGGCGGCTCAGAAGGGGGCGATCAGGCCCGCGGTCTGCGCCTTGGCGGCGGCGAAGCGCTGCTGGGCATCGGCCCAGTTGACGACGTTCCACCAGGCCTTCGCGTAGTCGGCCTTGACGTTCTTGTACTGCAGGTAGAACGCGTGCTCCCACATGTCGAGCAGCAGGACGGGGATCTGGCCCAGCGGGACGTTCCCCTGCTGGTCGTACAGCTGCACGACGTTGAGGCGCTGGCCGAGGGTGTCGTAGACCAGCATCGACCAGCCGGAGCCCTGGATGGCGTTCGCGTTGGCCTCGAACTGCCCGCGGAAGCCGTCGAAGCTGCCGAAGTACTCATCGATCGCCGCCGCCAGCTCACCGTCGGGCTTGTCGCCTCCGTCCGGGGACATGTTCGGCCAGAACACGGAGTGGTTGATGTGGCCGCCCAGGTGGAACGCGAGGTCCCGCTCGAGCTTGTTGATATTGCCGAAGGAGCTGCCGTCACGGGCCTCCGCCAGCTGCTCCAGGGCCGTGTTCGCTCCCTTGACATAGGTCGCGTGGTGCTTGTCGTGGTGCAGCTCCATGATCTCGCCGGAGATGTGCGGCTCGAGCGCGCTGTAGTCGTAGGGAAGATCGGGCAAGGTGTAGTCGGCCATAGGGCCCCCTTCAGTTGGGAACGACGTGACGCCGGTGGGAAGGACGCGTCGTGGGTTGATATTACGGCCGGGTCTCGATCGGGGAACAGAGCCTGCAACGGCGAAGGGCGGCCCGGCCGACACGGGGGCACGGCCGTCGCTGACCCTCCCAGGAGGCCCTCGGGGTGTTGACTGGACGTCATGACGGCAGCGTTGTCCCTTCGCGGTCTGACCAAGGCGTTCGGCAGCAAACGCGCGGTTGACGGACTGGACCTGGAGGTGCGGCGCGGCTGCATGTTCGGGCTGGTCGGCCCCAACGGAGCAGGCAAGACCACCACCTTGTCCATGGCGACGGGCCTGCTGCGGCCCGACGCCGGCACGGCCTGGGTGCTGGATCGCGACGTGTGGGCCGACCCTGCGGCGGCCAAGGCGCTGATGGGCGTGCTTCCCGACGGGGTCCGGCTCTTCGACCGGCTGAGCGGCGCCGAGCTGCTGAACTACGTGGGTCTGCTGCGCAAGGTGCCGCCGGCGGACATCGCGAGCCGCTCCGCCGAGCTGCTCGAGGCGCTCGGGCTGAGTGAGGACCGGGACACGCTGGTCGTGGAGTACTCGGCCGGCATGACGAAGAAGATCGGTCTGGCCTGTGCCCTGATCCATGCCCCCCGGCTGCTCGTCCTCGACGAGCCGTTCGAGGCGGTGGACCCGGTCTCGGGGGAGGGAATCCGTTCCATCCTGCGCGGCTACGCCCGCAGCGGGGGGACGGTGGTGCTGTCCAGCCATGTCATGGAGCTCGTCGAGAGCCTCTGTGACGAGCTCGCGGTGGTGGCTCAGGGGCGGGTGCTGGCCGCCGGAACCGTCGACGACGTCCGGGCCGGCTCCAGCCTGCAGCAGCGGTTCCTCGACCTGGTGGGCTTCGAGGCCAGCGGAGAGGAGGCCCTGGCGTGGTTGCGCTCCTCGTCCGCCTCAAGCTGACGCTGCTCCGGAACAGTCTGCGGCGCAGCGTCTGGCGGCTGGTCGGGCTGGTGCTCGCCGGCATCTACGCGCTGGGGCTGGTGCTGGCGGTCCTCGTCGGGATGGTCGTCCTGAGGTCGGCCTCGCTGGCCACCACCGCGGACGTGACCGTGCTGGGCTACTCCTTCCTCACCGTCGGCTGGCTCGTGCTCTCGCTGCTCGTCTTCGGGGTCGACGAGACGGTCGATCCGGCCAAGTTCGCCCTGCTGCCCGTCCGGGCCCGCGAGCTGGTGCCCGGGCTGCTCGTGGCCGGCGCGATAGGCGTGCCCGGCATCGCCACCGTCCTGGTGGTGCTCGGGCTGCTGCTCGCCTGGACACGCTCGCTCCCGCTCACGGTCGCGGCCGTGGTGGCGGTCCCGCTGGGTCTGCTCACCTGTCTGCTGGTCGCCCGGGCGGCGACGTCGGCCTTCGCGTCCTTCCTCGCGTCACGGCGGTTCCGGGACCTGGCCTTCATCCTGCTCGGGCTCGTCGGTGCGGCGTTGGCGATCCTCAGCAACCTTTTCGGCCAGCTCGCCCGGTTCGGTCCGGGCCAGCTGCGGCGGGCGTTGGCGACGGCGGCGGAGGTGGCGGGCTGGACCCCGTTCGGCTGGGCGTGGGCCGTGCCGGCCGACGTGGCACGCGGCCGTTGGGTCGGTGCGGCCGCCCACCTCGTGCTGGCCGCGGCGCTGGTCATCGCACTCTGGGTGGCCTGGCGGCACTTCCTCGCCGCCCGGCTGGTGGAGCCGGTGGAGGGCGGGGCTGGTGAGGCCACCCGGGTGACCCGCAGCGGCTGGGTCGAACGGCTCTATCCGCCGACCCCCGCGGGAGCGATCGCGGCTCGCAGCCTGCGCTACTGGCGCCGTGACCCCCGCTACCTGGCGGGTGCCGCCGGCTTCGTGATCGGACCCGTGGTGATCATCGCCACCTCGCTGCTCAACCCGGACGGCAGCACGGCCTTAGCGGTGTTCGCGCCCTGCCTGCTGGGGCTGCTGGTGGGCGCGAGTGTGGCGCAGGACCTCTCCTACGACGGCACGGCGCTCTGGACCCACATCAGCTCCGGGGTCTCGGGAGCGGCCGACCGGCTGGGTCGGGTGCTGTCCACCCTGACCGTGTTCGGCCCGGTGCTGGCCGTGCTGCTCGCTGTCGCCTTCGCCCTGACGAGGTCCTGGAGCCTGCTCGGGCCGGCTCTCGGGCTGACCGTGGCCCTGCTGCTCACGGGGCTCGGGGTGGGATCCTTCGTCGGCGCGCTCTGGCAGTGGCCGGCCCCGCCGCCCGGCGCCAACCCCTTCCAGAAGGGCGCCACGGGGGGTCTGCCGGCGTTCCTCTCCTTCTCGGTGACGACCCTGGTCACGCCGGTCCTCGCGCTGCCGAGCGTGGCCCTGGCCCTGGGCTCGATCCGGGTCCCCTGGCTGGGCTGGCTGACGGTTCCGGTCGGCCTGCTCACCGGCCTGCTCGTCCTCTTCCTGGGGGTGCGCAGCGGCGGGCGGGTGCTGGAACGGAAGTGGCCCGAGGTGCTGCTCGCGGTGTCCGAGCGGACCGGCTGAACCTCGAGGTCGTCCGGACGGGGCGAGCGCTAGGTCGCCGGCGGGCGGACGACCAGCACCCGGAAGCCCTTGGCGGAGGCGACCCGCTCGCAGCCGTAGCCCTGCTCGGTCAACCACCGCTGCAGGGTGTCCGCGCCCAGGTTCCGACCCACCACCAGGCGGGCTTCGCCGTCCGGGGTGAGCCGGGGCAGCCACTGCAGCAGCAGGGCGTGCAGGGCCTGCTTGCCGATCCGGATGGGCGGGTTCGACCAGATGGCGTCGTAGCGGCGGTCCGGCTCGACCTGCTCAGGACGCAGCACCCGGACGCGGTCGGCGACGCCGAGAGCCACGGCGTTGTCGCGGCACAGCTCCAGCGCTCGCTCGTTGACGTCCACCGCGTCGACCTGCGCCTCGGACGCGTGCAGGGCCACCGCCAGGGCGATGGGCCCGTAGCCGCAGCCGAGGTCGAGCAGCCGGACCGGTCCCCGCGGCGGCGACGACTCGCGCAGCAGTACGGCCGTGCCGCGGTCGAGGCCGTCGCCGGCGAAGACGCCGCTGGCGGTGGTCAGGGGCAGGTCGTTGCCCCAGACCCGGGCCGTGATGGTCCGGCGCTGCTCCGGTGAGGCCGGGACGGCGCTGAAGTAGTGACCAGGATCGGAGGCGTCGGGGGTGGGTGCGGTCATGGAGCGGTCAGCTCCCGGACGCTGCGGGCCACCCGGCTGCGGGTTGCCAGCTCCTCGTCCGGCGGGTAGCCCACCTCCTCGAGCGTGAGTCCCCGCGCCGGCAGCACCTGGACGTCGGGGGAGCGTGCGGCCGCGGTGGTGACCCGCTCGAGCCACGCCAGGTCCCGCTGGCCCGCGCCCACGCTGACCAGGGCGCCGACGAGGGACCGCACCATCGAGTGGCAGAAGGCGTCGGCGCGGACGGTGAGCTCGACGATCCCGGCGAGCGGGCCGTCCGGCACCCGCGAGGCCGACAGCTCGAGCAGGGTGCGGACGCTCGTCGCACCCTCCCGACGCCGGCAGAAGGCCCCGAAGTCCCGCAGCCCGAGCAGCAGGGGCGTGGCCGCCTGCACCAGGTCGAGGTCGAGCCGGGCTCGGACGGGGGTGATGTGGGAGCGCAGCAGCGGGTCCACGATGGTCCCCGCCTCGGCGAGCCGGTAGACGTAGCGCCGCCAGATGGCCCCGAACCGGGCGTCGAAGCCGGACGGGGCCGGTCGCACGCTGCGGACGACGACGTCTTCGGGCAGCACCCGGGACAGCCGCTGCTGCAGGTCCGTGCCGTCGTCGGTCACGGCCGTTGCGGGGAGGTCGACATGAGCGACCTGTCCGCGGGCGTGCACGCCGGTGTCGGTCCGACCGGCGCACACCAGCCGCGGTGGTACCGGCAGTCGCAGCACCTGGCCTACCCGGGCCTCGAGCTCGCCCTGCACCGTGCGCAGCCCGGGCTGGCGCGCCCAGCCCGAGAAGCCGGCGCCGTCGTAGCCGATGTCGAGCCGCCAGCGGAGGGTCGGCTCCGCCGGCGGGGCGTCGGCCTCGCTCACGCCGTCTCCACCCGCCGGTAGGTCAGGTCGTGCACCTGGCGACCGGCCTCCACACCGCGCCGCTCGAAGCGGGTCACCGGCCGCTCCGGCCAGCGCGGGGCCCACCCTCCCGGGTGTTCGTTCGCCAGGGCGGGCTGCAGGTCGAGCACCTGCCGCATCTGCAGGGCGTAGTCCTGCCAGTCAGTCGCCAGCCGCCACACCCCACCCGGCCGCAACCGGGTGCTGACCAGCTCGGCGAACGCGGCGTCCACCAGCCGCCGCTTGTGGTGCCGCGCTTTCGGCCAGGGGTCCGGGAAGAACGTCCAGAGCTCGTCGAGCCCGCCCGTGTCGACCAGGTGCTGCAGGCCTTCCACCGCGTTCGCCGCGACGATGCGCACGTTGCCCACCCCAGCACGGGCCAGGGCACCGACCAGCTGGGCGACGGCGGGTGCGTACACCTCGAAGGCGAGCAGGTTGACCTCCGGTCGAGCCTGCGCCATCGCGACCAGCGACTCACCGGTCCCCGGTCCGATCTCGACCACCAGCGGGGCGCTGCGACCGTAGGCCGCAGCCAGGTCGAGCCGGGCGGTCGCGTCGATGGAGGTGCTGGTCTCACGCTGCGGCACCGCGAGCACGAAGTCGCCGTGGTGCCGCTCCCAAGCCCGGCGTTGGTTGGGCCGCATCCGGGCGCTCCTGCGGACGTAGGAGACGACCTCCCGGTGCACGCGCTGTCGCTCGTGGGCAGGTGCTCCGCTCACGCCCGACGCCGCCGCTCGTAGAGGTAGAGGGCGGGCCCGAGCACAGCGAGCGTGCTGAGGAAGGCCAGCACCCCCGAGGGCACCGACTCGGTGACGGCCACCGTCACCGCGCCGACGACGGCGCAGACGAGGGACATGGCCCACAGCCGGCCCTCCTTGGCCAGCTTGCGGCGGAGCTCGGGGTCGGTGGGCACAGGGGAAATCTACCTGCGGGTGCTGACGCCGAGGACGACGCGCGTCCGGCGGGCGGGAGCGAGCGCCCAGGTGGGAGGCGGAGCGCCGCTGTCTCCGTCGGGCCGGCGGTCCACCGGGTCCGCCGCGTAGCTGCCGATCGCCCAGGCCAGGGCCTCCAGATGGCGGTCGAAGGCGGCGTCGTCGAGGTTGCGCAGGTTGTCGCAGGCCTGGTGGTAGCACGGGTCGAACGGCTCCCCGGCTTCGCCGCCCCACAGGCCCGCCTGCTGCCGGCTCTTGGTCTCCTCAGCCCCGCTGAACAGGCCGCCCGCCGGGATGCCGGCCCGGATGAAGGGCCCGTAGTCGGAGCGACCGTCGAAGTCGGTGGGCTGCGACGCCACGCCGTTCCGGCTGAGGTAGTCCGTGAGGGTGCGCTCGATGCCGGCCGAGCCGGGTGGTCCCGGCCCCGCACCTTCCCGGGCCGAGTCGTCGCCGTCGTAGACGAAGAAGCCGGGGTTGGGTGAGGCGATCATGTCGGCGTTCAGGTACAGCTCGATGTCGTGGCGCTGCCCCGCGGAGAGGCCAGCGACGTACGCCTCGGATCCCAGCAAGCCCACTTCCTCGGCGCCCCACCAGGCGAAGCGGACGGCGTGGCTCGCCTCCGGGGTGCTGCCGAGCTGCAGCGCCACCTCCAGCAGTCCCGCGACTCCGCTGCCGTTGTCGTTGATCCCGGGACCGGCGGGGACGCTGTCCAGGTGCGCCCCCGCCATCACGACCGAGTCCGGCCGCCCCGTCCGGGTCTGCGCCAGGACATTCCGGCTGGTCCGCGTCTCGAGCCGGGACCGCAGGTCGAGGGTGGCTGGTTGGCCCGCGCGGCGGGTCAGCGCGTCCCCGTCGCTCCGGCTGACACCGCCGACCGGGATGGCTGCCGGCGCCCCCAGGGTGGCGCCGGTCAGTGGTGTGTCCGCTTCGTTCACCACCACCAGCGCGATGCCGCCGGCGGCGGCCGCCCGCTCGGCCTTGCTGCGGAAGGTGCATCCCCCACGGCGGACCAGCAGCACCGCATCCTGGGTCGGCAGTCCCTCGAAGTCGGACTTCGCACAGCCGCCTGCCGCACCGGGGGGCAGCGCGACCAGGGGGCCGGTGAGCCCAGCCGGCGGGGTGTCGATGCTGCGGCCGAGCCGGTTCACCGCGACGTCCACGTCCCCGATGCTGAGGCGGCGGGCCTCCACCACCTCCTGCGGGTAGCTGAAGATGGGTGTCTGTACGTCGAAGCCGGCCCGCTGCAGAACGCCGGCCAGGTAGTCGACGCTGGCGGCGTAGCCCCCCGTCCCGACGGCGCGGTTGCCTTGGTGAGCGTCGGCGATCGCCTGCAGCGCCGCCAGGTGCGGAGCGGCCCCGGACGCGGTCACCACACGCGCGAGCCGTTCCGCGAGAGCCGCGGTCGGCGTCGCCGGGATCTCCTGCACGGCGGGCGAGACGGCCACGGCTGTCCGGCTCACGCCACTCCCGACCAGCGCCACCACGGTGAGGACGGCCACCAGAACCCGCGGTGCGGGGACCCGCGACGGGGTCTGGCCGTGCTGCTGAGGGAGAACCGGACGGAGGGGCCGCGACCGGCGGCGCCCGTGGAGTCGGCTCAGCTGGTGATGTCCTTGCTGGAGAAGCGCGCCCACGCCGCCAGCCAGAAGGCAGCGGTGTAGACCCCGGCCGTGAGCAGGCCACGGACGATGTCATCCGTAGCGATCGGGTCCCGCAGCAGGTCGCCGAAAGCGGTCCACCAGTGGGTCAGCAGCCACGGGTGCAGCCAGGACAGCTGTTCGATGGAGTCGAGGACGAACATCATCACGTTCACCAGCACGACCGCGACGGTCGCCCCGATCGGCTGCTCGGTCAGGGTGGAGATGAACAGGCCGATCGCGCCCAGGGCCGCGAACTGGGCGCTGAGGTAGAGACAGCTCAGCACGAGCCGTCCGACGCCCCCCGCCATCGAGGTCTGGGTGCCCGACAGCAGGGTCATCTCCCCGCCGCCGAACAGCGCGAGCCCCATCACGGTGCCGACCCCGGCCACCAGGAAGGTGGCCAGCAGGGCCGAGAGGACGATGGCGATGAACTTGACCACGAGCAGCCGGGTACGGCCGGCCGGGATGGTGAGCAGGTAGCGCAGGGTGCCGATGTTGGCCTCGCCCGCGACCGAGTCACCGGAGACCACGCCGACCGCGAGCGGCAGGAAGATCGGCAGCTCGAGCGCCAGGGCCGCGAACGCCACGAACAGGCCGTTGCCGGTGATGGCGCTGACGAAGTCCGGCCCGCGCCCGGAGTCGGGGGCGGAGACGCGCACGGCGATGGCCAGCACGACCGGCACGACGGCCAGCACGGCCAGGCCTGCCAGGTTCCGTCGCCGGCCGCCGATGATCCGGAGCTCGGAGGCCAGGAAGCGGAGCGAGATCGGCGAGGACCGGCTCCGTCGAGCCGGTTCCTGCACGACCTCGAGGGTCTCAGCCGCTGACATCGAACCCCTCGCCGGTCAGGGAGACGAAGACGTCCTCGAGGCTCGGGCTGCGCACGGTGAAGCCGAGAACGGGCACGTCGGCGTGCACCAGGTTCGGCACGATCTTGGCCACCTCGACCTGCCCCAAGGTGGCGCTCACCCGGTCGGACAGCGACATCACGTCGGTCAATCCCAGCTCGGTCAGCACCCGGGCCGCGTCCTCGGGCCGGTCGGTCTCGACCCGCACGGTCTTGGTCGTCCCGCTCTGCAGCTGGGCCAACGACCCCTGGGAGACCAGGCGGCCCTCGAACATCACGCCGACGTGGGTGCACATCTGCTCGACCTCGGCCAGCAGATGGCTGGAGACGAGCACGGTGGCTCCGTCTGCCGCCAGCTCACCGACGAGGTGGCGCACCTCGCGGGTGCCCTGCGGGTCCAGGCCGTTGGTCGGCTCGTCGAGGATCAGCAGGTCGCGGGGCATCAGCAGCGCGTTGGCGATCGCCAGCCGCTGCCGCATCCCCAGCGAGTAGGCCCGATACCTCTTGTTGGCCGCGGGCAGCAGGCCCACCCGGTCCAGTGCGCTGTCGATCCGGCTGCCGGCCGTGCGCGGGTCGCTGTCCGCGTCCGCCGCATCCAGCCGGGCCAGGTTGGCCCGACCGGAGAGGTACGGGTGGAAAGCCGGCCCCTCGACCAGCGCGCCGACCCGCCGCAGCACCTCGGCACTCCGTTGCGGCATCGGTCGGCCGAGCACGGAGATCGAGCCCGCGGTGGCCCTGACCAAACCGAGCAGCATCCGGATCGTCGTCGTCTTGCCGGAACCGTTCGGTCCGAGGAAGCCGTACACCGCACCCGCCGGGACACACAGGTCCACGGCGTTGACCACGGTCTGCGAGCGGAACTGCTTGGTCAGGCCGTGGGTCAGCACCGGCTCCGGCACGCCGGACCTACTTCTCGAGCGCGGCGTAGACCAGGTCGGGTGCGACGGCACCCACGGCGAGCCGGCCGTCCTCGGTCAGCACCGCCGAGAAGGCGGTCCCGGCGAAGAGGTAACCGCTACCCCAGGTGCCACTGGTCTTCGGCAGGGACTGGAGAACGTCGGCGAGCTGTCCAGAGCTGGTCGCGCCGGCGGGCAGCTTGGTGACGACGACACTCGTCCAGCCCTCACCGAAGGTCGTGGTGTCGCTCTTCAGCTGCGCCATCTTCTCGTGCGCCGCCTTGCGATCGCCGGACGACGGCGCGGCGGGTGTGCCGGCCTCGGTCACGGTGGCCCCGGCCGGTGCCGTCCAGTTGAACTGAGCCGCGTCGGGAGCGCCGAACGTGACATCGGTGTAGCCGACGTCGAGCACGGTCGTGCCGTCGTTGGTCAACGCCTGGACCTCCAGCGGAACCGAGGTCTCGGAGTCGACGGCGATCCGTACCTGGCCGATCAGGGCCCGGGCGTCCCGGGGCGCCAGCACCAGCTCGTACGCGGGGCGTCCTGCGACGGTCTTGGACGCGTCGGTGGTCACGGTGGTCGAGGGACCGACCGCGTCCAGCACCTTGGCGGCCGCTTCCTCGGGGCTGTTGGGCCAGCCGGCGGGCTTGCTGTGATCCATGCCGCCCACCTGCGGCAAGGTGCGGTGGGTGGCCGTGTTGGTCTCGCTGGAGTAGGTCCAGACGTTGGTGCCGTTGACGATGAGGTCGGTCTCGGCCAGCTTGTCCAGCACGGCGACCCGGGACTGGTGCGGTCCGGCGGTCCAGACCTTCAGCGTGTGGTTGCCGGACAGCAGCGAGGTCAGCTCAGAGGTCGCCCCGCCCGCGGACGAGAGGTCGGGGAGGCCGAGCTCGGCCTTCTGCACGACGGTGCCCGACAGCCCGTCGACGTGGGCGTTCTGCACGTCGACCAGGATCTGCTCGGCGGACTTCGGCGGCAAGGTCGGGTCCGCGCTCGCCGTGGTGGCCAGCACCCCGGTACCCCCGACGACCGCGACGACGGCCAGCGGCGCAACCCAACGCAGCACCGGCCTCTTCTCGAAGATGCTCATGCTGTCATTATTCTCCAGGACTGCTGTGAGAACGCTGAGTTCTTCGTCGTGCCAGTCTGGAGCCGTGCGCGTGCTGCTGGTCGACGACGAGGAGCGGATCGTCGCCGCCCTCCGGCGTGGCCTGGCCGCGGAGGGTTTCGTCGTCAACAGTGCCGCCACTGGCCCCGACGGCCTGCGTCAGGCCGCCAGCGGGGACTTCGACGCCGTCGTGCTCGACGTGATGCTGCCCGGCCTCTCGGGCTATGAGGTGGTCCGCCGGCTCAGGGCGGAGGACAACTGGGTGCCGGTGCTGATGCTGTCGGCCAAGGACGGCGAGCACGACCAGGCGGACGCGCTGGACGACGGGGCGGACGACTACCTGACCAAGCCCTTCTCCTTCGTCATCCTGCTCGCCCGGCTGCGCGCGCTGCTCCGGCGGGGCGTCGTCGCGCGGCCCGCGGTGCTGAACCTCGGCGACCTGCGGCTCGACCCGGCGACACGGGAGGTCCGGGTGGCCGGGGAGCCGGTCGAGCTGACGCCCCGCGAGTTCCTGCTGCTGGAGTACCTGCTCCGCCAGGGTGACCGGGTGGTCAGCAAGGGGGAGCTGCTCGAGCACGTCTGGGACAGTGCGGCCGAGGTCGCGCCGAACGCGGTCGAGGTCTACGTCGGGTACGTGCGCCGCAAGATCGGCAGCGCGCGGCTGCTGACCGTCCGCGGGGCCGGTTACCGGCTGGTGCCGTGACCAGCGAGCCGGGCCTCCGGCGCCGGTTCGACCGGCTCAGCCTGCGGGCGCGGCTGATGCTGGTCAGCGTCGGCG
The DNA here is from genome assembly GCA_045806705.1 of Friedmanniella sp. Classification (GTDB taxonomy): domain Bacteria; phylum Actinomycetota; class Actinomycetes; order Propionibacteriales; family Propionibacteriaceae; genus Microlunatus. Next base: position 24,575 of record JBJMIS010000033.1, read on the forward strand.
GGGTGGCCCTGACCCTGTTGGCCGGCGGTTTCGCCTTCTACGCCGCGCTCACCCTCGCGGTCAACCACACTCTGGACGAGGGAGCGCGAGCCAGCGCCCGGGACGTGGCCGCTCTGGTGCAGGCGGACCGGCTGCCCCGCACGGTCCCGGTCTCCGGGGCTCAGGTGGTGCAGGTCGTCGACGCGGAGGGGCGGGTGGTCGCCGGCTCGGTCACCGCGGACCGGTTGATGCCCCTGCTGCGCCCCGCTGAGCTGGCCGCTGCGCTCCGTGGCGAGGCGGTGCAGGTGCCCGGGGCCCGGGCCGGACTGAGCATCCCACTCCGGGTCCGTGCCGTTCAGGTCGAGTCGTCCGCGGGTCCGGTCCGGGTGCTCGTGGCCCTCCCGGTCGGTGACGTGCTCGCCGGCCGGGCCGCCCTGCGCACCGGCCTGCTGGTGGCCTTCCCCCTGGTGCTGCTCGCGCTCGGGGCCGTGGCCTGGCGGGTGGTGAGCTCGGTCCTGCGACCGGTGGAGGAGCTCCGCTCGGGCGCCGAGCGGATCAGCGGCACCAGCCGTGAGGAGCGGCTGGTCGTGCCCGCCGCGGCGGACGAGATCCGGGCCCTGGCGCTGACGCTCAACCAGATGCTCGACCGGCTGGCCGCCGGGCGCGCGCGCCAGCGGTCCTTCGTCGCCGACGCTGCCCACGAGCTGCGGAGTCCGCTCGCCAGCATCCGCACCCAGCTGGAGGTGGCGGAGCGGCTGGGGGAGGGTGGCACCCTGCCGTCGGAGCTCCTGGTCGACGTCCATCGGCTGTCCCGGCTGGTGGAGGACCTGCTGCTGCTCGCGCGTGCCGACGCCGACACCCGCGGTCCGGCCCGGCCGAGCTGCTTCGACGCGGCCCAGCTGCTCGCCGAGCTCGGCAGCAGCCGGACGGGCGCCCGGGTCCCCGTCACCGTCGTGCCCGGCCCGCCGGCGCTGGTGGTGGCGGACCCCGACGAGCTCCGACGGGCGCTGCAGAACCTGCTGGACAACGCCGTCCGGCACGCCGCCTCCGCCGTGCAGCTGTCGGCGCAGGTCACCGACGGGAGGGTCGCGCTGGCCGTCCGGGACGACGGCCCGGGACTGCCGGCCGATGAGCTGGAGCGGGTGTTCGAGCGCTTCGCCCGCGGTGACGACGCCAGGAGCCGGGACGTCGGCGGGACCGGGCTCGGGCTGCCGATCGCCCGTGAGCTGGTGACCCGGGCCGGGGGCACCCTGCGGTTGGTGGCGGCACCCCCACCCTGGTCGCTGGAGGCCCTGGTCGAGCTGCCCGCTCAACCCCCGACCGATCCTGCCCGTGCCGCGACCGGCGGGGACGGAGCGGAGCTGCCCGTGCCCTCCCGCTCGTGATCTGCGTCACTCCTGTCACAGCGCCATCACGATTGTGCCGCTGGTCGCCGGGCAGCCTCCGAAGTGATCATGGTCGCGGGTGGTGCGGAATTCCATCTGGGCAGCAAGTTCACCTCGATCTTCATGATCAGGATCGGCTGCTGTGGCCGCGGGCCGGCGGGTCCCCGACGCCGCTGGCACTCCGACCCCCTTGTCTGCCAACCACGATCTCCTGACGATGGAGCCAGCCCGCCCCGGTGCCGGCATCGGACGGGCCTGCGCTCAACCCTGAGCTGGAGGTCGTCATGGAAGGTCGCCCGTCCTCGATCGAGGTCGCCCCGCTGCAGTCCGACGGTGTCCTCTACGGCTTCCTGCTGAGCGGTCGGTGGCCGCAGGACACGGTCGAGTGGGCGAAGTTCCTGGTCCTCGCCGTCCAGATGGCCGCGGTGCCGGGGCTGCTCCCCGTCAGCACCGTGTTCCGGGTCCGGGAGGAGCTGCCCGACGAGCCCCGGCCGGGCGCCATCGGCCTCGTCGTCGCCGAAGGCCAGCTGATGGGCAAGCATCCACTCCGCCCGGGTCAGTTCGCCAGCGCCCAGCCGCCCGGTCTGATCGTGCTGCACCCGCCGTCCAGCACACTCGCGTCCGTGCCGGAGTACGAGGTCGCCTCCGGCTGCGTCTTCCTGCCGGGGCTGCCACACCTCGGCCTGGACCACCGCGCCGCCTGGGTGGAGGCGGACGTCGAGGGGACCGTGACCCATCTCGTCAGCCGCAACGGCATCAACCCGCAGAACAACGCGGACACGGCCGCCCTGGCGATGCTGCTCGCCGCCTGAACCCGCTCCGCCGACAAAACCGAGTTGTCGGAAGGGGGTGGGGGGAGTGCACCCTAGGGTTCGAGCAACTCGGCATGAAGGAGGCGGACGGCATGGGCCATGTGGACCTGTCGGCCGTCGGCTACCACCTGCCGGACGGTCGGGTGCTGTTGGACGACGTCTCGTTCCGCGTCGCCGAGGGCGCCGTGGTGGCGCTGGTCGGAGCCAACGGCTCGGGGAAGACGACGCTGCTGCGGATCATCGCCGGCGACCTGTCCCCGACCAGCGGCTCGGTGTCGCGCAGCGGGGGGCTCGGCGTGATGCGCCAGTTCATCGGCAGCATCCAGGACGAGTCGACCGTCCGGGACCTGCTGTTCTCCCTGGCCCCGCCGCGGCTCCGCGCGGCCGTCGCGGAGATGGACGCCCTCGAGCTCGCCCTGATGGACGACGACAGCGAGCCGACCCAGCTCCGCTACGCCCAGGCGCTGGCCGACTACGCCGACGCCGGGGGCTACGACGCGGAGGTGACGTTCGACGCCTGCTGCACCGAGGCGCTCGGCGTGCCCTACGACCGGGCCAAGTGGCGGGAGGTGTCGACGCTGTCCGGAGGGGAGCAGAAGCGGCTGGCCCTCGAGGCCCTGCTCCGCGGACCGGACGAGGTGCTGCTGCTCGACGAGCCGGACAACTACCTGGACGTCCCGGGCAAGCGCTGGCTCGAGCAGCAGCTGCAGTCCACGCCGAAGACGGTGCTGCTGGTCAGCCACGACCGGGAGCTGCTGGCGGAGGCCGCGACCCGGATCGCCGCGCTGGAGCTGGGTGCGGTCGGCAACACGCTCTGGGTGCACGGCGGCGGGTACGCGACGTTCGGGGCGGCTCGGGAGGACCGCTTCGCCCGCTTCGCCGAGCTGCGTCGCCGCTGGGACGAGAAGCATGCGCAGCTGAAGGCGCTGGTCCAGAGTCTCAAGATCAAGGCCGCCTACAACGACGGGATGGCCGGTCGCTACCAGGCGGCCTGCACCCGGTTGGCGAAGTTCGAGGAAGCAGGGCCGCCGCAGGAGGTGCCCCGTGAGCAACAGGTGTCGATGAGGCTGCGCGGCGGGCGTACGGGGAAGCGGGCGGTCGTGGTCGCCGACCTGGAGCTGACCGGCCTGATGAAGCCCTTCGACGCCGAGATCTGGTTCGGCGACCGGGTGGCTGTGCTCGGCTCGAACGGCTCCGGCAAGTCGCACTTCCTCCGCCTGCTCGCCCGCGGCGGCTCGGATCCCGACATCGAGCACCGCCCGGTCGAGTCACTGGAGGTGGCCCCGGTCGCGCACACGGGCTCGGCCAAGCTCGGCGCCCGCGTACGACCGGGGTGGTTCGCCCAGACTCATCACCATCCCGAGCTGACCGGGCTGATGCAGCCCTTCGACCTGGAGGTCTGGTACGGGGACCGGGTCGCCGTCCTGGGGGCCAACGGCGCGGGCAAGTCGCACTTCCTGCGGCTGCTGGCCGGCCAGGACGTGCGGCACACCGGCGAGTGCCGGCTCGGCGCCCGCGTCGTCCCGGGGTTCTTCGCGCAGACGCACGCCC
>JBJMIS010000034.1:0-54676 GCA_045806705.1 Friedmanniella sp.
CGGCTCGTCCAGGTCCCGGACCGAGTACCAGGGCTGGGTGTAGCCCATGAACTCGACGTAGGAGGCCACCTCGTCCCAACGGCCCGTGGTCAGCACGGCGAACGAGACACCGCGGGCGTTGAGGTAGACGGCGTCCTGCACGTGCCAGGCGGTGGTGGTGCAGCCCTCGCACTGGCCCTGGTGCGGCGCGCCGTCGTACCACATGTGCTTGTACACGACGAGCTCCTCGCGGCCCTGGAATCAGGTCCAGGAACGGGACGGGGCCGTCGGGTCCGACCACCTCGACCGTCGGGTCGAGCTCGACCATCGGCAGCCGACGGCGGGCCGCGGCGAGGGCGTCGCCCTCGTGGGTGTGGGCCTTCTCCCGCAGCAGAAGCGCCTCACGAGCGGTCTGCCAGGTGGCGAGGTCGACGACGGGCGGGCGGCCGGGCAGCGTGCTCGTCGGGTCGTCCGGCGAGGTCCTGGTGGTCATGGTCTCCTCCGTGGTGTTCGTGCCGGGGTGTTCGTGCCGGGCAGCGTCCGACGACGCCCTCGACTTCCACCAGGGCAGACTCCCCACCCGGCCGGAACTCATCGCAGGCTCAGCGCAGCAGGCCCACCTTCCGGTAGACGTCCGCCAGGGTGCGGCTGGCGACCTCGCGGGCCTGCTCGGCGCCGTCGTGCAGGATGGCCTCCAGCTCGCTGCGCTCACCCATCAGCTGCAGCGTCCGCTCCCGGTAGGGGGTGGCGAAGGCCGTCACCGCATCGGCCACCGCGCCCTTGAGGTCCCCGTAGCCACGGCCCTCGAACTCCTTGACCAGCACCTCGATGGTGGTCCCGGTGAGCGCGGAGAGGATCGTCAGCAGGTTCGCCACGCCCGGCTTGCCGACCTCGTCGTAGACGATCTCCCGGCCCGAGTCGGTGACGGCGGACCTGATCTTCTTCGCGTTGACCCGCGGCTCGTCGAGCAGCTCGACGATGCCGCTGGGCGAGGAGGAGGTCTTGCTCATCTTCGAGGTCGGGTCGGCCAGGTCCTGGATCTTGCCCACCGACGGCAGGATGTGCGGCTCCGGGACGACGAAGGTGCGGCCGTGCCGGGAGTTGAAGCGGGTGGCGAGGTCGCGGGTCAGCTCCAGGTGCTGCCGCTGGTCCTCCCCCACCGGGACCCGGTCGGCCTGGTACAGCAGGATGTCCGCGGCCATCAGGACCGGGTAGGTGAACAGGCCGACGTTGGTGGCGTCGGCGCCCATCTTCGCGGACTTGTCCTTGAACTGGGTCATCCGCTGCGCCTGGCCGTAGCCGGTGAGGCAGCCGAGGATCCAGCTGAGCTGGGTGTGCTCGGGCACGTGCGACTGCACGAAGACGGTCGACTTCTGCGGGTCGATCCCGGCGGCGAGCAGCTGGGCGGCGCTTCGCAGCGTCCGCTCCGTCAGCACCCTCGGGTCGACCTCGACGGTCAGCGCGTGCAGGTCGGCGACGCCGTAGAACGCGTCGTGGTCCTCCTGCAGCGGGACCCACTGCCGCAGCGCCCCCAGGAAGTTGCCGAGGTGGAGCGAGTCTGCGGTGGGTTGGGCCAACGAGAGGACCCGGGGCCGGCCGCTGCGGTCGGAGCTGGACATGGCCGTCATTCTTCCATGCAGGACCGGGCCGCCGCCTCCTCGATACGGCGCCCCGGGCTCACCCGGCAGGCGGTACCAGCTCGCCACCGTCCAGCCGGTGCACGGCCAGAGCGGACGCGCGGCGCCCGTCCAGCTCGGTGACCTTCAGCTCCAGGCCGGCGGTGTCCTCCTCGTCGCCGTCGACCCGCTGCACCGTGGCCTGGATGGTGTCCCCGACCACGGGCAGCTGCCCCAGCTGGGCCATGACGTAGCCGGCGACGGTGTCGTAGGGCCCGGGCGGCAGCACGAAGCCCGTCCGTTCGGCGAACTCGTCGAGCGTGCTGAGCCCGTCGACCACCAGCTCGCCCTGCCGCCCCGTGCCGTGCTCGACGACGACGTCGTACTCGTCGGTGATGTCGCCGACCAGCTCCTCGACCAGGTCCTCCATGGTGATGATGCCGGCGGTGCCGCCGTACTCGTCCAGCACGATGGCGAGGTGGGAGGACGACCGTCGCATCTCGCTCAGCGCGCGCAGCACCCGGACGGTGTCCGGCATCGACAGCACGGGTCGCGCCACCTCGGCGACCGGGGTGCTCTTGTTGCTGATGTCGGGATCGAGCAGGTCGCGCACGTGCACGAAGCCGATGATGTCGTCGGCCGACTCCCCCATCACGGGGTAGCGGGAGTGCGGGGCCTTGCTCAGCTCACGGACGGCGCGGTGCACCGGCATGTCGCCGGGGAGGAAGTCCACCTCCGTGCGCGGCAGCATCACCTCGCGCAGCCCCCGGTCACCGGCGGCGAAGACGTCGTCCACGATCTGGCGTTCCTCGTCGCCCAGCGTGGTGGAGCCGCTCACCATGGCGCGGATCTCCTCGTCGCTGACCTCTTCCCGGCTGGCCTGCGGGTCGCCGCCCAGCAGCCGCACCACGACGTTGGTCGACGCCCCGAGGAACCAGATCACCGGTCGGGCCAGCCAGGCGATCCGGTCGACCAGCGGCGCCAGCAGCAGCGCCGCGCTCTCGGCCCGCTGCAGCGCGAGCCGCTTGGCCGCCAGCTCGCCGAGCACGATGGAGGCGTAGGAGATCACGACGGTGATCAGCACCAGCGCCACGGTGTCGGCGGCGGCGGGAAGCAGGCCGAGCCGCTGCAGCACCGGGGAGAAGTCGTCGGCCAGGGTCGCCGCGCCGAACGCCGCGGACAGGAAGCCCGACAGGGTGACCCCGACCTGCACGGCGCTGAGGAAGCGGTTCGGGTCGTCGGTCAGCCGGGCGACGGTCTGGCCACGCTTGCCACGGTGGGCGAGCTGGCGCACCTGGCTCTCCCGCAGCGAGACCAGCGCCATCTCGGCACCGGAGAAGATGCCGCCGATGACGATGAACAGCAGGATGAGGGCGATGTTGACGAGGACGCCGTTCATGCTGCCGTCCTTCGAAGGGCCGACCCGAGCGGGGCGGCGGGTGCAGGGGCTGGGACTCCGTCGGAGTCCCCGGGTCTGTGGGCGTCGGCCTCGTCCGCGTCCGGCTGGGAACGCTCGCCCGCCCCGGGAGCGGACGCAGGGTCGAGCGTCCCCGGGGCGTCTGTCGGACCGCCCGCCCGGGCCGGGTCAGGCATCTTCACGGCGAACAGCCTACTGAAGGTGACCGGCCGGCCCTGGTCCCGATCCAGGGCGCGTCCCGTCCAGCCGGCGGGCGCCGCCGGACCGAAAGCGGTTGCCCGCCGGCGACACCCTGGCTTGGATGAGGGTCATGGCTCCCCCGGCACCCGGTGCGCCTGGCCTGGCCCGCGCCTACCCGGACGCGGTGCCGGTGCTGGTCGACCCGGCCGCGGGCGTGACGCTGCGCCCGCTGGAAGCCCTCGACCTGGCGGCGGTGGTCGAGCAGTGCCGGGACCCGGAGAGCATCCGCTGGACCACGGTTCCCGTGCCGGAGGGAGGCTACGGAGCGGCGGACGCCGAGGCCTTCCTCGGCGTGGTCGCCGACGGCTGGCGCAGCGGTGAGCTGCTGACCTGGGCGATCGAGGAGAACAGCCGGCCCGGTCGGTACTGCGGCAGCATCGACCTGCGGATCGCGGGCGACGGCACCGCCGAGACCGGCTTCGTGCTGCACCCCGCCGCCCGGGGGCGGCACCTGATGCGGGCGGCCCTCTGCCTGGTGCGCGACTTCGCCTTCGACGTCGCCCGGCTGGAGGCGCTGCGCTGGCGGGCCGTCGTGGGCAACTGGGCGTCCCGCCGGGTGGCAGCCGCCGCCGGCTGGCGGTTCGACGGCACGATCCGCAGCTCGCTGGCGCATCGGGGCGAGCTGCTGGACGGCTGGGTCGCCACCTTGCTGGCCTCGGACCCGCGTGCCGCTCAGCCGTGGCTGGAACCGCCCGTGCTGTCGGCGGACGGCTTCCGGCTCCGTCCCTTCACCGAGGCCGACGTCCCCCGGATCACCGAAGCCTGCGCCGACCCCCGGACCCAGCACTGGCTCGCCTCGCTGCCCCGGAACTACCGCAGCGCGTACGCGCTCGCCTACGTGACGGGGACCCGGGAGATGGCGGCGCAGGCCAGCGGGATGGTGTGGTGCGTGGCCGACCACGCCGACGACCGCTGCCTGGCCTCGATCAGCCTCGAGGGGCTCTCCGGCTACTCCCGACGGGCCGAGATCGGGTACTGGGCGCACCCGGAGGCGCGCGGCCGTGGACTCGTCACCGCGGCCGCGCGGGTGGTCACCGGCTACGCGGAGTCCCAGGACCTGGTCGACTCGCTCCTGATCCGTGCGGCGGCCACCAACACGGCCTCCCGGCAGGTGGCGGTGGCGGCCGGGTACCGGGAGGTGGGGGTGCTGCACCGCGCCGAGCTGCTCGGCGACGGCACGCTGGCGGACCTCGTCCTCTACGCCCGCCCCTGACGCGACACGGCAACCTCGGGACCTAGCCTGGCCCGGTGATTCCGCTTCCTTCCGTCCGGTCCTCCCGCTGATGCGCGCCACCCGCTTCTCCGACGTGGTCGTCGGCCACGGCGAGGGTCCGGTGTGGTGGCCGGGCGACGGTCTGCGGATCACCGACGCGTACCGCGGCCGGGTGGTCAGCCTTGCCGCGGACGGCACCGTCACGGGCAGCGTCCAGGTCGGCTCCTTCGTGGGGGCGTTCCGTCCCCGGGTGGGCGGCGGCCTGGTGGCGGGCGCGCTGCGCTCGTTCGTGCTGCTCGACCCCGACGGGACGGTGCGCGACCTCGGCGAGCTGTGGGGCGAGGACGCGCTGCGGATGAACGACGGCAGCACCGACCCCGACGGCACCTTCCTCTGCGGCTCGATGCACACCGAGGGCCGGACCGGAGCCGGGTCGCTGTGGCGGCTGGGTGCCGACGGCGGGGTCTCCACCGTGCTGCCCGACGTCTCGGTGTCGAACGGTCTGGCGTGGTCCCGCGACGGCCGGCAGGTCTACTACAACGACACCCCGACCCACCAGGTGGCCGTCTTCGACGTCGCCGAGGACGGCAGCTGGCACGACCGGCGTCCAGTCGCCGACCTCGGAGAGGACTCCCCGGACGGCATGACGATCGACACCGACGGCCATCTCTGGGTGGCGATCTGGGGTGGCGGCCAGGTCCGCTGCCTCGACCCGGGCACGGGCAGCACCCTGGAGGTGGTCGAGGTCGACGGCGCCACCCAGACCAGTGCCTGCACCTTCGGCGGCCCCGACCTCGACCAGCTCTTCATCACCACCTCGGACGAAGGCGGCTCCGGCGGCCCGATGGCCGGCTCGGTCTTCGTCGCCCAGCCCGGCGCGCGGGGTCTCCTCCCCGTTCCCTACGCTGGCTGACCCGCGACAGCCGACCCGGGGGGCGCGATAACGTTCAGGACGTGACCGACACCGCCCACATCGCTCCCGGCACCATCATCTACACCCGCACCGACGAGGCGCCGGCGCTGGCCACGTACTCGCTGCTGCCGATCGTCCAGGCGTTCGCGTCGACCGCCGGGGTCAGGGTGGAGACCCGGGACATCTCCCTGGCCGGGCGGATCCTCGCCCAGTTCCCGGACCGGCTGACCCCGGAGCAGCGGGTGGGGGACGCGCTCGCCGAGCTGGGCTCGCTTGCCAAGACGCCCGAGGCGAACATCATCAAGCTGCCGAACATCTCCGCCTCGGTCCCCCAGCTGAAGGCCGCCATCGCTGAGCTGCAGTCCCAGGGCTACGACCTGCCGGACTACCCGGAGGCCCCGGCGAGCGAGGAGGACCGGGACGTCCGTGCCCGCTACGACAGGGTGAAGGGCAGCGCCGTCAACCCGGTGTTGCGGGAGGGCAACTCCGATAGGCGGGCGCCGGCGTCGGTGAAGCAGTACGCCCGCACCCACCCGCACTCGATGGGCGTGTGGTCTCCGGACTCCAAGACCAACGTCGCCCACATGACCTCGGGCGACTTCCGGTCCAACGAGACCTCTGCCGTGCTCGAGCGCGACGGTGAGCTGCGGATCGAGCTGGTGACCGACGACGACACCACGACCGTGCTGCGCGCGTCGGTGCCGGTGCTCGCCGGCGAGGTCGTCGACGCCACCGCCATGGACGTCGCGGCGCTCCGCGTCTTCCTGACCGAGCAGATCGCCCGGGCTCAGTCCGAGGGTGTGCTGTTCTCGGTCCACCTCAAGGCGACCATGATGAAGGTCTCCGACCCGATCATCTTCGGCCACGTCGTCCGCGCGTTCCTGCCGGACGTCTTCACCCGCTACGACGACATGCTCGCCGACGCCGGCCTGAGCCCGAACGACGGCCTCGGCGCCATCCTCGCCGGCCTCAACCGGCTCGAGCAGGGCCCCCAGATCAAGTCGGCGATCGAGCAGGGGCTGGCCGACGGTCCCGAGCTCGCCATGGTCGACTCCAACCGCGGCATCACCAACCTGCACGTCCCGAGCGACGTCATCGTGGACGCCTCGATGCCCGCGATGATCCGGACCTCGGGGCACATGTGGGGGCCGGACGGGCAGGAGCACGACACCCTTGCCGTCATCCCGGACTCCTCCTACGCCGGGATCTACCAGGTCGTGATCGAGGACTGCCGGGCGCACGGCGCGTACGACCCGACGACCATGGGCTCGGTGCCGAACGTGGGGCTGATGGCGCAGGCGGCCGAGGAGTACGGCTCCCACGACAAGACCTTCGAGATCCCCCAGCCCGGGACCGTCCGGGTGGTGGACCAGGACGGCAACGTCGTGCTGGAGACGCCGGTGGGGGCCGGTGACATCTGGCGGATGTGCCAGACCAAGGACCTGCCGATCCAGGACTGGGTCAAGCTCGCCGTCACCCGCGCCCGGGCCACCGGCGCTCCGGCCGTGTTCTGGCTGGACGAGAGCCGGGCCCACGACGCCAACCTGATCGCAAAGGTGCGGGAGTACCTGCCGCAGCACGACACCGAGGGTCTCGACATCCAGATCATGGCGCCCGTGGAGGCCATCGCCTTCTCGCTCGAGCGGATCCGCAAGGGCGAGGACACGATCTCGGTCACCGGCAACGTGCTCCGCGACTACCTGACCGACCTGTTCCCGATCCTCGAGCTCGGCACGTCGGCCAAGATGCTCTCGGTCGTGCCGCTGATCAACGGCGGTGGCCTGTTCGAGACCGGCGCCGGCGGCTCGGCCCCCAAGCACGTGCAGCAGCTGCTGAAGGAGAACTACCTGCGCTGGGACAGCCTGGGTGAGTTCCTGGCGCTGGCGGTGAGCCTGGAGCACCTGGCCACGAGCACCGGCAACGCGCGTGCCCAGGTGCTGGCGGACACCCTGGACCGGGCGACCGGCACCCTGCTGAACGAGAACAAGTCACCCAGCCGCCGGGTCGGCGGGATCGACAACCGCGGCAGCCACTTCTACCTGGCGCTCTACTGGGCGCAGGAGCTGGCCGGTCAGAGCGAGGACCCCGAGCTGGCCGCCGCGTTCAAGGACGTGGCGGAACGGCTGACCAGCGAGGAGCAGACCATCAACGCCGAGCTGCTCGCCGTGCAGGGCCACCCGGCCGACATCGGCGGCTACTACCGGCCGGACGACGCGAAGGCCACCGCCGTGATGACCCCGTCAGCGACGCTCAACGCCACGTTGGCCGCGCTCGCCGGGTAGCACGGCCTCGGGCCCCACGACGACGGCGTCGGCTCGCTCCCAGGGCCGCTGGCTGGCGGCGTACGCCTCCTCCGACGGCCACCACTCCCGTTGCCAGCGGACGAGCAGGGCCGGGTCGTCGCGCGCGGCGATCCGCGCCCGGCGCACCTCCTCGCTCACCTCCACCCACAGGACGAGGTCCCAGGGCACCGGGAGCCGGGCGTCGGCGGCGGAGACGCCCTCCACCACCACCGGGCGGCCCGGCGGCACCTCGACCCGGTCCAGCCCCGTGTCGGTCAACAGGTCCCAGCGCTGGTAGCGCGCCGGCCGCCCCCCAAGCAGCGGCTCGACCACCGCGCGAATGAACAGGTCCCGGTGCCAGTCCGGACGGTCCGCCCGGGCGAAGTCGTCCACCGCGACCACCGAGGCGCCGCGGAGCGCGGCTGCGATCCGCCGGGCGAGGGTCGACTTGCCGGCCGCCCCGAACCCGTCCACCGCGACCCAGCGGGTGCCGACCTGACCCGCCAACCGCGCCCGCACCCAGTCGGGAGCCTCCTCCGGTGTGATCCGCGGCGGCACGACCACCTCCCTGCACCCCGGGAACCCCGTCATTGCTAGCGTCAGCCTACGAACACCACCTAGTCTCCGCCCAGGTTCGAGGCGGCGGAGGGAGTCGAGGAGCCGTCCGTGAGCACACCCGTCAAGGTCGCCGTCACCGGCGCGGCCGGGCAGATCTGCTACAGCCTGCTGTTCCGCATCGCCAGCGGCTCCGTGCTCGGCCCGGACCAGCCGGTCGAGCTGCGGCTGCTGGAGATCACCCCGGCGCTGAAGGCGCTGGAGGGGGTCGTGATGGAGCTCGACGACTGTGCCTTCCCGCTGCTCAGCAAGGTCGAGATCGGCGACGACCCGGCCAAGGTCTTCGACGGGGTGAACCTGGCCTGTCTGGTCGGCGCCCGGCCGCGCACCAAAGGCATGGAGCGCGGCGACCTGCTGGAGGCGAACGGAGCGATCTTCCAGCCGCAGGGTCGCGCCCTCAACGACCACGCCGCCGACGACGTCAAGGTGCTGATCACCGGCAACCCGGCCAACACCAACGCCCTGATCGCCATGAGCAACGCGCCCGACATCCCCGCCGAGCGCTTCAACGCCCTCACCCGGCTCGACCACAACCGGGCGATCGCCCAGCTGGCGGCGAAGACCGGCAGCAGCGTCACCGACGTGCAGCGGATGACCATCTGGGGCAACCACTCCGCCACCCAGTACCCCGACGTCTTCCACGCCACGGTCGGCGGCCGGCCGGCTTCGGAGCTTGTCGACCAGGAGTGGCTGGAGAGCGAGTTCCTGCCGAAGGTGCAGCAGCGGGGCGCGGCCATCATCGAGGCCCGGGGGGCCAGCTCGGCGGCCAGCGCAGCCAACGCGACCGTGGACCACATGCGTGACTGGGTCAACGGCACCGCGGAGGGCGACTGGGTGTCCATGTCGGTTCCCTCCGACGGCTCCTACGGGGTGCCCGAGGGGCTGGTCTCCTCGTTCCCCTGCACCACCAGTGGCGGGGCGTACACGATCGTCCCCGGCCTGGAGATCGACGCCTTCTCCCGGAGCAAGATCGACGCCAGCACCGCCGAGCTGGCCGAGGAGCGGGAGGCGGTCCGTACCCTCGGACTGATCGCCTGACGCCAGCGAACGGGCGTGCGGGAGACTGGTGAGCATGACTGACCAGGGTCCCGGTTCCGGCTCCGAACAGCCCGACGGCGACGATCGACGGGCGGAACGGCGGGAGCCACCCGCCGAGGACGCGGACGCACCGAACCCGTTCAGCAGGGAGGGCACCGCGGCCGGGGCCGCCAGCGCCGATCCGCCGGATGCCGGGCGCACCGCGGGCCAGCAGGTCGGCCCGGCCTCCCCCGCTGACCCGTACAGCTACCCACCCGACCCCGGGCCTGCTCCGGCCACGCCCGGACCCGGCTACCCGGCGTACGGGCCGACTGGCTCTGGAGGGCCGGACGGCGACGGCGACCCCTACCAGGCCTACGGGTACAACCACTACCCCAGCGCCCAGCCCCAGCCGGACCCGTACCAGCCCTACGGTCAGCCCAGCCCTGACCCGTACCAGCCCCCCGGCGCGCAGCAGCACTCCCAGCAGCCCCCGGCACCCGGTCCCCAGCCGCCGCCGGGCTACGGGGGGTATGGGGCGCCCGAGTACGGCAACCCCGACCCGGCCGGCTACGGCGTCGCTCCCTACCCGGGCGGCTACGGCGGCCAGTACCCCGACTACGGGACCGGCGCCGTGCAGCACCCGCAGTCGACCGCCGCCCTGGTCACGGGGATCGTCGCTGCGGTCCTCGGCCTGGCCTGCGCCGTCGGCGGCTTCGTGGGCATTGTGGCGATCGTGCTGGGGCTCAAGGTTCGGCGGGACATCGACAGCGACCCGGCCCGCTACACCGGACGCAGCCGGGGTACCGCCGGCCTGGTCCTGGGGATCGTGTCCGTCGTCGCTCTGATCGGCTGGGTTCTCCTCGTGCTGGCGATCTCCGCCAGCACCTCTTCCTAGCCGTCCAGCACTGTCAGCGGGGTCTCGTAGGGTCCTGGACATGCCCGACGACCAGAGCGCCCCCGCGCCTCCCCCTCCGGCCCCACCGGAGGACGACCTCGTCACCACCAGCCACTCGATCGGCGCGGGTCGGACGCGGCTGAGGTACACCACCACGACGGGTCGTCTGGTGCTGCGCGAGGAGGTCGTCGAGGAGGGCAGCTTCCGTGGTCTGCAGCCGCGGGCCCAGATCTTCTCGACCGCCTATGTGCTGGACGACGTCGAGCCGCGCAACCGGCCGGTGACCTTCGCCTTCAACGGCGGCCCCGGCTCGTCCTCGGCCTGGCTGCACTTCGGGCTGTTGGGGCCTCGCCGCGTCCTGATGGGGGACGTGGGCGCCCTGACCCGCCCCCCGTACGGGCTGACCGACAACCTCGAGTCGCTGCTCCGGGTCTCCGACCTCGTCTTCGTCGACCCGGTCACCACCGGCTACTCGCGGACGAGCGAGGGCCACCAGGCCGACGACTACCACGGCTACACCCGCGACCTGGAGTCTGTCGCCGAGTTCATCCGGCTCTGGACGACCCGCAACGACCGCTGGCACTCCCCCAAGTTCCTGGCCGGCGAGTCCTACGGCACCACCCGGGCGGCCGCCCTGGCCCGGCACCTGGCCGACGGCTGCGGCATGTACCTGAACGGGCTGATGCTCATCTCCTCGGCGCTCGACATCGGCTCCCTCGACTTCGTCGAGGGCCGTGACCTGGCCTATGCGCTCTACCTGCCCACCTACACCGCAGCCGCGCACTTCCACGGCCGGATCGGTGGCGAGCTGCGGGCTCGGGTGGCCGAGGCGGAGGAGTTTGCCGCGCGTGACCTGCCGTGGGCCCTCGCCCGCGGCAACCGGCTCCGTGGAGCCGAACGGGACGCCATCGTGCGCCGCTACGCCGAGCTGAGCGGGCTCGACGTGGACTACGTCGACCGTGCCGGGCTGCGGGTCGACCTGTTCAGCTTCACCCACGAGCTGCTCCGCGACCGCGGGCTGCAGCTGGGCCGGCTGGACCTGCGGTTCACCAGCTGGCCCGACACCGGCAACACGGCCAGCTCGTTCGAGGACCCGAGCTACCGGGCGCTCGTCGGCCCCTACTCGGCCGCCGTCAACGGCTACGTCCGCACCGAGCTCGGCTACCAGACCGACCTGCCCTACAACATCTTGACCGGCAAGGTGCAGCCCTGGTCGTACAAGGAGTTCGAGGGCCGCCCGGTGGAGGTGACGAGCGCACTGGCCGACGCGATGCGCTCGAACCCGGCGCTGCGGGTGCACGTCTCCTGCGGCTACTACGACGGCGCCACCCCGCACTTCGCCGCCGAGCACGTCTTCGCCCACCTGAGGATCCCCGACACCGAGACCGCCCGGATCCAGTGGGCCTACTACGAGGCCGGCCACATGATGTACGTGCACGAGCCGAGCCGGCTGCGGCAGTCGGCGGACCTCGCCGAGTTCGTGCTGCAGGCCTCGGTCTAGGTCCGGTGAGCCACAATGGCCTGGTGAGCAATCCCTACCAGCCGTCGTCCTCGCCCGAGCCGTCGGAGCCCCAGGCCTACCCGGCCTACGGCGCCCCCGAGTCGAACCCGTACGGGCAGCAGCCCGGGGCCGGCGGCTACAACCCCGGCGCGACCACTCAGCCGTACAACTGGGGCTATGGGGCCCCGACGGAAAACCACCCGCGGGGGACGCTCATCCTCGTCCTCGGCATCGCCGGTCTCCTCGTGGCCGGGATCCTCAGCCCCTTCGCCTGGATCATGGGCAGCCGGGCGCTGAAGGAGATCCGCGCCACCGGCAGCCGTCCCGCGAACGAGCAGCTCATCGTCGTCGGCCGGATCCTCGGCATCATCGGCACCGTCCTGCTCATCCTCGGTGTCGTGCTCTTCGTGCTCCTGATCACCCTCGCCACGGTGGCCTTCACCCTCCAGTAGGACGGTCGGGCCCGTCAGTCGTCAGCGGCCGGCGGGCACCGCGAGCGTGAGCACGAGAACGGCGAGCCCGGTCAGGGCGAGCACGGCGACGTCGAAGGTCCTGCCGCGAACCTGCAGCAGACCGGCCTCCCGGTCCCCGAGCAGGATCCGCTCGGCGGCCCCCACGAGCAGGGCCACGCCGATCAGCAGGCACCCGGCCCGCCACGTCCCCTCCCCCACCCAGGCCAGCACGAGCCCGGCAGCGACCCCGACCACGACCACGAGCAGCGGCCACTGCCGCAACGACATCGCCGCGTTCGGCTCCTCGCGGCTCAACCTCGCCTCACTGAGCCCAGGTTGTGCCCGCCTTGCCTAGGTTGCAACCTGGGCAAAGCGGGCAATCCCCAGGTAAACCTGGGAATCCAACGGCTCACGCCCCGCCGTCCGCCAGCCGCTCCGCCCGCTCGACGACGTTGGTGAGCAGCATGGCGCGGGTCATCGGGCCGACCCCACCGGGGACCGGGGCCACCCAGGAGGCCACCTCACGGACGCTGGGGTCGAGGTCGCCGACGAGACCGGCTTCAGTGCGGGTGATGCCGACGTCCACGCAGACCGCGCCCGGCTTGATCATCTCGGCGGTGACCAGGCCCGGCCGGCCGGCCGCGGCGATGACGATGTCGGCGGTCCGGGTGTGCGCGGCCACGTCGACGGTGCCGGTGTGGCAGAGGGTGACGGTGGCGTTCTCGCTCTTGCGGGTCAGCAACAGGCCGAGCGGCCGCCCGACGGTGGTACCGCGGCCGAGCACGCAGACCTCGGCCCCGGCCAGCGGCACCCCGTTGCGGCGGAGCAGCTCGACGATGCCCCGCGGGGTGCAGGGCAGCGGGGCGGTCTCGGAGAGGACCAGCCGGCCCAGGTTGATCGGGTGCAGGCCGTCGGCATCCTTGGCCGGGTCGACCAGCTCGAGCGCCCAGTTGTCGTCCAGGGCCCCCGGCAGCGGCAGCTGGACGATGAAGCCGGTGCAGGCGGGGTCGCTGTTCAGCCGCTCGATCTCGGCGCGCAGCTCCGCCGCACTGGTCGAGGCCGGGAGCTGCACCTCGATGGAGGCGATGCCCACCTGCTGGCAGTCCCGGTGCTTGCCCGCGACGTAGGAGTGGCTGCCGGGGTCGTCCCCGACCAGCACGGTCCCGAGACCGGGGGTGATGCCCCGCTCGGCGAGCGCGGCGACCCGCTCCTTCAGCTCAGCCTTGATGGTGGCGGCCAGCGCCTTGCCGTCCAGGATGTGTGCGGTCATGGTTCTCCGATCGGTGCTGCAGGTGTCCAGGTCAGTGGTAGAAGTGGCGGGCACCGGTGAAGTACATCGTGCCGCCGGCCGCCCGGACGGCCTCGATCACCGAGTCGTCGCGGACCGAGCCCCCCGGCTGCACGATGGCGCGGACCCCAGCCTCGAGCAGCAGCTTCGGACCGTCGTCGAAGGGGAAGAAGGCGTCCGACGCGGCGACCGAGCCGCCCACCCGGTCCCCGGCCCGCTCCACCGCCAGCCGGCAGGAGTCGACCCGGTTCACCTGGCCCATCCCGACCCCGACGGAGGCGCCGTCGGCCGCCAGCAGGATGGCGTTCGACTTCACCCCGCGAACGGCTCGCCAGGCGAACTCCAGGTCGGCCAGGGTCTGCTCGGACGCGGGCTCGCCGGCAACGAGCCGCCAGTGCGCCGGCTGGTCGTGCTCGAGACCGAGCCGGTCGCGGTGCTGCATCAGCAGGCCGCCGTCGATCCCCCGCGTCTCCACGCCGCCGGGGGTCGCCGGGTCGACGACGAGGATGCGGATGTTCTTCTTCGCGCTGAGCACCTCGACGGCGCCGTCCTCGTAGGCCGGCGCCGCGATCACCTCGGTGAACACCTCGGCCACCTGCTGGGCCATCGCCACGCTGACCGGCCGGTTCGCAGCGATGACGCCCCCGTAGGCCGAGACCGGGTCGCAGGCATGGGCGCGGCGGTGGGCCTCGGCGATGTCGGCGCCGACGGCGATCCCGCACGGGTTCGCGTGCTTGATGATGGCGACCGCCGGGGCGTCGAAGTCGTAGGCGGACCGGCGGGCGGCGTCGGTGTCGACGTAGTTGTTGTAGGACATCTCCTTGCCGTGCAGCTGGCGGGCGCCGGCCAGCCCGGCGGCGCCGTGGCCGCTGCGGTACAGCGCGGCCGGCTGGTGCGGGTTCTCCCCGTAGCGCAGCCCCGCGACCTTGTCCCAGGTGCCGCCCACCCAGCGGGGAAAGCCGGTGCCGTCGCTCGTGTCGGTGACCACGTTGCCCATCCAGCTCGCCACCGCGACGTCGTAGGTCGCGGTGTGCACAAAGGCCGCGGCGGCGAGCGCCTGCCGCTCGGCCAGCGTGAAGCCGCCGGTCGCGATGGCCTGCAGCAGCTGCGGGTACTGGTCCGGGGACGTCACGACCGCGACGGAGGCATGGTTCTTGGCCGAGCTGCGGACCATCGCCGGCCCGCCGATGTCGATCTGCTCGATGCACTCCTCCTGGGAGGCGCCGGAGCCGACGGTGTCGGTGAAGGGGTAGAGGTTGCTGATCAGCAGGTCGAACGGGGCCACGCCGAGCTCGGCGATCTGCTCCCGGTGCGACTCGAGGCGGAGGTCGGCGAGCAGCCCGGCGTGCACCTTGGGATGCAGGGTCTTGACCCGACCGTCGAGGCACTCGGGAAAGCCGGTCACCGCTTCCACCGGTGTGACGGGGAAGCCGGCGTCGGCGATGGTCCGCGCCGTCGAGCCGGTGGAGACGATCTCCGCACCGGCCTCGACGAGGGCCTGGGCCACGACGACCAGGCCGGTCTTGTCATAGACCGAGACCAGCACCCGGCGGAGGGGCCGGCGACCCGCGTCGTCCCCGCCGGCGGGGCTGGTCGTGGAAGTCTGTGGCTCGGTCATGGTTCCCAGCGCACCTTTCTGTCGACGACCTGCCACCGACGGGTGGCGAGCCGGTGGGTGATGGCGACGAGGAGGTCGCGCTCGGCGACCTTGATCCGCTCGTGCAGGCTCTGGACGGTGTCGTCGTCCTCGACGCGGACCGCGACCTGGTCGAGGATCGCCCCGGTGTCCACCCCGGCGTCGACGAGGAACACGGTGGCGCCGGTGATCTTCACGCCGTAGGCGAGGGCGTCCCGGGGACCGTGCATCCCGGGGAAGGCCGGCAGCAGCGCAGGATGGGTGTTGATCATCCGCCCGCCGAAGCGGTCGAGGAACGTCGCCCCCACCAGCTTCATGAAGCCGGCGCTGACCACCAGATCCGGGTCGTGCTCAGCCACCAGGGCGGTCAGCCCGGCGTCCCAGTCCTGCCGCTCCGCGCCCGGCAGCAGCGGGTGGACGAAGGTGGGCACCCCTGCGGCCGTCGCACGGTCGAGGCCCGCGATCCCCGACCGGTCGGCACCGACGGCGACGACCACGGCACCGTAGGACGGGTCGGCGCAGGCGTCCAGCAACGCCTGCAGCAGGGTTCCGGTGCCCGAGATCAGCACCAGCAGCCGCAGCGGGCCCTGACCGGGCGCCTCGCCCGGCTGAGGGGTCGAGGCAGCGGCAGGCACGCAGGCCACCCTATCCAGAGCTCGGCTGGTCCTCCGACGGCACGGGCCCGGCGACGGGGAGCACCTGTGTCAGCTCGGCATCGGCGCCTGCGCCGGCGCCGGTCCGGTGCAGCACCTGGGTGGCTTCGCCGTCCGGCTCCGGCTGCCGGTCCTCTCGCTGAGCCGGCCGATGCCGCCGGCTGCGCCGCCAGAGCCCCAGCAGCAGGCCGGTCACCATCCCGGACAGGCCGAGAGTTGTCACAGCCATCACCAGCAGCGGCAGCAGCAGTGGACCGAGACCGCTCAGCCGCAGGGTCCCGAGGTCGCCGCTGGTGGCCCAGGCCAGGCCGACCAAGACCAGCCCGCCGAGCACCCCGGCGATGCCGCCCACCAGGCTCGTCTCGTCGAACCGTGCCTCGGGCCGACCCCGCACCACGAGCCAGGCCGCCACGGCACCGGCCAGCACTCCGGCCGCGAGCCAGCACAGCGCCCACGCCGGGCCGGGGCCGGCGGCCGGCAGCGCGCCGAGCAGCGGGAGACCCGGCAGGATGCCGATATCGGTGCCGGCCGGGGCCACCACCGACCCGTTGCCGAGAGTGAAACCGCCGCCGAGGGCGTAGGCGGTCGCCCAGACGACCGCGTTGGGCATCAGCGCCAGCTGCGCCGCGAGCAACGCGACACCGCCGGCCGGTCCGGGCGCCAGCGCGTCCTGCAGGGCCCCCACCCGGTCCAGGTGCAGCGCCAGCCCGGTGCAGAGCACTGCCGCGCCCGCAGCCAGCAGCACCAGCTGCGAGGTCAGGACGGCGCGCGGCAGGGACCGTGACCAGGCCGGCCACCGGCCGGTCCAGCCGACGGCGAGGGTCCGGCCGGCGCCGCGTAGCGCCGCACCCCCCAGCACCGCCAGCACCGCCAGGATGTGGCCGGGTGCCAGGCCGGGGCTGCCGACCAGCACGGCGCCGACGAGCACCGGCACGAGGTAGGCGCCGAGCAGCACGAGGGCGATCCGGCCGGGGGTCGGCCGCTGCCCGGGCCGGGCTGCACGGGCGGCCACGGCCGCACATCTGCTGAGCAGGAAAGCCGCCAGGACCGCTATGCCCCACGGCACCAGCGTGACCGGCACCCCGCCGAGCTCGACGCCCACACCCTGCCCAGCGAGCCACAGCTGGGTGCCGACGGCGAGGGCGCCGCCCAGGGTGCCGGGATCGGCGGCCAGCCAGCCGAGGACCGTCAAGCCGGCCACCAGCAGCCAGCCGGTGACCGCGCACAACAGGCCTCCCGCCACCGCGGTCAGCGCCCAGCCCAGCCGGGGCGCCGATGCCGCCGCCACCGTCGCCTCGGCCTTCGGCTCGGCGGGGGTGGTGGCGCGCAGAACGAGGTCGCGCTGGGTGCGGCGGGGGGACAACAGAGAAGCCATGGCGAGACCATGCTCGCCCAGCGCTCTCCTCCACCCGTCCTGACACGCCCGGTCAAGGTAAAGTCGTGTGGTCCGCGTGCCGGTGCGGGGGGGCTCCCGGGACGCTGGACCTGCCCGCACGTCCCGTTACGCAAGGAGTTTCCCGCGATGGTCGATCCCGACCCTGGGTACCGACCCAAGCGCGCTTTCGTCGACCCGTCCTCGACCGACGACCAGCAGGACCGGCCCGACGGGACCGAGTCCGAATCCGAGTCCCCGTCCGTGTCCGAGTCCGCTGCGGCCGACCAGATCGACCAGGCGCCCGAGGTCAGCACGAGGGCCGGTGACAGTGTCCTGGAGCAGCCCGAGGTCCGGTCGGCCCGACCCCTGAACTTCCGCCAGCGACGGCGTCCCGATCCGTCCGACGAGGAGGCGACGACGCCGCTTCCTCCGACCACGGCGGCCGGTCGCGCTTCCGGAGCACACGATGCAAAGGCGCAGGGCGTGGACGACCTCGACCTGGACGAGGAGCACCCGCACCGCCTGCTGGGTCGTCGCGGTCGGCTGGCGCTGCTGATCGGCGCCGTCGCCGCGGTCGCCGTCGTCGGCGCGGCGATCATCTTCGCGGTGGCTTCCGTCGGCAGGCCCGCCGTGCAGCCCACCAGCGCCGGCACGGCCGGGCCAGGCTCGGCCTCGGTGTCCGGCGCGCCGGCGACGGACGCCGGTGCCCTGCTGGCTGACGGTCACCTGCTGCTGCCGGCCACGGCCGAGCAGATCGACCCGGCCCGAGCGTGGAAGGTCGCGCTGACCCAGCGGCCGGCCGCAGCCGACGCCCCCACCCCCGCCTGCCTGAGCGACCAGCCGGCCGAAGGCGAGCCGGCCGCCCAGCAGCAGGTCGCGCAGCTGCTCAGCAGCGACGGCAAGGCCGCGCCCAGCGCCCTGCACCGGGCAGCCGCGTACGCCACCCCGGAGGACGCGGCCCAGGCGTACGCCGTCGCCACCAGGACCTTCGGTGGTTGTGTGGCGGCGGGGTCCTACCTCGTGTCGGGAGCAACGGTCACCGGCCTGGGCGACCAGGCCGCCGGCGTGGTGGTGAACGTCGTCACCGGCGGGAAGACCCAGCTCCACAGCGTGGTGGTGAGCCGGACCGGCACGGTGGTGAACGTCGTCGACGTGGCCCGGCCCGGTAAGGCCGTTCAGCTCACCGGCGTGGCCCGCGCCCTCGCCGCGGTCACCGCCCTGCAGTGCCAGGCCGCCGGCGGGAAGTGCGACCACACGCCCGTCGTGAAGGACGCGCCGCCGCCGCTGGGCGGTGACGTGCCTGGCTTCCTCGCCGCCGGCGACCTGCCGCCCGCGGGTGCGGCCGACGAGAGCTGGGTGGCCACCCCGGCCGAGCCGCCCAGCGAGACCTTCCTGGGCTCCCAGTGCGAGCTGGTCAACTGGACTCGGGTGAACGCGGCGAGCGGCAGCACCCGGGTCTACCTGGTACCGAGCAGCACCAAGTTCGGGCTGAACGACATCGTCCTCACCATGAAGGACGAGAAAGCGGCGGCCGCCCTGGTGGCCAAGATCAAGAGCGACCTGCAGAGCTGCAGCAAGCGGAAGCTCACCGCCACTGTGTCCGGACCCGCGGCGGTGAAGGGGGTCGGCGCACAGGGCGCGGCGGTCACGGGATGGACCTCCACGGTGTCCCAGAAGTCGACCACCGGCACCCAGCGCTACCGGGTCGGCATCGTGTCCTCCGGCGCGAAGGTCGCCTACACCTTCCTGAACCCTCTTCCGGGGGGCTACGACCTGAGCCAGCCCGAATGGGACATGGTCGCCGTCCGTGCCGGTCAGCGGATGACGCAGGTCCCCTGAGCGAGGCAGCGGCCACACCGGAGGGAACGGGTGACGCCGGCGACCGTGCTACGGTCGCCGGCGTTCGTGCGTCTGTCCGGGCTCAGGCCGGGGCGACCAGGGAGCTCATGATGTCCCGCATCAGCTGCGCGGTCTCGCTCGGGGTCTTGCCGACCTTGACCCCCGCGGCCTCGAGGGCGTCCTTCTTCGCCGCCGCCGTGCCCGAGGAGCCGGACACGATGGCCCCGGCGTGGCCCATGGTCTTGCCCTCGGGAGCGGTGAAGCCGGCCACATAGCCCACGACGGGCTTGGAGACGTTCGCCTTGATGTAGTCCGCGGCCCGCTCCTCGGCGTCGCCCCCGATCTCCCCGATCATCACGATGGCGTCGGTGTCGGGGTCGTCCTGGAAGGCCTGCAGCGCGTCGATGTGGGTGGTGCCGATGATCGGGTCGCCGCCGATGCCGATGGCGGAGGAGAACCCGAAGTCCCGCAGCTCATACATCATCTGGTAGGTCAGCGTGCCGGACTTCGAGACCAGCCCGACCCGGCCCGCCTTGGTGATGTTCGCCGGGATGATGCCCGCGTTGGAGAGACCGGGCGAGATCAGTCCTGGGCAGTTCGGGCCGACCAGCCGCGTCTTGGAGCCCTGGGAGAGCGTGAAGAACTCGGCAGTGTCCTTGACGGGCACTCCCTCGGTGATGACCACGGCGAGCGGGATCTCCGCCTCGATGGCCTCGATCACCGCAGCCTTGGTGAACTTGGCCGGGACGAAGATGACGGTCACGTTGGCGCCGGTTTCGGCGATCGCCTCGCCGACGGAGTTGAAGACCGGGACGGAGGTGCCGTCGAAGTCGACCGACTGGCCTCCCTTGCCCGGCGTCACCCCGCCCACGATGGTCGTTCCGCTGGCCAGCATCCGGCCGGTGTGCTTGCGTCCCTCGGAGCCGGTCATGCCCTGCACGATGACCTTCGAGTCGGAGTTCAGGAAGATTGCCATGTCGCTCCTCAGTTCCCGGCCGCGGCCAGCTCGGCAGCCCGCTTGGCTGCGCCGTCCATCGTGTCCACCTGCTCCAGCCCGGCCAGCGCCGCGTCGGTCAGGATCCGCCGACCCTCCTCGGCGTTGTTGCCGTCCAGCCGCACGACCAGGGGCTTCGTCACGGTCTCACCGCGGCTGTCCAGCAGCTGAAAGGCCTGGACGATCCCGTTCGCCACGGCGTCGCAGGCCGTGATCCCGCCGAAGACGTTGACGAAGACGCTCTTGACCTGCTCGTCGCCGAGGATGATCTCGAGGCCGTTCGCCATCACCTCGGCGCTCGCGCCACCGCCGATGTCGAGGAAGTTGGCGGGCTTGGGGCTTCCGGGGAGCTGGTCGCCCGCGTACGCCACGACGTCGAGGGTGCTCATCACCAGTCCCGCGCCGTTGCCGATGATCCCCACGGACCCGTCGAGCTTGACGTAGTTGAGGCCCTTCTCCTTCGCCGCGTTCTCCAACGGGTCGGTGGCGGAGCTGTCCACCAGCGCCGCATGCTCGGGGTGTCGGAAGTCGGCGTTCTCGTCGAGCGACACCTTGCCGTCCAGGGCGATGATCGACCCGTCGCCCGTCTTCACCAGCGGGTTGACCTCGACCAGGGTCGCGTCGGCCTCGAGGTACACCTTGCCCAGCAGCTGGAAGACCCGTGCCAGCTCGGCGGCGTCGGCGGCGTCGAAGCCCGCCGCCGCCACGATCTCGTCGGCCTTGGCCTGGTCGATCCCCACGATCGGGTCGACGGGAATGCGAGCCAGCGCCTCCGGCCGTTCGACAGCCAGCTGCTCGATCTCCATGCCGCCCTCCTTGGAGCACATGGCGAGGTAGCTGCGGTTGGCCCTGTCGAGCAGCAGGGAGAAGTAGTACTCCTCGGCGATGTCCGCGCCCTCGGTGACCATCACCGTCTGGACGACGTGGCCCTTGATGTCGAGGCCGAGGATGTCGGTCGCGCGCGCGGCGGCCTCGTCGGGACTCTTGGCGACCTTGACGCCACCGGCCTTGCCGCGGCCGCCGGTCTTCACCTGGGCCTTGACCACGACCACCGGAGTGCCGAGCTCGACGGCAGCCGCCCGGGCCTCCTCCGGCGTGGTGGCGGTGATGCCGCGCAGCACGGGCACGCCGTGCGCCTCGAACATGTCTCGGGCTTGGTACTCGTACAGATCCACAGTGCCTCCTGGTTGCGACCTGCCGTCAGCGCAGGTCGACCGCCTCGACACCGCGGCTCGGCCGGGCCCCGGTGTCGGCCCGCCGCCGGCGAGCCGGGACCGAGCCTAGTGCTAGGGCACTCCGGGCCCGGACGCGGATCAGAGGTCGCGGGGCAGCCCCACGTGCCCACGGACCCAGGTGACGATGTCGGCCATCGTGGCGCCCGGGGTGAAGATCTCACCGACGCCGAGCTCGCGCAGGCGCTCCCGGTCTGCGGGCGGGATGATCCCGCCGCCGAACACCACGATGTCCGAGGCGTCGTTCTCCGCGAGCAGCTCGAGCACCCGCGCGAACAGCGTCAGGTGGGCCCCCGAGAGCACGGACAGACCGATGGCGTCCGCGTCCTCGGCGAGGGCGGTGCGGACGATCTGCTCCGGCGTCTGGTGCAGACCCGTGTAGACGACCTCCATGCCGGCGTCGCGAAGCGCTCGTGCCACCACCTTCGCCCCTCGGTCGTGGCCGTCCAGCCCCGGCTTGGCGACGACGATCCGCAGGGGACGGCTGAGCGCGGGCGGGGCGTCGGCATCCACCGGGTCAGGCTACTGCGCGGCGCGCCGCGAGCCGGCCTCCCGATCGGACCGAGGCGACGCGCGGCCCCCCCGATTTTGGGGACCTAAGACCCTACGGAAAGGTTTGAGGTCGTTCTCGCGGCTCCGTATTGTGGTTCTGGAGCTGGAGCCGTCCGTGGCGGGTGCCGGCTCACCCATGGGCGGCTGGTGCTGCCGAGCAGCAGCACTTCGGGGACATACCCGCACGAACATCATCTAGGCCCTTCCCCCTCCTGGATGGCAGGAGCCTGTCGGCTCCACCGCTCGTCGGTCTCCGACGGCGTCCAGAACGAGGATCGAGGAGCGCAGGTGCCAGCAGAGCCTTCCGGGCTGCGACGTCGGGCCGCCAGGGCCGGCGTGGCTCGGGTCGCGCCTCGGCACTGGCTGTCCCAGGGGCTGGCCGGGCTCGCGGTCTCGGCGCTCGGTCTGGCCATCGCCGGCTCGATCACCTCCCCGGTCCACGCCGAGCCTCCCGGCAACCTGCCGGTCAGCGGGACCACCACCGGTTCGGCACCCCACACCGACCCCAAGCCCCGCCCGACTCCCACGCCTGACCCCGCCGTCACCGAACCCTTCACGGCTGCGGGCCAGCAGCCCGAACCGCTCCGTCGGGCAATCGTCGCCGAACGCGCCGCCCAGCGTGACGAGGAGCTGGCGAAGGAGGCCGACGAGGTCACCCGTGCCGCCCGCACGGCCAGCGGTCGGGCCCGGCAGGAGCAGCTCTCCGAGGACGAGGAGGCGACCCAGACCAAGGCCGCGCAGCTGGCCAAGGAGGCGCTGGACCGGGCCATCGCGGCACGGATCGCCGCCGCAGCCGCCCGTGCTGAGGCCGAGGCGGCCGCCGGTCAGGCCATCCGTCTTGACGCCGCAGCCCCGCCGCCGGTCGTCCCTCCCGGTCAGGACTTCCCAGTGGAACCTCCGGTCAGCGGCGGCGCAGGCGGTGCCGCCTCGCCGGTGCCGCGGGCCGTCATCGGTGCCCACTTCGGCCAGTACGGCCTCTGGTCGCGGTACCACACAGGCCTGGACTTCCGCGCCGCCTACGGCGTGCCGATCCGTGCGGTGAAGTCGGGCATCGTCCTCTACGCCGGGAACTCAGGGGACTGGGCCGGGAACCACGTGGCGATCCGGCACTCCGACGGGATGACGACCATGTCGTCGCACATGTCCAGGATGGCCGTGACCGCCGGGCAGACCGTGCAGGCCGGCCAGGTGATCGGCTACGTCGGACAGACGGGCCGCGCCTTCGGCGCCCACCTGCACTTCGAGCTCTATCCCGCAGGCGTGACCTACGGGGACGTGTACCGGGCCGTCAACCCGCTGCCATGGCTCCGTAGCGCCGGGGTCACAACCGGCTGAGCTTCTCTCTGATTGGTCGTGCGCACGCCTCCGGCCGGGCAAGTTCTGCCGCCGCCCACGGCCTCAACTTTGTCAAACGTTACACTTCCGTTATCGTTGCTGCCCGTCACTGTTGCATTACCACAACGGGGACCTCGGGAGCTGGATCCTTTCGCACTGTCGCTGAGGCCAGACCGGTCCATGTCGACGTACAAGGAGACGGTGAGTGCGCACACCTGCATCGCAGGACGCCCAGGCGCGTCGAGCGCTGATCGAGGACATCAAGCAGGACCGGAAGGGCTGGCTGCAGCACGGTCTTGCCGCCCTCGGCGTGTCGCTGCTGGGCCTGGGGGTTGCCGGCTCCGTGGTCCTCACCAGCAACGCTGAGCACGTGCAGGCCGCCGTGCCGACCGCCCAGCTGGCGACCAACCCGCAGAGCGCCACCGCCCCCGAGATCACCGTCCCGCCGGCATTCGACCGCGCGGCCAGCTCCATCAGCCGTGACCTGACCCGCCCCGCCCTCGACCCGGCGAAGCTGAAGAGCCTCGCCGACCAGCGCGCCGAGGAACTGAGCAAGACCGACGACCAGATCGCGCAGGCGGCCAGGACGCGGGCAGCGACCGCGCGCGAGAAGTCGCTCGAGAGGGCGTCCCGGGCAACCCAGAAGCAGGGAGCCCGACTCGCCCGGGAGGCGATCGAGCGCAAGGCCGCCAAGTCCGCCCGGGCGGCAGCCGCCCGAGCGGCGGCGCGGGACACCGCCCGGTCCGCCTCACGCAAGGCCTCGGCAGCGACGACCCGGCCCGCACCCGCGACCCGGAGCAGCGCCTCGCCGAGTAGCGGCGGCAAGTCCTGCATGCCGGTCCGTGGCGGCTACAGCATCGCCGCCCACTTCGGCCAGGTCGGTGCCTGGTCGCGCTACCACACCGGCTTCGACTTCTCCGCCCCGGTGGGCACCACCCTCCAGGCTCCGGCCGCCGGTGTGGTCACCAACGCCGGCGGCGGTCCCGCCAGCGGCTGGGCCGGCAACTACGTGACGATCCGCTATCCCGACGGCACCCAGTCACTGATGGCGCACATGTCCACCGTCTCGGTCCGGGTGGGCCAGAGCGTCAGCGCCTGCGAGACCGTCGGCGCGGTCGGCATGACGGGACGGACCTTCGGCCCCCACGTGCACTTCGAGATCTACCCGGCGGGCGTCACGCCTGGCGACGTCTACCGGGCGGTCAACCCGGTCAGCTGGCTGAACGGCCGCGGACTCCGGCCGTAGCAGGCGGCCGAAGTCGGCCGGCTCAGAGCTTCTCCAGCGGCGCGTGCTTCAGCGAGAGCCGCTTCACCCCCACCGAGCCGAAGTCCACATCGGCCTTGGTGTCCTCCCCCGAGCCTGAGGTCGCGACGACGGAACCCAGGCCGAAGGTGGAGTGCAGGACGCGGTCACCGGCGGCCAGCACCGGCACCGGACGGGCCTTGGGCTTGCCGGCGCCGTACCCGACGTCCGACCGCCAGGACTGGTGCGACCGCGAGGTCGCCGAAGAGTTCCGCCAGGAGGTGACGGCCTGTTCGGTCCGTCGCCAGTCCACCAGCCGCTCCGGGATCTCGGTGAGGAACCGGCTCGGCGGGTTGTGCTGCGGGGTGCCCCACGCCGCCCGCACGATCGCCCGCGAGACGTGCAGCCGCTTGCGCGCGCGGGTGATCCCGACGTAGGCCAGCCGGCGCTCCTCGGCCAGCTCGGCAGGGTCGTTCAGCGCGCGCTGGTGCGGGAAGATCCCGTCCTCACACCCGGTCAGGAAGACGTTGTCGAACTCGAGGCCTTTCGCTGTGTGCAGGGTCATCAGCGTGACGACCCCGGCGTTCTCGGTGTCGGGTGAGGACGGGATCTGGTCGGAGTCCGCGACGAGTGCGACCCGCTCCAAAAAGGCGCCGAGCGACGCATCGACCTCGGCCGCTCCCGCTGCCAGGTCCTGCTCCGGGTTCAGCACGTCCACGGCGGGGTCACCGGCCAACCGGACGGCCGGCGCGGGCCCGTCGCCGGGCACCGAACCCGCCGGCACCTCCAGCAGCGCGAACTCGTCGGCCACGTCCGTCCCGTCGGCGTCGAGGTCGGTCGCGGACAGCACCGCCACGCCACTGACGAACTCCCGGGCCACCGTGACCAGCTCGATGAGGTTCTCCAGCCGGGTCTGGTCCTGGGGGTCGTCCGACCCCTGCAGCTCGGCGAGGTAACCCGACTGCTCCAGCACGCTCGTCAGGATCTGGTCGGCCGGAGCACCCTCGGCGACCATCGCCTCGTGCGCGTCCATCAGGTCGACGAAGGCCCGCAGCTGGTTGGCCGAACGCGTGGCCAGCCCCCGGATGTCGTCGACTCGGCGCAGTGCCTCTCCGAAGCTGATCCGCTCCCGGTTGGCGAGGTCGGCCACCGCCGCCTCCGCCCGGTCCCCGATCCCACGCTTGGGCACGTTGAGGATCCGCCGCACGGAGACATCGTCGCTGCGGTTGCTGATCGCCCGGAGATAGGCGATCGCGTCCCGCACTTCACGGCGCTCGTAGAACCGCACCCCGCCGACCACCTTGTACGGCAGCCCGACCCGGATGAAGACCTCCTCGAAGGCGCGGGACTGGGCGTTGGTGCGGTAGAACACGGCAGCGTCGCCGTAGCGGCCCTCCCCCGCATCACTCAGCCGGTCGATCTCGCTCGCCACGAACTGGGCCTCGTCGTGCTCGGTGTCAGCGACGTAGCCGACGATCAGCGGCCCGTTCCCCGCGTCGGACCACAGGTTCTTGGGCTTGCGGCCCTGGTTCTGCACGATCACTGCGTTCGCGGCCGTGAGGATCGTCTGGGTCGAGCGGTAGTTCTGCTCCAGCATGATCGTCCGGGCGCCGGGGAAGTCCGTCTCGAAGTCGTTGATGTTGCGGATCGTGGCGCCGCGGAAGGCGTAGATCGACTGGTCGGAGTCGCCCACCACCATCAGCTCCGGCGGCTCCGCCGCCACCGTCTGCGGACCGGCGTCGACGTCGGCCGAGCAGAGCTCGCGGACGAGGACGTACTGGGCGTGGTTGGTGTCCTGGTACTCGTCGACCAGCACGTGCCGGAAGCGCCGCCGGTACTGCTCCCTCAGCTCCGGGAAGGCCTGCAGCAGGTGCACGGTGGTCATGATCAGGTCGTCGAAATCGAGGGCGTTCGCCGCAGTCAGCCGCCGCTGGTACTCGGCGTAGGCGTCGGCGTAGGACTGCTCGACACCTTCGCTCGCCCGCGCCCGGGCGGACTCATGGTCGACGAGGTCGTTCTTGCAGGTGGAGACCCAGGTCATGATCGACCGCACCGGGAAGCGCTTGGGGTCCAGCTCCAGGTCGTTCGCGACGAGCTGCATCAGCCGCTTGGAGTCGGCGTCGTCGTAGATCGAGAACGTGCGCGCCACGCCGAAGCGACCGATCTCGGCGCGCAGGATCCGGACGCAGGCGGAGTGGAACGTCGAGACCCACATCAGCTTGGCTCTGTTGCCGACCAGCTCCATCACCCGGCCCCGCATCTCGGCCGCCGCCTTGTTGGTGAAGGTGATGGCCAGGATGGAGCCCGGATGCACCTTCCGCTCACCCACCAGGTAGGCGATCCGGCGGGTCAGCACACGCGTCTTTCCCGAGCCTGCCCCGGCGACGACCAGGACCGGCGCACCCTGGTGGGTCACCGCCTCACGCTGCGGCGAGTTCAACCCATCGAGCAGGGCATGCGCGTCCAGGGCCGACTTCCGGACACGCGGGCGGGGCACGGTCACCTCCGGGAACAGGTCGTCCGGCAGACCGACGGCCGGCGAGGGCAGGGAGGGGTGGGGCGCACTGGTCATCTTCTGCTCAACCCTAGACGCCGGCACCGACATCTACGGTCCTGCCTCGCTCGGCGGACCTCCCGTTCCGCTCCTGCCTGTCGGGACGAGGACTAGGTTGGTGCCATGTGGTGGAGGCGGATCAGGCTGCGTCCGATGCTGGGCCGGGCCGCGCTCGCGGTGGTGGCCGTGCAGGGTGCGACCCTGCTGGGTCTCGTGGTCGTGGACACCCGCCGGAAACGCAAGCGCAAGCCCGTGGTCTTCCCCCGGATCCCTCCGCGGTCGGTCACCGCCGGCGGTTCGGAGGTGACGGTCTACACCTACGGCGAAGACCTGTACCGGGACATGCTGGACGCGATCCGGCAGGCCCGGAGCAAGATCTTCTTCGAGACGTTCATCTGGAAGGGCGACGCCGTCGGCCAGGCCTTCAAGGACGCCCTGATCGAGGCCGCCGACCGCGGGGTGCAGGTCTACGTGGTCTTCGACGAGTTCGCGAACCTGGTCGTACCGCGCAAGTTCTTCCGCTTCCCGCCACACCTCCACGTCCGGCGTCACCCTCTCGCCCGCGGCTGGCCCTCGCTGCGCAACTCCGGGCGCGACCACCGCAAGCTGATGGTGGTGGACGACGCGGTGGCCTTTCTGGGCGGCTACAACATCGGCAGCCTCTACGCCACGGACTGGCGGGACACCCACGCCCGGCTGACCGGTGACATCGTCTGGGACGCCGAGAACGCGTTCATCGACTTCTGGAACCTCTCGGCCGGGCGACGCCAGCCCGCCCTGCCGGACGTCGGCGGTCGCACCTGGCAGTCCGACATCCGGATCCACCGCAACATCCCGCGGAACGTCGTCTACCCCATCCGTGGCGTCTACCTGGACGCCTTCGAGCGGGCCTCGCGGCACATCTACCTGACGCACGCGTACCTGATCCCCGACGCGGACATGCTGGACTCGCTGCTGCGAGCGGCCCGCCGTGGGGTCGACGTGCGGATCATCGTGCCGGCGGAGTCGAACCACATCGTCGCCGACTGGCTCTCCCGGGGCTTCTACAGCCAGCTGCTGCGCGGCGGGATCCGGCTGTTCCTCTACCAGGGCGCGATGGTGCACGCCAAGACGGCCACCATCGACGGGCAGTGGTCGACGATCGGCACCGCCAACCTGGACCGGTTGAGCCTCGCCGGCAACTACGAGATCAACATGGAGGTCTTCAACGCCGAGGTGGCCCGGCAGATGGAGGAGATCTTCGCGCTCGACTCCTCCAACACCGTCGAGCTGACCGAGCCCGCCTGGTCCCGCCGGCACGCGATGGTGAAGTTCTCCGAGACGGTCCTCACACCCTTCCGCCCGCTGCTCTGAGCCGATGAGTTCGCCGGCTCAGGCCGGTCAACCGGGCATGGGCTCACTGCACTACGCCGGCATCACCTCCCTGGACGGCTACGTCGCCGACCGCGACGGCTCCTTCGACTGGAGCGTCCCCGACGAGGAGGTCCACCAGTTCGTCAACGACCTGCAGCGCCGGATCGGCACCCACCTCTACGGTCGCCGGCTCTACCAGGTGATGCTCGCGTGGGAGACCCTGCCGACCGAGGATGCATCGGCGGTGATGGCCGACTTCGCGGCGATCTGGCGCGCGGCCGACAAGGTCGTCTACTCCAGCACCCTGCAGGCACCGTCCAGCGCCCGCACCCGGATCGAACGCCGCTTCGACCCGGCCACGGTGGGAGAGCTGAAGGCGAGCACGACGCGCGACCTGCTCGTCGGAGGTCCCGAGCTCGCGGCACAGGCGCTGCGGGCCGGGCTCGTGGACGAGATCGAGCAGCTGGTCTCACCGGTGGTCGTGGGTGGCGGGACCCGCTTCCTGCCCGAGGACCTGACGCTCCAGCTCGAGCTCATCGGGGAGCGCAGGTTCGGCAACGGCGTGGTGCACCTGGCGTACCGGGTCCTCGCCGTCGACGGAACTGCCCAGGCTGCCGTCAGACGCTGACGGCCTCCGGGACACGTCGTTCCGAGTCGGCACCGGCGGCGGTCCGACGGGTGCGCCGGCTGACCACCGCCAGGCCCGCGACGGTCGCCAGCAGGATCAGGGCGTAGACGGCGAAGCGCGCGGGATCGGCGACGTCGAAGCTCCTCAGCAGCGTCCGGCTGTTGGTCAGCAATATCGCACCCCCGATCGCGACACCCAGGAGGTGGGTAGGCGCGATCCGCACGAGATACGCGGCGAGCGGGGCAGCGACCAGCCCGCCGAGCAGGAGCGCCAGCGCCAGTCCCCAGCTGACGCCCGCCGCGCCCAGCCCGAGCAGGAACCCGAGACTCGCCGCGGCGCTCACCACCAGCTCGGAGGTGTCCACCGAGCCGATCACCTTGCGCGGGGCCATCCGCCCGTCCACCAGCAGCGCCGGGGTCGCCACCGGGCCCCAGCCCCCGCCGCCCGTGGCGTCGACGAAGCCGGCGAACAGGCCGAGCGGTGCGAGAAACCTCAGCGTCAGCGCCTTCTTCAGTCGCGGACGCACGCCCAGCACGAAGCGGACGATGATATAGATGCCGAGCGCGGCCAGGATGGCCGACATCAGCGGGGCCGAGGAGGCGGTGCTCAGACCGGAGAGCACGGTGGCCCCGACGAAAGCGCCGACGGCTCCAGGACCGGCGATCCGAGCCACGACGCGCCAGTCGACGTTGCGGAGCTTCCAGTGGGCGAGCCCGGAGGCAAGGTTGGTCCCGAGCTCGCTGACGTGCACCGAGGCCGACGCCGCTGCCGGGGTCAGCCCGGCCAGCATGAGCAGGGTCGACGAGGTGACCCCGTACCCCATACCGAGCGTGCCGTCGACCAGCTGCGCCGCCAGGCCGACGACCGCGAGGATGACGAGCTTCCGCATGGCTACTCCAGGTCACGTCTCCCTAGTGACGTACTAGGGATCAGGAGAATCTACCCGAGGGGACGTTGTGGACCGGCATCGCGGCCGCATGCTGGACACCGATCAGCCGTTGAGCTGCGGGGTCAGTGCCAGGCCGCGGGGTTGGCGACCAGGTCGACGACCGGGCCGGGTAGCTCACCGGCGGCGACGTGGGCCAGGGTCACGCTCTCGAGGATGAGCCGTTCCGAGGCGCGCAGGGCGATCCAGACCTCCTGCAGGGGCGCTGCGGCCCCGACGTACTCCAGGTGCTCCGGCCGGCTACCCCGGACGTTGGCCAGCTCCCCGTCCAGCGCACGGATGACGTCGGCGATGCTGATGCCCGAGGCCGCGCGGGCGAGACGGTAGCCGCCGTCCGGACCTCGTTGGCTGCGCAGCAGTCCGCCCCGGCGCAGCTCGCCGAGGATGCTCTCGAGGTACTTGTTGGGGATCCGCTGCGCGGCGGAGAGCTGCTCGACGGTGCGCGGCGCGTCGGCGGCGGCGAGCTCGGACATGGCTCGCAGGGCGTAGTCCACCCGGGCGGAGAGTCTCACCCGCGCGCTCCCGTCGTCCCCACGGGTCCTCCTCCGGCTCGGTCCCGCGTCGCCGGGGCGCCGTGCCCTGACGGGGTCGACTTTACTGCCACAGCACCGAGAGGCCGGCGCTGACGAGGGCCAGGCCGCCGATGAGGGCCCACAGCCCTCGGGGGATCGAGAGGAAGCGACGGTTCCGCACCAGCAGCAGGACCAGGAACAAGGTGGTGACCAGCTTGACCGAGGCCGGCCCCCAGTCCACCGGACCGCCGGTCACCACGGTCAGCACCACGAGCGCGACGCCCGTGGCGAGCTCGACGCAGCCACCCCACAGCATCGTCCCGGTCACCTCGGGCTGGCCCGAACGCCCCTGGCTCAGGACTCCGCCCAGCAGCGCGGCGAAGCCGATGAGGTGCGCCAGCACCAGGACCTGGTGAGCCACCTGCATGCGCAGATCGTAACGGCGGCTGCTCGGCCGGCCCCGCGTGAAACGCGGGCGAGGCCTTCCCCTGCTTTCCCCTGAGCAGGGCTTGAGCGCACCCGGAACCGACCCTGAAGCCTGGTTCTCCCGTCGCTGCTGCGTCCTAACGTGGCGGGTATGGGAACAATCCTGGGTTACATCGTCATCGGCCTCATCGCGGGCGCCATCGCCAAGGCCATCCTCCCGGGCCGGCAGGGAGGCGGCTGGGTGGCCACCACCCTGCTGGGCATCGTCGGAGCACTCGTCGGCGGGTTTCTGGGCGGGCTGCTCTTCCACGTCAGGTACGGCGCGATCTTCAGTCTCGCCGGCCTCGTCACCGCCATTCTCGGCGCGCTGCTGGTGCTGATGGTCTACGGCTTCAGCCAGCGCCGGTCGCACGCCCGGGTCTGACCGCTGGGGCAGTACGCATCCCGGCCGATCCTTCGATCGGCCGGGATGCGTCATTCCCGGGGCTCGCGGAACGCCTACACCAGGCGCCGGTCGGTGGCCCAACGGGTGAGCTGGTGCCGGTTGGACAGCTGCAGCTTGCGCAGCACGCTGCTCACGTGGGTCTCGACCGTCTTGATCGAGATGAACAGCTCCCGCGCCACCTCCTTGTACGCATAGCCCCGGGCGATCAGCCGCAGCACCTCCCGCTCCCGCTGGGACAGCCGGTCGAGGTCCTCGTCGACGCTCGCGAGGTCGATCGCCCCGGAGAACGCGTCGAGCACGAAGCCCGCGAGCCGGGGCGAGAACACCGCGTCGCCCTCGGCGACCCGGCGGACCGCGTCGATCAGCTCGGGTCCGCTGATCGACTTGGTGACGTAGCCGCGGGCACCGGCGCGGATCACGCCGATGACGTCCTCAGCGGCGTCGGAGACCGAGAGAGCCAGGAACCTCTGCTCCGGAGCGGTCGCGTGGACCTTCCGTATCACCTCGACACCGCCACCGCCCGGCAGGTGCACGTCCAGCAGCACGACGTCCGGCGTGGTCTGCGCGATCACGGCGACCGCGGAGTCGACGTCAGAGGCCTCCCCCACCACGCGCACCGCCTGTCCGATCTCGGCCTTGACCCCGGTCCGGAACATGGCGTGGTCGTCCACCACGACCACCCGGAACGGTCCTGGCGGCCGGACGGGCTCGACGGGTGGCGCCCCGGTGGCCGGTGCGCCGGTGGGCACCGGGGCGCCCCCCGTCCGCGGGCTCGGCGGGGAGGTGGGTCGGTCGCTGCTCATGGTCGGATCTCCAGATGTACTTCGGTCCCGTCCCCCGGTCGGGAGCGGATGGTTGCTTTGCCGCCGTGCCGAGCGAGGCGGTTCAGGATGCTGCCACGAACTCCCATCCGGTCCTCCGGCACCGCGTCGAGGTCGAAGCCCTGACCACGGTCCCGGACGAAGACCTCGATCAGGTCGTCGCCCACCTCGGCGTACACGTCGATCTTGTCGGCACCGGAGTGCTTGGCGGCGTTGACCACGGCCTCGCGGGTGGCCCGGACGAGGGCCTGCACCGTCTCGGACGGCTCGGCGTCACCGACCACGACCAGCTCGACGGGGACGCCGCGCTCGTCCTCCACCTCAGCGGCAGCCGTGGTGAGCGCGGCCCTCAGCGTGGTGCCGGTCAGCTCCTCCCCGTAGAGCCACGTCCGCAGCTCCCGTTCCTGGCGCCGGGCCAGCTGGGTGACTGCCCGCGGGTCCTCGGCCTGGCGCTGAATCAGGGCGAGCGTCTGCAGCACGGAGTCGTGCAGGTGGGCGGCCATGTCCGCGCGCTCGTCGGCCCGGACCTTCTCGGCTCTGGCGGTGTTCAGGGCGGTCCGGAAGCGGTGGATCCAGGGTGCCGCCACGACGGCGAGCCCGGCCAGGGCGAGCGTGCTCATCGCCAGCACCTGAGGCAGCTGGCTGAGCTGGTTCTGCTGGGCGACCACCAGGCCGAAGGCGGCACCCACCAGCCCCAGGCCGACGATCACCCGCACCAGCGCCGGCCAGCCGGCACGGGCCACGAAGGGCGCCAGCCACGCCTTGCCGTCCACCTCGGTCTGCCAGTGCTTCTGGTGGGCGGAGTCGGCCTGCCGCCAGACCAGGGCCGCTCCCGCGCAGGCGAACGCGATGGGCCAGAAGAGCCGTTCACTGATGCCCAGCCCGCTGACCTGGACCAGCCACAGGAGCCCCGTGCCGAGCGCGGCCAGCGCGACGAGAGGGCCCCAGTCGACCCGGCGCCGCGGCACCGCGCGGTCCCGCATGCCGGCCCGGCTGGCCGACTCCAGACCGGGAGCGGTGGTCGGTGGCGCGGCCGGCATCAGCAGCCAGAGCGCGCCGTAGGCGAGGACGCCGATGAACTGGAAGAGCATCAGGGCCACGAAGGCGATCCGGATGGCCAGGACGGGCCAGCCGAGGTGGCGGGCCAGACCGGTGCAGACGCCGCCCAGCATCGCCCCCTCGGTCACCCGCACGGCGCGGGGAGGCTCCGCGCCCGGTTCCGGCTGTGGCTCGGGCGCCGGTTCCGGGGACGAGCCCGGCTGCTGCGGGGTGACGGGCGGCCCAGCAGCGTCTGTCGGCAACGACACCTCCGCCGACGACGGCGGCAGGGGGTGGACGCGGCTTCCCTCGGCAGTGGACATGGTGCCTCCTAGCCTCACACGCGGCCGCGTCCCTGACCACCAGGGAGCTTCCCTGCCCTCCCCATCGTCCTGCGCAGCGCAAACAGGAGCCCGACCCAGAGGGGTCAGTGGGGGTCGTCCCTGATGGTCGGAGCGGCACCGGCTCGGCAGGATGGCCGCATGAGCTCGATCTGGACCGTGCGCCGCAGCGCCAGCGACGTCAAGCTGACCGGGCTGTGCGGTGGGGTGGCCGAGCACTGGGGCGTCGACCCCGTCCTGGTGCGGGTCGCGTGGGTCCTGCTCGCGCTCAGCGGCGGAGTCGGCGTGGTGCTGTACGTCGCCGGCTGGTTGCTGATCCCGGTGCAAGGCCAGGCCACGGCACCGGTGGACGACCTGCTGGGGGACGCGGCCCGCCGCTGGCCCAAGGAGGTCTGGGTGGCCCTGGTGCTGGTGGCGTGCGTGGTCGCCTTGACCGCGTTCGGCGGACCCACCCCGTTCGGCGTCGGCCCCGCTCTGGTGATCGGCGCCATCTGGTACTTCGGGTTCGCGAAGCACCGCCAGCCCCAGGGACGCGGCGGCTCGTCAGGGGAGGTGGGGCCAGCCCCGGTCCGCCCGGTTCCCACCGAGGCGCCGGCCTACGTCGCCCAGGACGGTCCCGCCAGCCCTTTCACCCAGGCAGCCGAGGCCTGGCGCCGACGGATCGAGGAGCACGTCCGGCTGAACGGCGGCGACCCGGCCCCGACGCCGGAGCCGCCGAGCTGGCCCGCTCCGCCCGTTGTCCCGGCGCCGGCCGCGCTGCAGGATCCCGACCCTGAGCTCAGGGCGCGGACGGCCTTCTTGGCCGAACCCGACCCGGTGGGTCTGTACGCCGACCCGCCGGCAGTCGCCGCTGCTGATCAACCCCTGCCCCAGCGGCACGGTGACCGGTTGCCGGCGCGTCGGCTGCGGCTGCTGACCCTGCTGGTGCTGGGGCTGACCACCGGCGGCCTGGCCCTCGCCGACCACGGCGGGCTCGCCGTCCCCCCGGTGGTCTACGCCGCTTCGGCCCTGCTCGTCGTCGGGCTCGCTCTGGTCGCGGCGACCTGGTGGGGGCGGGCCCGCGGCCTGTTGGCGCTGGGGCTCCTGCTCGTCCCGGTCGTGACCGCCACCGCGGCGGTCGGTCCGCACGGCCCGCTGGCTGGCTGGGGCAGCGAGACGTACCGCTACACGACAGTGGCGGAGCTGCCGCCCGACGGGAACGTCCTCCCCGGCGGGGAGCTGGTGCTCGACCTCAGCGGGCTGACCCTGGACTCCAACACCGTCCACTCCGCGCGGGTGGGCACAGGGCGGCTCGAGGTGGTCGTCCCCCGGGACGCGAACGTCGTGGTCCGCTACGACGTCCACCAGGGCGCCGTCCAGCCCTACCAGGGCGAGGAGCGGATGGGGTCCCAGCTGGTCGGCACGCTTCCACCGCCCGCCCCGAGGCCGGGAGCGCCGACCCTGACGCTCAACCTCTCCGTCCACCGCGGCCAGCTCGAGGTGCGGCAGTGAGGTCGCGGGACGTGGTGGCGCTGGTCTTCGGCCTCTTGTTCACCGCTGTCGCGGCTGCCGCCCTGTGGCAGTCCGTGATCGGCACGCTGCACTGGTCCCTGCTCAAGACCGTCACCCCGCTGGCCCTCGTGACCGTCGGCGTGCTCGGCCTCGCGCTCTCCCGGCGCCCCTGACCCCCACCCACCACCTGCACGAAAGGCAGACATGACCTCACCATCTCCGGCGCCCCGGCGCCTCACCCGCAGCACCCGCGACCGGTATCTCGCCGGCGTCTGCGGCGGCCTGGCCGAGTATCTCAACGTCGACGCCACCCTGGTTCGGCTGGCCGCGATCATCCTCACGGTGTCCGGCTTCGGCTTTCCCGTCGCGCTCTACCTCATCGCGCTGTTCGTGGTCCCCGAAGGCGACCAGGCCCAGCCGCCGGCCGGCCCTCGTCCTCCGGTCCACCCGCCGTCGGCCGCTCCTGGGCCCTACCCGCCGGCACCGCCGCACGGCCCCGGCGACCCCGTCTGGGGCAGTGAGGGCGCACCCTGGGAGCAGCCGCAACCGGGACCCGGCAAGCCCGAGCCGGAGGCTCCGCAGGACCGCGGCTAGCGTCGGTTCGCAGCCGGCCGGCGCCCGCTCACTCCCACTCGATGGTGCCCGGTGGCTTGCTGGTGATGTCCAGGACCACCCTGTTCACCTCGCGGACCTCGTTGGTGATCCGGGTGCTGATCCGCTCCAGCAGGTCGTACGGCAGCCGGCTCCAGTCGGCGGTCATGGCGTCCTCGCTGCTCACCGGGCGCAGCACCACGGGATGCCCGTAGCTGCGCCCGTCCCCCTGCACGCCCACGGAGCGGACGTCGGCGAGCAGCACGACGGGGAACTGCCAGACGTCGCGGTCCAGCCCCGCCGCGGTGAGCTCGGCGCGCGCGATCGCGTCCGCCTGCTGCAGGACGCTGAGCCGGTCGCGGGTGACCTCGCCGATGATCCGGATCCCCAGGCCCGGGCCCGGGAAGGGCTGGCGCCAGACGATCTCGGCCGGCAGCCCGAGCTGGGCGCCCACCGCACGCACCTCGTCCTTGAACAGGGTGCGCAAGGGCTCCACGAGCGCGAACTGCAGGTCGTCGGGAAGTCCGCCGACGTTGTGGTGGCTCTTGATGTTGGCCGCGCCCTCGCCCCCGCCGGACTCCACGACGTCCGGGTACAGCGTGCCCTGGACGAGGAACTCGACGTCGTCGCCCTCACCCACCACCTCACGAGCCGCGGCCTCGAAGGTCCGGATGAACTCACGGCCGATGACCTTGCGCTTGGTCTCCGGGTCGGTGACTCCCGCCAGGGCGTCGAGGAACTGGTCAGCGGCGTCGACCACCTTGAGGTCGACCCCGGTCGCGGCCACGAAGTCGCGCTTCACCTGCTCGGCCTCCCCAGACCGGAGCAGGCCGTGGTCGACGAAGACGCAGGTCAGCTGGTCCCCGACCGCCCGCTGCACGAGGGCGGCCGCGACCGCCGAGT
Organism: Friedmanniella sp.; assembly: GCA_045806705.1. Classification (GTDB taxonomy): domain Bacteria; phylum Actinomycetota; class Actinomycetes; order Propionibacteriales; family Propionibacteriaceae; genus Microlunatus. Next base: position 36,340 of record JBJMIS010000034.1, read on the forward strand.
CCACCCCACCCGACAGCCCGCAGATCACCTGCTTGTCGCCGACCTGGCCCCGGATCGCCTGCACGGAGTCCTCGACGATGTTGGCGGCCGTCCAGTCCGGCCGGCAGTGGGCGATGTCGAACAGGAACTGCTCGAGCACCTTCTGCCCGGCCTGGGTGTGCAGCACCTCCGGGTGCCACTGGACGCCGGCGAAGCCGCGGCCTGCGTCCTCGAAGGCGGCGATGGGAGCGCCGGCACTGCTGGCCAGGGCCGTGAAGCCGGCCGGTGCGGCGGCCACCGAGTCGCCGTGGCTCATCCAGACCCGCAGCGAGGGCGGCAGGTCCGCGAGCAGGGTGCCCGGCGTCGCGATGGTCGCCTCGGTCCGGCCGAACTCGCTCAACCCGGTCTTGGCGACGTCACCGCCGAGGGCGCGCGCCATCGCCTGGAAGCCGTAGCAGATGCCGAACGTGGGACCGATGTCGAACAGGCTCGGGTCGACCTGGGGCGCACCGGGCGCGTACACCGACTGTGGGCCGCCGGACAGAATGATCGCCTTGGGCTTGCGGGCCGCGATCTCGGCCACCGAGGCGGTGTGCGGCACCACCTCCGAGTACACGCACGCCTCCCGGACCCGGCGGGCGATCAGCTGGGCGTACTGGGCACCGAAGTCGACGACGAGGACCAGGTCGTGGTCCTTCGCCTCGCTGCCGGCACGGACCGGGGCTACCCGGTCCTCGACCGCACCCTCGAGCTGGCTCATCGGCACCGCACCTCTCCACCACGCCGCCGCTCGGCCGCGCGGGGCGGGCGGGGCGAGCCCGGCGGGTCCGGGCACCGGCAGTCTAATGTCGGCCGGCGACGGGCCGAGCACGGCGGACAGCTGGCCGGGTCTTGCCCCTGGCCGCGGGTTAGTGGATAACGTCAGGCTTGTCAGCGACGGTCCACGACCGGCCCCACCGCCCTCAGGAGCACATCATGATGAACAAGCTGTTCGACGCTGTCACCTCCCGGCTCGAGGAGGCCTCGGTGCTGGACGGTCCGGCCGGGAAGCTGGCGGACGTCGTGGCGCCTCTGTTCAGCAACAGGATCGTCCGCCAGGTGGCCAGTGGAACGCTGATCGGGCACCCGCTGCACCCGCTGCTGGTCACGCTGCCGATCGGGGCGTGGTCCTCGTCGCTGCTGTTCGACGCTCTCGGTGACGACGAGGCCGCGAGCGCGCTCGTGGTGCTCGGAATCGCGACGGCCGTGCCGACCGCCTTCACCGGGCTGCACGACTGGAGCTCCACCAACGGGGCAGAGCGGCGCGTCGGCCTGCTGCACGCGACCGCGAACAGCATCGCCCTGTCGTCCTACACGGCCAGCTGGTTCGCCCGCAGGTCGGGCCGGCGCGGTCTCGGAGTGCTGTTGTCGCTGCTGGGGATGGGCGCGGTCAGCGGCGGCGGCTGGCTCGGCGGCCACCTCTCCTACGCGATGGGGGTGGGAGTGGACACCACCGCGTTCCAGCACAGCGAGGAGGAGTGGACCGACCTCGGCGAGCCGTCCCAGGTGGTCGCGGGCGTTCTCACCCCGGCCGACCTGGACGGCGTCCCGGTCGTGCTGACCCGGCTGCCCGACCGGATCGTGGCCTACGCGGACCGGTGCACCCACCGGGGCGGGCCGCTGCACGAGGGCAGCATCGAGGACGGCTGCGTCGTCTGCCCCTGGCATGGGAGCGCCTTCGACCTGCAGGACGGCAGCGTCGTCGAAGGGCCCGCCAGCCGGCCCCAGGCCTCCTTCGAGGTGCGGGTGGTCGATGGGCGGCTGCAGGGCCGCCGGGTGGACGTCCGGTCGCTCCGCACCGAGCCGGTGGGCCGGTAGGACCCGACCCTCCTGCTGCCCGCCAGCTCCTCCGGCGCCGTCGGCCGCTCCTCGCTCGACGGCTAGTCGGTGGGGGCCGGGGACGGCCGCGCCGCCAACGCCTCGTGGTGCCGGACGACCTCGGCGACCACGAAGGTCAGGAACTTCTCGGCGAACTCGGGGTCGAGCTTCGCCTCCGCGGCGAGCGAGCGGAGCCGGGCGATCTGCTGCGCCTCCCGCGCCGGGTCCGCCGGCGGCAGGCCGTGCGCGGCCTTGAGCAGCCCCACCTGCTGGGTGATCTTGAACCGCTCCGCCAGCAGGTGCACCAGGGCAGCGTCCATGTTGTCGATGCTGTCGCGCATCCGGACGAGCTCAGCGGTCACCGGGTCGGTCATGGCGTCAGCCTAATTCTCGCGGCACGCGGGCTCAGCGCGGCGGCGTCCCGGACGGAGCCGAGCCCCCGGCTCAGGTGACGACGATCTCGACCCGCTGGAACCCCTTGACGTCGCTGTAACCGGTGGTCGCCATGGCCTTCCGCAGCGCGCCGGCGAGGTTCATGGTTCCGTCGGGCAGCGTGGAGGGCCCGAGCAGGATCTGCTCGAGCGTCCCCACCGTGTCGAAGTGGACGCGTTCGCCCCGGGGAAGAGTGGCGTGCCAGGCCTCGGGCCCCCAGTGGAAGCCGTGACCGGGGGCCTCGACGGCCTTCGCCAGGGGGGAGCCGACCATCACCGCGTCCGCCCCGCAGGCGATCGCCTTGGCGATGTCGCCGGAACGGTTCACCGAGCCGTCGGCGATGACGTGGACATAGCGGCCGCCGGACTCGTCGAGGTAGTCCCGCCGGGCGGCGGCGACGTCGGAGACGGCCGAGGCCATCGGCACGGCGACGCCCAGCACCGACCGGGTCGTGTAGGCCGCTCCCCCACCGAAGCCGACGAGCACTCCGGCGGCGCCGGTGCGCATCAGGTGCAGTCCGGCCTGGTAGGTGGCGCAGCCGCCGACGATCACCGGCACGTCGAGGTCGTAGATGAACTGCTTGAGGTTCAGCGGCTCGGACTCCGACGACACGTGCTCGGCGGAGACGGTCGTTCCGCGGATCACGAAGAAGTCGACGCCGGAGTCCACGACCGCCTTGGCGTACGCCTGGGTGTTCTGCGGCGACAGCGACCCGGCCGCGGGCACCCCCGCGGCCCTGATCTCCGCGACCCGCGCCCCGATCAGCTCGTCCTTGATCGGCTCGGCGTAGAGCTGCTGCATCCGCTGCGTCGCCTGCACCGGGTCCGCGATCGAGGCGATCTCCTCCAGGCACGGCGCCGGGTCCTCATAGCGGGTCCACAGGCCCTCCAGGTTGAGCACGCCGAGCCCGCCGAGCCGGCCGACGGCGACCGCCGTCGCGGGCGACATCACGGAGTCCATCGGCGCGGCGATCAGCGGGAACTGGAAGGTCAGAGCGTCGATCCGCCAGGTCAGCGACACCTCGTCCTCCCCGCGGGTGCGGCGGGACGGGACGATGGTGACGTCGTCGAAGGCGTACGCCCGCTGGGCGCGCTTGCTCAGACCGATCTCGAACATGCCTGCTTCTCTCCTGTGAGCCGTCGGGCTCCTAGCCTGCCCGATCAGCCGGAGTAGTTGGGCGCCTCGACCGTCATCTGGATGTCGTGGGGGTGGGACTCACGGAGCCCGGCGGAGGTGATCCGGACGAAGGATCCCCGCTCCTGCAGCTCGGGGATGGTGGCGGCGCCGGTGTAGAACATCGACTGCCGGAGACCGCCGACGAGCTGGTACGCCACGGCCGCCAGTGGGCCTCGGAAGGGCACCTGGCCCTCGATGCCCTCGGCGATCAGCTGGGAGTCCGCCGTCACGTCACCCTGGAAGTAGCGGTCCTTGGAGTAGGAGGAGCTCCGTCCGCGGGAGGCCATCGCGCCCAGCGACCCCATCCCCCGGTAGGTCTTGAACTGCTTGCCGTTGAGGAAGATCAGCTCACCGGGGCTCTCCTCGCAGCCCGCCAGCAGCGACCCGAGCATCACGGTGTCGGCGCCGGCGACCAGGGCCTTGGCGATGTCCCCGGAGTACTGCAGGCCGCCGTCGCCGATCAGCGGCACGCCTGCCGGCCGGCAGGCCCGTGACGCGTTGTGGATGGCGGTCACCTGCGGCACGCCGACGCCGGCGACGACCCGGGTGGTGCAGATGGAGCCCGGACCGACCCCGACCTTGACCCCGTCCACCCCGGCCTCCACCAGCGCCTTGGCTCCGGCGTAGGTGGCGACGTTGCCGCCGACCACGTCTACGGCCGCCGCGGCCTTCTCCGCCTTGAGCCGGCGGACCATCTCGATCACCCCCTGGGAGTGACCGTGCGCGGTGTCGACCACCAGCAGGTCGACCCCCTCCTCGATCAGCGCCATCGCCCGCTTCCAGGAGTCGCCGAAGAAGCCGACGGCAGCGCCGACCCGGAGCCGGCCCTGGTCATCCTTGGAGGCGTCGGGGTACTGGTCGGACTTGACGAAGTCCTTGAGGGTGATCAGCCCCTTCAGCCGGCCCTGGGCGTCGACCAGGGGCAGCTTCTCGATCTTGTGCTGGGCCAGCAGGCCCATGGCGTCCTCGCCGCTGATCCCGACATGTCCAGTGACCAGGGGCATCTTGGTCATCACGTCCCCGACCAGCCGGCCCGGGTCGTTCTCGAAGCGCATGTCGCGGTTGGTCACGATGCCGAGCAGCCTCATGTCGCGGTCCACGACGGGCACACCGGAGATCCGGTACCGTCCGCACATCGCGTCGGCCTCGCCGATCGTCGCCTCCGGCGAGATGGTGATGGGCTCGTCGACCATCCCGGCCTCGGAACGCTTCACCACGTCGACCTGGTGCGCCTGGTCCTCGATCGAGAGGTTGCGGTGGATGATGCCGAGGCCACCGTGCCGGGCGATGGCGACCGCCATCCGGGCCTCGGTCACCGTGTCCATGGGTGAGGAGACGAGGGGCACCTGGACGGTGATGCGTTTCGACACCCGGGACTCGGTCCGGACCTGCGACGGGATGATGTCACTCTCGGCCGGCTGCAGCAGGACGTCGTCGAAGGTCAGGCCGAGCGTCTCGAAGGGCGAAGGGACGCCGGCGCCGCTGAGACCGGAAGTCGAGGACACAAGCGTTGACCTTTCGCGCGGTTTCGGGAAGTGCCCATGTTAGCCGAGCGCGGCGGCCCGGCCCGACGCGATCATCCGGGGCCAGCGACCGCTCCGACGCCGCGGCCGGCTCAGTAGCCGACGGCCATTCCCAGGTCGGGGGGAGGCGGCACCACGGGCTTGAGGATCCCCAGGAACAGCTCGCGGTACTCCTCGGAGTCCTCGATCATCTGCCGCAGCCTGGTGACGCCTCGGTGCTGCGCCACCCGGACGGCGTTCGCGGTCATGCCCAGCCGCTGGCCCACCAGGTCGGCGCTGAGGCCGACGGCCCGGAGCAGCAACACCTGCCGGGTCTTGTCGGGAAGCTTGGCCAGCATCTCGTTGGCGGCCCGGACGCTGGCCGAGCTGATCACCCGCTCCTCGGGGGTCGGCGAGGGCTCGGCCCGCTCCGGGAACTCGTCCACCAGGACCGCCGAGCGGCGGAAGCCGCGCTGCGCGTCGGCGACCTTGTTGGAGGCGATGGCGTAGACGAAGGCCTCGAAGGGCGGCCCCTGGCGCTCGTAGCGCGGCAGCACCTTCAGCACCGCCACGCACGTCTCCTGAGCTACGTCGTCGGCGGCGTCCACCCCGCCCGCATAGCTCGCCAGGCGCGACCTGCAGTACCGGAACACCACGGGTCGGACAGCGCTGATCAGCTCCTGCAGCGCCCCCTGATCCCCTTCCTGGGCCTTGGCCACCAGCTCGTGGTCGAACTTCCCGCTCGGGTCGTGCGTCACTTCTATGCCCCCTGTCGTCCCCGAGAGAGAGTCCCCACTCTTGTGCGTGCAACTGTTTCAGACGCGAGGGAAGAGGGACAACTTGCCGGTCGCGTTTCGCACGCTGAAGAGGTAACGAAAAGGCAACTATTAAGCTCAATGGGCCTCATTTGTCCCTGCATTTCCGGGGTGAGAGACCGGGCCAGGACACAGACGAGGGCCCTCCCCCTGCTGGGGAAGGGCCCTCGCCGGCTGCTCGGTCCGAGCGGTCAGGCCGTCGTCAGTGCGAGTGGCCGTGACCGGCCGCGGCCGGCTCCTCGTCCTCCGGCTTCTCCACCACCAGGGTCTCGGTGGTGAGCAGCAGCGAGGCGATGGACGCCGCGTTGGCCAGGGCCGAACGCGTCACCTTCACCGGGTCGATGACGCCGGCGCCGATCAGGTCGCCGTACTCGCCGGTCGCCGCGTTGTAGCCGTTGCCCGGCTCCAGCTCGGCCACCTTGGCGGTCACGACGTACCCGGGCTCGCCGCCGTTCTCGGCGATCCAGCGGAGCGGCTCGACCGTGGCCTTGCGGACGATGCTGACACCGGTCCGCTCGTCACCGGTCAGGCCGAGGTCGCCCTGCAGGGCGGCAGCGGCGTGGATGAGAGCGGAGCCGCCGCCGGCGACGATGCCCTCCTCGATCGCTGCCCGGGTGGCCGAGACAGCGTCCTCGATCCGGTGCTTCTTCTCCTTCAGCTCCACCTCGGTGGCAGCGCCGACCTTGATCACGCAGACGCCGCCGGCGAGCTTGGCGACCCGCTCCTGCAGCTTCTCGCGGTCCCAGTCGGAGTCGGTGCGGGAGATCTCGGCCTGCAGCTGGGCGACGCGCGCCTTGACCTCGTCCGGGCTGCCCGCCCCGTCGACGATGGTGGTGTTGTCCTTGGTGACCACGATGCGCCGGGCGCGGCCCAGCACCTCGAGACCCACCTGGTCGAGCTTGAGGCCGACCTCGGGAGCCACCACCTGGCCGCCGGTCAGGGTGGCGATGTCCTCGAGCATGGCCTTGCGGCGGTCACCGAACGCCGGCGCCTTGACGGCCACCGAGGTGAAGGTGCCGCGGATCTTGGTCACCACGAGGGTGGACAGGGCCTCGCCGTCGACGTCCTCGGCCACGATGAAGAGCGTGCCGGAGGCGCCGATGACCTTCTCGAGCAGCGGGAGCAGCTCGGTCATCGAGGAGATCTTGCCCGAGTTGATGAGGATGTAGGGGTCGTCCAGGACGGCCTCCATCCGCTCGGCGTCGGTCACGAAGTACGGCGACAGGTAGCCCTTGTCGAACTGCATGCCCTCGGTGAACTCGAGCTCGGTGCCCATCGTGTTCGACTCGTCGACGGTGATGACGCCGTCCTTGCCGACCTTGTCGAAGGCGTCGGCGATCAGCTCACCGATCACCTCGTCGCGGGCGGAGATGGTGGCCACGCTGGCCATGTCGGAGGTGGTCTGCACCTCACGGGCGTTCTCCCGCAGCCGCTCGACGACGGCGTCGACCGCCGCGTCGATGCCGCGCTTGAGCCCGACCGGGTTGGCGCCGGACGCGACGGCCTTGAGGCCCTCGTGCACCAGGGACTGGGCCAGCACGGTCGCGGTGGTCGTGCCGTCACCGGCGACGTCGTTGGTCTTGGTGGCGACCTCCTTGGCCAGCTGCGCGCCGAGGTTCTCGTACGGGTCGTCCAGCTCGACCTCACGGGCGACGGTCACGCCGTCGTTGGTGATGGTCGGCGCGCCCCACTTCTTGTCCAGCACCACGTAGCGGCCCTTCGGGCCGAGCGTGACCTTCACGGTGTTCGCGAGGGTGTCGACACCGCGCTCGAGCGAGCGACGGGCCTCCTCGTCGAACTGAAGGATCTTTGCCATGGTTTGTCCTCTGCTAGCTCTGGGTTACTTCTGGACGACAGCGAGGATGTCGCGCGCGTTCAGCAGCAGCAGCTCCTTGCCGTCGTACTTGACCTCGGTGCCGCCGTACTTGCTGAAGATCACGACGTCACCCTCGGCGACGTCGAGGGGCACGCGGTTGCCGTTGTCGTCGACGCGGCCGGGTCCGGTCGCGATGACCTTGCCCTCCTGCGGCTTCTCCTTGGCGGTGTCGGGGATGACCAGCCCGGAGGCGGTGGTCTGCTCTGCTTCGAGCGGCTGAACGAGGATGCGGTCCTCGAGCGGCTTGATCGTGGTTGCCACGTCCAAACCCCTTTCACGAGTGTGGGATGTGCGGTTCTGGGGCGGTCGGGATGTCGTCGCGGTGCCACCTCGACCATCTGGCACACTCACAGGGAGAGTGCCAATGGCGAGGTTAGCACTCGACTTGGTCGAGTGCCAGCACGGGTTCCGGCCGAGGAATGAGCGCCGCACCTCCGTTCTCGGAGGACGGCAGGATGCAGCGTCAACAACGCTGGACGAGGAGCGCGACGGCCCCGTCCGGGGTGCGGGACAGCACCAGCGTGGCCGCGCTCGGGCCGGAGGGCTGGAGTCGTCGGCGCAGGTCGGCCGGGTCGACGTCGACCCCCCGCTTCTTGATCTCCAGCGTGCCGACGCCATGGTCACGGACCCAGCGGCGCAGGGACTTCAGCCCGTACGGCAGTACCTCCAGCACCTCGAACGCCGTGGCGAACGGCGTCGGGACCTGCCGGTCGGAGGTCAGGTAGGCGATCTGCGGGTCGAGCAGCCGGGCGTCGAGCCGCGCTCCGAGCAGCGCGACCCCACCGGCCCGGATCACGGCGCCGTCGGGCTCGTAGAGGTACCGACCGACCGGGCCCACCGGCAGCCGCGGAGCAGGGCGCTCCGCGGTGGGCCGAGGCACCTCGAGCCGGCCACCGGGCAGCAGCAGGGCAGCGTTCAGGCCCGGCGCTGCTCCCGGCCCCGCCCACAGGCCCACCTCGACGGTCTCCGAGCCCGCCGTGACCCACTCCGCCTCCGCGGTCTCGGGGACCAGCGCGTGCGGCAGAGCGGGACCCAGCTTCACTCCGGCGACCCGTGACCCGTCGAGCAGGTGGGCGACCAGGTCCCAGGACGGGGTGAAGTCCTGCACCTGCCACAGCCGTCCCCGGCTGTTGCGCCGGGCTGGGTCGCAGAAGGCCGCCGTCCCGGGGGTCAGCAACGACTCCGCGACCTCCTCCGCGTCGGCGCAGAGGACCTGGCCCCGCCCAGCCAGGTTGGCGGCGGCGACCTCGGCCGTCGCCTGGTCCCGCTCCACGGCCACGACGTCGAGCCCGGCAGCGACGAAGGCCAGCGCATCGGTGCCGATGCCGCAGCCCAGGTCCACGACCCTGCGGGCGCCGGCGGCGAGGAAGCGGGCCGCGTGGTGCGCGGCGACCGACGGGCGGGTGGCCTGCTCCAGCCCCTCCCGGGTGAAGAACAGCCCGGCCGCCCGGTCGCCGAACTTGCTGCGGGCCCGCCGGCGCAGCGAGGCCTGGTGCAGGGCCGCCGCTGCCAACTCGGGACCGTAGGCGGCACGCAGCCGACCGGCGGCGGGCAGCCCGTCGGGATCGGCCTCGGCCATCGCTGCAGCGAGCGCCTGCTCCGTCAGGCCGAAGGGCAGGGCGGGGGCGGACACCCCGGCATTGTCCCGCTCCGGCCTGCTCAGGCAGCGAGCGCGGCAGCAGGCTGCCCCACGACAAGCTCAGCCGGACCGCGGATCACGGTGCCGTTGCGACGTCGCAGCCGACCCGCCCGCTGCAGCCGGGGAAAGCGCTGGACGAGCCGTTCGAGGGCGACGGTCGCCTCCAGCCGCGCCAGCGGGGCCCCGAGGCAGTAGTGGATGCCGGCCGAGAAGGCCAGGTGCTCGGCGCCGCCGGTACGGGTCAGGTCGAAGCGGTCGGGATCGGAGAAGGCTGCGGGGTCGCGGTTGGCGCCGGCCAGCAGCAGCACCACCATGGATCCCCGCGGCACCGCCACTCCCCCCAGCTCCAGGTCGGCGGTCGGCGACCGGAAGGTCCGCTGCACGGGGGCGTCCCAGCGCAACGTCTCCTCCACTGCGGCCGCAGCCAGCGAGGGGTCGGCGACCACCGCCCGCCACTGGTCCGGGTGGTCCAGCAACGCCAGCACGGTGTTGCCGATCAGGTTGACGGTGGTCTCGAAGCCGGCGACCAGCAGCAGCATGCAGAGCGGGCCCAGCTCCTCCGGGCTGATCTGGTCGCCCTCGCTGGCCAGCAGCCGGCTGACGAGGTCCTCGCCGGGTTCGCGGCGGCGGTGCTCGAACACCTCGGTCAGCACCCGCGTCAGCTGCCGGTTCGCCTCGATCAGCCGCACCACATGCGCGACGGACTGCGGGCCGGCGAGCGCGCTGCCCATGGTGGCGCCGTGCCGGGCGAACTCGGCGCTGTTGGCGTCCGGCACCCCGAGCAGGTCGGTGATCACCGTGATCGGCAGCGGCGAGGCCAGCCCGCTGACGAGGTCGAAGGGTTCGTCGTGGGGCAGCCCGTCCAGCAACCCGTCGACCACCGACTCGATCCGCGAGCGGGAGCCCGCGAGCGCTCGTGGGGTGAAGGCGGGAGCGGCGAGGCGGCGCAGCCGGGTGTGGTCGGGAGGGTCGAGCTCCAGCAGCGACATGTCGCTGTTCCGCCGCGCGACGGCCGCATCGGCCTGCATGCCGAACCGCCGGTCCCGCAGCACCTCCCGGCACAGCCGGTGGCTCGCGCTCTGGAACCCGATGGTCGGGCTGGGGACGAGCTCCCCGCGGCTCCGGACCTCCGCGTACAGCCGGTAGGGGTCGCGCCGGCCTTCGGCGAGCTGGAGCCGGGCGAAGGGGTCCCGGCTGAGGTGGCCGTGCCAGGCGACGGCGGAGCGGCCCAGAACGAGCTCACGCACCAGGGACACGACGGGATGCACCAGACCTCCGCTCCGGCGCGCACACCGGCCACGCCTGGGCCCAGTGTGTCACCGCCGTCCATGACCGGTGACCGGCGGCCAGCTCAGAGCAGGATGGTCTCGACCGGCAGCGAGGAGTCGGCGCCGATCTCCAGCCTGGAGGGTCGGCCCCCGGCGCTGACCACCTCCGCGCCGAGCACCGCGATCATCGCCCCGTTGTCGGTGCACAACCCGGGGCGCGGGGTCCGCAGGCTGATCCCGTGCGCGTCGGCGCGCTCTTGCAGCAGCGCCCGCAGCCGCGAGTTGGCCGCCACCCCGCCGCCGATCAGCAGCGCCGGGGTGTCGGTGGCCAGGCAGGCGTCGACGGCCTTGGCGGTGAGCACGTCGCAGACGGCTTCCTGGAAGCTGGCCGCGACGTCGGCCAGGGGCACCGGCGCTCCCTCGCGCTGCCGGCTCTCGACCCAGCGCGCCACCGCCGTCTTCAACCCCGAGAAGGAGAAGTTGAAACGGTGCCGGTCCTGGTCCTTGGCGGCCGTCAGCCCGCGTGGGAAGGCGATGGCCCGCGGGTCGCCCGTCGCGGCGCGGTCGATCACCGGACCGCCGGGGTAGGGCAGGCCCAGGACCCGCGCCACCTTGTCGTAGGCCTCGCCGGCGGCGTCGTCGATCGTCGAACCGAGCTCGGTGATGGACGTGGCCATGTCCGTCACCCGGAGCAGCGAGGTGTGGCCGCCGGACACCAGCAGCGCGACGCAGGGCTGGGGCAGCGGTCCGTGCTCCAGCAGGTCGACCGCGACGTGGCCGGCCAGGTGGTTCACCCCGTAGAGCGGCTTGTCGAGGGCCAGCGCGAGCGCCTTGGCGCTGGCCAGACCCACCACCAGCGCCCCCATCAGGCCGGGACCGGCGGTGACGGCGATGCCGTCCACCTCGCTCAGGTCGATGTCGGCGGTGGCGCAGGCCCGTTCGAGGGTCGGCACCATCGCCTCCAGGTGGGCCCGGCTCGCGACCTCGGGGACCACCCCACCGAAGCGCACGTGCGCCTCGACGCTGCTGGCCACCTCGTTGGCCAGCAGCTCGTGCCCGCGCACGATACCGACCCCGGTCTCGTCGCAGGAGGACTCGATGCCCAGGATCAACGGACCGCTCATGTCGCCTCTTGGTGGGGGGTGACGGGGCCGGGACGCCGGGCGGCCTCCTGCTGCTCGGCCTCCTCCTCGCGGGCCTGCGCGGCGAGCCGATCGGGCCACCCCGGCAGGTCGTACAGCTTGAGAAGGAGGGCGTGCCGGCCAGGCCCGTAGTAGTCCTGCCGAGCCGTCAGCTGTTCGAAGCCGAGGCGTTGGTAGAGGGCGATCGCCGGCTCGTTGCCGTAGTCGACCTCCAGGATCACCGCCTGGGCACCGAGCTGCCCGACCGCCTCCAGTCCCGCGCGGGTCAGCGCGAACCCGATCCCCGCACGCCGCTGCGCGGGCGCGACGACCAGCCGGTGCAGATCCGCGAGCTCTCCGGTCGTGCGGAGCGCGATCACGCCGACCGGGTGCCCGGCCCGGGCGACGAGGACCGTGCGGCCCTCGCCCAGCAGCTCGCCGGCCCAGCTGCGCTCGCTCCACTGCTCGTCCTCGGCGAAGCCCGCGCGCTCGAGGGCGAGGATGGCGGGGAGGTCGTCGCGGCGGGCGGCGGTGATGTGCAGGTCGGCCGGCGCGGCGTGGCGCACGGTCATCGCGGGCCCGGGGACAGCAGGACAGACTTGCGGCGGGTCGGCTCCGCGGCGTCGGGACGCCGCAGGTAGAGCGGCTCGCGGCCCGCGTCGGCCAGCTCCAGCCCCCGGGCGGCGAGCACCCCGGCGTCGAGGCTTCGTGGACCCGTCACCGCCTGCAGCCGGTCGGGGTAGAGGTCGGCACCCGGCCCGACGACGGGTAGCCGGGGCAGGTCGCCGGGAGCGCTCACGTGGGGACCGTCGAGGCGGACCGCTCCGGCCCCGTACCGGGCCCAGTAGAGCTCCCGGCGGCGGGCGTCGGTGGCCACCACGAACTCGCCGGCGCCACCGTTCGCGGCGTGCTGGGCGGCGATCACATCCAGGCTGCAGACGCCGCGCCAGGGGATGCCGAGGGAGAAGGCCAGGACCTGCGCCGTGACGATGCCGACGCGGAGGCCGGTGAAAGGTCCGGGTCCGAGCCCGACCACGAGCTGGGTCAGGGCGGCGGGTCGCAGGCCGGCGGCCTCCAGACAGTGCTGGACGAGCGGGGTCAGCTGCTCGACGTGGGCCATCCGGTCGGCCACGCCGGCCACCTGCAGGACCTCCGAGCCGCGGGCGAGACCGACGGCGACGGTCGTCGCCGTGTCGAGCCCGAGGACGAGAGGCAGGTCAGCCACGAAGGCCGTCCAGGCCGGCGAGGTCGACACCCTGCCAGCGTGGACCCACCCCGCGCAGCAGGACCAGCCTGGTGTCGGCGCCCGTCCGGCTGTCCGGGCTGAGCGCGATCTCCACCTCCAGCCGGTCCTCGGCGAGGCCCTCGGCGAGACCGGTGCCCCACTCCACGACGGTGACGGCGTCCGGCAGGGTGGCGTCCAGGTCGAGGTCGTCCAGCTCGTCGGCGCCCGTGAGCCGGTAGGCGTCCACGTGCACCAGCGCAGGTCCGCCGGCCAGCGACCGGTGGATCCGGGAGAGCACGAAAGTCGGCGAGATGACCGGCCCGGCGGTCCGCAGACCCCGTCCGATCCCCTGGGTCAGGGTGGTCTTGCCCGCGCCCAGATCGCCGCTGGCGAGAACCAGGTCGCCGGGGCGCAGCAGGCCCGCAAGCCGCTCCCCCAGCCGCTGCATGTCCTCCCCGGCGGGCACGGTCACGACGGTGGCCAGGGTCTTGCCGAGCACCACGCCGTGCGGCGCCGGGCGGTCGATCTGGTAGCCCCGGTGCTGCCAGTAGGTGATCAGCTCCGCGAACTCACCGCGGGCGAACAGCTCGACCCGGCCGTAGCCGGAGCGGACCGCCAGGTCCTCCGCGGCGGCCACCATGGCCGAGGCGATGCCGTGCCGCTGGAAGTCAGGGTGCACCGAGACCCGCTGCAACGCCGCGACGCCGCGACGGTCCTCCACCACGAGGATCGCGCCCGCCGGCCGGCCGTCGACCTGCGCGTAGATGCCGTGCGCTCGCTGCAGGGTGGCGGCCACCGACGCGGCGGTCTCCTTGCTGGCCGTCGACGGCGGGTCGAGCGGGGGTCGGGCACCGAAGGCGGCATGGATGACCTCGACCATCCCGGCCGCATCCTGTGGGGATGCGGCCGAGACGACCAGAGCGGGAACCGAGACGCTGACCATCGGCCAAATGCTAGTAGCGGCTAGCGGTCGTAGCTGCGGCGCTGGGGACGGCGGCCCTCGTACCCGCCGGAGCGGGAGCGCGGTCCACGGGACCCCCGGTCACCGGAGGGGCGACGGTTGCTGCGCGGCGGTGCGATCAGCCGCTCGTAGTCGGCGTGCGACACCGCGACGCCGCTGGGCTGCTGGGCACCGGTGACCTCGGCGAGGGCCGAGTCGCCGGGCTGACCGGTCAGGGACTGCGGCTTGACACCGGCCTGGGAGGTGAGCCGGGTCATCTCGCGACGCTGGTGCGGCAGGGCCAGGGTGACGACGACGCCGGTGCCGCCGGCGCGGGCCGTGCGTCCCGCGCGGTGCAGGTACTCCTTCGGACCGGCAGGCGGGTCGACCTGGAGCACCAGACCGACCTCGTCGACGTGGATGCCGCGGGCGGCGACGTCGGTGGCCACGAGGACCGGGAGGTCGCCCTCCTTGAACACTGACAGGATGCGGGTCCGGGCGCCCTGGGTGAGGCCCCCGTGCAGGGCCCCGGCCATCACGCCGGCGTCACGGAGCTGCTCGGCCACCCGGTCCGCGCCGCGCTGGGTGCGGACGAAGACGACGGTCCGGCCGGGGCGGCCGGCGATCTCAGCGGTCAGCGTCGCCTTGTCGTGCGGCGCGACGTAGACCAGGTGGTGGGCCATCGTGGTCACGCTGGCCCGGCTGGAGTCGACCTCGTGGGTGACGGGGTTGCTCAGGTAGCGGCGCACCAGGCGGTCGACCGCTCCGTCGAGGGTGGCGGAGAACAGCATCCGCTGGCCACCGGCGGGGACGGTGTCGAGGATCTGGGTGACGGCCGGCATGAAGCCCAAGTCAGCCATGTGGTCGGCCTCGTCGAGCACGAGGACCTCGACCCGGGTCAGGTCGACAGCAGTCTGGTCCATCAGGTCGATGAGCCGGCCCGGGGTGGCCACGACGATGTCGACGCCGCGCTGGAAGGCCCGGATCTGCGGGGTGTAGGACATCCCACCGGCCACCAGCACGACGGACAGGCCGAGGGTCCGGGCCAGCGGGGTGAGGACGTCGGTGACCTGCATGGCCAGCTCGCGGGTCGGGACCAGGACGAGCCCCCGCGGGTCGCGGCTGGTCCCGTCGGCGAGGCGGGAGAGCATCGGCAGGCCGAAGGCCAGCGTCTTGCCGGATCCGGTCTGGCCGCGGCCGAGGACGTCCCGGCCGGTCAGCGCGTCCGGGATGGTGGCGGCCTGGATCGGGAAGGGGGTGGTGATGCCGCCCTGGCGGAGGGCGGTGACGAGTGAGGCGGGAAGGCCGAGGTCGGCGAAGTCGCCGGCCGCCGTCGTCGTCTCGACGCGCTCGGGGTGGGTGGTCGTGCTCACGTTCAGCTCCTGCTGGTCGATCTTCTCGACGTGTTCGGTGGGGGCGCCGAAACGGTCGTGGCGGCGGTCCTCCCGGAAGTAGCCGGGACGGGTGTCCCGGACCTTGGGTGCCCGACGACGCTCGTCGCGGCTGGTGGTGGGGCGCCGGTCATCCCGGTTGAGGGACGGACGGCGGGTCTCCCGGTCGAGGGGCGGACGACGGTCCTGCCGGTCGAACGCGGGACGACGGTCCTCCCGGTCCAAGGCGGGGCGAGGGTCGTCCCAGCGGGTGGCTGGACGTCGGTCGGTGCGGGCACCGGCAGCCCGACGGTTCTCGAACGACGGGTGACGGCTGGGTCGGGCGGGACGCTCGTCCTGTCCGGCCGTCGGCCGGGTGGGGGCGGTGTCGCGAGGACTGTCCTCGACGTGCCGGGGGTCGCGACGGGGGCTGAGGTTGGACTGGCCGCCACGACGGCGCGGGCCGTGGCCACGCTCCTTGCGCTCGGCGGCGCTCCAACGCTTCTTCTCGGTGCCGTCAGCCCGGCGCGACTTGGGCGCGGGCTTGCTCTTGGCAGGCATGCATCTCACTTCTGTCCGGCGGTGCGGACCTTGGTTCAGGCACGTCAACGCCCGAACCATCAAAGATGAGGTGGGAAGACGAGCCTCGGTGCGCTGGCTCCGTCATGGAGCGCGCGGTGGACCCAGGTTGGGGAAACAACCGGGATGGACAAGATTAGCATCCGGACGGCGGTGCCGTGACCAGGCACGGAGCTGCGCCCAGATGGTCGAGCACGGGTGGAACACGCCGTGCTGCCGGATCATTCCCGGCCGAGGGCAGCCCGCCATCCGTCGCCGCCGTCGCCGCCGTCGCCGCCGTCGCCGCCGTCGCCGCCGTCGTCGAGGTAACGCCGCGGCACCCGGCTGCCGATCCGGGTGACGATCTCGTAGCCGATGGTGTCGCACCAGGCGGCCCAGTCGGCGGCGGTCGGTGCCCGGCCCGTGCCGGGCCCGAACAGGACGACCTCGTCGCCCACCGCGGCGCCGGGCGGCACCTCGACGACGAACTGGTCCATGCAGACGCGGCCCCGCAGGGGTGCGCGCTCCCCCGCCCAGCCGACCTCGGCGCGGTTGCTGGCGTGCCGGGGTACGCCGTCGGCATAGCCGAGTGGGACGAGGCCGACTGTGGTCGGGCGGTCCGTGACCCAGGTCCAGCCGTAGGAGACCCCGACGCCGGCCGCCAGGTCCTTGACCGCGGCCAGCTGCGCCCGCAGCGTCATCACCGGTCGCAGCTCGACACCGGCGACGGCGACGAGGCCCGGAGCGGGCTCCACGCCGTAGGCGGCGATGCCGACCCGGACCAGCTCGTAGCGGGCCGCCGGGAGGACCAGGGCGCCGGCAGAGTTGGCGAGGTGCCGGAGCGTCGGTGACAAGCCGGCCGCGCGCGCCTGGGCGCAGGCGTCCTCGAAGGCCGCGACCTGCAGCGGGACCGAGACATGACCCGGCTCGTCCGCCGCGGCCAGGTGCGACCAGACCCCGACCACGTTCAGGGCGCCGGTCGACTCCGCCTCCGCAGCCGCCTCGCAGAGCTCGTCCCAGACGTAGCGGGGAGCGCCGTTCCGCGACAGGCCGGTGTCGATCTTGAGGTGCACCCGCGCCGTCTGCTCGGCGGTGGCCGCCGCCCCCACCAGCTGGCTGAGCTGGGTGAGGGAGGACACCGAGACGTCGACGCCCGCGGCCACCAGCGGCGTCAGGTCCTCGTCGAGGCCGTACAGCCAGGCCAGGAGTGGGCCAGCGTCGCCTGCCTCCCGCAGCGCCAGCGCCTCACCAGGGGTCGCGACGCCGAGCCAGTCGGCACCCGCGGACCGGGCGACGCGGGCGCAGGGCACCATGCCGTGGCCGTAGCCGTCGGCCTTGACCACGACCATCAGCTGCGCGGGTCCGACGAGCCGGCGCAGGGTGGCGACATTGGCTCGCAGTGCGCCGAGGTCGATGTCGGCGCTCGCGGTGGCCGGGTCGATCCCCCCGGTCACCCGGAGGCCGTCCGGGAGCCGTTCAGCGCACGAGCCCGTCGTTCGAGCTGGGCGATCGCGTCCGGCAGCCGGCGGGCGAGCTCGTGCGGCGGCAACGGGCCCGGGTGCGCACGGGCCGTGTAGGCCTGCACGGAGGCGCCCAGCAGGCCCGCCTCCCAGGCCGTCCGGCCGGCGGCGAGCAGCGTCCCGCAGATCCCGCCGAGCACGTCACCGGATCCGGCCTGGGCGGTCCATGCGGGCCCGGGCAGGGCGACGCCGACCTCGTCGCGGTCCGGCGTGGCGACGAGCTGGCTGGCACCCTTGAGCAGCACGGTCGCCCCGGTCCGCCGCACCCCGGCCCGGACCGCGCGCACCGGGTCCTCGGTGACCCAGCCCCGATCCTCGCCCAGCAGCCTGGCCAGCTCGCCGGCATGGGGGGTGAGCAGCCACGAGGAGGGCACGTGCTCGGGAAGGTGACGCAGCCCGTCGGCGTCGACGAGGGTCGGCAGCCCAGTGTCGAGCGCGGACGCCAGCACGTCGGCACCGTCGGCCCGCTCGCCCCAGCCGGACCCGAGCAGGTGCGCCTGGACCCGTCCCGGGGAGAAGACGACGTTGGGCAGCTGCGCGCCGATGATGTCGGCCGGCGTCCCTGCCCCCAGGAAACGGACCATGCCCGCACCGGCGTGCACGGCCCCGTAGGTCGACAGAACGCCGGCCCCCGGGTAGGCGTCGGAGCCGGCATCGATGCCGAGGACCCCGCGGGAGTACTTGTCGCTCAGCGCGTCGGGGTAGGGCCAGGCCCGCGCCAGGTCGTCCTCCTCGAGCTCGCGCAGCCAGGGGTCGGTGTCGCGGAAACTGCCGACGTCCAGCCCGATGTCCACCAGCTCCACCACCCCGCACCGGCCCCGTCCGGGCTCGAGCAGATGGCACGGTTTGCGTTCCCCGAACGTGACGGTCCGCACGGCTCGGAAGGCGGCCGCGGGAACGGCGCCGGTGTCGGTGGCCACGCCCGAGGGCAGGTCGACCGCCACCAGCGGCCATCCGGCGGTCTCCAGGGCACTCGCCAGCCGCGCGACGTCGTCCGGCAGCCCCGGCCGGCCGCCAATCCCGAGCACGCCGTCCACCACGAGTGCCGGCGCGGTGGTC
>JBJMIS010000035.1:0-6613 GCA_045806705.1 Friedmanniella sp.
GGCAAGGTCCCGACCTCCTCGTCCGACTCGATGGCCCAGGAGGCTTCTGAACTGCACGACAGAACCCGACGATTGTGTCCTCTCCGAGCCGATCCGAGCCGGGCGCGACTCGGCCCCAGCGAGAGGCAGCAGCGGTGGTCGTTCCAGTGTCAAGACTCGGGACGGGACGCAAGATGGCCAAGGGACAGGCCGAGCGAGGGCGCGGCGGGCACTCCTCTGGGACGCAGATGAGACGCATCGGGTTCAGAAAGACGCATCTCGGGACGCGTCCGAACGCCAACTTTGGTGTACTCGGGCCACTAAACGCGACGACTGTCACGCTTGGTCAGGTCGGAGATAACCCTCCACTAGGAGCGCCCCCAGCAGGATTCGAACCTGCGACACAAGGTTTAGGAAACCTTTGCTCTATCCCCTGAGCTATGGGGGCTGGCCGGCACCCCCGGCATCACACTCAGCATGAGGGTAGTCGATCCGGCGCCAGACGCCCCGCACCCGCCTCGGTCGACGTCACGCCGGCCCGGCACGGAACCGGCGAGCGAATCGACACAACTCCGGTCAGTGGTGCGCCCGCGGCCGCAGCACTGCTGACCTAGCTGCCCTCAGGGACCTGTCTGCGCTGAGGGTCAGTGCTGGTGTTCGCCGTGCTCCGCCTGGAGCTTGGCGACCTCGGCGTGAACCTGCTCCATGTCGAGCTTCTTGACCGCGTCGACGACCTGCTCCAGTGCCGGGCCGGGCAGAGCGCCGGCCTGGTTGAAGACCATGACGCCCTCGCGGAAGGCCATCAGGGTCGGGATGCCCTCGATGCCGAGCTGACCGGACAGCTGCTGGTTGGCGTCGGTGTCGAGCTTGGCGAAGACGACATCGCTGTGCTGCTCGGACGACTTCTCGTAGATGGGACCGAAGCGCTTGCACGGACCGCACCAGTCGGCCCAGAAGTCAACGAGCACGATGTCGTTGCCGCTGATGGTCTCTTCGAAGTTGTTGGCGTTGATGTCGACCGTTGCCATGCTCGCTCCTCGTTCAGGGACTGCCGCCGATCTGCTGCGACGGCTAGCACAACCTGATCTGCGCAGCGACTATTCCCTGCTCAGCGCCACACCGGGCGGCTCACTTGATCGCCACGATCCGCCGCATGGGGATGGCGATCTCGACAGACTCCCGCCGCTTCAGCCGGTCCTCCAGGTACTCGACCGCCGCCTGCACCCGGGACTTGCGGGTGTGCGGCAGGTACAGCGCCGACATCACCAGCTCGGCGTCCTCCCGGGAGCGCACCGAGAAGTGGTACCGCTCGCGCTTGTCCTCCACCCGGGTCAGCCCGGCCGCCGCCAGCGCCTTGTGGAAGCCGGTGATCTCGACCGGTGCCGGGAAGCTCGGCTTGGTCCGCAGCCGGCCGCTGATCCGGGTCAGCACCCGGAGGTCCCGAGGACCGAGCGGTCGGACGGCCGGAGCGATCGCGGCCAGCACCCCGCCGGGTCGCAGCACTCGCGCCACCTCGTCCAGCACCTGCTCCAGCGGTGTCACCACGACCAGTCCCATCGAGCTCGTCACGACGTCGACCGCGCCGTCGCGGAAGGGGAGTCGCAGAGCGTCGCCCCGGACCCAGGGGCCCGGGCCGCGTGCGACCGCCAACGCGAGCTCGTCGGCGGACAGGTCGACACCCACCACGGTTCGCCCCGGCTGCGCCAGCTCCCGCGACACCGGACCCGAGCCCGACGCCAGATCCACGATCACGTTTGCGTCGGCGGACACCGCGCGGGCCAGCCATCGGTACGGGCTGTGGTCGCCGGCCAGCGTCCGCGACAGGACGGCCTCGGCCACCCCTGCCCGCGTCCGGTGGAACTCCGCGAGGTAGGACTTCCAGTCGACGGGCTCTTCCGTAGAGCCACGTGAGCTCACCCGACCACCTCCACGTCAGCACTCTGCAGGGCACGGGCGACGTCGTCACCCATGTCACGCAGCAACCGTCCCGGACCGAGGGGTCGACCCGCGACCGCCGAGACCAGCGTGGCCATGCCCGGAAGCGCCTCCTGCGCCGCAACCGTCTCACTCACCGGCTGCAGCAGCAAGGGGTTGCACCCGTCGTTCCATGGTGCCGAGAGCTTCTCCCAGGTGCGCAGCCAGCCCTCAGAGATCTCGGCGGTCGACGGCACACCGAAGAAGTGGCCGACGGGCGCGTGGTGGCGCAGCGCGACGAGCGGTGACTCGACGTACAGCTTGGCCAGCCGCACCCGGGCGTCCAGGTCGCGGCGCTGCTCGAGCGGCAGGTCTCGAACGAACGAGCACGGGTTCGGGCACCAGTCCCCCACGTCCGGGCGCTCGCCCGGCCCGACGGTCGCCCCGTTGACAGCGCAGACGGCCAGCGCGTCCCCCTGGCGGGAGTGGAACCGGTCGAGATAGGCGGTGTAGCCGGCGAGGTCGCCGCTGCAGGCGTACAGCGCACGCTTGGCGGTGCTGCGCAGCGCCGAGGAGTGCGGGCAAGCCGGGTCCTCGGTGCCCCACCGGCTGCCACCGACGAAGCTCTCCAGGACCAGCGGGTCCCCGCCGTGCCCCAGCGTGCTCTCCCAGGCCAGCTGCACCAGGTACTCCCCGATCAGGTGCGCCGTGACGACCACCTGCATCGGCTCCCGCCGCTCGGCGCGAAGGTCGAGCACCTCGAGCATCAGCTCATAGAGCGGGACCAGGGACCCGAGCGCGCCACGGTTGACCGCCTGCGGTTCGGCAGGGAAGGAGCAGGCGGCCAGCCGACTCGCCCACGGGGTGTCGAAGCCGGCCGCGATCAGTCCGAAGTCCTCGGCATCCAAGTCCAGCACCCGGCGGGCGGCCACAGCCAGGTCCCGCGCCGCTACCAGCGAGCCCATCGCCTCGACGGCGCCCCTGGCCTCCGGAGGGTTGAGGGCCGAGTCGAGCAGGCCGGCGACAGCGTCGAACCAGTACCCGTCGAGCAGCGCCTGCATCGCGGGCGCAGCCACCGGGGACTCGGTCACCGACGCTCAGACGCGCGAGACGAACAGGTGGGTCGAGGCCTCCCGGTCGATCTCGCAGTCGGGCCAGCCGTCCGCGGACAGCCGCACGCCGAGGCCGCCCGCTTGCACGCTGACCTCCGCGCCGGGCTGGATTCCCGCCAGCCGCAGCGTGCCCATCATCTCGACGTCCTTCTGGATCTCCTCGCTCATCCGCTCGATCACGACCCGGGTGGGGACGGTCTCGCGACGCACCACGTCCTGCAGCTGCTCGTTACCGTCACGGAAGACCGCCGGCGCGTCGGTCACGCCGAGCTCGGCCATGCCGGGGATCGGGTTGCCGTACGGCGACTGGGTCGGGGAGTGCAGCAGGTCGACGAGCTTGCGCTCCACGTCCTCGGAGATCACGTGCTCCCAGCGGCACGCCTCGTCGTGGACCTTCTCCCAGTCCAGCCCGATGACGTCGATCAGCAGCCGCTCGGCCAGCCGGTGCTTCCGCATCACCCTGATCGCCCGGGCCCGGCCCTCGTCGGTCAGCTCCAGGTGCCGGTCGCCCTCGACGCGCAGCAGCTCGTCGCGCTCCATCCTGGCGACGGTCTGGGACACGGTCGGACCACTCTGGTGCAGCCGCTCCGCGATCCGGGCGCGGAGCGGGACGATGCCCTCCTCCTCGAGCTCATAGATCGTGCGGAGGTACATCTCGGTGGTATCGATCAGGTCACTCACGGTGCCATTCTCCCCGATTTCTCCCGCTGCCCCGGTCAGCGGCCATCCGACCTCCCGGACAAGGCAAAATGGGGCGATGCGCGCTCAGGGGAGGCCCACGCTGTGGTGGGTCCGACGGGACTTCCGCCTAGCCGACAACCCGGCCCTGCGGGCGGCGGCGGACGAGGGCGAAGCGGTGCTGCCGATCTTCGTGCTCGACCCGGTGCTGTTGCGTTCGGCCGGACTGGGCCGACGCGCCTGGCTGCTGGCCGCGCTGCACGCCCTGGACGCCGACCTGCGCGCCGGTGGCGGTCCCGGGCTGAGCGTGCTGGAAGGCCGGCCGGCCGAGGTGCTGCCGAGGGTGATACGACAGGTCGGGGCGGCGGCGGTTCACGTGAGCGCCGACTTCGCGCCCTACGGACGCCGCCGGGACGCCCAGGTGCACGCCGCCCTCGGCGAGGTGGAGGCGGAGCTGAAGGCGACGGGCTCGCCGTACGGGGTGGCGCCGGGGACTCTGCGCAACGGCTACGACCTTCCGTTCAAGGTCTTCAGTCCGTTCCATCGTGCCTGGCTCGCGCACGGGGTGCACGGTCCAGCACCGGCCGTCGTCGTGGACCAGGTCCGCTGGCTGGCAGCCGAAGAGCGGGTGACGCCGGAGGCGCCGGAGCCGGCGCTGGCGGGGGTCGTGGGTGAGCGGCAGGCCCGCGCCTCCTGGCGGGCCTGGCTGGAGCGAGCCTCCGGTGGACCGGCGGACTATAAGACGCTGCACAACAACCCGGCCGCCGACGCCACCTCCCATCTCTCCCCCGCACTGCGCTGGGGGCACCTGCACCCGAGGACCGTGCTAGCCGACCTGACCGAGCGCTCCTCCGAGGGCTCGGCTGCCCTGGCCCGCCAGGTCGCGTGGCGGGACTTCTACGCCGACGTGCTGCTGCACCGGCCGGACGCGGTGACCCAGCCGATCAAGCACGAGTTCCGTGACCTGCCGGTGGACGACCCCCTCCCCGGCAGCGTGGCGGCCGAGCGGCTGGCCGCCTGGGAGCAGGGACGGACGGGGTATCCGCTGGTCGACGCCGGCATGCGGCAGATGCTGGCCGAGGGCTGGATGCACAACCGTCTGCGGCTGGTCACCGGCTCGTTCCTGGTCAAGGACCTGCACATCGGCTGGTGGCACGGGGCGGACATCTTCATGCGCCATCTGCGGGACGGCGACGTCGCGCAGAACCAGCTGAACTGGCAGTGGGTGGCCGGCTGCGGGAACGATCCGGCGCCCTACTACCGGATCTTCAACCCGCTGCTCCAGTCGGAAAAGTTCGACACCGACGGCAGCTACATCCGTCGCTACGTCCCCGAGCTCGCCGAGGTCCCCCTGACGTACCTGCACGCGCCCTGGACCTCGCCCGACGGCCTGCCGCCCGGCTACCCTCCGCCGATCGTCGACCATGCCGCGGAGCGCAAGGAGTCACTCGCCCGGTACGCCGCCATCGGCCGCTGAGGCCGAGCCGCGCTCAGCCCGCGGAAGGCGCCGCCTCCTCCAGCATGGCGAGCAGCCGGGCCGCCTCCGTCGCGAGCGCCTCCCGTGCCGGGCCGAGATACTTCCGACTGTCCACCAGACCAGGCTGGTCGGCCAGCACCGAACGCACTGTGCCCGTGAAGATCTTGTTGAGGTGGGTGGCGATGTTGATCTTGGTCATCCCGGCCCGGACAGCACGGACTATCTCATGATCAGGAACACCGGACGAGCCGTGCAGAACCAGGGGAACCTCCACCACAGCACGGATGTCCTTGATCAGCTCGAGGTCAAGGGACGCTCGCCGCTCCGTCATGGCGTGCGACGAGCCCACGGCGACGGCGAGGGCGTCCACACCGGTCGCGGCGACGAACGCCGCGGCTTCGTCGGGCCGGGTCCGAGCCCCGGGGGCATGCACCCCGTCCTTGCCGCCGACCTCACCGAGCTCGGCCTCCACGTCGACCCCGTGAGCGTGGCAGTGCGCCACCACCTCCGCGGTGACCCGGACGTTGGTGTCGTAGTCCAGCTCCGACCCGTCGAACATCACCGAGCCGACGCCGAGCGCGACGGCCTCCTGCACCAGGCGCACGTCGGTCGCGTGGTCGAGGTGCACCACCGCGTCGACGTCTCCCGCCTGCGCGAGGGCCAGCGTGGCGAGGGTGATCGGAGCCAGGCTGCCGTGGTAGCGGACGGCATTCTGGGAGATCTGCAGCACCACCGGCGTCCCCGCCCGGGCGGCGCCGGCCATCAAGCCTTCCGCGTGTTCGAGGCTGAAGACGTTGAAGGCGCCGACGCCACGCCCGGCCTCGGCGGCCGCGCGGAGCAGCCCGACCAGTCCGACAGCCGTCATCGGACCCAGCTCCCTCGCTGCATCACCCGCTGCAAC
Source organism: Friedmanniella sp. (assembly GCA_045806705.1). Lineage (GTDB taxonomy): Bacteria > Actinomycetota > Actinomycetes > Propionibacteriales > Propionibacteriaceae > Microlunatus. Next base: position 6,062 of record JBJMIS010000035.1, read on the forward strand.
CGACCCCCGTCGTCGACCACGCACAGGTCCGCCGCCGCTCCGGTCTCTATCACGCCGACGCCGGCAAGCCCGTGCCAGCGGGCAGGGGTGCCGGCGGACAGCGAGGCCGCGCCGGGCACGCTGATCCCCAGGCTGACCAGGAAGGCGAAACCGGCCGCCATCGTGAGGGTCGAGCCGGCGATCGAGCCCAGCTCGCCGTCCGCGCTGACCAGCCGGCACTCGCCCTGGCGGACGGCGACATCGAGCCCGCCGAGCCGGTAGCCGCCGTCGGGCATCCCGGTGGCGACGATGGCGTCGGTGATCAGGGCAGCACGGCCGAGCCCTGCCGCGTCCACGGCCATCCGCACCACGTCCGGGTGCACGTGGAACCCGTCGCCGATCAGCTCCACCATCACCCGCTCGTCATTGAGCAGCGCCGGCACCGGCCCCGGCTCCCGGTGGTGGATCGGCCGCATCGCGTTGTAGAGTTGCGTGGCGACGGTGGCGCCCGCGTCCAGGTCGCGACGCACGACGGTCTGGTCACCGTCGGTATGCCCCACCGCGACCGCAACA
>JBJMIS010000036.1:0-2527 GCA_045806705.1 Friedmanniella sp.
TCCGGGTCGATTCTTTCGTTGAGAACGTTCAGCCAGACCTGGGACGTCCTACGCGAACGGATGGTGCGCAAGCCTTGACGCAGCTGCTCCGCCTGACCCTCGCCACGTGCGGGGTCGGCGCGGCTCTGATGCTCGGTACCCCCGGGGCCGCCGCGGCGGCGCCGGTGCACCGGACCGTCACCGTCGTCGCACAGACCCCGGTCACCGCACCGGTCGAGCATGTCCCGAGCTCCGTTGAACTCGAGCGGCGGCCCCGTGATCGTCAGGCCGCGGTCTTGTTCTGATTGTGCGATACGGGTGTGACAGTTTCGCGGAAGTGGCGCTCCAGCGCGGCGCGCAGCTTCGGCAGGTGCAGGTGGCCGTTGACGCGGCGGAACTGAGTGGTGGCCTCGACCATGCCGGCGGCGCACCAGCGCAGCGTCATCTGCCCGTCCCGCCAGCGCTTGACGTTCGTGGAATGGTTGCGGCAGATGGAGATCATCGACTCGATGGGGTTGGTCGAGCGCAGGGTACGGGCGAGGGTGGGCGGCACGCCCAGCCGCAACACGGTGAGTGTCTCCTGCAGACCCTCGCGCAGCGACGCGGCGGCACCGGGATGGGTCTTGTCCAGCTCCGCGGCCAGCGCGGTCAGCTTGGCCTCGGCGGCCAACGCCGAGTCGGCGTGATACGCCTGGCGCATGCGTTGCTGCACCAGCGAACGCAGCTTCTCCGGTAGCCGGTCCCGAACATTCCTGATCTTGTGCTCTTGGCACCTCTGGATGATCGGCTTGTCGAACACCTCGCGCACCGCCCGCGACAGCGCCGTGGACCCGTCCAGCACCGCCAGGATCGGCCGGGCGACATCCAGGCCCCGCTCCCGCAGCCCGACCAGCAGATCCCGCACCAGGGTCGCGTTCTCCGTCGAGCCTTCCACCAGCGCGAGAGGGTGCTTGGTGCCGTCGATGCCGATGCCCAGCGCCACCACGCACAGATGCTCGGCGAACCCGACCCCGTCAACCATCACCGCGACCAGGTCCAGGCCGGATAGGTCGGCGGCCATCAACTGCGCCAGGGCATGCTCGGTGGCGGCGACGAACCGTCGGGACACCGCTGAGCGACTGGTCGCGCTCGCCGTCGCCGCAACCTGCTCGCCGACCGGCTCCAGGCCGTGGCCGTAGCGGCGGGTGGACAGCCCGGCCAGCATGCGTTCCAACGCCATCCGGCCCAGCACCTCGGTCGAGGAGAACAGCTCGTAGCACGGCAACCGCACCTCACCGCCGCCGTCGGCGGCGCGCACCCGCGGTCGGCGTACCGGCACCCGCCGCCCGCCCAACGTGACCGAGCCGTCCTCGTGCCCGTGACGCACCGCGGCCCGGTCGGGCACGTGCTTGCCCTTCGGCCCGACCAGCGCCGCCACATCGGCGTCCATCATCGCGTACATCACCTGCATGCCCGCGCCGACCGCAAGGGCCAGCAGGCCTTCCTTCGCCGACTCGGCGATCTGGTCCAACGACACCAGCACCTCGTCCGGCATGGCAGGTGTCGGACTCGTGTTCGTCGCCTTGCTCTGGTAGATGTTGCTCACGGCGGTCCCCTTCCTGGTCGTCGCGGCGACTTGGCGGTTGCCCGACACCTACCACTCGGCAGGCTCCGGGCGGGGGACCGCCACTCTCAACTTCTACGGAGATCGAGACATCCTCCGTGCAGCTCCTCGTCGCTCTTGCGAGGCTGGCCGATGGTGGTTACGACGAGGGCGATGGCGCCGGCCGCGAAGGCGATGAAGGCGCTCCAGATCGTTTCATGCAGGTCGCTGCGGAAGATGGGCAGCAGGCCCGCCTTGTACAGGATGTACATCACCACTGACGCGAGCGTCCCGGTGAGGATGGCCCAGAACCCGGACCTGGCGGCGGCCCCCTTCCACAGCATCCCGATGATGAAGGCGCAGAACAACGGGACGTTGAGCCAGGAGAACAGCACCTGGAAGTAGTTGGCGATGTTGCTGAACCCGGCGGCGAAGAACGCCGTCCCGATCCCGATGAGTACGCCGATGACCGTCACCCAGCGCCCCACCACGAGGTAATAGCGGTCGGGGCGCCCCGGCCGGATGTAGTCCTGCCACAGGTCATAGGTGAACACCGCGTTGAACGACGAGATGTTGGCTGCCATCCCGGCCATGAACGCCGCCACAAGCCCGGTGACCGCGATCCCGATCACGCCTGGCGGCAGATACTTCTCCATCAACGCCGGCACCGCGTTGTTGTAGGTCAGACCGCTGCCCTCCTGCCCGAGACCGGGAATCAGCACGATTGCGGCCATCCCGGGCAGGATCGTGATCAGCGGGATGAAGACCTTGGGGAACGCGCCGATGATCGGCGTCATCCGGGCCGCGGTCATGTCCTTGGCCGACATGGCCCGCTGGACCTCCGCGAAGTTGGTGGTCCAGTAGCCGAACGAGAGCGCGAACCCGAGGCCGAACACGATGCCGATCACGTCGCCGAACGCGCTGGCGCCGCCGACGCCGGTGCCCTGCCAGGCCGAGACGTACGCC
>JBJMIS010000037.1:0-38352 GCA_045806705.1 Friedmanniella sp.
GCAGGGACAGGGAGGATCCTCCGGCGACGCTGCGTCGCAGATCGATGAACGCGCGCAGGGTCGCGGGACCCACCTCTCCGTCGACCGTCAGGCCGACGCCGCGCTGGAAGTCACGGACCGCGGACTCGGTGTCGGGGCCGAAGAGCCCGTCGATGCGGCCCGGGTGGAAGCCCAGGCCCAGGAGGCGCTCCTGCAGCTCGGTGACATCGTCACCGTGGACGAGGTGGCCGGGGGAGTGCCGCAGCAGCCGGTCGCCGAGCCGCCAGCGGGCCGCGTCGAGGGCGGCGAAGGTCCACGGGCCGACGATGCCGTCGACCAGCAGCCCCCGCTCCTGCTGAAAGGAGCGCACGGCGGCGTCCAGCCCGTCGTCGAAGGTCTCGGCCGCACCGTCCAGCGCGGCCTCCGACGCCTGAGGCGCCAACGCCCCCGCCGCGATGAGCCGGTCGCGCAGGTCAGGGACGACGGGTCCCCGGTAGCCGAGACGGGCCGGCAGGCCGGTACGCGGTTCGGTCACGTCCCTCCCCTCGGGAACTGGTCGGGAGACGGGCGGCTGCGAGGCAGCCGACGGGCGGGTGCTGGGCTCCGGCGGGTGCTGGGCTGAGCGAACGATAGCCGACCGACCGCCCTACAGCGTGCCGACGCCCACGGGTTTCGGCGAACCCGCAGACGCCGGCGACGACATCGCTCAGCTGGCGATGTAGTCCTCGAGCTCGCGCAGCAGGCGCGGCTTGGGCATCGCCCCGACGAGGGTCTTGACGACCTCTCCGTTGACGTAGACGTTCATCGTGGGAATGCTGACCACGCCGTACCGGCTGGTCACGGCGGGGTTGGCGTCGGTGTCGAGCTTGACGACGTCCACCTGGTCGCCGTAGGTGGCGGCGATCTCCTCGAGGATCGGTGCGACGGCGCGACACGGACCGCACCACGTGGCCCAGAAGTCGACGATGACCGGCTTGTCGTTCTTGAGGACGTCCTGCTCGAACGTGGCGTCGGTGGTGACCTTGGTGGCTCCCATGAGAGTCCCTTCTGGATGCGGTGGGCTGGGTTCAGAGGCTAGCGGCGGCGGGGGACAGGCTCGTGTCGAGGTCGGACGACGGCTGGTCCATCGCCTCGTCCTGCGCCGCCGCGGCGACGGCGTGCTCGAGGTCCTCCAGGGAGGCGAGGTAGTGCTCGGCGTCGAGCGCCGCGGCACACCCGGAGCCGGCGGCGGTGATGGCCTGCCGGTAGGTGTGGTCGACGAGGTCGCCGCAGGCGAAGACGCCGGGCAGGTTGGTCCGGGTGGACTTCCCGTCCGTCATCACGTAGCCGTCGCCCTCGACGTGGACCTGGCCGCGCACCAGCTCCGAGCGCGGGTCGTGACCGATGGCGATGAAGAGCCCGGAAACGGCGAGCTCGCGCTCGCTGCCGTCCGTGGTGTCCCGCAGCGTCACCGACTCCAGCGACTTCTCGCCGTGGATCGCGGTGACGACCGAGTTCCAGGCGAAGTGCAGCTTGGGGTCCTTCGCCGCCCGCGCGGCCATGATCTTGCTGGCGCGCAGCTCACCCCGACGGTGCACGAGGGTCACCGAGCGGGCGAAGCGGGTGAGGAACGTCGCCTCCTCCACCGCGGAGTCGCCGCCGCCGACGACGGCGATGTCCTTGTCGCGGAAGAAGAAGCCGTCGCAGGTGGCACACCAGGACACCCCGTGACCCGACAGCCGCTCCTCATCGGGCAGCCCGAGCTTGCGGTAGCTGGAGCCCATGGCCAGGATCACGGCCCGCGCGACGAAGGTGTTGCCGTAGCCGTCGGTGACGGTCTTCAGCTCACCGGTCAGGTCCATCGAGACGATGTCCTCGGCGACGAGCTCGGCGCCGAAGCGCTCGGCCTGCTCGCGCAGGTTGTCCATCAGCTCGGGGCCCATGATCCCGGACGGGAAGCCGGGGAAGTTCTCGACCTCGGTCGTGTTCATCAACGCTCCACCGGCCGTGATCGAGCCCTCGAAGACCAGCGGTGACAGGTCCGCCCGGGCCGCGTAGATCGCCGCGGTGTAACCGGCAGGCCCGCTCCCCACGATGATGACGTCGCGTGCCTGCGTCTCGTTCGTCCCGCTCATCGATCCCTCTCAGCTCTGCTGCTTCACTGGTGGTCCCCGGGCTGCCGGGGCCTCACCCTACCCCCGCTCAACGGGCTCCCGGGGCCCGCTATTCCGGCCCGGACGCGCTCCCGTCGACCCTCTGGCGGGTGCTCAGCCGAGGAGGCCGCGGATCCGCAGCTGCTCCAGCGTTCGGGTCGTGCCCCGGTCCAGCTCGGCCTGCGGGGCCTGCGCCAGGATCCAGCTGAACAGTGTCGAGTGTCCGGAGCGGAGCAGCGCGACCGGGGCGACGACCCGCCGCTCCCGCCCGTCCGGTTCCCTGGTGACCAGCGAGTAGGAGGGCCCGAGCGCGGTCGGGAACTGTCGCACCCGGACCACCTGGGCACCCTCGACCGTCTGCAGGTGCCGGAAGCGCCGCACCGTCAGCCGCGACCCCTCGACGCTCAGGTACGCCCGCGTCCGCATCCACACCAGGAGCAGGAACAGCACCCACAGCGCCACGAGAACCGTGGCCACACCCCAGCGCCCGGCCGCCCCGCTGCGCAGCACGATCCCCACGCAGACGACGACGCCGACCGAGGCCATCGTGACGGCGGGTCGCCAGTGGTAGGAGAGCTCGAGCGGGGGTGCCATCAGGGAGGGGCACCGGGATCAGCGGTGGTGAGGGTCCGTCATCGGCGCACCTGCACCTCGTTGATTCCGCCGCGGTAGCGTCCGCCCTCTTTCGGCAGGGAGGTCAGGTAGACGAGGACGAAGCGGGTGGTGACCGGCTGCTGCAGGGTGAGGGTCGCCGACTTCCCGGCCCGGGCCTGCTGAGCGACGACCTGCCACTCCCGGTCCGAGCCCAGCGGCGGCCGGGTTGCGGCGGCCGGGTCCTGCCGGGGCACCCGCACGTCGAGGTCGGTCCCGCTGCCGACGAGCGACACCTCGACGGACGCGACGGGCTGAGCCGAGCCGAGGTCCAGGACGAGCCCGACGCCTCGCTTCAGGTTGCCGAACTTCGGGCTGCCGAGGTAGGAGACCGTCCGCCACCGGGTGTCGGGGTCGCCATCGAAGGCGAGCCGCACCTCGGCCGGGTTCTCCCGGTTCGGGTCCCCTTGGGGGTCGAAGTCCCGGCCGGCGCTGATCGGCAGCACGGCGGCGGCCCCCGTCGGGTGGGGTTGGGCCGGGGTGGCCCTCGGCCCTGCTGCCGGCAGCGCCGAGAGCTGGTTGCTGAGCACCAGACCGGCGACGAGACCGACGCCGCTGAGCAGCACGACGAGCATCACCAGGCCGGCGACCCAGCGCCGGTGCTGCCGGACCGGTCGCGGCCGAGGTGCCGGCGACTGCTGCGGCACGGGCGTCCGGATGACGGTCGTGGTGGCCGAGGGAACGCCGCTGCCCGTCGGCGCTGGGGGCTGGTCGACCGGCCGGCTGATGACCAGCGGACGCGCGTCTGCGGCGGCGGTCCGAGCGCGGACCGGTTCATCGTCCTGGACGGCCGGGTTCGGCTCCGTCGGCTGGTCGAGCAGCGTCGAGACCGGCGTGGCGACCGTCGAGTCTCCGCCCCGGTGGCTGCCCACCCGGGGGATCGGCTGGCGTAGCCGCCGCTCCAGGTCGGCGGAGGCGTCAGCCGCTCCGAGCACCTTGGTGAGCGCGTTGACCAGGGCATTCGCGCTGGTGATGGGTGCGGCTCGGTGCCGGGGTGGGTCGCCGAGGAGCTGGTCGCAGATGTTGTCGAGGGCCGGGGAGACGCCCGCCCGCACCTGCCGTGGCGTCATCCAGCGACGACCGACCGTGGGTGCGTTCGGCAGGTTGTAGGCGGCGCCGCCGGGCCAGCGGCAGACCAGGGTCGCGTAGAGCAGCCGGCCCAGGTCGAGAACGTCCACCAGCTCCGGGGTGTCGGCGCCGTGGGCTGGGGCGTGCCGGGCGGGACGCAGGGCGGCCTCGATCAGCAGGCCGACGATCTTGACGTTCCCGGTCGGGGTGATGATCACGGTCTCGGGGCTGATCCGACGGTGGTAGATGCCGAGGCTGTGCACCCCCGACAGCGCGTCCGCGACCTCGCGGATCACCCACCCGGCCTCGAGTCCCGACAGCGGACCCTGGCTGAGGATGACCTCCAGCGACTGGCCCGTGGCGTACTCGCAGACGATGTAGGAGCCCAGTTCGGGATCGGTGCTCTGCACGGCGTCGAGGACCCGGAGGAAGCGGGAGTCCGTGGCCACCGAGGCGCGCCGGGCGGCCGCCATCAGGTCGGTCTCGGCCTCGTCGCCGGGCGGCAGCAGATGGACCAGGACGGAGCGGGACAGCACCTGGTCGAAGGCCCGCCAGGTGATCGCCGGACCCGAGACCGCGAGCAGTTCCTCCAGCCGGTAGCGGGAGCCCAGCACCGTCCCGGCGGGCAGGGTCGCCGCCTTGGTCGTCGTGGTGTCCCCGACGTCGGTCGGGTCGGGTAGGAGTGAGGCGTCCCCCAGTTCGGCCTCATCCTCAGGATGCGTACGGACAATTGCCGCCTGAGCCATGGAGTCAGCGTTCTCGCTCGAGCCGGTCGGCGGCTGGGACGCCGGACCGGCGGTGGGTGATGGGTCGATCGTAGAAGACACCGGGCGGATCACCGTTTCCGAATCGCCGAACGGATCCGGATCGCCGGCCACGGCGGCGGTTCCCGGCGATGCGTCCAGCTCCTCCTCCGCCGCGGTCTCGGTTGCTTTCGGCTCAGCACCGTTTCGACCACGTCGAAGCACCATCGCCAGGATGGCGTTCACCTCCGCCACACCGAGCAGCCGGGCGGCGACCAGGAAGATCCCGACTGCCGCCGCGCCGGCGAGCGCCAGCACCAGCGCCCGCAGGACCTGGGAGTCGACGCCGCGGCCGAGCGTCCAGACCAGGGCCACCGCGACCAGCGCGGCCGGCGTCACCGCGACCAGCAGCCGGACGCAGTGCTGCACCAGGTCGAAGGTGTCCAGCGCCGGCAGCCGGCGACGGAGCCGGGACAGGGACACCCCGACACCGAGCAGGTAGGACAGCGAGTAGGCCAGGCCGAGCGCCGTCGCGACCAGCGAGGGCCGGTCGGTCAGCGCCACTGCGGCGACCCCGAGCAGCACGTTGGCCCCCGAGATCAGGATCTGGAGGAAGAAGGGCGTTCGGGTGTCCTCCATGGCGTAGAAGGCACGCAGGCACAGGTACTGCACCGTGAACGGGACCAGACCGAGCCCGAGCGCCATCAGCGCCCAGCCGACGAACGAGGCGTCGCGCGCCCCCTGACCGAAGCCGAAGAGCAGCTGGGCCAGTGGCACCCCGAGGGTCACCAGAGCGGCGGAGGCGGGCAGCAGGGCCGTCAGCGCCAGCCGGATCGCGCGGGTCGTCTCCGCGGCGACGCCCTCGAGGTCCCCACTCGCGGCCAGCCGCGAGGCGGCGGGCAGCATCGCCGTCGCCAGCGAGACCGTGATCAGGGAGTGCGGCAGGATCCACAGGGCGTAGGCGTTGTAGTAGGCCGTCAGGCCTGCTCCGGAGCCGCCCGCGGTGGCGCGGGTGGCGAGCTTGCTCACCACGACCAGCGCGAGCTGGGTCACCAGCACGAAGCCGAGCGTCCACTTCGCCAGTCGGAACGTCTTGCCCAGGCCGACACCCCGGAAGTCGAAGCGCGGCCGGAAGTGGTAGCCGGCAGCCCGGAGGAAGGGGATCAGCACAGCGGCCTGGACCGCGATCCCCAGGGTCGAGCCGAGCCCGAGCAGGAGCTCTTCGCCGGTGCTGAAGGGGGCACCGGTGTTGCCCCGGCCGAAGACCACGAGGAAGAGGGCCAGCACGATGATCGAGACCACGTTGTTGGCGATCGGCGCCCACATCATGGGGCCGAAGCGGTCGCGGGCGTTCAGCACCTGGCCGGCCAGCACATAGACGCCGTAGAAGAAGATCTGCGGCATGCAGTAGTAGGCCAGCATGATCATGGAGTCGTACTGGGCCGCCACCTCGGGGGCTCGCCAGTCCCGGGAGGAGTAGATCCCGATGACCAGCGGGGCGGCGGCGGTGAGCACCGCCGTGATCGCGGCGAGCGCCAACAGGCCTGCGGTCACGACCCGGTTCGTGTAGGCCTCCCCGCGGTCCGCGTCGCCCTTGATGGCACGGACGATCTGCGGCACCAGGACGGTGTTGAGGACGCCCCCGGCCAGCAGGATGTACATGCTGTTCGGCACGGTGTTCGCGATGGTGAACATGTCGGCTCGGCGGGTGCTGTTGCCGAACAGGAAGACGAGCAGCATCAGCCGGAAGAACCCCAGCACGCGGGACAGCAGGGTGCCGGACGCCATCAACGCGCTGGCCGAGACGAGCGACGCCGTCCGCCCTGCTCCCGCCGACGCCTCGCTGGTGGCCGGCGTCCGGGTTGTGGTGGTCTCAGGCATCACGGGTGTCCGGCGTGGCGGTGGGACGGCTCGTGGCGGGAGCCTCGGCAGGCAGCGCCGAGGTCAGGGCGCTGGGAGCAGGCTCGGGAAGCGGGGCCGCTGCGGCCGGTGTACGTCCGACCTGGCGGATCCGGAGGGCGGTGCCGCCGCCGAACAGTACGAGCGCCGCCGCGGCGATGGCCCAGCCGGTGGTGCCGTTCTGGGTGACCCGGACGTCGATGGTCTGCGGCCGGCCGACCGGGGTGCCACTGGCGGTCTGCAGCTGGGCCCGCACCGGCACGGTCCCGTTGGCCTTGGCGGTCACCCTCGCGTTCGCGGTGAAGTTCTGGCCGGCCCGGATCAGGGGTGCCTCGATCGGTTTGATGGTCAGCCGCTGGCGGTTCGCCGAGACGAAGACCAGCCGGAGCTTGACGGCGTTCACGTCACCGTCGGTCTCGTCTGCCGGTAACAGGTTCTGGATGGTGATGGGGAACTCGACGCCTTCGCGGGCCACCGTGCTCACCTTCGGGTTGGTGCTGATCCGCAGCTGGTCGTTCAGCACGCTGTTCACGCCTTCCTGCTGCGGTTCCAGGAAGGCCGACCAGAGGACGTCCTGCCCGCGCCAGGCGACGCTCGCCGCCCGCACCACCGCGCCGGGGCCGGCGACGGCTCCGAGGTCGGGATGGACGAGCACCTCCCGGTACGCCTTGGTGCTTCTGGTGAAGCTGCGCAGCCTGGCCAGCTGGTCCCTGGTCAGCTCGGCCGCCACAGCCTCCGGCGGGTAGGCCAGCTTCCGGTCCCACAGCTCGGGGGTGCCGCGGAGCAGGGCGCCGAGGGTGGTCCGCGTCATCCAGGGTGCCTCCACCCCGGCGTCGTCGTCCTGGAGCTGGTTGGTGTCGGTGACGAGGCGGACCTGGCCGCGGGTCACACCCTCACTCGCCGCTGAGGCCTCCACCCAGCTGTCCGCGAGGGTTCGCTGGCGCAGCTGGACGGCGGTGTTGCGGGGGTCGGGGCCCGGTCCGCCACCCAGCGCGTCGCTGCCGTAGCGGACGACCGGTGCGGTCCCCGGGCCGGCGAGCAGCGGGGCGTCTGCGATGGCGGAGGCGTTGGAGAGCACGACCGCGCTCGGCGCCAGCTGCTCGGCGGCGGCCAGGGTCGCCGTATCGGCGTAGCCACCGCCGGGCAGCACCAGCAGCGGCAGCCGGGCCGTCGCGCTCACCCGCTTGCCGGCGGTGACGGCCTCCGCGAGGACCGAGGTCTGCCGGTTGTGCACCAGCGCGGCGATGTCGGGGGAGCCGTAGAGCAGCTGGAAGCCGTCCCGGCTGCCCGCCACCGTCTCGAACCGCTCCAGCCACGCGGTCGCGGCGGACTGCCCGTGCCCGGCGGTGGTGCTGCCGTCGCCGCTCGCGACCGTGTAGCCCGACCGCATCGTCGTGAGCTCATCGACCAGCGCGGGGTCGACGGCGAAGCTGACGTCGTTCCGGTCGGCGGCCTGGAGCAGCTGGGTCAACCGACCGCCCGGCTGCACCTCCTCCGCCAGGTGGTCATCGGCCAGCACCCCACGGCGGAGCTGGGACGGTCGGGAGCTGAGCACCACCAGCGAGGTCATCTGCAACCGACCCTTCGGCGGGCTGTCCAGGACCGGGACGAAGGTGCGCGCCCGGCCGACCGCCACCGGGTTGCCGTCCTGCAGCACGTGCACCCCCATCAGGTAGACGCCGTCGGTCGGCGAGAGCTGCAGGTCGGCGACCGGTGCCGTCAAGGTGAAGCTCGAGCGCGCGCCGGGCTCCAGGTACGGGTGCGTCGCGGTGTAGAGATCTTGGTAGACGGCGGTCTTCCGCGCTCCGAGCGGCACGTTCGACTCCGAGTCGAGAGCCTGCTGGACGCCTTCCCCGTTGGTGATCGGGGCTTGGTTGCGCCAGAAGATGGCCTGCAGCCGGTACAGCCGCTGCTTCGTCACGTTCTGGACCTGTCCCCGGAGGGTGACCTGGCCGTCCCGCTGGGGCAGCGCGGGGGTCATGCCGGTCAGCGTGATCCGGACCAGGGCGACGGGTTCGGTGGCGTGCGCGACCGGGACCGGGGCCAGCCCGAGGACGACCGCGGCGCTCGCCAGCAGGGCCAGCAGCACGCGGACGGCCTTCATGCGCGCTGCCTCCTCACCTTGTCATTCTAGGGCCGGTCAGCGGCCGGCCCGGCGGCCGCGCTCCCGCCGGACGGTGGTCGAGGCGGAGTCCGGGTCCTGTCCCGCCGCTAGAGTGGGTGGTCGTGTCTACCGCAAGCTTGAACGAGGCCCAGGCCAACGCGGTGGCCGAGCTGCTCCGGATCGCGCCGGTCGCCGGCCGTCTCGGACGGCTGTTCGCTGACGCCGGGCACGAGCTGTACCTCGTCGGCGGGAGCGTCCGCGACGCGCTGTTAGGGCGGCTCGGCCACGACCTCGACTTCACCACCTCCGCCCGGCCGGACGACATCGAAGCGCTGCTGCGGAGGTTCTCACCGGCGGTGTGGACCATCGGCAAGGAGTTCGGCACCATCGGCTGCAAGGTCAGCGAGGGTGGCAGCTCCTGGGTGATCGAGATCACCACCTTCCGCTCCGACGCCTACGCCGCGGACAGCCGCAAGCCCACCGTCGCGTTCGGCGACACCTTGGACGGCGACCTGGTCCGGCGGGACTTCAGCGTGAACGCGATGGCGGTGTCGCTGCCCGAGCACCGGTTCGTGGACCCGTACGGCGGCCTGACGGACCTGGCGCGCGGGGTGATCCGGACCCCCTCGACGCCCGAGGTCTCGTTCAGCGACGACCCGCTGCGGATGATGCGGGCGGCCCGGTTCGTCGCCCAGCTCGGGTTCGAGCCGGAGCCGGCCGTGGTGGCTGCCATGACGGCCATGGCGGAGCGGATCTCGATCATCTCGGCCGAGCGGGTGCGCGACGAGCTGACGAAGCTGCTGCTGGCCGACCGGCCCCGGCCAGGCCTGGACCTGCTGGTCCGCACAGGGCTGGCCGACCGGGTGCTGCCCGAGCTGCCGGCCCTGCGGCTCGAGCGCGACGAGCACCATCGGCACAAGGACGTCTACCAGCACAGCCTGACCGTGCTCGAGCAGGCGATCGACCTCGAGAGCCGGCTGCCGTCACGGCCAGACCTGGTGAACCGCCTGGCCGCGCTGCTGCACGACGTGGGCAAGCCGGCCACCCGGAGGTTCGAGGAGGGCGGCAAGGTCTCCTTCCACCATCACGACGTGGTGGGCGCGAAGCTGGTCCGCAAGCGGCTGACGGCGCTCCGGTTCAGCACCGAGGAGGTGAAGGCGGTGTCCGAGCTCGTGGCGCTGCATCTCCGCTTCCACGGCTACGGCGAGGGGCAGTGGACCGACTCGGCGGTGCGCCGCTACGTCCGGGACGCGGGGGAGCAGTTGGAGCGGCTGCACATCCTCACGCGGGCCGACTGCACCACCCGCAACAAGGCGAAGGCCGCTCGGCTGTGGTCGGCCTACGACGACCTCGAGGACCGGATCCGCGAGCTTGCCGAGCGGGAGGAGCTGGCGGCGATGCGACCTGACCTGGACGGCCGCCGGATCATGGAGCTGTTGCAGATCCCGCCGGGCCCGCTGGTGGGTCGGGCGTACAACTTCCTGCTCGAGCTGCGTATCGAGGAAGGGCCGCTCGGCGCGGAACGGGCCGAGGCGGAGCTGCGGAAGTGGTGGGCCGAGCACCAGCCGGAGGCCTGACCCGGAGGCGGGGTCAGCCGGGGGTCGGAGTGGCCTCGCGTCGCAGCGACTCCGTCCCGGCGTCCAGGTCGAGGCCCCGGGTGACGAGGGCGAACGCCCCGGCCACCGCCAGGTAGCAGGCGGCCAGCACAACCAGGGCGAGCACGGACTTGCCGTTGGTCGGCAACACCAGCGCGGCGAGGACGGCGGCCACCACCAGGGCGACGTTGAAGACCATGTCGTAGATCACGAACACCCGGCCCTTCAGCTCGTCGTCGACGTGGGCCTGGACCAGGGTATCGACGCAGATCTTGAGATTCTGGGCGGCGAGGCCGAGCAGGAAGGCCGCGACCAGCAGCGGCACCTTCGCATAGATCGCGCCGGGCAGCACCTGGACGACGGCTGAGCCGACCAGGCTGATGACCACCCACCGCCGGACCCCCAGCCCGGCGGTCGCGGGTGGGGTGACCGCCGCTGCCAGCACGAAGCCCGCGCCGGTGACCACCACGAGCAGGCCGAGGTCGGCGATGGCTGGGTCGACCTGGTCGACGGTGTGGAAGTAGTTGCGGTAGACGAGGATGGTCGCCACCGTGACGATGCCGTACACCACGCGGTGAGCCCCGATCGTCAGCAGGCCGATGCCTGCCGCGCGTCGCGTCCGCAGGTGCACCAGCGCCGCGGTCAGCCCCGCTACGACGTCCCGCGGCCGGGTGGGCTCCGGGACGTCCGGACCGAGCCGCCGTCGGGGGATCCGGAGGGCCAGGCTGGCGCTGAGCACGAACCCGGCGGCCACGACGGCGAACAGCACGGCGTTGGCGGTGTGGTCGGCCATCGACCGGCCCAGCAGCAGCCGGAGAGCCGTCCCCACCCCTGCCCCCACCAGCGCCCCGGCCGGCCCGACGGTGGGGACGACCGAGTTCGCCACCATGTACTCGTCCTCGTTGATGGTGTGCGGCAACGAGGCCGACAACGCGGCCAGCAGGAACCGGTTCAGGCTCATGGCGAGCAGTACGCCGGCGTAGAACAGTGTCTCGACCCCACGGGTGCGCAGCCCGGAGGCGACCAGCGCGGCCAGTCCGAGGGCGAGCACCGAGCGGGTGAGGTCGACCACCACGAGGACCTGACGCCGGGACACCCGGTCCAGCACCACGCCCACGAACGGCCCGAGCACCGAGAACGGCAGCAGCGTGATGGCGAGGACCGTGGCGATCGACGTCGCGTCCGGCTGCCGCTCGGGCGAGAAGAGGACGTAGGACGCCAGGGCGATCTGCAGCAGGCCGTCGGAGGACTGGGTCGCGACCCGGACCGCGAGCAGCCGTCGGAAGTAGCGGTGGCGCCACAGGTGACGGAGGCTCCGGACGAACTCCACCTCAGCCCTGGGGGTACTTCGCGAGGTAGCTGTCCATGGTGTCCTCCCGCAGGGCCCGCGAGAGCTCCTCGAGCTGGGCGGTGTTCACCAGATCGATGCTCTCGCCGGTCGGGGAGGTGCCGAACCCGGACAGCGGCGCCTGCAGGAGCTTGATGTCCTTCGCCTGCAGCCGCAACGACAGGGCCGTACTGCGGATCTCGGCGTCGCTCAGGTTGTTGTCGACTGTCACGTGCTTGGCCAGGTTGCCGACGAAGCTGGTGAACCGGACCGGGTCGGCGACGACGTCCGCGCTCAGGCCCTTGGCGATGATCGCCTTGATCACGTTGCGCTGGTTCGCTGCGCGGTCGAGGTCGCCTTCCGGCAGGGCGTGCCGCTCCCGGACGAACCAGAGCGCCTTCTCACCCTCGAGCGTCACCTTGCCCTTCGGGTAGTCGAAGCCGTGCGAGCTGAACGCGGTCTTGTTGGTCACGGTGACGCCGCCGAGGTCCTCGGTGAGGGCGATGAAGCCCTCGAAGTCGACCAGGGCGACGTGGTCCATCCGCACCCCGGTGAGGCTTTCCAGGGTCTGGACCGTCAGGGGAGCTCCGCCGAGGGAGTAGGCCGCATTGATCTTGTCCTTGCCGTGGCCGGGGATGGTCACGTACATGTCGCGCGGGAAGGAGACGATGTAGGCCTTGTTCCGCGCTTCGTTGAGGTGGGCGACCATGACCGTGTCGCTCCGGCCCTTGTCGGCTCCGGGGTCGCGGCTGTCCGAGCCCAGCAACACGACGTCGAGGGCGCCTGTCTCCGGTGGTTGGGTGCCGGCCGAGGCTGAGTTCCCGCCCGGCAGGTCGATGCCGCGGGTGATGTTCTGGGTGATGCTGCGGTCGAGGGTCCAGGCGTAGATCCCGACGGCGGCCAGCGCGACGGCGAGGACGGCGGCGACCGGCACGAGGATCCTCGCCCACAGCGGACGCCGCTTACGAGGAGGCTGAGCCGGAGCGCCTTCGGGTTCGGGCTGGTCAGGCCCGTCGGTTCCGCGGGAGTCGGTCATGCACGTCCTTGCTGAATGAGTGAGCGGCAGTCTATGCGCCGTGAGGGGAAGGAGCCCCTTTCCCAACGGCCGGGTGCCCCGGAACGAGCCCGCGCTAGGTTGTTCTCATGTCGCGCGCCGAGGAAGCGGCCCGTCGGGCGGAGCTCGCCGCTGCTCAGGAGCGGGGCGAGTCGCAGCAGGCCCAGGTCCTCATCGACGCCTTCGTCGCGGAGGCCCGGGCGCGTGGCATCGCCCCGGAACCGCTGCGCGCCACCTTGTTCAGCGGCCAGTCGGTCAAGACCGACCAGGTCGGCTGGTATCTGCGCAAGAACCGCAGCCTCGCTATCGGCGCCGACGGCAGCTACTACGTGCTCACCGTGCCCGGCGGCCTGCGGGAGCGGCTGACCGGGGTGAAGCTGGAGCCGAGCCCACCACCGCTGGTGATCGGCAAAGGGGGCCGGGACGGGGAGTCGGGGTCGCTGTCGGACTTCCTCAGCTGGCGGCTCGCCGCAGGCTGATCGAGTTGGCGCCGGGCGACGTCGTCGGACAGCGGCGGGCTCTGCGGTTTCGGTGCGGCTCAGCGGTCCAGCACCGACTCCACCTCGTCGCTGGGATGTCCGGAGCTCGACTCACGGCTGTCTGCCGTCGGCGGTTCCGCCACACCCCGCCTCGCCACTAAGACACTCGCCGTCACATTCTTCGTGTACTTGTCACGGATCAGGTTCAACTGCCTGTTGTACGCGTTGTAGGTGCGGTCGTCGTGGACCCGCATGAGGATGTCGTTGTTGGCGACCACGCCCACACCGCTGAGGTTCTGTGAGCCCGTGTAGACGATCTTCATGTTCTTGTGGCCGAACCAGACCCCGTTGACGGTCAGTACCTTGTGGTGGTTGTAGTACTCGCCCGTCCCGTCCCGATTCCTGTCCACCCAAGCGTCATAGACGGGGATGTAGCCATGCTTGGGGCTCCTCCTCAGCAAGGACCTGATCAGCCTCTGGTTGCTTCGCCCGCTGTTCTCGATCACCTCCACCACACAGCCGCGGTTGTGGAGCTTCCAGATCTGGTCGGCAACGTCCCTGCGCCTGCTCGTCCAGCCCCAGTTCGCCACCCGGATCACGGTGCGTCCGTTGCGTCCGTAGCCCTTGGCCGCGCCGGTGCAGGAGACGTGCCGCAGCTCGTTGAGCAACGGGATCTTGTTGGAGCCGGCCTTGGCGCGACGAGGGAAGAAGTAGAGCTTGGTCTTGCCACTCACGGTCGCCCGGAAGTAGTTGGGCTGGTTCTTGTCCGCCAGCATGTCGACGAAGTACTTCTTCAGCGATCGATAGATGGTCCGGTTACCGACGATGGTGTGCAGGTTGTTCCAGCTGTTGAAGGTGTTGCCGGTGTAGGGGTTCGCCGAGCTGATCATCGAGACCAGCTTCGCGTCCCCCGCTGTTGAGAACATGAAGAACTTGGCGTGCATGACCGACGTTCCACCGGCCATGCAGCTCGCCGTGCACCTGACCACGAAGCTCTTGGCCCTTCGGTTCTGCTTGAGCTCCCGGATCAAGAGCTTCGTCTGGGGGGACGGTTTGCTGTCGATGATCATCTGGACGTTCACACCGCGCCGGTGGGCCGCGACGAGCTTCTTGGCCGTGCTGTCGATGTCGAAGAGAAACTGGGCCATCCGGATCGTCGAGCCTTTGGGAGCGACGTCGATCGACCTGTTGAGTGTGGTGATGATGGCCAGCTTCTGGCCCGCCGTGCCCCGGGGGTTGTTGAAGACCAGGCCGGAACGCGGCGAGTACCGCGGTGATCGAGCAGCTTCGGCCGGTGCCGACGATCCGAGCAAGGCCAACGTGCACAACAGTGCCAGGGCGACGATCCTCATGGGCGGCCTTCGCTCTCTTGACGCCAGGTGGTCCGACCCTAGCCAGCCTGCGGGGCCGTGGACACCCCCTAGGCGACGACCGCCGCCAGCTGGGGTACGGGCCGCGCGCGGGGATTGCCACCGGACGAGGGTCCGGACAACACTGCAGTCGTGGTTCCCGCACCCCGGCGCTCGACCCTCGAGCGCTGGCCTGTCAGGACGAAGGAGCACCCGTGCCAGCATCACCCGCGCCGATGATCAACCTCACCAGCGTCCTGGTGGACGACCAGCAGAAGGCGCTGACCTTTTACACCGAGGTCCTCGGCTTCCAGCCCAAGAACGATCTCCCGCTGGGCGAGTACCGGTGGCTGACCGTGGTCAGTCCCGAGAACCCGGACGGAGTCGAGCTCCTGTTGGAGCCTGACGTGCACCCGGCGGCGAAGGTGTTCAAGCAGGCGCTGGTGGCCGACGGCATTCCCTTCGCCTCGTTCGCCGTCGCGGACGTGGCCGCCAGCTACGACGCCCTCCAAGCGCGCGGCGTCACCTTCGTCCAGCCGCCGACCCCGATGGGCCCGGTCGTCACCGTGGTTCTTGACGACACCTGCGGCAACCTGATCCAGCTCACCTCGATGGCCGCCACCCCCTGAGTCGCGTCGGGCTCCCGGAGCGGACCCGTCAGATGTCCTCCAGGGTGGTGGCGGAGCGCTTCACCTTGACGAACTTCATGTAGGCGTCCACCACCTCCTCGGGCTCTCCCCGCATCATCAGCTCGCCCTTGTTCAGCCAGATGGCCTCGTTGCACATCTCCTTGATGCTGCCGAGTCCGTGGCTGACCAGGAACATCGCGCGGGCGCTCTCCCGCAGCTCGGCCATCTTGGCGTTGGCCTTCTCCCGGAACTTCGCGTCGCCCGTGGAGAGCGCCTCGTCGATCATCAGGATGTCCGGCTTCATGTGCACGGCCACCGAGAAGCCGACCCGGGCCGACATGCCGGAGGAGTAGGTGCGCATCGGCATGTCGATGAACTCGCCCAGCTCGGTCCACTCGGCGACGTCGTCCGCCCGCTCCTCGACCTCACGCCGGCTCAGCCCGGAGGCCAGGCCGCCGAGGATGATGTTCTCCCGGCCCGAGAGGTCCTTGTTGAAGCCGACGCCGAGCGCGAGCAGAGTGCTGGCCTTGCCCCAGACCTCGACGGACCCGACGGTCGGCGGCAGGATGCCGGCCATCGCGCGCATCAGGGTCGACTTGCCGGCCCCGTTGGAGCCGATGATGCCCATCGCGGTGCCGGTGCGGACCTCGAAGCTGACATCCCGCAGCGCCTCGATCTCCCGGACCGCACGCTGGCCGCGGCCGAAACGGACGAGGGCCTGCTTCAGGGTGGGCTTGCGCTCGAAGGTGGTGCGGTAGGTGATGGAGAGGTTCTCGACTTTCACCGCAAGGGGGTTCTCGCCATCAGGTGAGGCGGACAGCGAACTCACGCTCCCTCGAGATGAAGAACAGGAAGCCGACGACGGCAACCCCCAGCGCCCAGGCCGCTGCGCCGACCCACACGTAGGGAGGCGGTACCCGGCCGTCCTGCATGACCTCGGCGTAGCCGCCGAGCATCGAGTACAGCGGGTTCAGCTCGATCAGCGTCTGGGCCGTCTTCGAGAACCCCTTGATCGCTTCGGGCAGCCACAACACCGGGGAGAGGTACATCCACAGCCGGACGAAGAAGGGCAGGAAGCTCGACGTGTCCCGGAAGTACACCTGCAGGGCCGCGAAGAACGCCGCCAAGCCCATGCTGAACACGATCATGGTGACCAGGAAGTAGACCGAGAGCAGCATCGTCCAGCTCCACTCCCTCGGCAGGATGAGCACGTGGAAGAAGAAGTAGACGGGGATGGTGGGAAGGAACCGGAAAAAGGCGGTCCGCACCGTGGAGAGGGGAATCAGCAACCGCGGGAAAGCCGTGTTGATCAGGAGCTTCCCGGAACTGGTCACCGAGGTGGCGCCGCTGGTGATGGAGGTCGAGACGAGGTTGAACGCGAACAGGTTGAGCGTCAGGTGGGCGAAGAAGGCCGGGTCGTGGTGGTTGCGGATGATGGTGACCAGCAGGTAGTAGACCGCGGCCAGCAGCAGCGGGTTGAGCACCAGCCATGCCTGGCCGAAGAAGGTGGAGGTGTTCGCGCTGCGCATGGTCGCGCGGCTCATCTCGCTGGCGAACGCGCGACGGAGCCAGAGCTCGCGGAAGTAGGGGACCAGGGGCGGCAGGCCGGCACGGTGCGGACCGTAACGGTGGTAGACGGGTTCGAACTCCGTCTCGCTCTCGCGGGTGGGCGCCGTCATGGCAGCACCGACCTCCTTCCCCTCCTTGTGGTCGTGGCCTCAGGGTCCCGGCTGCGCGACGACACGGCGCTCCGGCCTGACCTCTCAATCTGGGTCGCTAGTCTGCCATGCCGCAGTGGCCGGCTCGTCGAGCGTGACGGCTGGGTGGTCGGGGCGAAGGCCCGCCGATGCGGGGACCTAGGGTCCGCGCTTTTCCCGGCTTTCGCGCCAGGAAGCGTGCGCCCCAAGGGCCGAAGGTCCTCAATCCCTTCGCGAGCCTTGCGGGCTCCCGGTGGTCTCCTTAAGGTTGCGCTCACTCGGGAACCGCCAGTGACCAGCACACCTGGTCGGAAGCCGAGGTACAGGACGTGAGCCGGTCGGAGATCAGGGCCCGGGTGGCCGCCCTGCCGCTCCTGCCGTCGGGCGATCATCGGCCTGGCGGTTCCCATCAACCTCGAGGGGCCTGACGCAGGGCGAGCTCGGGCTCTCCACTCCCTATCCATCGGAGGAATGGGGCGGTCGTCGGACAAACAGAAGCGGTGGGCGGGCGGCCCACCGCTTCTGGCTTTTCTTCCGGGAATCGGCTTCAGGCCGCCTTCAGCACGTCGTCCCAGGTGCCCCGGGTGTAGGGAGCGGGGTAGGGCGCCTGGTGCCAGGACAGGCCGAGCTCGGCGGCCGCCCGAAGGGGCCAGGTGGGCTCGCGCAGGGCGGCTCGCGCGAGGAAGACCGCGTCCGCCTCACCGGCGGTCAGAATCTCTTCGGCCTGCTCCGGCGTCTGGATCAGCCCCACGGCACCGGTCGGGATCCTCGCCTCGGAGCGGATGGCCTGAGCGAACGGCACCTGGTACCCCGGCCGCACCGGGATGTCGGTGAGCGCGTTGCCACCGGAGCTGACGTCGACCAGGTCGACGCCGCGAGTCTTCAGCACGGCCGAGAGCCGGACCGACTGCTCGAGGTCCCAGCCGCCCTCGATCCAGTCCGTGGCCGAGAGGCGGACGAACAGCGGCTTGTCGGCCGGCCAGACCGCGCGGACGGCGTCGACGATCTCGAGCAGCAGCCGGGTGCGGCCGGCGAAGCTGCCGCCGTAGGCGTCGGTGCGGTGGTTGGAGAGCGGGGAGAGGAACTGGTGCACGAGGTAGCCGTGCGCACCGTGGATCTCGACGACGTCGAAGCCGGCCTCGTCCGCCCGGCGGGCAGCCTGCGCGAAGGCGGCCACCACCGCGGCGATGTCGGCCGGCGTCATCGCCCGTGGGGCGTCGTAGCCCGGGAACGCGGCGTCCGACGGTCCGAGGGTGGTCCACCCGCCGTCCTCCACCGCGACGCTGCCGCTGGGCTCGCCGACGAAACCGCGGTACGTGGATCCCTTCCGCCCGGCGTGCGCGAGCTGCACACCCACCGCGGCGCCCTGGCCGTGCACGAAGTGCACGATCCGCCGCCAGGCCTCCCGCTGCTCGTCGTTCCACAGCCCGGTGTCCTGGGGGCTGATCCGCCCCTCCGGGACGACGGCCGTGGCCTCGGTGAGGATCAGGCCGAAGCCGCCCTGGGCCCGCGCGCCGAGGTGCACCAGGTGCCAGTCCGTGGGCACCCCGTCCCCAGCGAGGACGGAGTACTGGCACATGGGTGCCAGCCAGATCCGGTTGGAGATGGTGAGGTCGCGCAGGGTGATCGGTTCGAAGAGCTCGGGCATGTCTGCTGAAACCGGCGCTGGCCAGGAGGGATTCCGCGGCAGGGGCGTGCTGTCGCTCACATCTGCGGGCCGGCGGGTAACGGCGGGTGCGGTCGCAGGGGTACTACGACCAAGGGCTGATTGTGACGGATCCGCAGAGCGGCGGATCATGGGGGAAGTTGTGCACGGCGAGCGTGCCCAGCCCCGCCAACGGAGGCGCCATCGGCGTGCCGCCGCGTCGTCTCAGAGCCGAATGGACCACCGATGACCCTTCAGTCACCTCAGCAGGTGACCGGCGCCGACACGCCGTGGGTGGTGCTCGCCGAGCCGGTGTCGGCGCAGGGGTCAGGGTCGAGACGGCCCTCATGGCGGCTCTATGCGCGGGTGGTGGCCCTCACCACCCTGGTGGTGGTGATCGTGGCGGTGGTGGCCGCGGTGCTCAGCCGCCAGGAGGCTCAGCGGGAGTCCGCCGTCGACGCGACGCAGCGTGCCGTCGTCATCACCGGCAGCGTGGTGCAGCCCTCGATCGGGGACGACGTGCTCTCCGCCAGCCCCGAGTCCACCGCGGTGCTGGACGCGGCGGTCCGACGCTACGTGCTGAATGACGCCGTCGTCCGGGTCAAGCTCTGGGACGCGAACGGGCGGATCCTCTACTCCGACGAGCCCCGTCTGATCGGGAACCGCTTCCCCATCGACGCCGCCGAGCGCGCCGTGTTGGCCGAAGGTGCTTCGCCCGAGGCGGGCGTCTCCGACCTGACCGAGCCCGAGAACCGCTTCGAGGTGGGGTCGGGCAAGCTGCTCGAGGTCTACACCCGGGCCACGACGCCGTCCGGGACGCCGCTGCTGTTCGAGACCTACTTCCGCTACGACGGCGGCAACGGCCGGGTCGGGCAGATCTGGCGGGGTTTCGCGTTCGTCACCTACGCCAGCATCCTGCTGCTGCTGTTGCTCCTGCTGCCCGTGATCTGGGGACTGCTCGTGCAGCTGCGCAAGACCCAGCAGCAGCGGGAGATGCTGCTCGTGCAGGCGGCCGAGATCTCGACGGCCGAACGGCGGCGGATCGCCGCCACCCTGCACGACGGTGTGGTGCAGGATCTGGCCGGCACCGCGTTCGTGCTCTCCGGGGCCGTCCGGCGGGCCGAGCAGGCCGGCCAGGGGCCCTTGGCGAGCAGCCTGGCGCGGGCGTCGGAGGCCGTTCGCAGCAGCATCGGGGGGCTGCGCTCCCTGCTGGTGGAGATCTACCCCCCGAGCCTGAGCGCGACCGGGCTCGACGCCGTCCTGCTCGACCTGGTGGAGGGGCCGATCACCCGTGGTCTCGAGGTGGAGGTCGAGCTGCCGGAGGTGAGCCGCGGCCGGCTGAGCCGTGACGGTGAGCGGCTGGTCTTCCGGGTAGCGCAGGAGTGTTTGCGCAACGTCGCCCGACATGCCCAGGCCCGTCACGTATGGGTGCGGCTGACCGACGCGGGGGACTCCGTGGTTCTGTCGGTCACCGACGACGGCATCGGCTTCGACCCCGGCAGGGTCCTACAGGACCCCCAGCCCGACCAGTACGGCCTCCGGCTGATGGTCGACGACGCCCGCGCGGCAGGCGCGGACCTCCGCGTGCGATCCGCCCCTGGCCGGGGCACCCAGTGGGAGCTCAAACTTGCCGTCGGCTGAGCGGGGCGACGCACAAAAGTGCCGCCGCCTCATGTTGGACTTTTACTTTCAAGCGGTTGGAGGCCAAGAGGTTCTATTATTACGTTCCGGCGACGCGTTCTTGGGGGACAAATGTCGAACGAAACAGACAGTCGTGCGCGAGTGGGACTCGGGGCGGACAGCGACAGCGGCGCGGAGGAGACGACGGTGTTGATCGTCGATGACCACCGGTGCTTCGCTGATCTGCTGTCGGCGGCGCTGAGCTCCGTCGAGGGGATCCGCTGCCTTGGCACGGCCGCCTCGGCGGCGGAGGGGATCGAGCGAGTGAAGGAGCTGTCGCCGTCGGTGGTGGTGATGGACATCCAGATGCCGGGTACGGACGGGTTGGTGGCCACCCGCCGCCTCCGCGAAGCCAGCCCGACGACCGCGGTCGCGGTGGTCACGGGCCACCACGACGGCGAGTGGGTGGCGCGCGCCGCGCAGGCCGGCGCCTCCGCGTTCATCCCCAAGGGCGGCTCCCTGGCCGAGATGATCACCATGCTGAAGGCGGCGAAGCCTGGCCGGATGAGTGTGGCGCCGTCCGTCCGGCGGGCAGCGCCGCCGCGTACCGGTGCTGCTGGCGACGTCCACCAGGAGCTGACGGTGCGTGAGCTGGAGGTGCTGAGCTACATCGGCCAGGGGTTGCAGGCCAAGAGCATCGCCAAGGTGATGGGCATCAGCGTCCACACCTGCCGGGGTTACATCAAGGGTGTGTACGCGAAGCTTCAGGTCAGCAGCCGCATCGAGGCGGTCAACCGAGCCCGACAGCTCGAGCTGCTCGACGTATGAGGGGTGGTGGTCAGCGCGCCCGGGTGCTGCGTGTCGGTGCCCGGCGCGAGTTGGCGCTGCTCGTGGGGTTCGGCTTCCTGGTGATGGTGGTGATCGGGCTGGGGGCTGCCTTCGCGAGCCGGTCCGTGGCCCAGGACCAGGCGCTCGAGGACTCCGAGCGGATGACCCAGAGGTTGGCGAAGCTGGTGATCGGCCCGGCCGTGGGAAGGTACCTGGCCAAGCAGCCAGGCGCGGCCGAGGAGCTGACGCGGACGGTGCAGAACCGGATGGCGGACGGCAACCTGACCGAGGTCACGGTCTGGTCGGCCGACGGTCTGGTGCTCTTCAGCAACAAGGCTGAGGACATCGGGCACAAGGTGAGCCCGCCCCCGGACGGGGTTCCCCAGGCGATCGCGGGAGAGACCACGTCAGACTTCGAGGACGGCGAGCCGGAAGCCGACAACCCCGCCATGCCGGCTGACGACGCTGCTGCCGAGCCCGAACGTTTCGTCGAGGTCTACACGCCCCTGCAGGTGACAGGGCAGCCTCCGCTGGTCTTCGAGGCGTACTACAACTACGAGCGGGTCGACCAGGTGGCGCACCGGCTGCTGCAGCAGACCCTGCCCCTGGTGCTGATCCCCCTGGTCATCCTCCAGCTGATCCAGATCCCGATCGCGCTCTCGCTGGCTCGGCGGATCAAACGGCACGAGCACGAGCGGTCCCGGCTGCTGGAACGCGCCCTCAGCGTCTCCGACCGCGAGCGGGTGCGGTTCGCCGCCGACCTCCACGACGGCCCCATCCAGGACCTGGCGGGGATCAGCTACGCCCTCGGCGCCGTCGCGCCCACGGTCATCGACCGGCACGCGTCGCTGATGGCCCGCGTGCAAGACGCTCTGCAGCGGTCGATCGAAAGCCTGCGGGGGCTGATGACGGACCTCTACCCGCCGGACCTGCGCAGCGGCAACCTCGACCAGACGATCACGACTCTCGCCGACCAGGTGCGGGAGTCCGGGGCGCAGGTGGAGCTCGATCTCGGTGAGGTGCCAGGGCTCAGCGAGGAGGGTGTCGCGACCCTCTACCGCGTCGCACGGGAGTCGCTCGCCAACGTGCAGAAGCATGCGCAGGCCAGCATGGTGAAGGTCACCCTCGGCCTGGTCGAGGGGTTCCGCGGGACCGACCAGCCCTGCGCGCGGTTGGTGGTCGCCGACAACGGGGTCGGGGTCGACGTCAGCAGGCTCGACCGGCGCGCAGAGGGCCACCTGGGACTCCGGCTGCTCGCCGACCGGGTCGAGAGCATCGGCGGCGAACTGCGGATCACCTCCGCCCCGGGACAGGGCACAACCGTACAGGCGGTCCTGCCGCTCGGGGCGACGTCGGGCGACTAGCTCTCCTGCTCAGAAAACCCGGTTCCGGACCCCCACCTTGGGGGTAGCGGTTGGACTCGATGCGGGGTTGGATCCACGACGGTTGGTGCGTCATGCTGGGACGGCAGGAGCGTCTACTCCTACATGAAGACCAATCGGAGGTCGGGAGGGCCGCTGGTGACCAGGGTGCTGATCGTCGATGACCACGACTTCTTCCGCGGCTGTCTGGTCGACCTCGTGAACGCGAGCCAGGACCTCGAAGCTGTCGGCGAGTGCACGGACGGAGCCGAGGTCCCCTCAGCCGTCCGCGAGCTGCACCCGCATGTCGTCGTCATGGACGTGCGGATGGGCGCGGTGTCGGGCATCGACGCCGCCGCTGCGCTGCAGCGTGAGGAAGCGGATGCACGGGTGATCATGCTGACCTCCGACACGGCACCCAGCACCCGGGCCGCAGCGGAGGCCAACGGCGCCGTGGGCTACCTGATCAAGGGCTCCGACGCCGATCTCGTACTCCAGGCCATCCGTCACGTCGCGCAGGGCGGCACCGCCTGGCCGGAGGACCTCTCCGGCCTCTCCACCGTCGCCTGACCTAGTCGGAGGCCGCACCCGTGCGTTGGCGACCCGTGGCGGTGGTGGCAGTCCTGTTGGCCGGCGTGGTCGCCGGCCGGCTGACGGTCTGTGACCCGGTCCGGGTCTCCTCCGGCAGCATGGCGCCGACCGTCTGCACCGGGGACATCGTGATCGTCGACCACCTCGCCCCGCGCGGCAACCTGCAGGTCGGCGACATCGTCACCTTCCCCAGCCCGATCACCGACGCCGAGCAGATCAAGCGGGTGGTCGCGCTGGGCGGGCAGAGCGTCGAGATCGCCGACGCCGTGCTCCAGGTCGACGGCCGTCCCGTGGCGGAGCCGTACGTCGACACCGCCTCCATCGACGGCGTCTACTTCGGTCCGGTCACGGTCCCGGACGGGACGGTCTTCCTGATGGGCGACGACCGCGAGGTCTCGGTCGACTCCCGGGCCTACGGACCGGTCCCGGTCAGCCGGATCGACGGCCGGCTGGTCACCACCCTCTGGTCGGCCTGCCCCGACTGAGCGCCGAAACCCCTCGTTTTGAGGGGTCGGGCGCCCCCCTCGAGAGGCCTGCCTCCCGCGCGGCCGTCCCGGCACAGTGGGACTCAGAGCCTGAGCCGGTGGACCCCCACGTCGTCGAGGCCAGCTCCAGAGGAGGCCCCCAATGTCCTACGTCGCCCAGCGAGCCATCCTCGACACCCGCACCCGGATCCGTGATCTCGCCAGCCTGGCTCCCAGCCTGGCCACGACCGCGCTGCTCGCCGGGCTCGCCGTGCTGGTCGGCCTGCGGTGGTGGCAGCAGGGTGGCGCCGTACCGGCCTCGTGGGCAGTGCCGCCGGCCGAAGCGCTGTTCCTGCTGCCGGGCGGCCCGGTGATCGGTCTGCTCGCGTTGCGCGCCGTGATCGGCGGCCGCAGCCGGACAGTGGCCAGCCAGCACCTGATGACGATGGCGTCGCGCTGGGCCGCCGTCTGGGCGGCCGTGACGGCGGCATGGCTGGTGCTCACGCTGGCGGCTGCGCCCGACGGGGGCCTCGACCTGCTGAGAGCAACCAATCCACTGGCCGCGATCGGCTCGAGCGACGCCATCGTGGGACGGCTGACGATCGCGGGCGTCGCCCTGCTCGTCGCCCTGTGCGGCCGGCGGTTCGGCAGCTGGCGGGAGTCACTGGGCCTGCTGGCCCTGAGCTCGGCCGCACTGGTCGCGGGCGTCCCCGTCTCCGCTACCGCCGCCCAGGTCACCGCAGGCTCCGACCGACCGCTGCTGATCGTGCTGGCGGCCCTCCAGCTCGTCGCCGTCGCTGTGTGGCTCGGAGCCCTCACCGCCGTGCCTCACCTGCAGACCCCCGCCTACCAGCTGCGCTACCACCTGACCCGCTTCGGGGACCTCGTCTCGGCTGCCGCCCTGGTCGTCGGCGCGTCGGCCGTCGTCGCCGGGCTGCTGCTGGTGGACCGGCCGGTTCCGGCGAGCCTCGGGGTCGCCCAGCTCGCCGCGGTCGGCCTGGTGGCGACGCTCGGCTACCGCCATCGTCGCGGGACCATCGAGGTGCTGACGGCAGGCCGTCGCCTGCTGCTGGCCGGCCTGGTGCTCGGGGAGGTCATCGTGATGGGCGCCATCGTCATGGTGGGTGTCCTGCTTCCTGTAGCCGGCTGAGCGGCGCCGCGCGTCGCTCGACCTCCTGCGTCCTCCCGGCTCCAGGTTTCCGTCCATCCCAGCGTCGGAGCCGCGATGCACCGTACGGTGGACCCTCACGTTGGGACCAGTAGCCGGGGCGGGGTCGATGAACGCTGAGGACGAGGGAATGCGCTCGGGGCAGGACACGCAGGAGAGAGCGCACGTGGAGGATGGCAGCGCACCCGAAGCTACGGTGCTGGTGGTCGACGACCACCGCTCCTTCGCCGAGATGCTGTCCGCAGCGCTGGACTCGGTGGCCGGGCTGACCTGCGTCGGGATCGCCCAGTCGGCGGCCGAAGGGGTGGCGCTGGCGCGGCGGCTGCAGCCCGACATCGTCGTGATGGACATCCAGATGCCCCGAGAGGACGGGTTGACCGCCACCGCGAAGCTGCGGGAGGCCGTCCCCGACGCCGTGGTCGCCGTCGTGACGGCCTACACCTCCTCGGAGTGGGTGAGTCGGGCAGCCCAGGCGGGGGCGTCGGCGTTCGTGCCGAAGAACGGCTCCCTGGACGAGATGATCGCCATCCTCACCAGTGTCCAGCGGGGCCAGATGCTGGTGGCGCCGTCCACGTTCGCCGCGACGGCGCCCACCTTCGCGGCCGAGGCGGCACCGGACCTGAGCCAGCGGGAGATCGACGTGCTACGGCTGCTGGCTCGCGGCACACCGGTCAAGGACATGGCGCCGGCCCTCGGGATCACGGTCAACACCTGCCGGGGCTACATCAAGGCCGTGCGGCAGAAGCTGAACGCGGCGAGCCAGCTGGAGGCCGTGCTCAAGGCCCGTCAGCTCGGTTTGCTCGACGAGTGACGGCGATGGGCACGAGAGGACGTAGTACCCCCGTTTGAAGGGGTACTAGGTCCCTCCAGATGTGGCTTCGTGGGCCCGCGCCGCTGCCCAAGACTTACGGCTCAGGAGCAACCGGTTGGACCGGTGGCCGCCGGTGAACCGTGAGGTTCCTCTCGCCGGCTGGCACCGCGGTTGTGCGGACGGTCAGGACGGGGGACCGCCTACCCCCTAGGCGATCCTGTCCGGACGCCCTGCAGGGGCTCGTCGCAGGACGGCGAGCCCCTTCCTGCCACCCCAGTTTGTGGGTGGGGCCTTCCCCCCACCTGGGGCTGCGGACGACCGCTCTCCGCCCGCGAGGCTGGGGCTAGTCCAACTCAGGGGGAGAACGACGATGAACACCAGCACGGCCACGGCCACGTGCCCTTTCAGTGGCCAGTCCCGGCCAACTGCCGTTTCACGTGAAGCAGTAGCCGCTCCGCCCGTCGGGAGGGTGGCCCGGCGGACGCTGCTGGGCGCCGCCTTCGGCGGGCTCGTCTCCGCGCGCCTGGTCAGCGGCGTGACCGGGTTGGGCAGCACCGTCCGCGCGTACGCGGCGAAGAAGCGGGCGCTGAAGGGCACTCACGGCCAGGCGCTGCGCGGCCTGGACCTGGTGGCGAAGAAGGGTCGGGACAAGGAGGCACGCTTCGGCCTGATGTTCAAGAAGCTGCCCGCGTACAGTCCGTCGGACGCGCTGCTCAAGGACCTCGCCGGGAGGATGAACGACCGCAAGTCGCCGCTGTCGGACGTCAAGGACAGCGACACCGACTACGACGGCCCCATCCCGGCCGGCTTCATCTACTTCGGCCAGTTCATCGACCACGACATGACTCTGGACAAGACGCCGCTGACCCAGCAGCAGCAGGACCCGCTGGCGATGACCAACTTCGACACGCCGCGGTTCGACCTGGGCAGCGTCTACGGCGGCGGTCCGACCGCCAACCCCGAGCTCTACGACCCGGCCCGGCCGGGCTACCTGCTGGTGAACACCCACGACGGCATCGCCGACCTGCCGCGGGACGAGGTCGGCGCGGCCTTCCTCGGCGACCCGCGCAACGACGAGAACCTCATCGTCGCTCAGCTGCACACGGTCTTCCTGCGCCTGCACAACACGTTCCGCGACCAGGGCAAGACGTTCGAGCAGGCGAGGCAGCTGACCCGGTGGCACTACCAGTGGCTGATCGTGCACGACTTCCTGCCCCGGATCGTCGGCCAGAGCCTGGTCGACCGGCTGCTCGTCCGGAAGGGGGGCGTGCTCACCGCGGCCGCCTCCTTCTACAAGCCGAAGAACCCGAACAGGCCGTTCATGCCGATCGAGTACGCCGGCGCCGCCTACCGCTACGGGCACAGCATGATCCGTGCCGAGTACGAGGTGCAGGACGGCCACACCGTCCCCATCTTCGGGCGCGACGGCTATGAGGACATGCGCGGGAACCGACCCATCCCGCAGAACCTGTGGATCGACTGGAACTACTTCTTCGACATCCCCGGCGTGGACTCCCCGGACGACCGGAACATGGCGCGGAAGATCGACACCCAGATCTCGATGCCCCTGGCCACCCTGCCCAAGACCGTCGTGGCGCCGACCGCCGACGCGATCGTCGCGCTGTCCGAGCGCAACCTGCTGCGTGGCAAACGGCTCGGGCTGCCGGCCGGTCAGGACGTCGCCGTGGCGATGGGGCTGAAGGCGCTGAGCAACGCCGAGCTCGGCCTGACCGAGGCCGGCTGGAACAAGAAGGCGCCGCTCTGGTACTACCTGCTGAAGGAGGCCGAGCTGGGCGGCGGGGACAAGCTCGGCCCGGTCGGCGGCCGGCTGGTGGCCGAGGTCATCCTGAGCCTGCTGGCGCTGGACAAGACGTCCTACTTCAACGCCAACCCCGGCTTCAACCCCGGTAACAACTTCGCCATGGGGTCGCTGATCCTGATGGCCGGTGCCTTCGACCCGCGCGGCACGTCCAAGCCGGAGAACCCGGAGCTGCCCGAGGACCCGGAGCTGCCGGAGGACCCCGAGCTGCCCGAGGACCCGGAGCTCCCCGAGGTGCCTGACCCGATCCCGCTCGGCCCGGGCGAGGGGATCGACCCGGGGGCTGTCGAGCCGCTGCCGCCCACGGTCTGAGCCTCGCCCGCCCGCCTGCCAGCATCTGGGCGCGGCGGGCGGCCGGGGGGCCGGGTCAGCTCCTCGCCGTGCGTCCCGCCCGGAGCAGCTGGACCAGCCCGAGGCCGAGCAGCGAGCCGGCGGCCAGCGCGGCCGGAGGATGCAGCCGGGACCAGGTGTAGAGGCTGAACCCGCGGGCCCGTCCGCTGAAGTCGCCCTCGGTCCGGTTGTCCTCGGTCCGCGGCGCGTAGAGGTTGCCGGGCGAACCGCCGGGCGCCGGTTCCTTGGTGCGCTCGGCGGGGATGCCCAGCCGACCGAGCACCCGGTCGACCTGCCGGGGCATGGTCAGCTGGCTGAGCACCATCTGCCGGCCACCGCCGCCTGCGAACAGGTCCCGGACCGGGTGCTCGGCGGCGTAGAGGACGCAGTCGGCGACCACCTTCGGCTGGTAGATCGGCGGCGGGCCCTTCGGCTTGACGTCCATCTTGTTGAGGGAGTTGTTGAAGAAGGGCGTGTTGATGGTGCCGGGCTTGATGCTGGTCACCGAGATCGGCTCCTTGTCCGCGATCAGCTCGCGACGCAGCGCGTCCATGGCTCCCTCGACGGCGTGCTTGGAGCCGCTGTAGGCCGCGTGCAGCGGCAGCGAGACGATCGCCTCCACCGAGGAGATCGCGATCAGCGCCCCGCCGCCCGCGCGGCGGAGGGCCGGCAGTGCCGCCTGGGCTCCGTGCACCTGGCCCAGGTAGTTGACCTCGGTGAGCCGCCGGAACTCCTCCGGGGTGGTGTCCTCGAACCGGGCGTAGACCGACGTCGCGGCGACGTTCACCCAGGTGTCGATGCGACCGTACGTCTCCTCCGCCACCTCGGCGACGTGCCGCACCTGGTCAGGGTCGGCCACGTCGCAGACGACGAACGTCGCCTCACCGCCGTGGGCGGTGATCTCGGCGACCAGGCTGATCAGCCCGGGCTCGCTCCGCGCGGCCACCACCACCCGCGCCCCGCGTGCCGCCAGCAGGAGTGCGGACTCCCGGCCGATGCCGCTCGACGCTCCGACGACGACGACCACCTGGTCATGGATCGGCTTCAGCTTCATGTGTCCCCCCGGAATGGTGATGGCTGGCGGCGTACCCGCCCTGCCGCCGGCTCAACCGCCGTCCGGACGGACAACACGAGCCAGAGAGGGACAACAACGGCCGGCTCTCGCACAACAGGAGGGCCAACACATACGGACGAGGCTCGGGCTCGTGAGAAACCAAGCCGGCGCCGTGCAGCGTTCGCCTTTCCGCGTCGTCGACGACCTCAACCGAGAGTGGCGTGAGCTGCTGGAGCGTGATGCCAGCGCGCTGCCTCCTTGGGCCGCCCTGAACGCTGAGAGAACCGGCTCCGGTCTGGTCGCGCTGGTCGCAGCCGCTTCCGGAGGCGACGACGAGGTTCTGCGGCCGCTCCTGGTCGAGAGTCTTCGAGGCGACGACCTGGCGGCCCGGACGGTTCTGCAGGCGATGCTCGGCCGCCTGGTCCAGATGGCTCGGCGCGACGCCAGGTCCGATGTCGACGACTACGTCGCGGCCATGTGGTGCGTGATCGCCCGGTACCCCTTGGCCGCGCGTCCCGTGCGGATCGCCGCCAACCTGGCGCTCGACACGCTCAAGATGGTCCAGCGCGACCGGGACGGCACGGGCCGCGGGCAGGCTGCGGTCCTGCTGTCGGGTCCAGTCCTCGAGTCGCTGTTCGAGCGGGGGGCTCGGCTGGCCGCTCTTGACCATGCGGCTGAGCTGCACGCGCTCGGAGCCGCCGAGGTGATTGACGCAGGCCACCGGCTGCGCCTGATCGACGACGGCACCGGTCGGCTGCTGCGTCACGTCTACGTCGACGGGCTCAGTGGCCGCGAGGCTGCGGCGCGCAGCGGCACCTCCGCCGGCTCGCTCCGGGTTCGCTGCAGCCGGGCCGTCTCCCGACTGGCCGCGCACGCGGCCGAGCTGGTCGAGGCGGCGTGAAGCGGTCGCGGGAGGAGCGCAGGCCGGTGGTCTGGTTGCAGACGGGAATGCCGTGTTCGAAGGGAGACCGCGCAAATGTGCCGAAGCGCCTGCCGGCCCGTCCGCCAGCCGCCATAGTGGTTGCCCCACGGGAGTTCACGTGGTCCCCCACACCTGCAGGGCCGAGCGCAATGGCGCGCGCCACACCACTCGGGGGTTTCGTGAACGCGGGACCCGGTCTCGGAAGGAACACCACTCGATGAACCTCAAGAGCCTCGTCCTGTCCGCCGTCGGCCTGCTGGTGCTCCTCAAGGATCCGCGGCGCCGCGACCAACGGGGGCTCAGCCAGTCCGCCGAGAACGCCATCCTGTTGGCCGGTGCGGTGGCGGTCGCTCTGATCGTGATCGGCGCCATCACCACCTACGTGTCCGGACGCATGCCGAAGTAGCCGTGCCCTTCCCCAACCGCGACCAGCGCGGGCTGAGCGAGAGCGTCCAGCTCGCCGTCATCTGGCCGGTGCTGCTGTTCGTGACGCTCGGCATCATCCAGGCGGGCATCTGGCTGCACGCCCGGAACGTTGCCGAGCGAGCAGCGGCTGCGGCTGTCGACACCGCCCGCGGCAGCTTGGGCAGGGTCGGTGAGAGCCGCCGGCTCGGCATGGAGCTGGCGCGGGCCGGCGGACTGGAGAACGTCTCCCTGGAGGTCTCCCGCAGTGCCACCTCGGTGACCGCCACGTTGACGGCCGACGCGCCCCTGATTCTCGACCTCGGGCTCGCACGGCTGCAGGAGTCGGCCTCAGCCCCTGTGGAGCGGGTGACGCCGCCATGAGTCGAGGCGCCTACTCGAGTCCCGACCGTGGGTCCGCCACCGTCGAGCTGACTCTCGTCGTCCCCGCGCTGGTCCTCGTCCTCGGGCTGCTGGTGGCCGGTGGCCGGATCTGGTTCGCCCGGACGACCGTGACGGAGGCGGCACAGTCGGCCGCCCGGGCGGCCTCCCTGGCTCGCGCGCCCGGGCCTGCCGCCGCCGATGGTCAGGACGCGGGGAGGGCCTCCTTGTCCACCGCCGGGCTGCGCTGCGCGTCGAGCTCGGTCGAGGTCCGAACCGCGGCCTTTGCGGTCCCCGTCGGAACGCCGGCGACGGTACGCGCCACCGTCCGCTGCACGGTGCCGCTCGCGGACATCCTGCTGCCCGGCCTGCCCGGGTCGCTGACCCTGGACGGCCAGGGGGCCGCGGCGCTCGACACCTACCGGAGCCGACGATGAGGCGGCCGGTGGGTGGCGACGAGCGGGGTCAGAGCGTCAGCGTCTTCGTGTTGCTGCTGATGGCCGCCCTGATCCTGGTCGCCGGCCTGGTGGTCGACGGAGGTCAGAAGGTCAGCGCCGCCGGTCTCGCCGAGTCCGCGGCGGCGGGCGCCGCCCGTGCCGCGGGGAACGCTGCTGCCACCCAGCAGCTGGGCGACGCGGACCCGACAGGCGCCGCGGTGCTCGCCGCCAAGGCCTACCTCGCGGGTCAGCCGTCCGTCCAGGGCACCGTCACGGTGCAGCGGGGTGTCGTGGCCGTCCGGACCTCCGCCACGGCACCGACGATCTTCCTCGCTGTGATCGGCCTTCACACCGTCGCCGGCAGTGGCTCCGCCGAGGCCGACATCGTCCCCACCGGGCGGACCCGGTGACACCACTAGCTCCCGGGCGCCGCACGGCGCCCGGCCGATGACCGGCAGGCCTGACATGAGCATCGACACCCAGCCGCGCAGCGGCGCGTCCCGCCGACCAGCACTCCCGAGTGCCCGTTCCGGGCCGCCGGTCACCGAGGCGCTGCCCCGACTGCCGAGCCGGCGCAACCCCCGCTGGATCGCGCTCGGGGTCGTCGCGCTCTGTCTTGGAGCGCTGCTGTCCTACGTGATCTACGCGCGCGTCGCGTCCGAGACCACCGTCGTCGCGGCGGCCCGCACGGTCTACCGCGGGCAGGTCCTCGAACGCGCCGACCTGACCACGCTGCGGTTGCGCGGCGGCACCCTTCCCGACACCGTCGCGGCGGACGACCTTGAGCGGCTGGTCGGCCAGCGCGCCGTGTTCGACCTGCCCTCCGGGGCCGTGGTCGCGGGTGCGGCCGTGGCGTCTTCCGCGCTGCCCGCCGAGGGCCGGGCCGCAGTGGGCCTCAAGCTCGCCAGCGGTCGGGCACCCGAGTCCCTGCTCCTTCCGTCCTCGCCGGTGCGGCTGGTGGCGCTGCCACCCGCCTCGACCGACGCCGCGGTCCAGGACCGGCTGGCCGGTAAGACCTACCCGGCCCGCGTGATCGGCCATGTTCCCGGCGCCGACGGCGTCTCCGTCCTTCTCGACGTGGACGTCGACCAGGCCCAAGCCCCGACGATCGCGCTGCTCGGTGCTCAGGACCGGATCGCCGTGGTCCGCGACGCGGGACGGTGAGCGGTGGCGATCCTCGTCCTCACCTCGACTGCTGGTGCGCCTGGCGTCACCACCCTGGCCGTCGGGCTCGCACTCACCTGGCCTCGACCGGTCCTGCTCGCCGACTGCGACGCCGGCGCTCACCAGGCGGTGCTCGCCGGCTACCTGACCGGTCACTCCGCCGGCGGCAAGGGGCTGCTGCGGGTGGCGGAGGCGCAGCGGGACCGTCGCCCCCTGCGCGAGGTGGTGATCGACCAGTGCCTGCCGCTGACCCAGGAGGACGACCACCGGCGGCTGTTCCTGCCCGGCTTCACCCGGCCCGGAAGCGCGGGCCACTTCGCGGGGGTGTGGGACGAGCTGGCCGAGACGTTGGAGCGGCTTTCCGACGTGGAGATGGACGTGCTCGTCGACGCGGGCCGGATGGGGACGGCGGGCCTGCCCGCAGCCCTGCTGGAGCGCAGCGCGCTGACCGCGGTCGTCCTCGGGTCCAGCCTCCGGTCGGTGATGTCGGCCCGGGTGCACCTGCCCGCGCTGATGGACGGTCGGCGGACCGTTGATGATGCTGGGCGGAGCCGCACGGGTCTGGTCCTGGTCGATCCCGGTCATCCCTACGGCGCCGCCGAGATCGCTCGTGCCCTCGGCGCCGAGGTGCTGGCGCAGATCCCCGACGACCCCGCAGCTGCGGCGCACTTCTCCGACGGGGCGCCGCAGTCCCGCAGGTTCGAGGCGTCGCCGCTGGTCCGCGCGCTCCGCGGGACGGCGTCCACCTTCGCGGCTGCCCTGCAGCGTTCGACCGAGCTGGTGAGGAGCTGAGGGTGGAGGAGACGAGCCAGGCTCCGAGGCTGGAGGAGGTTCCGGTGCTCCGGGACTACGAGAGCCCGGAGCAGGCGGTGGCGGGTCTGCCGGTTCGCACGACGACCGCTCCGGCGACGATCGGACACCGCACCCGGGACCAGCTCGCTGCGGCCCGTCCGGATCTGCTGAGCGTGGAGATCGACTGGCGCGAGGTCGGGGAGCTGCGCCGTCGCGCGTCCGAGGTGATCACCGAGGAGACCGGGCACCCGCAGGGGCCGGGCGGTGGTCCCCTCGGTGCGGATGACCGGCTGCTGCTCAGCCGTGCCGTCATTCGCCGACTGGTCGCCGACCACGTCCGCGCCCTGCACCGGGCCGGCGCCGAGCTGTGGTCAGCCAGCCAGGAGCAGGCCTATGTGGCGGCCGTCGAGGACTCCATCCTGGGGTACGGCCGGCTGCAGCCGCTGCTCGAGCTGCCCACGGTGGAGAACATCGAGATCCACGGCTGGGACTCGGTCTTCGTGCAGTACGGCGACGGCCGACGGGAACGGATGCCACCGGTCGCGGACAGCGACGAGGAGCTGGTGGAGGCCATCCGGTTCCTCGGCCAGAACGGTTCCCCCTCGCGTCCCTTCGACGACACTCACCCCTCGATGACGCTCGCGTTGGGCGAACGCTTCCGGCTGCACGCTATCGGCTTCGGCCTCTCCTACCGTCCCAGCATCGTGATCCGACAGCACACCCTCACCGACGTCTCTCTCGGTCAGCTGGCGGCCGGCGGTCTGATGCCGTACGAGGTGGCGGAGTTCCTCGACGCGGCGATCCTGGCACGGAAGTCGATGGTGATCTCGGGCGACCAGGGCGCCGGCAAGACGACCCTGCTCCGGGCGCTGATCAACGCCATCCCGGCGAACGAGCGGTTCGGCACGCTGGAGACCGACTACGAGCTGATGACGCACCTGCAGCCAGGACGGGAGAACATCCTCGCGCTGCAGGCGCGGACCGGCCATGGCGAGATCTCCGGCGGCACCCGGGTGGGTGAGGTCACCATCTCCGATCTGGTGCCCGAGGCCCTGCGCCAGAACCTGTCCCGGCTGGTGGTGGGCGAGGTCCGAGGCGGCGAGGCGGCGGCCATGTTCGAGGCGATGCAGGCCGGCACGGGAACCCTCTCGACGACCCACTCGCACTCGGCCGAGTCGACGATCGACCGGCTGGCCTCACGGGTGGCTCAGGGCGGTGTGCTGACCATCGATGAGGCCTACCGGCAGATCGCCCACAACATCCACCTGCTGGTCTACGTGCGGCTGCTGGACGAGACGTGGAAGGGCGGCACCCGCCGGCGCTTCATCTCCGAGATCCGCCAGATCACCCGGGCCACCGAGAACGGGCGGCCGGTGACCCATCTGACCTTCTCGGCCACCGGGACCGGGACCCAGCCGGCCGGCTTCTACCCCGATGCGGACTTCGAGGCCGAGCTGTTGCCGTTCCGCCGCCCACTCCCCGCGGGAGGGGTGGCGGGATGAGCGGCCTCGCTGCCGTCGCCGGCCTGCTTCTGGTCGCCGGCGCCTGGGCCCTCCTGCTCGGCCTACGGGCCCAGGAAGCGCGCCCCACGACCGGGGGTCGCCGACTGACGGCCGGCTGGTGGAGCAGGCTCAGTCGACGGCCCCCCGGGCGGCGGGGGAAGCAGCGCGATCTCCTGCTGGTCGGCGGTCTGTTCGCCGGCTTCGTGGTGGCGGCGCTGACCGGCTGGGTCGTCGCCTTGGTGGTGCTGCCGGCGCTGGCGGTCGGGCTGCCCTACCTGCTCAGCGTTCCGAAGCCTCGGGATGTGGCGCTGCTCGAAGCCCTCGACCGGTGGGTGCGGGGGCTGAGCGCCACCCTTGCCACCGGCAAGTCGGTGACCGACGCCCTCCGGATCTCCCGACGGACTGCTCCTCCGCTGCTGGCCGAGGAGGTCGCGGCCCTCGTCGCCCGGCTGAACAACCGGTGGGACACCCGGGAGGCGCTGCTGCGGATGGCGGATGCCCTCGACTCACCGGACGCCGACGCGGTGCTCGCCGCCCTCATCCTGGCTGCCAACCGGGGGGCGAACGGGGCCTCGGTCACGTTGCAGGCCCTCGCAGACTCGATTCAGGCGACGCTGCAGGGGCGCCGGGCGATCGAGGTCGAACGGTCCAAGCCGTTCGTCGTCGTGCGGCAGGTGACGGTCATCTCGCTCGTCACGCTGCTCGCCGCCTTTGCCGCCTCGCCCCGGTTCTTCGAGCCGTACCGGAGCCCGCTCGGACAGGTGGTCCTGACCCTGCTGGTGGCGGCCTACGCCGGGTCGCTGCTCCTCATGCGGCGCAAGGCGCAGCAGCGGGAGCGCCCCCGGATCCTGGTGGGAGCCGGCCGGTGACGTTCACCCTGGTTGTGCTGGCCGGCGCCCTGGTAGCTGCAGGTCTGGTCGCCGTCGTCGTGGCCGTGGTGCCGGCTGCGCCGCGTCTGGAGCCGGCGCTCGCCCGGGCCGGCGACGCGAGCCACACGGGGGAGGGCGGACGCGAGGTGGGACCGGTGACCAGCCGATCGGAACGGCTCGGCGCTGCCCTGTACCGGCGCACTCCCATCCCGCTGTCCCAGCGGCAGCGCCAGGCGCTGCGGTTGAGGGACAAGTCCATCCCCGAGTTCTACGCCGACAAGGCCGTGATGGCCATCGTGGGAGCGGCGTTACCCGCAGTCCTCGGCGGCGCCG
This sequence comes from Friedmanniella sp., assembly GCA_045806705.1. Lineage (GTDB taxonomy): Bacteria > Actinomycetota > Actinomycetes > Propionibacteriales > Propionibacteriaceae > Microlunatus. The sequence goes on from JBJMIS010000037.1 coordinate 35,200, forward strand.
CAGCCGTGGTGACGGGCACACCGAGTCCGCTGCCTGCCCTGGCGGGCGTGGCCGGGGCCGTGACCGGTTTCTTCGTCCCCGACCTCCTGCTGCACCGGTCCGCTGCCGTGCTGCGCTCGAGCGCCGTCGACGCGTTGCTGCTCTACCTCGAGCTGGTCACCCTGGAGCGGCTGACGAACGCCTCCGCGCCGCAGGCGCTGCAGAACGCCGCACTGGTGAGCGAGGTGCCGCTCTTCGTCCAGATCCGTGCCGCGCTGGACCGCGCCCGGCTGGAGCAGCAGGCGCCCTACGCCGAGCTGCGCCGGCTGGCGGTGCAGCTGAGCCTGCCGGAGCTGGCCGACGTCGCGGACGTGATGCAGCTCGACGAGACCGGCGCCGCCCTGTCCGGCGCCCTGCGCGCCCGGGTACGTGAGCTGCGTGATGCGCACCTCACGCAGGAGCAGATCAAGGCGAGCGCGGAGGCCGAAGGCATGACGATCTACATGACCTTGCCTGCGCTGATCTTCGGGCTGATCTTCCTCGTCGCCGCGCTGCTGAAGATTTTTGATGCGTGAGCGCGGGTCGGGTCGAGGACGGACAACACCCGCCTCGTCCGGACAACACCGGGGCCTTCCCCGGCCGGTGGCGCTCGGCCAGGCTGAGCCAACTGTCCGCTCCCGGGGGAGGGTGCCGCGTTGTTCCGGCTGATCCGCAGCGTTGTCGCACTCGTCGTGCTGCTGACGGCCCTGGCCGGCGTGCCGGTGGCTCTGGTCGCCCTGCGCGGCAGCCCCCTGCCTGGGCGGCTGGCACCCCGGTCGGTGCTCGAGGTCTTGCTGCGGCCCGATGACGGATCGGTTCTGCTCGGGCTGATCACGGCTGTGGCCTGGCTGGCGTGGGCGGTGTTCGCCCTCTCGGTCGTCGCCGAACTTGTCGCACTGCTGACCCGGCAGCGGATCCAGATCCGGCTGCCCGGTCTGTCCGCTCCGCAGCGGGTCGCCTCGGGGCTGATCCTTGCGGTGCTGACGCTGGCCGCGGCCCCGGCTGTCCCGCACGTCGATCCTGGCCTTCCCGTGGCCCAGGCCGCTCCACCGCGGACTCCAACAACTCCGAAGGTCTCGCCATCTGCTGGGCTTCAGCCGCCGAAGCCGGCGGTCGCACCGGCCCGCGCGAGCACATCCCTGACCCGGCGGACCCATCTGGTCCGGCCGGGAGACGACCTGTGGAGCCTCGCCGAGCGTTACTACGGCGAAGGACGGCAGTGGCGCCGGATCGCCACCGCCAACCCCGACCTGCTCACCGGCGGCCCCGACCGGCTGACAGCCGGCTGGCGGCTGGTGATCCCCCAGGACGAGGCCGCCGACGCCCACCCGACGCGCGCCGTCGAGGTGCGCTCCGGGGATACCCTGAGCGCCATCGCGGACCGCGAGCTGGGTGCCGCCGACCGGTGGCCGGAGCTGTTCCGCGCCAACCGGGCGCAGCTCAGTGACCCCGACGAGCTCGAGGTTGGAATCCGCCTCGACCTGCCGGGCCCCGCGAGGTCTCAGGACCATGCGAGGCGTGGGCCGGGCCGCGCGGCGGAGGAGGCCCGGGACCGGCCCCCCACCGCAGCTGAGGCCCGAAGCCCGAGCGAGCCGTCCGTGGGAAGCCGCCGGACCGCCGACCGCGCCGACCCGAGCGAGCCGCGGCGCGTCGAGCCCGACCGCGCGGAAGCGACTGCTCCCGGCCAGGACGCCGGCCAGCAGGTCGAGCAGCAGTCGGACGCCATGCTGCCGCTCGGCGCGGTGGGCGGGCTGTTGGCCGCCGGGTTGCTGACCGGGCTTGCCCTCCGTCGCCGCCAGCAGCTGCAGGCTCGACCTGTGGGTCGCCGGATCCCCCACCCACCGCCCTCGGCACGTCCTGTCGAGGTGGCCCTCGGCCGACGCCAGCGGCCGATGACGCTGCGGAGCCTGGACCAGGCACTGCGGGCCATCGGCGCCTCCTGCCGGGCGGCACAGCTGCCACTGCCAGCGCTGCGGCTCGCCCTGGTCGGCGGAGAACGGATCGAGTTCGTGCTCGCGGAACCGTGCTCGCAGGCGCCACTGGGCTTCGAGGTGCAGGGCTCGTCGTGGGTCCTGGACCGAAGCGGCCTCGACTACCTCCGCTCCGTCCCCGGCGTCGAGGAGGCCCTGCGGCCCTGGCCCGCGCTGGTCACACTCGGTCGCGATCGGCAGGACCGCCAGGTCCTCGCCGACCTCGAGGCGCTGGGACTCCTCGAGCTGCAGGCTGACGACCCCGCCGCCGGGTTAGCGGTGCTGAGCGCGATGGCGGTGGAGCTGTCCTTCTCGCCTTGGGCGGAGGAGATGACCCTCACCCTGCTCGGGCAGGGCGCCCGACTGCCCGAGGTGCTGGGGCACCACGGCGTCCAGCGTGCCGAGGACCCCGAGCAGCTGCTGCAACGGCTCGAGCGGCGCGCGGCCGACCAGCGGCGCCACCAGCCGTACGAGGTGCTGGGCCAGCACCGGCTCGACCCCGACCTGGCTGACCCCTGGGCTCCCGAGATCGTCCTGGTGACCGGGGAGCTCACCCGAGATCAGCGGCGCCGACTCCGCGCCCTGGTGTGCGAGGCACCGCGGGTGACGACGGCGGCGGTCGTGCTCGGCGGGGATGGCGCCGAGTGGTCGTTACAGCTGGACGGCAACCGGGATCACGCCCTGCTGCAGCCACTGGGTCTGGAGCTGGCCCCGCAGGCACTTGCCGCAGAGGAGGCGGAGGCCGTCGTCGAGCTCATCGCGGCGACCGGGACCCCCGAGACGACGGCCGCTCCCTGGTGGCGGGAGAGCGACGAGCCGGACCCGCCGCCGGACAACGTCAGCCATCTCGGCAGACGGTTCGGAGGGTGGGCGGCAGAGGCGGGGGAGGGGGACGAGATGAGACCGACGGCAGCAGGCAGCGGCTGGGACGCCGTCGCGCACCCCACCTTGATGCTGCTCGGTCCGGTCGAGCTGCTGGGCGCGACCGGCGAGCTGCCGGCGCGCGCCGCGAAGCAGTGCCTGGAGTACTGCGCCTGGCTGCTGGAGTTCCCGGGTCGATCGGCGCACACGATGGCCGCCGCGCTGGCGGTCGCGGAGGGGACCCGCCGATCCAACATGAGCCGGCTCCGCCGCTGGCTCGGCGAGAGCGATGAGGGAGCCGCCT
>JBJMIS010000038.1:0-43223 GCA_045806705.1 Friedmanniella sp.
GGTTCGCGGAGAGGTGGTGCCGACCTTGGCCAACGGCCACGTCTTCGTCGTCAGGGGCAGGATCGGGGAGATGGTGGCCGACGCGGCCCTCATCTCGACCGACGGCGCCTTCCGCGTTGGGCAGTCCTGGCACCAGGCCGTGTCACCGTCCGGGCCTTTCGAGGCGGATGAGCATCGACCCGAGGACTGGGACGCCCATGGTTGGGGCCGCAGTGCGACGGGAGCGGCTGTCTGGTTCCTCGATGTGACCGGCCGGAGAAGTGACGCCGGCGACAGCTTCGGCCGGTTGCGTGCGGCGCTCTCCGACGTGGCGGACTCAGATCTCCGGAGCCAGATCCAGGGTCGTCCGCTGCCCCTGGTGGTCCTCCCGGTGATCGGCACCGAGGGCGGCGGCTTCGAGCGCGAGCGCGGGCAGGTGGTCGAGCGGCTGCTGGACCTCTGCCGCAGCTTCGTGCACGAGCACGCGATCGACATCGCCATCGTCGCCACCAGCTCCGCGTCCTACGCCGCCCTGCAGCACCAACGGCGGGTGGAGCCCCAGCGCTACTTCGAGCCGGCGAATCTCGAGGCGGCCGAGCCGATCGGCGACACCGCGCAGCGGGGCGCGCTGGCCCTGTTCATCGGCGGCGGCGCGAGCATCCCGGCTGGTGCGCCATCCTGGACCGGTCTGATCAGCGCCCTCGCGACCAAGGCCGAGCTCAGCGACGAGGTGGCCGCCGACCTCCCGAGCCTGAGCGTCCTCGACCAGGCCGAGCTCCTGCACCAGAAGCTCGGGTCTCGCCTGGGCGTCGCGGTGGCAGAGCTGGTCACCGACAAGAAGCCGGCGCTCTCCCACATCCTGCTGGCCGCCCTCTGCTGCGAGAGTGCGGTGACGACCAACTACGACAACCTCTACGAGCTCGCGGTCGCGGCCGGCGGAGACGCGGCTGCCACGGTCCTGCCGACCCAGATCCCCAGCGCCGGCAGCCGATGGCTTCTCAAGATGCACGGCGATGCGGCCCGACCCGGCAGCATCGTCCTCACCCGCGGACAGTTCGTCGACTTCCACGCCGCGTCCGGTCCCTCGGGAGCCGTCCTGCAGTCGTTGCTGCTGACCAAGCACCTGTTGGTCGTCGGCACCTCGATGACCGACGACAACGTGCTACGGCTGATCCACGAGGTGGCGGCGTACCGGGAGCGCAACCAACCGGAGGCGGACGGCCAGGCCGACGGAGAGGTCCGCTGGGCGCCGTTCGGCACCATCCTCGACGTCAGCGGGAACCCCTCCCGGCGTGAGCTGCACCGGCAGCACTTCAACTGGGTCTCGCTGGCCGGCGAGACGCTGGAGGACCGAGCCCGACAGCTCGAGGTCTTCCTCGATGCCGTCGCTCTGTACGCGAGCGGGGACAACTCCTGGCTGCTGGACGAGCGCTTCGCGTTCCTGCTGCACGGGCACGAACGCAACCTGGCCGACCGGGTGCGAGGGCTGGTGCGGGACATCCCCCGGTCGCCGGAGCCGGACAGCGCGTGGACGGCGTTGGCTCACCGGCTCGAGGAGTTCGGCGCCCGGCCCCAGGAGTAGCGGTCAGGACAGCCCGTCCAGCACGGCCAGCAACGTGGGGTTGGGCAACGCGTCCGGGAGCGCGCTTCGGATCTCCTTCAGGCACTCGACCGGTGTCTTGCCCGTCACCTGGGCGCCGTACAGCGCCGCGACCGTCGGGGTCCGGCTCTGCGCCTGGACGCAGTGCAACAGGACGGTCTTCCCTTCCTCGCGGAGCGCCGCCACCGCGGACGCCGCGTCGTGCAGCACGAAGTCCAGGTTCGGGTTCTTGTCCGGGTGGATGTCGTCCACCAGCCAGACCTCGACGTGGTCGCCGGCCTTCACCCCGGACGCTGGCACCTGGTCGGTGCCGAGGCGGCAGAGGGAGACCACGGCGTCGACCCCGTCGGGCAGCTGGTCCAGCGCGGCGACGCCGGAGAGCCACACCTGGGGGTCGTGCGGGTGGCGGACGAGCACCCGGCGTCCGGGCCACCGGCGGTAGTCGACGGCGGCTCCGCTGGGCCAGCCCGCGCCGTCCGGGACCCCGCCCTGAGCGGAGAGGACAGCCAGCCGCACCAGGTCGTGCGACCGGAGTCCCGGCCACCCGTGCAGTCGCCGGCGCCATGCGGACGGAACGGCGGAGGCTCCCCAACGGGCACCCAGCAGGGCGCCGGCGATGGCCGCCACCGTGTCGGTGTCCCGGCCGCCGCGCACCGCTGCCTCCAGCGCGAGGCGCAGGTGGTCGGCCGGGAAGGACCGCTTCCCGTCCAGCGGGGGAACGGCGGTGCGGGAGATCGCCGACCAGGCACCCTGCAGCGCCTCCACGACCCAGCCGTTGTGGGAGAAGGCGGACGGCGGTTTCGCCTCGGCGTCCCGGAGCCGTTCGGCCCAGACGGAGCGGCGGTCTGCCGGCAGGTGCTCGAGTCCTTGGTGAAGACCGTCGAAGGTGCCGTCCAGGACGGCCCTCCGGATGGCCAGGCACCACAGTGCGCAGGCTTCGCCAGCCTCCGGATCGGCGTGGGTCAGGGCGCTCAGCGCCTGGGCCGCCTCGACCAGCGCCGACTCGTCGTCGAGGTAGGCGAGGGCCACAGGCGCCGTCCGCATCAGCGAGCCGTTGCCCGCGGTGCGCCCGGTCCGGCGGTGCAGGTCGGCCGCCGCGGCCCGCAGTCCTTCCGCGGTGGGCTGGGTGCCGACGACCCGGCTGGCGGAGCCGAGGACCTGTCGAGTCTGGATGCCGACGTCCTTCGCGGTCGTCGCCCAGGTGGCCCACCGACCGGCGATCCGGTCCTGGGCCTCCTCGCACCGCAGGTCGGCACCCTCGGCGGAGACCTCCGCGATCGCGAGGGCCATCGACGTGTCGTCTGTCCACTCACCCCGCGCCCAGCCGAAGGAGCCGCCGCCCTCCATCACGACCTCGACGTCGTCACCGAGCGGAGGCCCGAACTCATAGCCCGCGCCGAGCGCGTCGCCGGACGCCATGCCGAGGAGGACGCCGGCCGCGCGGTCGGACTGGGCGGTGCTGAGACGAAGAACCATAGGAGTGCCTGCCTTTCAGACGGCTTTTGAGATAGCGGTGCTGCCGGCGCAGTGGCCGTCAGCGGAGGATCGGTGGGTTGAGCAGTGACGCCGGGCCGGCGGTGTAGAGCGCGGCCGGGCGGCCGCGGCGGCCCGCTCGCTCGTCGTCGGTGCGGTGCACGAAGCCGGGGGAGCCGAGCACCTTGCGGTGGAAGTTGCCGGGGTCGAGGGTCCGACCCCAGATGACCTCGTACACCCGTCGGAGGTCGGCGATGGTGAAGGTCGGCTCGACGAAGGCAGTGGCGAGGGTGGTGTACTCGAGCTTGCTGCGGGCCCGTTCGACGCCACTGCTGAGGATGGCGTGGTGGTCGAACGGCAGCTCCCCGGCGAGCATCGCGGCTACCGGCCGCCAGTCAGCCTCCACCGCGTCGGTGCCGGGGGTCGGTTGGGGCAGCGATGGCAGGACGGCCAGATGCGCGACCGACACGGTCCGAGCGCGAGGGTCACGGTCCGGTGCGCCGAAACTGCCGAGCTGCTCGATGTGGGCGGGCTCGAGGCGTAGCCCCGTCTCCTCGCGCAGCTCGCGCCGGGCCGCCTCCGGGAGGTCCTCGGTCTGCCGCACGAACCCACCGGGCAGCGCGAGCCACCCGCGCCACGGTTCCGACCCTCGCCGGACCATCAGGACCTGCAGCTCGCCGTCCCGAATCGTCAGCAGGACGATGTCGGCGGTGACGAAGACCGGCGGGAACCGCGAGGTGTAGGTCACTGACGACTCACAGCTCGGACTGCGAGGGCGTCGCCGTGAGCGGCGTCGTGCCGCCGTGCAGAGCGGTCAGCATGGGTCCGATCCGGTCGGCGACGCTCAGGACCCGGCCGATCACCGCCCGGAGGTTGTCCTCGGTCACAGCGTCGGCGAAGAGCCGGTAGTCGACCATCACGGAGCCGGGCGCGTGGAAGGCCACCCGGATCGCGGGATCGCTGCCGTTGATCTCGTTGATCTCGCGCAGCACCGCTGCCCGCAACGGCACGTTGTGCGCGGCCGCGGCGAACACCTGCACGCCCCAGGGCTCGTGGCTGGTGGCACGCACCCAGGCCTGGGCCGTGTCGCCGGGTACGGGGAAGTCCCCGTCCCCGTCCGGCTCGACCGGCTCCTCCATGATCGTGGACATCAGGGACTGGACGTAGCTGGTGAACCAGCGGCGTTGGGTACTGGTGCTGACAGTCATCGTGGCCTCCTCGGGCTCGCTTCCCTCGACAACCACCACGCTATCTTGTCGGTCTGACAATTTCTGCGTTTTGGGGGTGAGGGCGTCCGCACCCCACCTGCCCGGAGGCGGGTGGTGGGGTGGCTCTAGCAGCACCAAGGACATCTGTGTGTGGACCGGAGGCGTCGACCATCGGGCCGCGCCGAGGGCGTCGGTCAGCGGCGAGACTGAGCCAAGCCCCGGTGCTGGAGCTGGCGCATCGCGAGGTGGCTACCCGGTCTTGAACCTTCTCGGGTCCCCACCACTTCCGGCCGCGGCGAGTGCGGTTTGCTTGCCAGCTCAAAGGCGGATGCGAGAAGGCGGCAGGCCTCCTGGCACTCCTTCACCGCTTCCACCGCTTCCGCCGGTTGGCCCGTTTCCAGATAGTCGTCGATGAGGATGAGCTGGAGACGTATGTCCCCGAGCCTGATTAGGTCAAGCTGTCCGTCGCGAGATCGCGTAAGAACGACCGCCCAGTCTCGAATGGCTGCCATGATCCGCCGAAGACACTGGTCCACCAGATAACGTCGCCACTCCTCGACCGACAAGGGCTCGATGATTGGCCACGATCGCGGATCCTGCTGCGTCAGTGCGCCCGCATCCGTGTGGATGATCTCCCTGTTGCGTCGAAGCCAACCGAGAGCCTTGCCCGACCTGGTCCACTCGTCACTGTTCCAGTCGTGCCACAGGTCTTCTACTTTCGAGCGTTCTGCAAGCGCCAATGCCAGCGCAACGTCAACCTCGACCAAGTGGTCGACCACCCCGGCCCGGCCGGCAACGGCGATCTTGTGGTCGAGCTCCTCCTGATTCCGCAGGTCCACGGCCTTGTAGGAGAGGTAGATGACGGCGCCGAGCAGGAGCGTGTCGATGGTGGCTCCGAGAATCGAGTGATCCCTCCAGAACGATGAGAGCCACCCAACGGGCCAGTCCGAAAGGTTGAGTGCCGTGAAGCATGCGAGGGCGCCGAAACCGACGACCTTCAACGCGGTATTGCTCAGTGGTCGACGGCGTACCGCCGCTATGAGAGCAAGAATGATGTAGGTCAGAAGCAGGCAGCTCAGAGCTGAGATCAGCGGAGTCATCGGCCGACCGTCCGGGCTCCTTGCCCAGGAGTCCGGGTTCTCCACGATGCCGCTGCAAGCGTATGGAGACCAAGGATATTTGTCTGAACGTCACTCCCGGGATCGTTCTGCCGTCCCCGAGCGAGGAAACCCTACGGAGGACCCCGGTGGGTGTCAATGGGGATGAAGCACGGCGAGATCGTCGGTCGGACCGACCTCAGCTCACGCTTGGGAGCGGCTGTCCCGGGCAGGATGCCAGGACTCGCTCCATCGCCGACTTCTCGGCCGGCTTCACCCAGAGCCGGTATTTCCTCTTGATCGCGATCTGCCGGGAGATGTACGTGCAGCGGTACGCCTTGTTGGGTGGCAACCAGGAGGCTGCGTCTGATGCGCGCTTCTGCTGGTTGAGTGCTCCGTCAACCGAAAGCAGAACGAGCGGGTCGTTGGCGAAGCGCAACCGCTCGCCGGCGTTCCATCCCTGCGCTCCGGTTTTCCAAGCGTCAGCGAGCGCCACGACATGGTCAATCTGCACCAGTGAGCTGCTGCCGAACCCGCGCTGAAACAGCACGGTCTTGCCTGAGTAGGGCTCAGCTAGGCGCCCGGCCAGGACGACGCAGCCCCTCGTGCCGGGCTTGAGAACCTCGTCGCGAAGGTCCCGGGCCAGGATGTCGTTGCGAGTGTCGCAGCCGTTTCGGTCGGTGTCTGCCCAGGGCTGGCCGAATATCTCCCTCGAGTAACCGCTCATCGGGGCTCCGCCCTTCACGGGCAGCGACTCCAAGGAGGCGGCGGCCGAACCGCCCGCGGGATTTCCAGCAGTGGATGAAGGGTCGGGCGTGGGTGTCGCCGAACCAGCCGATGGGGGCGTCGGCGTCCCTTCCGGTGATGCGGTCGTTGCGGAGATCGGTGATGGGGGGGCTGATGGGGTGGAAGCACTGGCCGGCGGGGCCGCTCCTGGGACCTGCGGTTCCGGACCCCTGCTTGAGCTGAGGGCGGCCCACGTGACGAGAGTCAACACGATCAGGATTGCCACCAACACCGCCGGTGCAGGCGTGTATCGATGGCCCGCCCTTCCCGCCGCTGGCTGGAGCGCCGGAACGACCGCGCCGGGACGCTCCTCGGGCTCGAATGCCGTCTCGAAGTCGGAATGATTGCCGGTGGTCATCATCTGTCTTTCTGTCCATGCCATCTGACGAGAATTCGTGCCGAGAGTCGAAACCCTCATCCCGATGGTTGTGAACTCGTGACGAACCAGACCCCGGTTGCGGCTCGTGCTGCGGCTCTTGACCACACCACATGTTCAGGGCAGAGGTTGCTGCCGGCCACCACTGGGGCGCGGAAGCGACTCGTGTCGGCCTCCGGCCGCATACTTCCCAGACTGGTTCACCGGCGAATTCTCAGATGGATCGGCGCTGCCGCTGTCGGCATCGAGGCTGTTGACAACTGGAGGGCAGCGGCCGAACTCGGAGGGATCTCGTGTCAGAGCGAGGCGGCGCGGGTAGACCGAGACCCCGACTGCCCCCACCGCACCGAAATCGAAGGGACGCGCACGCATGCTCGCCACCCTGATCCACGGCCCCCGGGACATCCGCAGCACCGTGGTGGACGACCCCCGGATCGAACGCCCGACCGATGCCATCGTCAGGGTCGTCGCGTCCTGCATCTGCGGCTCCGACCTCTGGCCCTACCGGGGCGTGCAGCCGACCAAGCAGGCGCATCCGATCGGTCACGAGTTTGTCGGGGTCGTGGCGGAGGTCGGAGCCGGCGTCCGCACGATCCGGCCAGGACAGTTCGTGATCGCCCCGTTCGTGGTGAGCGACGGCACCTGCATCAACTGCCGCAACGGCGTCCAGACATCCTGCCTGCAGGGGGCGGCCTGGGGGTCCACGGACAAGGAGGGACTGGCGGTCAACGGCGGCCAGAGCGCCCTGGTCCGGGTGCCCTGGGCCGACGGCACCCTGGTGGGAACCGAGGAGATGCCCCCGGACGAGCTGATCCCCTCGCTGCTCACGCTGTCCGACGTGATGAGCACCGGGCACCACGCTGCCGTCTCGGCGGGCGTGGGCCCGGGCAAGACGGTCGCGGTCGTCGGCGACGGAGCCGTGGGGCTGTGCGCGGTCCTGGCGGCCAGGCGGCTCGGCGCGCTGGACATCGTGCTGTTCTCCCGACACCCGTCTCGGCAGGCGCTGGGACGGGACTTCGGCGCCGACAGCATCGTGGAGGAGCGCGGCGACGCCGGCGTGGAGAAGGTGCGGGCCCTGTTCGACGGGGTCGGACCCGACTGCGTGCTGGAGTGCGTCGGGACCAAGGAGTCGATGGACCAGGCGCTGCGTTCGGTACGTCCCGGTGGCTACGTCGGCTACGTCGGCGTGCCGAGCGGCGGGGCTGAGCTGCCGATCCGGCTGATGTTCTCCGGCAACATCAACGTGGCCGGCGGCGTCGCTCCGGCGCGCGGCTACATCCCGGCCCTGCTGCCCGACGTGCTGTCCGGGGCGATCGACCCGGGCCGGGTCTTCGACCTCACCCTCCCGCTCACCGACGTGGCGGAGGGCTACACCGCGATGGACGAGCGACGGGCGATCAAGGTCCTGCTGCAACCGTGAGGGGCCGGCCGCCGGTCACCAGATGACCCCGGCCGAGCAATCGGCCCATGCAGACCGCTCAGCCCCGGTGACCCCGGCCGTGGCCGTCGCCGTGGCCGCCGCGGTTGTCACCGTGCCCCCCCCGGTTGTCGCCGTGGCCGCCGCCGTTGTCGCCGTGCCCGCCCCGGTTGTCGCCGCGGCCGTCGGACCGGTCCCGACCGTGCGAGCGCTCCGAGCGGTCCCGACCGTGCGAGCGCTCCGAGCGGTCCCGATCGTGCGAACCCTCGGACCGGTCCCGACCGTGCGAGCGCTCTGAGCGGTCCCGATCGTGTGAGCCGTTCGACCGGTCCCGACCGTCCGAGCGCCGGCCGGATCCGCGCCTGTCGTCGGAGGAGTGCCCCCCGCGGTGGTCATCGGCGGAGCCGCGGTCGCCGGACCCGCGTCGGTCGTCGCTGTCGCTGCCTCCCCGGTCCCGGTTGTCGCGACCGCCGCGGTCCCCGCCGTCGTCACGCCCTCCATGGCTGCGGTCGTCGCGACGGTCGCTCTGCTTCCCGCCGCCCTTGCCGCTTCCGCCGTCCTTGTGTCCGGAGCCCTTCGGGCGCTCGGGCTTGTGGCTCTTGCCTGGGTCGCTCCCCTTGTCACGCCCGCCGTTGTTCCGCGGCGGTGCCGGCGGCGGCGGGGGAGGAGCCGGGTGAGAAGAGGTGGGAGGCCGTGACGGCGCTTCGCCCCGGTGGGTGGGGCTCGGCGCGGCGGGCTGCCGAGGCGGGGTGCTCGACGCCGTCGGCTGCGGCCCCCGAGCCGGTCCTCCGGAGCCGGTGCTGCTGCTGGTCGGGGTCGGCTTGACGGTCGTCGCGGTGGGAGCGGCAGAGGTGGCCGGCACCCGGTCGACGACCGGCAGGCTCACGGTGCCCCTGTCTCCCGACGCCCCTGCCGCGGCGGCCGCCGCTGCTGCCGCCGTCGGCATCGACATCGCACGCCGGGCGGCTTCGCGTGCAGCTGCGGTGGTGGCGGCACCCGCGCTGGGTGACGGCGACCCGGCCCCGTCGGAGATCGGGGTCCGCGGAGCGCTCTTGCGGAACGGTGCCGGGACGGTCGCGGGGGCGCCCCCGCGGCCCTGACCGGTGGTGGTCTGCAGGGCCGGCGGAACCGCGGCCTCCTGAACCTGGCCGGTGCCCGGGCTCAGGAGGTCGTAGCCTGCCACGCCGCCGACCGGCAACAGCACCGCTGCCAGGCCCGCAGCCACGAGGGTGTGGCGCCGACGAGACGCCGACGCCGCGGCAGCTCTGGCTGGCTGGACCCGGTGGCCGCCGGCGGCTCGGCGAGCCGCTGCCCCGGAGGCCGGGCGTGCCGGCAGGGCGCCGATCGGCGTGACGCGGGCCAGGGCCGGGCGCCCGGCAAGGACGTTGCCGAGGGCGTGCGCCAGCTCCTCAGCCGACTGGAAGCGCTCGGCGCGGTCCTTGGCCAGCGCCTTCAGGACCACGGTGTCGACCTCGGCGTCGATCCCCTCGACCAGCTGGCTGGGAGGCACGGGTGCGTCGTGCAGGTGGTGGCTGGCGATCTCCAACGGCGAGTCCCCGACGAAGGGCGGAGCTCCGACGAGCAGCTCGTAGAGGAGGCATCCCGCGGAGTAGAGGTCGGACCGGGCGTCGGCGCTCTCGCCACGCGCCCGTTCCGGCGACAGGTACTTGGCGGTGCCGAGAACTGCCGCTGCCGGTGCGCTGCTGGTGGCGGCGTCGGCCACCCGGCGGGCGATGCCGAAGTCCATCACCTTGACCTCGCCCGTCGGGGTCACCATCACGTTGCTCGGCTTGATGTCCTGGTGGATGATGCCGGCCTCGTGGCTGTAGGCCAGGGCCGCCGCCACGTCACGCATCAGGCGCAGGGCCCGCCGAGGCGACGCCTTCTGGCCGCCGGCCAGCTGCGACCGCAGCGTCCTGCCGGGCACGAACTCCATCACGATGTAGGGCGTCACCATCCCGGTGGCCGGGTCGACCTCCTCGCCACTGTCGTAGACGGCGACGATGTTCGGATGGCTCAAGGTGGCGACCGACCGGGCCTCCTCGTGGAACAGGGCCAGCGCCTCAGGGCTGCTGGCCAGGCTCCCCCGGAGCGTCTTGACCGCCACCGGACGGCAGAGCCGGATGTCGAGTCCGAAGTGCACCTCGGCCATGCCGCCCTGGCCCAGCGGGCTCCCCAGCCGGTAACGGCCGTCGACGATCCTGTGGTCCTTCGTCATGGTGAGCCCCCGAGCCCGTTGGGAAGTCCTTCGACACAGGCGTCATAGGGTACTCATCTTCGGCTCGTCCGCCCGGCCCCGCACGCTGTGCGGGACCGGTGACCGCTCAGCTCGCCGGGATGGCCAGCCGCTCCCAGGTGGTGAAGCGGACGCGGTACTGGAGCGGGGTGTTGTCGGGCGCGTGCTTGGCGAGACCGTCCCGGCCGACGAAGTAGTCGGCGACCTGGTCACGGTTGCCGTACTTGCCATCCTTCTGCCACAGGTCGGTGTCGCCGATCGCAATGGCGTGGATGTGGGCGGCCCAGCAGCCACCGCACTGGCTGGGCGTGCGCAGCCAGGCGGCGAAGCCGGCCGACCGCAGCGCCTGCACCGTCCGCCAGCGCTGGGTGGTGGTGAGGCCGCTGACCTTGATGTCCAGAGCGCCACCACCGTCGTGGGTCCCGCCGGAGGCGGCGGCGCAGGGCTTCGTGTCGAAGCGGCAGTAGGAGCCCTGGGAGACCTGGATAGCCCACGGCACCTTCCGGTCGGCCGCGGCGAGCATCAGCCGGGTGCGGGTGTTGACCCGCTTCGTGCCGTACTTGTCGTTGCGGCTGCCCACCTGGACGAGGTTCGCCACCGTGAAGCGGCCGCGGCCGAGGGTGATCAGCGACTGCGGACCCGGGATGCCGTTGGCGTCGATGGAGCGGTAGCCGAGGGACCGCTGGTACTTGATGTACGCAGCGGTGGTCGCCCGGCCGTAGTGGCCGTCCGCGACGACGCGGAAGCCCTTGGCCGTGAGCGCGAGCTGGACCAGCCGGGTCGAGGCGTCGTCCCGGAGCGCGATCTGGTTACCGCGGTAGCCCTCGACCTGGGCGGCGGTGACCACGGCGGTCATGTCGACCACGGGCAGGGCGGTTGCCCGGGCGGCCGCATGGGCGGGCGCTGCGCCGAGGAGCAGGGCCAACAGGGTCAGGATGGGGAGCAGGAGCTTGCGCAACATGGGGTCGTCGTCCTCGTGGTCGCCCGGGTTCTCCGGGTGGGGTTCCGCGAGACCGGCGGCCTCGCACCAACGTGTCCAGACCCCGACCCCCGAGGCTGGAGCAGCGAGAGGCTGCTTCCTTCTGGACAGCGCAGACAGTACCGGGAGGAAGGCGACGCTTTTGTCTCGGAAATGTAACGCTTCACCAGGAACGGCGTTTCGGACCGAAGGTCCCTGCCGGAGCGGGAAAGACGGCCCGGAGCGACCGACCCTCAGTCGGCCTGGACCACCACCGAGCGCAGCGGGGCGATCCGCTCGAGGACCGAGTCGAGCAGGTCGGGATGGACCTGGCGGCCCTCGAGGGCGTCGAGCAGGTGACTGGCGGTGGCGTCGAAGGCGTCGTCGGTGACACCGAGGTGGGAGTGCGCTGCCTCCAGGCTGCCGGTGTCGTCGGTGTCCGCGCCGTCCAGCGCGGCAACCAGGAACGCCGTCATGTGCGTCCGGATCCGGGCGAGGTCGATCCCGCGGAAGTAGGGCGCCAGCTCGGGGTCCGCCAGCATCCGCCGGTACAGGTCATCCACCGTGGCCGCGACACCGTCGGCACCACCCAGACCCGCGAGGATCGACGGGGTCAGCACCTCGGCACCGCCGTCTCGTCGTCGTTCGGCGTCCCTGGCGTCATCGTTCTCGGCTCCTCGCCTGCCCGCCGCACTGTCTGGTCCAACGCCGTGGCCTCCCCGTCAGCCCAGGCGGCGGCGAAGACGTCAGCGGGGACGGCTGACCGCAGCCGCTGGAGACAGGTCACGACCTCCGCCCGCTCGACCGGCGGTAACGGCGCCTGCAGCCGAGAGCGGAGCGAGGCGGCGGCGGCGAGCAACCGCAGTGCCGGCCGGTGCCGTTCTGCGCCGGCGTCGCTCAGAGCGAGGGCCTCCAGCACGCTGGCCGTGCGCCACAGGTCGCCCAGCTGCCAGTGCTCGCGCAGGCTGTTGCGCTGCAACATCGCACCCGTGACGGGATCGCCCCGCCGGGCGGCCAGCACGCCCAGCTGGTTGAGCGACCAGGCCAGGCCCTCGCGATAGCCCGACTCCTCAGCGCGCTGTCGGCTCTCGGAGAGCAGCACGTGGGCACGCTCGAGGTCCCCGGCGTAGCAGGCGGTCGCACCCAGGATCAGCAGCGACCAGGTGAGCCCTTCGCTGTCGCCGGAGGTCCGGTAGAAGCCGAGAGCCCGCTCGCTCTGCTGCCGGGCGGTCACCTCGTCGCCCTCCAGCCAGGCGACGAAGCCGAGGTAGTTGGCCGACCGCGCGACCGCGTCCTCGTTCCCGGCCGCCCGCCACCGCTGCTCGCTGTCCTGGTGCAGTCGCCGGCTGCGTGCGTAGTCCCCCTGCTCGCGCGCCACGCAGCCGAGCAGCTGGAGGACGGTGGCGACCCCGAGTGGGTCCCGCAGGGCCTCGAAGATCTGCTGCGCCTCACCCAGAAGCTCGGCCGAGCGCGGGTAGTCGCACTGCAGGTACGCCAGTTGACCAGCCGCAGCCAGTGCCTGGGCCCGGGAGGCGGCCGGCGCTGCCGCAGCCGCCGCGAGTGCTGCCCGGAACCACTCCCGACCTGCGCTGTAGTGGCCGCGGAGGTACCAGAAGCGCCAGAGTGCCGTGACGAGTCGGAGCCCCGCCTCCGGGGAGCGCCCGGCCGAGACCGCCCAGCCGAGGGCTCCGACGAGGTTGCCCACCTCGGCGTCCAGCAGGCCCAGCCACTCCTGCTGCGCCGATCCCGTCAGCCGCGGCTCGGCCAGCTCGGCCAGCGCCAGGAAGTGCTGCAGATGCCGGTCGGCGACTCCGGCCGTCCGCCCGGCCTCCTCCAGCGCCTCAGCTGCGTAGAGCCGGACGGTTTCCAGCAGCCGGTACCGGGTGGGACGTCCGCGGTCGACGACGGTGAGCAGCGACCGGTCGATCAGCCGGGACACCAGGTCGAGCGTCGAAGCGGCGCCCGGCGTCGGCTCCCGAACCGCGGTGACGGCGCTGAGCGTGAAACCCCCCTGGAACACCGACAGCTCAGCGAGCAGAACCTGCTCCTCCGCCGAGAGCAGCCGAAAGCTCCAGTCCAGCGTCGCGCGCAGGGTCTGGTGCCGGCCCGGCGCGGTGCGGTCCTGCCCCCGCAGGACCTCGAGGTGCGAGTCGAGAGCGTCGGCGATCTCCTCCAGCGACAGCACGCGCAGCCGCGCCGCGGCCAGCTCGATCGCCAGCGGCAGGCCGTCCAGCCGACGGCAGATCCGGGCGACGAGTGCTGCGTTGTCCTCGGTCAGCTCGAAGCCGGGCAGGGCGCTGCCGGCGCGTTCGCACCAGAGGCTGCCGGCGGCGGAGGCGGCGACCTCGGCCCGGGACGGCCGGGCGTCCGACGGCAGCGCCAGCGGCGGCACCGGCCAGACCAGCTCCCCTGGCACCCCGAGCGGCTCCCGGGTGGTGGTGAGCACCCGCAGCGCGGGGCAACGGGTCAGCAACCGGTGCGCCGCCTCCGCGGCCGCGGCCGCCAGGTGCTCGCAGCTGTCCAGGACGAGCAGGCCGGTGCCGGAGCCCACCTCGGCAGCCGCGGACTCCAGCGGTGGCCGCTCCACCAGCTCGTGGCCACCGATCGCCGCCGCGACCAGGCGCGCGACGCTGGCCGGCTCGGTCACGGTGGACAGGTCGACCCACCAGACGCCGGCCGGGTAGCCGGAGCGGACCCGAGCCAGGACGGCGATGGCCAGCCGGGTCTTGCCGGAGCCTCCCGTGCCCGTCAGGGACATCAGCCGGGCCCGCTCGAGGGCCGCGACCGCCGCGCCAAGCTCGTGGTCGCGACCGACCAGGCTGGTCAACGGGTCCGGCACCCATCCGGTGGCGGGACCAGGGGTCCGGGACGGCAGGCTCTGGTGCCGGTCGAGGGCCGGCTCCGGAGCTGGCACGGCGGGGTCGGCGACGGCCGGCAGGGCGACCGGGAGCCCGCCGTCGAGCGACGGGTCCTGCTGGAGGATCCGCCGCTGCAGCTCGCGCAGCCCGGCGCCTGGGTCCACGCCCAGCTGATCGGCCAGCAGCCCGCGGACCAGCTCGAATGCCTGCAGCGCCTCGGCCTGGCGACCCGACCGGTACAGCGCCAGCATCAGGGCCGCGTGCAGCTCCTCCTGCAGCGGGTGCTCCCGGACCAGGCCGGCCGCCTCGGCCGCGGCCGCACCGGCCTCGCCCTGGGCGAGCATCGCCTGCAGCCGGAGCTGGAGCGCTGTCAGCCGGAGGTCGTCCAGCCGCTGGGCCTCCGCCGAGGCGTTCGGGCCGAGCAGCTCCACCACGTCCGCGAGGGGTGCGCCGCGCTGCAGCCGGAGCGCGTCGTCGAGCATCTGCCGCGCCTGGACGGGGTTCTCGGCCAGCCGGGTGCGGGCCGCGGCGACCAGAGCTGCGAACCGGTCGGCGTCGACAGAGCCGGTCGGCAGGGTGAGCTGGTAACCGGGGGACCGCCGAACGAGGCGGACGGCATCCGGCGCCCCGTCGGCCTCGCTCTCCTCGCGTCCGCCCATGCTGCGGCGCAGCCGGGAGATGTAGACCTGAAGCGTCGACACGGGCGAGCGGGGCGGGTCCTCGCCCCAGAGCTCTGCAACCAGCCGATCCGTCGACACCACCCGGCCGCCGTGCAGCACCAGGAGGGCGAAGACCGCTCGCTGCTTGGGCGACCCGAGGGCCACCGGCCGCCCGTCCATCGACGCTTCGACCGGCCCGAGGATCCGCGCCTCGAACGTCATGATGCAGCGCAGCCTAGTGAGCCGCAGGAGGACAGAGGAAGGTTCGAGCGGCCGCCGAGGGCCGCCCCGTCGCGGCGGGCAGCCGTCGAGCTGCGCCGGCGTCACTCCCTCTGGTCGGCCGGAGCCAGCGGCAGCCGAGCCACCGCGCCGGCCTGGAGGAGCAGGGTCAGGTAGTCCGCCAACGCCCAGATCGCGCTCACCCGGTCGAGGTCCTCGTCGAGCACGAAGATGTCCATCCCGGCGACCTCCAGCTCGGCCCCGGTCGGCTGGAGCACTCCCAGCGGCGTCACCAGGGGCCCGCGGTGACGGCCGGAGAGGCGGAACGCGAAGGCTAGCCGGCCGGGTGCCTCGAACTGCTCGACGACGGTGTGCCGGAGGCCCTCGAAAGCCTGCTGCAGCATCCGGGCCCGGTCCACCAGGACGCCGAGCGACGTCGGCTCGCCGTTGACCAGGACGGGATCGGTGTAGACGCTCCGGAACGCCTGCACGCCGGCCTCGCCGTCGGGTACCGGCTCGCCCCACAGACGAAGGGCTCGGCTGACGAAGGGCAGCGGCGTGCTGGCCGCGTTCTGCTGGGTGTTGATCATGGTTTTCCTTTGTCTGGTAGAAGATGATCATGGTGCGGCCGGTGCGCGACGGGCAAGGTGCGCGGCCAGGAAGACCGGCCAGCCGAACGTGAGCAGGACGAGTCCGCGTTGCACGAGCCCGCCGGACGAGCCGAAGGCCGCAGAACCGAACCAGAGCAGGAACACCGTGTCCGTGACGGCGACCAGCAAGGCGATCCGGGCCAGGCTTGGCGAGCCCGGGCCCCGCCGCAGCCCCGGCGTCAGCAGGAACGCGGCCACCACCAGGAGCACGAAGAGCACCAGGGACACCAGGTTGTGCACCACATGGCCGGCCGACACCGTGCCGGCGCTCTCCCGGGCAAGGCAGGCGACTTCGAGGGTGGAGCAGTCCTGCCGCGCGACGGCGACCACCACGGTCAGTGCACCGGACAGCATGACCAGGGCGGCGCCGGCCCGCGGGCGTCGGCCCGGCAGCTGCCCGAAGAGCGCGGCTCCGGCGGCTGCCAGGGCCAGCGCGAGTGAGAAGAACCCGAGGATCATCAGCGGTGCCGACGCCGACTCCTGCGAAGCCAGGGCGCTGATGGCCTCGCTGCGGGCGCTGTAGCCGGGGTCGAGGACCCCGGCCAGGACGATGGCGGAGCCGGCGGCGAGACCGGCGCCGGTCGCGATGCGGGCCAGCACACGGCCGCTCCGACCTCCGGCAGGGGCGAGGGGCGCGGACCGGGCAGTCGCAGGGCTGAGCAGGGTCATGGCAGTTCTCCGATCAGTCGGGCGCCAGGTATCGGCGGCACGGCCGACTCTGCGCCCTGCTGCTTGCAGGGACCCTGCAGAAGTCTTGCGCCCACCGTCCTTCCCGACGGGCCCGGCTGCAAGGTTTCCGCAGCGGCCGGTCCCCAGGCTCGAGGAAGACAACCCCGAGGACGGACCCATGACCACGCCCTACCCAGCCATCCTGGCCCCGCGTTCCGACGATGCCGGGCCACTGACCCCACCGCCGGTTGACGAGCTTCCTCGCCGGCAGCACCGCTGGCTGCCGCCGGCGGCACTGGCGGCCGTGGCGGTGGTCTGGGGTGTCACCTTCACCGTGATGGACGGTGCGGCCGAGGTCCTGCCCGCCGCCGACCTGGTGGTCTGGCGGTTCGGGCTGGCCACCGCCGTGCTGGCGCTGGTCCGGCGCGCCGCTCCTCCGCTGCCGCGACCGCTGCGGCTCCGCGGGCTGGCGCTCGGCGTGCTCCTCGGCTCGGGGTTCCTGCTGCAGGCCTGGGCGCTGCGCTACACCGACGCGCTGATGTCGGGCTTCCTGACCGGGCTGCTCGTGGTCGTTGCCCCGGTCGCGGCGTGGTTGCTCTTCGGTGACCGGCTGGGGCGGGGGACCTGGTCCGGGGTCGTGCTGGCCGCGGCCGGTGTCGTCGTGCTGAGCTTCCACCGCGCCGGGACCGGACCCGGGGAGCTCCTCACGCTGGCCTCGGCCGCGGTCTGGGGTCTGCACCTGGTGCTGCTGTCCCGCTGGTCCAGGGCCGAGCACGCGCTGGACCTGGCGCGGCTGCAGACCGGTGCGGTGACGGCCCTGGCCCTGGCCGTGCTGGTGGTCCGCGCCCTGGTCACGGGCGCGTCGCCGCTGCCGGCGCTGCCTGCGGGGGCGGCGACGTGGGGCAGCGTCGGCTTTCTCGCTGTCGTCGCCACAGCCCTGGCGATGGTCCTCCTCAGCTGGTCCCAGGCCCGGGTGACGGCGGCCCGGGCGGCGGTCATCCTCACGCTGGAGCCTGCGGTGTCGGGACTCACCGCGGCGGTCACCGGTGCCGCGCTGACCGGGCGGGTCGTGGTCGGCGCCGTGCTGCTGGTGATGGCGATGTACGTCGTCGAGCTCGCCCGCCGGCCCGCCCGGGAGCACTCGCGCCCGCAGCCGCTACCGCTGGCTGCCGGAGAGGAGCGCGTACTGCACCGCAGTGGGCAGGTCGAAGCCGCGGCCGATGTCCAGGGCGTCGTCGTAGGCGTCCACCCCGAGCGCCTGCCGCGCCGCCTCCTCCGCTGCCTCCCGCAGCGACCGGTCCGGAAGGTAGTAGGCGTAGATGTCGGCGCCGACGGTCTCCCGGAAGGAGTGGGCGGCGCCCAGCAGGACGGCGACCCGGTCGTGAGCTCCCTGGGCGGACTCGACCACCGCGAGCGTGTCGAGGAAGAAGGCGAGGTTGGCGAGGTCGGAGGTCTGCTCGGACAGGGCGATCCCCTCGTCCAGGTAGGCCCTGGCCTGGCCGTGGTCGCCGGCAGCGATGGCGGCCTGAGAGAGGTTGTAGAGCGCGACATAGGTGGAGAGGCGGTCGCCCCGGCTGCGGGCGATCCGCAGCCCCTGCTGGATCTCCGGAAGCGCCCCGGCAGGGTCGCCCTGCAGCAGCACCACGGTGCCCAGCCAGACGTGGGCGAGCGAGCTCATCCAGACCCCCGCCTCGCCAGCCTCGGCGCAGAGCGGCAGGGCCCGCCGGAACCGGGCCCCGGCGTCCTCCAGGTTGCCGCTCGCGAGGGCCGCCAGACCCGTGCCGCACAGTCCCTTGCACGCCACCTCCGCGTCGTGCTCCAGGTCACCGAGGCGGAAGCCTTCCGCCCAGTACGCCCCACTGGCCGCCATGTCGCCGCCGGCGTAGGCCATCGTGGCGGCGGTCAGGTTCACCCGGGCGAGCACCGTCGTCGAGAGAGGCGCGGTGAGGCACCGCTCGGCGCGCTCCCGGCCGATGCTGAACTGCCCCCGCAGCCACCAGTAGAGCCAGAGCTTCCAGACGATCCAGCCACCGGTGTCGGGATAGCCGCCGGCGAGGGACCGTTCCACCGCGACGAGCAGGTTGGGCTCCTCCGCCTCGGTCCGGGCCAGCCAGCGGACCTGGTCGGCCCGCTCGATGCCGGCGGCGGACTGGTCCGCGAGGTCCCGGTAGAACGCGGCGTGTGCCCGCTCGGCCAGCTCGCCCCGCTCCCCGACCAGCAGGCTCTGCGCATACTGCGCCACCGGCTCCAGCATGGTGTAGCGGCGCTCCCCGTCCCGACCGGTCCTGACCACCACCATCGACTGCTCGACGAGCAGCTCGAGGAGCACCACCACCACCTCTGCCGGCAGGTCGGCGCTCGCCGCCGCAACCTGCTCGACGGCGTCCAAGGTCGCCCCACCGCGAAAGACGGCGAGGACGGTGAACAGCAGCTTCTCGTCCGCTGACAGCAGCCCGTAGCTCCAGTCGAGGGTGGCGCGCATCGTGCGCTGGCGCTCGGGCAGGTCCCGGAGGCTGGAGGCGGAGTCGAGGACCGAGTCGAGCCGGTCGAGCAGAGCCAGCGGCGTCAGCAGCCGAAGCCGCGCTGCGGCCAGCTCGAGCGCCAGCGGGATCCCGGCCAGTCGTCGGCAGAGCAGCGCCAGGGCTTGCACGGTCTCGGGCACCAGCTCCAGCGCCGGGGAGACGGCTCGGGCGCGGTCCAGGACGAGAGCCCCCGACGGCGCGGTCGCCAGCTCCTCGGCACTGGTCGCCCCGACGGGAGGCAGCCCCAGCGGTCCGACGGGATACTCGTGCTCGCCCCTGACGCGCAGCGGCGACCGGCTGGAGACCAGGACCGTGACCGTGGGGCAGGTCGCGACCAGCCGTCCGACCTCACCAGCGGCGTCCAGCAGGTGCTCGAAGTTGTCGAGCACCAGGAGCATCCGCCGGGACCCGATGTGGGCCGCCACCAGCTCGACGGCATCGGGACCGTCGGCACCCGCCAGGCCCAGCGCACGGCCGAGGGTGTCCAGCACCGCCGCGGCGTCGCCCACCGACGCCAGCGGGACCTGCACCACTCCTCCCGGGAACTCCTCAGCCAGCCCTGCCGCAAGGGCCACTGCCAACCTGGTCTTGCCGACCCCGCCCATGCCGGTCAGGGTGACCAGGCGGACGTGTCCGGAGCGGACCAGGCTCGCGAGCGCTGTCACGTCACCGTCGCGGCCGTACAGCCGGGTCGGGGGTACGACCAGCCCGGCGGGGACCTTGCCGCCCGGCGTCGCCGCGTCGCGGCGGGTCCCGGGACTGCGCCGGCTCGGGATGGACGCCACGAGGTCGGTCTGCTCCGCCTCGGTCAACGCCAGGGCGGCGGCCAAGGCGCGCACCGTGTGGGGATAGGGACGAGTACGGGTGCCGCGTTCGAGCGCGCTCACGGCATGGGAGGTCAGTCCGGCCCGGTCCGCCAGCTCCTCCTGGGTCAGGCCGGCGCGCTCTCGCAGCCGGAGCAGCTTGGACGCGAAGGGCGCGGAGGCCTCCTCCGCCTCGTGCAGCACGCCGCCGAGTGTAGGGGCCCGAGGTGTCGACTGTGCGAGGACTGTACGAGCTCGGGCGGTGGCGGGGAGCACCCGACGCGGGACAGCATGGAGGCGTCGCTCCGCCCGTCGGCGGATCGGCAGGACCAGGGGGGAGAGGGTTCATGGAGGTGCTGCGGTACACCGCGTTCAGCCAGCACCCGGCGGGGGGCAACCCTGCCGGTGTCGTGCTGGACGCGACGGGCGCGGACTCGGACGCCATGCAGCAGGTCGCGGTCGACGTGGGTTTCTCGGAGACGGCGTTCCTGTTCCCGGTCGGCGACGACGACTTCGTCGTCCGCTACTTCAGCCCGGCCGGCGAGGTGTCCTTCTGCGGTCACGCGACGATCGCCGCCGCGGTGGCCTACGCCGAGCGGCACGGGACCGGGTCGATGACGTTGCACACCCGCTCGGGGCGGGTCGAGGTGTCGACCACCGACGCCCCCTGCGGCGGCCTGTCGGCCACCTTGACCAGCGTCCCGACCCGGCTCGTCAAGCTGGCGGACGAGGACCTCGTCGCCATCCTCCGCGCGCTGGGCTGGTCGGCTGAGGACCTCGACCCAGCACTACCGCCCTGGGTCGCCTTCGCCGGCGCCTGGCACCCGATCATCGCGGTCCGCGAGCGGGCCCGGCTGTCCGACCTGGTCTACGACTTCAGCTCGCTCCGAACCCTGATGAACTGCCGGGGCTGGACCACGGTGAACCTCGTCTGGCGCGCCTCGGAGCAGATGTTCCACAGCCGGAACCCCTTCCCGCCGGGAGGGGTCGTCGAGGACCCGGCCACCGGCGCGGCGGCGGCGGCGCTCGGCGGCTACCTGCGGGCGATGTCGCTGCTGCCCCTGCCGGCCACCATCTCGGTGTTCCAGGGTGCGGAGCTGGGTCGCCCGAGCCAGCTGGCCGTGCACATCCCGCGGCGTTTCGGCACCGGGATCTCGGTCACCGGACACGCCGTCGGGCTCCAGTCGCCGCAGTTCAGCCCGTCGGCGCAGGTGGAACAGGTCGCCGTCGGGGCAGCCTCCTGAGAATTCCGGCAGCAGGCTGCGGGAACGGGGGACCGCAGCCTGCTTCCGGACCCTCCTCGCGCGCTCCGCGCTGCCGGCCCGTCTGAGCAGCGGTTCCGCTGCCGCCCGCGGCGGTCCAGCGAGGAGGGCGTCCGCTGCGAGGTATCCCCCGACGTCGCGAAGGAGCACCATGACCGACCTGAAGCCTCGACCCGCCGCCGAGCAGTCGCACCGATCCCGTCGCCCGCTCGCCGGCCGGCCGGCTCGGACCGTCGCTGCCGTTCTCACCGCGGCCCTGTTCACCGCCGCCGCGACCACAACGTTGAGCCGGGATCAGGCGCAGGCCGCCCCTCCTGCGGCCCCGGCAGGCCGGGCCGCCGAACCTGCGGTGGCCGGTCCCTACCTCAGCGCCCCACCCCGGCTGGGCGGGAGCAAGACCGCTCCCGCACCGCGCGCCCGCCGACTGGCGGAGCCGCCGCAGGCGCCGACGCGCGGCCACGTGACCGGTCGGGTCCTGGCGCCCGACGGCAAGCCGCTGGCCGGGATGCTGGTGCAGGCTGTCCGCTTCAACGACCTCGGCCCCGGCATCGACTTCAGCGAAGAGTCTGCTGTGCTGGCCCGCACCGGCGTCGACGGCCGCTTCCGGCTCCGGCAGCTGCGGGAGCGCTACCTGGTCCGGGTCTGCGACGCCGCGCCCGGTGACGAGCAGTGCGGCAGTGACGCCGCTCCCGATCGGTATGCGCCCACCTACGCCGGTCCTGACGGAGTGAGCGGCTCCTGGGTCACCCAGACCCGGCTCTTCACCCCCAAGTTGCCGACCCGCTCGGTGCCCACCCTGACCATGCGGCGGTACGCCACACTGACCGGCACCTTCACCGGAGGAGCCGCGCGGACGGTCCGGCTGCTCCGCTCCAACGGCACGGCGGCCGCGACGGCGCGGACCGATGACCACGGCCGGTTCCGGTTCCGGGTGCTGCCGGGTCGCTACCGGGTGGAGGCCGACCGGCACGAGGGGCTCAAGACGGTGGACACCGTACCGGGCTTCCGGTCCCGGCTGCTGACGCTGCGGACAGGCACCCCGACGACCGTGCGCTTCCGGACCAAGCCGGCCGCCGTGGTCTCGGGGGTGCTGAGCCAGTCCGGTCGACCTCTGCCCGACCAGCTGGTCGTGATCACCGACGCCCGAGGCCGTTGGGCGGCAGGGGTGGTCACCGACGAGAAGGGCGCCTGGGTCGTCGAGTCGCTCCGACCGGGGCGCTACCGGGTCGGCACCAGCAGCGCGTTCTCCGGTTACACCCCGACGTCGCGGCAGGTCCGGCTCAGCACGGCGCGGCCGGCCCGAGCGGACCTGGAGCCGATCGAGGGGGGTGCCGTCCGCCTGTCGGTGGCCGACCCGGCCGGCCCCGGGCCGGTGGACGTCGAGATCCGCACCGCCGCCGGCCTCGTGGCGAAGATCTTCCAGGGCAACCTTGGGGACGAGGGCGACGGCACGCTGACCTTCGGGGGTCTCCGGCCCGGTCGCTACGAGGTGTACGTGCGGCGCGCCGTCAGCGATCCCTTCAGCGACATCGAGCAGACCGACTTCCCGTGGGCTGCCCGCTCGGTGCGCGTCGCCGACGGACAGCTGGTCGGGCTGGGCAGGGTCACCCTGGACCGTCCCACCATCAACCTCCGCGGGTCGCTTCCCCGCGGCTCGGAGGTCAAGATCACGGCGGTCCCGCTGGACGCCTTCCTCCGGGCCGACTACGTCGACGGTCCCCGAGTCACCTCGATGGCGCTGAACTGGACCGAGCTGGCCGACAGGGGTGGCCGCTACACCAGCCGCGGCCTCGTGCCGGGCCGGTACGTCGTCGCCGTCACCACCAGCCTGCTCAACCCCGAGGATGGGCCTTCGGTGTACGGCGGCAATGTGGCAGCCACGCACCATCGGCTCACGGTCGGGGCAACCTCGATGACGGCCGGTTTCACCGCCCCGGTGGGCGCGGTGGCGAAGGGACTGCTGCGCTACGCCGGCACCCGGCGACCGCTGATCGCCCCGGTCGGCGTCACGCTGAGCGACCGTGGTGCCCGGTCCACGTTGTTCCCGACCATCTCGACCCGGCAGACCTACGGGCGGGGCTATCGGGTGGACCGGCTGCACAGCGGCAGGGTGAGCGGGCGGCTGCTGGATGTCGTCGCCCTCCGCGACCAGGCCGAGGAGAACGGCATCCTCGTCCCGGACGTGCTGCTCGGGTCGGCGCCGATCGCGGAGGCCCGGACCCCCTACTGGCTCAAGGCCAGGGCGGTGACGGGACGGGTGACGTCCGGGAGGCTGACCGACCTCGGCACACTCGGGGTGACGATCGTCCGCTGAGCCTGCCGACCGGCGAGGAGAACCACGGTGAGCGAAGAACCCCCCAAGGTCGCGCCCGAGCTCGTCGAGGCCTACCAGCGCCACAGCTACGACCCGCTGCAGCCCGCCGACCTGCTGCACGACGAGGTCGTCCAGCGTCGCGAGAGCGGTTACGACGTGGACGCCGTGGTCGAACAGGCGAATGCCACCGACCCGGACGACCGCGCCGCCGTCCTCGCGCTGGTCGACGGGATGGCCGACCTCGAACGCCGGTCGGACTGGTCGTTCGAGGAGCCGGACAGCCTGCCCGAGATCAGGGCGTGCCTGCCGTCCGTGCCACCGCCCTCGACCGGCACCCGGGACGAGCGGCTGCGGGACCAGATCCAGGCGGCATGGCTGGGCCGGATCGCGGGCTGCAACGTCGGCAAGCCGGTCGAGATGGGCCTGCACTGGACGCCGGAGCGGATCCGGGCCTACCTGGAGCTCGCCGACGCCTACCCGCTCGCCGACTACTTCCCGGTGCTCGACCCGATGCCTTCGGAGTTCCAGCTGCGCGAGAACTGGCCCCAGACGACGCGGGGCAACGTCGACGGATCCGCCCGGGACGACGACATCGACTACCCGATCCTCGCGCTGCACCTGCTCGAGCTGCACGGCAGCGACCTGCGAACGGAGCACGTCGGGCAGGCCTGGACGACGCTGTTCCCACTCCGACAGGTGTACACCGCGGAGCGTGCCGCCTACATCAACCTCACGAACGGGCTCACGCCGCCGTTGACCGCTCGCTACCGGAACCCCTACCGGGAGTGGATCGGCGCGCAGATCCGCGGTGACGTCTTCGGCTACGTGCACCCGGGTGACCCGTGGGCCGCGGCCGCGCTCGCCTACCGGGACGCGTCGCTCTCCCATGTGGGCAACGGCATCTACGGCGAGATGTGGGCCGCCGCACTGGTCGCGGCCGCCTTCACGGCGGGCTCGGCGCACGAGGCGGTCAGCGTCGCGCTCGGCGTCGTCCCGCCGCGGTCGCGGCTCGCGGCCGCGGTCCGACACGTGCTCGACCTGTACGGCGAGGGGCTGAGCTGGCAGGAGGCGCTCGACACCATCCGGCTCAGCTACGGCTCCTACTCCTGGATCCACACGATCAACAACGCGGCCGCGGTCGTCGCGGGCCTGCTGTGGGGGGAGGGTGACTACCTGTCCTCGCTCGGCAAGACCGTGATGAGCGGGTGGGACACCGACTCCAACGGCGCGACGGTGGGCTCGGTCGCCGGCATCCTCGCCGGCAGCGCCGGGCTGCCCGAGCGGCTGGTCGAGCCACTGCACGACCGGACGCGCTCAGCCCTGTTCGGCTTCGACAACTCCCGGATCAGCGAGCTCGCCGCCAGGACCGCCGCGCTCGCCACTGGCGGGCTCTCGGGGTCGACGCGCACCTGACACCTCGGCGTCAGCCCCCGTCGTGGCGGGCCAGCCGGATCCAGCGGTAGCCCCAGCCGTTCAGCTGGAGTCCCGTCAGGTCCGGGGTGGGCGGGTCGTAGGGCCCGTCCACGAGCAGGTCGTAGGGCTCGTCCGGAAAGTCCCCGAGCGAGCCGATCTCGACCGTGACGGGGACGTCGTCGAGGTTGTGCAGCAAGAGAATGGAGCCGGAGGGGGCGTCGAAGCGGTGCGCGAGCACCGGGCGTGGCAGCGGCACGTCGACGGCCGAACAGGTACCGGTGCCGATCTCGGAGGCCAGCCGCAGGGTGTGCACCAGGTTCTGCAGCCAGCGCAGCAGCGAGTGCGGGTCCCGCTGCTGCAGCCGCACGTTGACCCGGCGCGCCCCCAGCTCGCCGTCGAGGACCACCGGTCTGGCCAGCCGCTCGGCCGGCGCGGAGGAGAAGCCGGCATTCGGCCCGTCGTCCCACGGCATCGGCGTGCGGATGGCGTCACGCCCGTCCAGGCTGAGGTCCTCGCCCATCCCGAGCTCCTCGCCGTACCTGATCACCGGTGTGCCGGGCAGCGAGAACTGCAGCGCGTAGGCGAGCTCCAGGTGGCGGCGATCGCCACCCAGCATCGGGCCCAGCCGGCGACGGATGCCCCGCTGGTAGAGCCGCATGTCCTCTTCGGGGGCGAACGCGGCGAAGACGTCACCGCGCTGCTCGTCGGTCAGTCGGCTCAGGTCGAGCTCGTCGTGGTTGCGCAGAAACGTCACCCACTGGGCGCCCTCGGGAAGCCGGACCCCGATCTTGAGCGCCTCCACCAGCGGTTCCGCGTCACGCCGGGCCAACGCCAGCCAGATCTTCGGGTTGAGCAGGAAGTCGAACATCAGCTGAGCCCGGTCGCAGGGCCCGTCGGGTCGGCTGCCGGTGAACTTCGCCACGTCGCTCGCGGCCACATTGGCCTCACAGAGCAGAACCGAGTCGCCCGCCTGCCACTGCGTCTCCTGACGCCAGGAGTCGAGGATGGAGAAGTCCTGAGGCCCGGGATCCACCCCCGGCGAGATCTGCTCGAGCACGAAAGGCGCAGCGTCAATCCGGAAGCCCGACACCCCGAGCTGCAGCCAGAACCCCATCACCTTGGTGATCTCGGCCCGGACGGCCGGGTTGGACCAGTTCAGGTCCGGCTGGAAGTCGTAGAAGCGGTGGAAGTACCAGGCGCCCGCCTGCTCGTCGAAGGTCCAGGTCTCGATCTGCTCGCCGGGGAAGACGGTGCCCTGGTGCCGGTTCGGCGGCTCCTCGACGCTCCACACGTACCAGTCCCGGAAGGGCGAGTCGGGGCTGCTCCGGGCGGCCAGGAACCAGGGGTGCTCGTCGGAGGTGTGGTTGACCACCAGGTCGAGCACCACCCTGATCCCGCGTTCACGGGCCGACCGAGTCAGCTCGGCGAAGTCACCGAGGCTGCCGACCCGGGGATCGACGGTGTAGTAGTCGCGGACGTCGTAGCCGTTGTCCCGGCCGGGACTGGAGTGCAGCGGGTTCAGCCACAGGCAGCTGACGCCGAGCCTCGCCAGGTGGTCCAACCGGCTGATCAGCCCGCGGAGGTCGCCCCGGCCGTCGCCGTCGGAGTCCTGGAAGGACGCGACCTCGACACAGTAGATGACCGCGACCTGGTACCAGCGCTGGCTCATGCACCCTCCTCGGTGCCGGCGGATCCCTCGGACAGTAACGGACCAGCCGTCCGTCCGGGGCGGATCCAGCTGAGGCGGTCGGCGACGGCGGGTTCACCGGTCCTCCGAAGAAGGGGAGCGAACGAGCTGTCATCCCTGTGAACGCGATGGTCGCCGCTCTCGTGTGGAGGGTTGGAGAGACATCCCAGTCGAAGGAGACCGTCGATGCATCTCAGAGCACCGACCGAGAAGGACAGGGCCCCCAGGGACATTCCCAGGCCGGGGGCCGTCGAGGTCTGGTCCTTGACCGCCCCCGAGGGGAAGCCGATCGCCCACATGCCATAGCCAGGGGATGGGGTGCTGGCTGAGCGTGACGACTCCGCTCGGCCAACGCCCGATCCACCTGGGTGTGATCAGTGTCGATCACCCTCCTGCTGGTTCCCCCTCAGAGGTGGAACCCTGCCCGTCGCGGCGTCGCCGGCCGTGGAGTCAGGTGAACCCGCACGGTGACGCCGAACTCGCTGGGCCGCTCGGCCGGGAGCTGTACCTGCAGCCCGTCGAGCTCGCGCGACCAGGCGATCTCACCTCCGTGCCCCAGGACCTCGACCCCGGCGATCTCGCCCCGGACCAGGCCGGAGCTGCGGCCGAGGCTGGTGATCCGCAGCCGGTCGTCGGCCGGCCAGTCCAGCGCGGTGGCGTAGAGGAACTCGCCCTCCACCCCGTTGCGGTGGGTGAAGCGGATGTCGGCGCTGGTGTAGCTCGTCGAGGACGAGTCGGTGAAGTAGCCGCTGCGCTGTTCGCTCGGACCCTCGGCGGCGACCGTCCAGGGCCGGGTGCCGTA
Source organism: Friedmanniella sp. (assembly GCA_045806705.1). Taxonomy (GTDB): domain Bacteria; phylum Actinomycetota; class Actinomycetes; order Propionibacteriales; family Propionibacteriaceae; genus Microlunatus. The sequence goes on from JBJMIS010000038.1 coordinate 26,989, forward strand.
GATGGCCTCGCCGTGCACCCGCAGCCAGGCGCCGATGCGGCGGAGCAGGTCCTGCTCCGGCTCGGCGATCGTGCCGTCGGGCTTCGGCCCGATGTTCAGCAGCAGCACCCCGTTCTTGGAGACCACGTCGACCAGCTCGGCGATCAGCTCGGGAGCCGACTTGTAGTCGTGCCCTTCGATCCAGGACCACGAGTTGCGGGAGACCGAGGTGTCGTTCTGCCACACGAGCGGGTTGATCCCGTCCAGCGCTCCTCGCTCGATGTCGAAGACCGCCGTCCCCGGTCGGAAGGCCTCGTACTTGTACTGGATCACCACACCGCGCCGCCAGGTCGCGGCCCGGTTGTAGTAGTAGGCCGCGATCTTGCGCAGCCAGGGCTCGAAGGCCGGCTGCTCGATCCACCAGTCGAACCAGAGGACCTGCGGCTCGTAGGCGTCGATGATCTCGATCGTCCGCAGGAACCAGTCGACCAGGTACTGGTCGTTGGGCTGCATCGCCTCCGACTGCGCCGGGCCGTAGAAGTCGGCCGTCTCGGCGTCGAGGACGTCGGAGGGGAACCGGGTCCCGCCGTTCATGAACCACCAGTGCTCGGCCCGGTGGGACGAGGCGCCGAACACCAGGGACTGGTGCCGGACAGCTTCGGCCAGGTCCTTGATCACGTCCCGCTTGGGCCCCATCGCGGTGGCCTTCCACCGGCTCCGGCCGGAGTCGTACATCGCGAAGCCGTCGTGGTGCTCCGCCACCGGCACGACGAACTGCGCGCCGGCCTGACGGAACAGCTGCGCCCAGCCGTTCGGGTCGTACTCCGCCGCCGTGAAGGCGGGGATGAAGTCCTTGTAGCCGAACTCGTCCTGCGGCCCGTAGGTCGCCCGGTGGTGCTCGAACTCCGGTCGGCCCTGCATGTACATGTGCCGGGCGTACCACTCGTTGCCGAAAGCCGGGACGGAGTAGACGCCCCAGTGGATGAAGATGCCGAACTTGCCGTCCACGAACCATCGGGGCGGCTCGTAGGAGGCGAGCGACTCCCAGGTGTCGGTGAACGGTCCGGCCTCGATCACCCCGGCGATCCGGTCCAGGTCCTGCTGGTCGCTCACGGTGCTCCTCGGTGTCCGGTGCCACAGCTGCGGCCTCGCCGAAGGGGCGGCCGCAACCCCTCCGGGGAGGACTCTAGGGACCATCGGGACCCCTGTAAACAAACGTTTGCGCATTGGTAGGCTTCCGAGCCAACCGAGGAGGACCTGCCATGAAGAGCCGCACGATCGCCGGCACGCCTGTCCGACTCACCGAGCTCGGCTTCGGGAGTGCGGTGATCGGCAACCTCTACCGGGAGACCTCCGACGAGGAGGCCGACCAGGCCCTGAGCGCGGCCTGGGACGCAGGGATCCGTTATTTCGACACCGCTCCGCACTACGGCCTGGGCCTGTCCGAGCGCCGGTTGGGACGGGCGCTGCAGGGTCGTCCGCGCTCGGAGTTCGTCGTCTCCTCCAAGATCGGGCGGCTGCTGGTACCGAACGAGACCCCACGCGGCCGCGACGACGACCTGTTCGCCGTTCCCGATGACCTCCGCCGGGTCCGCGACTACAGCCGGGACGGGGTGTTCCGCTCGCTGGAGGACACGCTCGAGCGGACGGGCCTGGACCGGGTCGACATCCTCTACGTCCACGACGCGGACGACTACTGGCGTGAGGCCTCGGAGGAGGCCATGCCGGCCCTGGCGGAGCTGCGCGACGCGGGTGTCGTCGGCGCCATCGGCGCCGGGATGAACCAGTCGGCCATGTTGACCCGCTTCCTTCGCGAGACGGCGGCCGACGTCGTGATGCTGGCCGGCCGTTACACGCTGCTCGACCAGAGCGCCTTGGACGACGTCCTGCCGGCCGCAGCAGCGACGGGGAAGAGTGTCGTCGCGGTCGGGGTCTTCAACTCGGGCCTGCTCGCCCAGGCCCGGCCAGGGCCGGAGTCGACCTACGAGTACCGGACGGCACCCAGGGAGCTCCTCGACCGCGCGCACCGGATCGCCGACATCTGCGAGCAGCACGGGACCACGCTGCCCGCCGCGGCCGTCGCCTTCCCCCTGGCCCACCCGTCGGTGCTCGACGTGACCCTGGGGATGCGGACGGCGCAGGAGGTCCGGCGCAATGTCCAGCTGCTGGCCGAACAGATCCCGACGGCCCTCTGGACAGACCTGCAGGCGGCCGGTCTGCTCCGTCCCGACGCCCCGGTGCCCGCGTGAGCCCCCGTTCCCGGCTGACCATCCGGCCACAAACAGCTGTTCCCGTCGGCCGCTGAGCTGTGGAGGCACCATGACGACGATGGGCAACGGGCTCGAGCCGGGTAGGGACGGCTTGGTCGACGCGCACCACCACGTCTGGGACCTGCGCCGGCGGGCTCAGCCGTGGCTGGACGAGGACGGTCTCGAGCCGCTGCGCCGGTCGTTCGGGCTGGCCGACCTCCTGGCCGCGGCAGCCGGAGGGGTCGCCGGCCGTCGGCTGGCAGCGACGGTGCTGGTGCAGTGCCTGCCGTCCACCGCCGAGACCGAGGAGTTCCTGGCGATGGCCGCGGGCGATGACGTCGTCGCCGGTGTCGTCGGCTGGGTCGACCTGACCCGGCCGGACGTCGGCGAGGAGCTCGACCGGCTGGCCGCTCTGCCGGGCGGTGACCGCCTGGTCGGCGTCCGGCACCTGGTGCAGGGGGAGTCCGACCCCGCCTGGCTGCTGCGGGACGACGTGGCTCGGGGCCTGGCCGAGGTCGCCTCCCGGGGGCTGCGGTTCGACCTGCTGGTACGGCCGCACCAGCTCCCGGCCGCCGTGGAGCTGGCCCGGCGGGCCCCCGAGCTGCCACTGGTGCTCGATCACGCAGCCAAGCCGCCGCTGCGGGACGGGACACTGGCGGCCTGGGCGGCGGACCTCCGCGCGCTGGCGGCCGCCGGGCCCGTCACCTGCAAGCTCTCCGGTCTGGTCACGGAGGCCGGCCCCGGGTGGGGCCTGGCGGACCTCCGGCCGGCCGCGGAGGAGGTCCTGGCGGCGTTCGGGCCCACCCGGACCATGTTCGGCTCCGACTGGCCCGTCTGCGAAGCCGCCGGCGGCTGGTCCCGGTGGGCCGCCGCAGTGGAGGAGCTGCTCAGCCCGCTCGCGCCCCAGGAGCTGGACGCCGTGCTGAGCGGCACGGCCCGCGGCTTCTACGGTCTCGTCTCCACCAGCCGGGCAGCTGCCCACCCCTCGTCGACCCAGGAGGACTGATGCTTCTCACCGAGCTGCTGCACCCGCAGATCCTGGCGGCGGTGGCCGCCGCAGGGCACGGCGGGCGGATCCTGCTCGCCGACGGCCACTATCCGGCGAGCACGGCGGTCGGGCCGCACGCACAGCGGGTCTACCTCAACCTCGCGCCAGGGATCCTCGACGTGTCCACCGTGCTGGACGTACTGCTGCGGGCTGTTCCGGTAGAAGCGGCCGCGGTGATGGTGCCTCCCGCGGGGGAGCCCGAGCCCGCCGCGATCGCCGACCACCGGCGACGGCTGCGCGGGATCTCGCTGGAGGAGGTGGAGCGCTTCGCCTTCTACGAGGAGGCACGGTCAGCCGACCTCGCTCTCGCCGTGGTCACGGCCGACACGCGCACCTACGCCAACCTGCTGCTCACGATCGGGGTACGCAGCATCGGGCCGGAGCCCCCGCAGGGGGCCACCGCGGGCACCGGAAGCGACGACTAGGAGACAGACATGGAGTACACGAAGCTCGGGCGTTCGAACATGACCGTGAGCAAGATCTGCCTCGGCACGATGCACTTCGGCCCGAAGGCGTCGGAGGAGGAGTCGCACGCCATCTTGGACAAGGCCCTGGAGATGGGCATCACGTTCCTCGACACCGCCAACGTCTACGGCGGCGACGCTGGCCGGGGACGCTCCGAGGAGATCATCGGCAGCTGGTTCGCCGCGCGGCCCGGGGTTCGCGACGACGTGGTGCTGGCGACGAAGGTCTACCACCCGATGGGTGACCTGGGGGTGGCGCGGGAGGAGGCCGGCTTCTCCGCCTACAAGGTGCGCAAGCACCTCGCCGACTCCCTGCGCCGGCTGCAGACCGACCGGATCGACGTCTACCAGGTCCACCACATCGACGAGCGCGTCTCCGCCGAGGAGCTCTGGGGCACCTACGAGCGGGTGGTCGCCGACGGCACCGTCCTCTACGCCGGATCGAGCAACTACTCCGGCTGGGGCCTGGCTCGCGCCCAGATGCAGGCCTGGCAGCGGGGGTTCGTCGGCTTCGTGTCCGAGCAGACGCAGTACAACCTGCTCAGCCGGGTGCCCGAGATGGAGGTGCTGCCGGCCGCTGAGGCGTTCGGCGTCGGCGTGATCGTGTACATGCCGCTGGGTGGCGGCCTGCTGACGGGGAAGACCGAGTCCTTCGATGGCTCCCGGACCCGTCAGGTCGAGGAGGAGTACGGCATCTCCCTCGGACCTGAGAACACCCAGTTCGCCGACTTCTCCGCCTTGTGCCGGGAGATCGGTGAGCCTGAGCACGTCGTGGCCACGGCCTGGGTGCTCCAGCATCCGGCCGTCAGCTCGGCGATCGTCGGCGTGCGGACGGTGGACCAGCTCGCCGGACTTGACCGGGCGGCCGCCCTGTCCCTGGACGAGGCCGCGATGCAGCGGCTCGACGAGATCTTCGACATCAACAAGGGCCGCAAGATCGGCCGCGGCCGCTCCCCGCAGGCGCACGCGTGGTGAGACCTGCGGGCTGAGGCCGTCAGGCCGCCGCCGCCTCGAGGGTGAGCAGGGTCCGCTTGGCGTCCACGCCGCCGAGGTAGCCGCCCATGCCGCCGTCGGACCTGACCACCCGATGGCAGGGCACGAGCACCGGCAGCGGATTGGTGGCGCAGGCGGTGCCGACGGCGCGGACGGCCTTGGGGTTGCCCGTCCGTCGTGCCACGGTGGCGTAGCTCGCGGTGTGGCCGTAGCCGATCTCGGTCAGGTGGTGCAGCACGGTGCCGCGGAACCCGGCCGAGAGCCGCCAGTCCAGGGCGACCTCGAACTCTCGACGCCGGCCGTGGAAGTACTCGTCGAGCTGCTGGACGACGACCTCGAGCCGGGCCGGGGCCCGGAGGACCCGCGGGCTGATCCGGTCGGCCAACGTCTGCAGCACCGCGTCGTGGTCCTCGCCCGCGAACGCGAGCCGGACGACGCCGAGCTCGGTCGCCGCGACCAGCAGCGTGCCGAGGGGGCTGTCCATGGTGCGGTAGGCGACGTCGAGGAGGCCGTCGTCCTGAGCGGCGGCGGTGAGCCGCTCGTGCAGGACCTCGAGCTGGTCGGGGGTGGGGTCGAGGGCCCGCACCAGGTCTGCCGGGACGTGCTTGGTGTCGCTCATCGGTGTGGTCCTTGCTGAGGGTAGGTACGGCGGAGGCTGGCGATGCCGTCGGCGGCCGCCCGCCGGGCGGCGTCCGCGCTGCCGCCGATCAGCGCGGCCACGTCGGCATAGGGGAGCTGAGCCAGGTAGTGGTAGGCGACGGCCTGTTTCTGCTTGGGAGGCAGCCGGGTCAGCGCGTCGGCGAGCTGAGGTTCGGTCTCGGTGACTGGCGGACTGGCCTGCTCAGGCAACGCCTCGGTCGGCGAGGGGCGCCGGGCCGCTGCCCGGACGGCGTCGAGCGCCTTCCGGTGGGCGATCGTCACCAGCCATGCCTCGACGTTCGCGTCGGCCGGCAGGTCGGGGTAGGCCTGAAGAGCCGCGAGGAAGGTCTCCGACCAGGCGTCGTCGGCCTCCACCGCTCCCAGCACCGCGCGGCAGACCCGGAGCACGGCGCCGCCGTGCACCGCGACGACGCGTTCGAACGGCTGTTTGGCGGTCACACCCTGTAGACGCCTCGTTCTTCGTCTTTGTGAGGTCGGGTCGGGACCGATTCTGCCCCGAGCAGCTCGATCAACCAGGTGATGGCCGGCTTCATACCGGGCATCACGACCCACTACTCGGAGCTGAAGCTGGGCTCCCACCTGTCGGGCGCCCAGCTGCTCGGCGTCTTCCAGGTCTCCATCCTGCACAACGTCGTGCACCTGCTGTTCGGCGCCGCGGGGCTCGTCCTGGCGCGGACCCCGCTGGCTGCACGCAAACTTTCTGCTCTACGGCGGGATCGTCTACTCGGCGCGGGCATGATCACCTTGTCCTTCCTCCTCGGCCGCGGGCCTGGCTGGCGTCGCACCGTCGAGGAGGGCAAGGCCTCGATCAAAGTGAGCTCTCTCGAGCCCCGGGGACCGGGCCGGTCGGCGTGCAGGGCGACCGACCCGGGCCTCGCGATGGCTCAGCGGATCAAGGGTGGCCGGTAGCCGGGACGGCCGGCGGTACCGGCCGCGGTGAGAACACTGCGACCGATCGCGCCCGCAACCCGGTTGAGAACCGACGGTGGCTCTCCCGAGATGCGAGGCGGCATGACCACCACCGGGCACGCCGCCGCGTAGACCAGCCGGTGGGCGAACATCGGCCCCGCCAGCAGCTGGCGGGGAGCGTCCACCACCATCAGGTCTGCCTCGGCAGCAGCCTCCACCAGGGTCTTGAACTTCCCACCCCGCACCAGGCGGATCTCCACGTCGGGGTCGTATCCCAGCGTGTCAGTGACATCCTTCTCCAGCGACGCCTGGGCGGCCCGCTCGATGTCCTCCTCCCGGGAGATCCGGCTGGCGGGGGTGCCGGCGGGCGTGGCTTGGGGGTTGGGCATGCGCCAGGCCCGGACGGCGATGATCCGGCCCTGGTTCTGCCGTGCCTGGGCGTACGCCCAGGTCAGCGCGGTCGGGGACTTCGAGGTCTCGCTGACCCCGACGACGACGGTGTAGGGCACGTCGGACACGTCAGCCCCCTCAGACCGGCAGCCGCGAGAGCTGGTTGCCGTGTTCGTCGTAGCTGCTCAGTGGCGGAGCGATGTCCTCCAACGCCTTGCCCTCAGCGTCCACGCCGAACTTGAAGGCGACCAGGCCACCGAACAGCATGATCACCGAGGCCAGGACGTAGCCCCAGAACAAGGGGTCGCGGGTGGTCCCCTCGCCGATCAGGGCGCCGAAGATCACCGGACCCAGGGCGCCGAAGCACTGGGCGATCGAGAAGAAGTAGGAGATGGCCTGTCCCCGGACCTCCAGCGGGAAGATCTCAGAGACCGTGAGGTAGCCGGCTGAGGCACCCGCGGAGGCGAAGAAGAACGACAGGCACCACAGAGCGGTGTGCGTGCCCGCCGACAGCGCGTCGGCCTTGAAGAGCACGGCCGAGATGAACAGCACGATCGCCGCGAGCGAGTACGACCCACCGATCATCTTCCGCCGGCCCACGGTGTCGAACAGGCGGCCGAGCAGCAGCGGCCCGAGCAGGTTGCCGAAGGCGAACGGGAAGAAGTAGAGCGCCGCGCTGGACGAGGTCTTGCCGTAGAAGTGCTGCAGGACCAGCGAGGAGGTGAAGAAGATCGCGTTGTAGAGGAAGGACTGCGTGATCATCAGCGTCAGCCCGAGGAAGGTCCGCGAGGGGTACAGCTTGAAGAAGACGTAGGCCAGCTGCTTCGGGGTGACGCCCTCGTGCGCCTTGATCCACCAGGCCTGCGAGTCGTCGAGCTCAGGCAGCTTCTTGCCCTCGGCCCGCACGTCGGCCTCGATCCCCGCCACGATCGCCTCGGCCTCCTCCGACTGGCCGTGGGTGACCATCCAGCGGGGGCTCTCGGGGATGTGCCGACGCAGGTAGATGATGATCAGACCCAGCACGGGGCCGATGAAGAAGGCGATCCGCCAGCCGACGTTCTCGGCGAAGCGGTCGGTGTCGAGCAGCCAGTAGCTGCCGACAGCACCGAGCATCGCACCGGCCCAGTAGGTGCCGTTGATGGCCAGGTCGACGCGCCCGCGGTACTTCCCGGGGATCAGCTCGTCGATGGCGGAGTTGATGGCGGAATACTCGCCGCCGATTCCCAGACCGGCGATGAAGCGGAAGACGTAGAGGAACCAGACGGTGGTCGACAGGCCGGCGATGCCGGAGCCGATCAGGTAGATCGCGAGGGTGATGATGAACAGCTTCTTGCGGCCCAGCTTGTCGGTCAGGCGCCCGAAGACGAGCGCGCCGACGACCTGGCCCACCAGGTAGATCGTGGAGGTCAAGCCGACCTGGGCCGAGCTCATGCCCAGTGTTTTCGCGTAGCCGGCCGAGGCGACCAGCTGGATCTCGAGCCCGTCGAGGATCCAGGCCGTGCCCAGCCCGAGGATCACCATCCGGTGGAACCTCGACCAGGGCATCTGGTCCATCCGGACCGGGATGAGGCTCCGCATGGGCCTCTCGTTCTCGACCGCTGCCGATGACATCGTCGTCGCTCCTTGGGTTGTGGGCTGCCACTCGGGTTCTGCTGCTGTCCCGGACCGTCGGGCTGGCGCGGCTTATGCTCAGCACGACGATCTATGGGACTTGCGGAACGACAGGTTAAGTGGCCGGTTCCGGCCCGGCACATGGGGGTCGGACCAGCTGGAGGACGAGCGATCACGACCCGGGTCTGGGCTCGCACCGCTAGGCGCCGTCACCCAGAATGGTGGTGCCGCTGACGAGCGCCGTCGCGGTGAGGAGGTGAGTGATGGCTGAGGAAGCGTTCCGGCACCAGGTCTGGTCAAGGCTCGAACGGAGCCTGACGAGTGCCGGCACCATCGAGGACTATCTCCGATCGGCGGCGCACCTGGCCGGTGAGCTCGTCGGGGTCGAGGGCTCCTACAGCCTGTCGGTCCTTCTCTACGGCCACCTCTTCACGGCCGCGACCAGCGACCGGGAGGCGTGGGAAGCCGACCAGGTCGAGTACGACACCGAAGCGGGTCCCTGCGTCGAAGCCCTGCGCAACGGTCTGGAGACCGAGGTCACCGACCTCACCGTGGACAACCGGTGGCCCGCGTGGGCTGCGGTGTCGGAGATGCTCGGCTTCCGGTCGGCCGCCGGCATCCCCGCCGAGATCACGCCCGGCCACCGGATCGCCCTCAACCTCTACGCGCCCAGCCCGGGCGCCTTCAGCGGCAAGCCGATGCGCCGCGGGCAGCTCTTCATCGAGGAGCTTGCCCGGACGCTGCCGACGGCGTTGCGGCTGTTCGAGCAGACCAAGCTGGCGGCGGACCTGCAGGAGGCCCTGGCCAGCCGGTCCACGATCGACCAGGCACTCGGCGTGCTGATGGCGCAGAACCGCTGCTCCCGTGATGCGGCCTTCGCGATCCTGCGGCGGGCCTCCCAGCACCGCAACCTCAAGCTGCGCGACGTCGCCGCCACCGTGATCGAACGCTTCACCGGCCATCCCGCCGCCCCGCCGCCGATCTTCCGCTCCGCGACCGCCTCCCACGTCCCGCAGAGCGAGGTTGCCGGGAACTCCGAGGTGGGCTGACCCGGCGGGCTCAGCCTGGACGCACCACGGCGACCGACCACGGGTCCAGCACCGCTTCTGCACGTCCGCCGGTCCCGAGGACGGCGATGCCGCGTCGCTGCGCCGTCAGGTTCGCCAGCAGCACGTCAACCCCGCGCTCGTCGGCTACCGCGACGGCAGCGATGCCGTCGGGTACGTCGACGGCCAGCAGCGCGCGACCTCGACGCAGAGCCAGCTCGTCGAGGATCGCCCCGGCCGGCGTCAGGGTCTGGTCGGCCCCGACAACGCCTCGGGGACCGACTGTCTCGAACCAGCAGATGCTCGCCACCTCGGGCACCGCCAGGGCCGCGAAGCTCCCCAGCACCCAGGCAGCAGCGAAGGCGGTCCCCTGCAGGCTGTCGACGGCCGCGGCGGCATCAGCTTCCGGACCACTCGGGTGCGTCGTCGCCACGGCGTTGAAGCGGCGCGCCAACGTCACCGGCCCGACGTGCAGCGGCCGACCGGCCGCGATCCGCACCGCGTTCTCCACCACCGTCCGCTGCGCGCTCAGTGAGTCCACCAGATGCGGTACCTCCGTGGCGTGCATCTGCGGCGTCAGGCTGAAGGTCAGTGCCGACAGCCCCGGCGGGAGCTGGTCCTGCCCCCGGTTCAGCTCGGTGAAGTGAGCCCGGGTGCCGCCGACCAGCTCGCCCGGGTAGCCCGCCCGCCGAGCCTGTTCCCCCAGGGCAGCGACGAGCGACGGCGTGCTGAGGTGGGTGCTCGGGTCGAACGCGCCGAGCCGGCGCACGGGCAGGCCGCGCAGCAGGGCCAGGCAGCGGCCCACCGCCGCCGGGTCGGCGGGAACGACCCGGACGTCAAGTTCCGCCGTCAGGGCGGCCGCCTGGTCCGCGGCGGCACTGAGCAGGGACGGCCAGCGCGCTTCGGCGCCAGTCAGCTCCACCAGCACCGTCTCGTAACGCCCCCGCAGCCTCGGCAGGGCGGCCGGTGGGGGGTAGAGACAGGCCGCGAGGCTGAGGGCGGGGACGCGCCCGACCACCGTCGAGCGGACCTGCACGGTGTCGGTGGGTGGCCGCGAGGGCAAGGTCGTCCGCCGCCCGCTGGCGCGCAGCCGCGCCTGCTGCCGGCAGACCTCGCCGGGGCGGACCTCGACGGGGAACGGCCGGCTGAGCGGGGTGCCGTAGGTCTTGAAGGAGGCGTCGGTCCAGTTCCGCTGGTCCTCGGTCTCGAACACGTCCCCGGTCAGGGTGAGCTCCGCCCGGACTCCCGAGGTCGCCCAGCCGAAGCCGGCGACGTCGGTGAAGGGCTGGTGCGGGCTGATCGCCACCGGCCAGCGGCCCGCGGTGGTGCTGCCGTCGGGGTGCCGGACCTGCACCTCGCGGCCCGCGTCGCTCGCCGGGTGCAGGACGACGAGGCCGATCCGGTTGCGGCGGAACTCCGATCCCGCCTCGCCGCGGAAGTCCACGACCAGCTCGTCGGCGGACAGCCGGACGGTCACGGTCGCGCGATAGGAGATGCTGCCCGCCTCGAAGCTCAGCTCGCTGTCCAGACCGACCTCGTCGTTCGCTGGCCGCGACCGGGTGACGACGGTCACCGGCACGGTGTTCCAGTCCTGGTCACGCACCACCGGGCGGATCGCCCGCAGCAGCAGGACGCCATCGAACCTGACGTCGGCGACCTCGTCGCCACGCACCTCGGCCGTCCACCGCCCGTGCTCCAGACGCGTTCGTGGTCCGCCCATCCGCAGCTCGACCGGGTCCGCCGCCCGCTCCGGAATGCTCACCGGACTCCCGCCTCCAGTGCCGCGACCAGGCGGCGTCCGGCGCTGTCCATGTGCACGCTCATCGCCGTCGCCGCAGCGTCCGGGTCGCGCGCAGTCAGGGCGTCGACCACCGCCCCGTGCTCCTCGCAGGTGGTCCGCGCCTGCTCGGCGTCCTTCACCGCGCGCTCGACCCACACCCGGATCAAAGACCGCACCGTCTCCAGCAGCTGGCTGAGCAGCGAGTTGCCCGCACCCTCCGCCAGCTCCTGGTGGAACCTCAGGTCGGCGGCGGCGAACGCCCCGAAGCTGGTCCCAGAGCCCCGCATCGTCCGCAGGTGCTCCGCGAGCCGCTGCAGCCCCCCGTCGCTGATGGAGTTTGCTGCCAACCGTGCGACCTCCACCTCGAGGCCGTGCCGGACCTCGATCAGCTCGCGGGTCTGGGGCTCGCCCAGCAGCATCCCCCAGGACAAGGTCTGCGGCAGCAGTTCGGAGGTGCTGCTGCGCAGGTAGGTACCGGATCCGGGCCGCACCTCGACGACACCGAGAACCTCGAGCGCGGCCAGCGCCTCCCGCACGGCCGACCGACCGACCCCGAGGGAGGTGGCGAGCTGGCGTTCCGCCGGGAGCCGGCTCCCCGGCGCCATGCCCGAGGTGAAGTGCGCGAGCAGGCGCCGGGTCACCTCGGTGACGGCGGACGTGCTGGAAATGCTGCCGCCAAGGGCGACGCGGAGCTCGGCCGGGTCCGTCGGCAGGGAGGCGGGCACCTCCGCAGGCTACGGAGTGGGCAGGACGTGGGGCAACGGTCAGCCAACCGGTTGACCAAATTGGTCAACCGGTTGACAGAGTGGGGCAGCCCAGGCCAGGCTCGGCGGATGGTCCTCGGGCTCGGCACCTACGCCTTCTTCTGGCAGTGGCACGCCACGGCGGAGCGCCCGCTGACCCTGCTCGAGATGCTGGACGCGACGGCAGCCGCCGGCGTTTCTCGCTTCCAGATCTGCGACTACCCCGCGATCGAGACCTGCGACGAGCAGCAGCTGGCCACCCTCCGGCAGCACGCCGACCGGCTGTCGATGACCCTCGAGCTCGGCACCCGGGGGACGGACCCGAATCATCTGCAGCGGTACCTGGACCTGGCCGACCGGCTCGGGGTCACCCTGGTCCGGAGCATGCTGGCGGCCGTCGGCTCAGGGCCGGACCGCGACGAGGCCGTGCGCCGGCTGAAGCGGACGGCAGCCGCCTACGAGGCGGCCGGAGTGGCGCTCGCGCTCGAGACCTACGAGCAGGTGCCGGTCAGCGTGCTGGTCGACGTGGTGGAGGCCGTGGGCTCCCCGGCGCTCGGGATCTGCCTGGACCCGGCCAACTGCGTGGCGGCCCTGGAGCACCCGCTGGAGACCATCCGGCGCACGGCGCCGTACGTCCGGAACGTGCACGTCAAGGACTTCCGCTTCACCCGGCAGGACGGCTGGGTGGGCTTCAGCCTGGTCGGCTGCCCACTCGGTGAGGGGCTGCTGCCCTACGCCGACCTCGTCGAGATCGTCGAGCCCGAGGCGCGAGGCCTCAGCCAGATCGTCGAGCACTGGCTGCCCTGGCAGGGCGACAGCGCCAGCACCATCGAGCTCGAGCGTCGATGGACCGCCCACAACCTCAGCTATCTGGACGCACTGTCCAGCCCAAGGAGCGCAGAACCATGAGCCAGAACAAGCTGACCATCGCGGTCGTCGGGGCCGGCGGCAAGATGGGGATGCGGGTCTCCAACAACCTCGCCGACAGCGAGCACACCGTCTACTACAGCGAGAACTCTCCGGCCGGCCGGCAGCGGACGACCGAGGCTGGTCGGACGGTGACCGACACGGCGACGGCTGTCGCGGCAGCCGATGTGGTCATCCTCGCCGTTCCCGACATCGCCCTCGCGCCGGTGTCGGCCGAGATCGTCCCGCAGCTGCGGCCCGGCACCATCATGCTGACCCTGGACCCCGCGGCGGCCTACGCCAACCTGCTGCACCGTCGTGACGACGTCGAGTACGCGGTCGCCCACCCCTGCCACCCGTCGGTGTTCCTGCAGCGCCGCACCGAGGCCGAGCTGAACGACACCTTCGGTGGGATCGCCGCGCCGCAGGAGGTGGTGGCGGCCCTGGAGTCTGAGGACGAGGGCAAGCGCGCGGTCGCCGAGGAGGTGATCCGGCTGATGTACGCGCCGGTGCTCGACGTGCACTGGGTCACGGTGAAGCAGCTGGCCTACCTGGAGCCCACGCTGGTCGAGACGGTCGCCTGCATGGTCGGGGACCTGCTGCGGGAGGCGCTGCACGAGACGGTGCACACCGTGGGGGTTCCGGAGCCTGCGGCGAGGGCGATGCTGCTGGGTCACGTGCAGGTGGCGCTGGCCAACACCCTCAAGGGGGACAACCCGTTCTCCGACGCCTGCCTGATCGCCATGGACTACGGCCGCGAGAAGATCATCAAGGAGGACTGGAAGGCGATCTTCGACGACGGCGAGCTCGACAGCGTGCTGACCCGGATGCTGCACCTCGACGCGATCAACCGCTGAGGACCGCGGTGTCGCAGCGACTGCAGGGCAGGACGGCCCTGGTCACCGGGGCCGGCTCGGGCATCGGGCGCGCGGTTGCCGAGCGCTTCGTCCGGGAGGGGGCTCGCGTCGTCTTCGCCGACCGTGACCTCGGAGCAGCCACCTCGGCGGCCGGCGAGGGCAGACCGACGCTCGCCGTGCGGATGGACGTCTCGGACGAGGACAGCGTGCGGGCCGGTTTCGAGCAGGCGGAGCAGGCCGGCTTCCGGGCCGACGTCGTGGTGGCGAACGCAGGGGTCCAGCTGTTCGGCCAGGACGCCCCGATCGCCGACCTCGAGCTGGAGGTCTGGCAGCGAACGATCGCCGTCAACCTCACCGGCACGTTCCTGACCGTCAAGCACGCGGTGCGCTCGATGCTGGCGGCGGCACAGGGCGGATCCATCATCCTCACCGGCTCGCCGACGGGTCTGAACGGCGAGGGCAAGGACTTCACGGCCTACAGCAGCTCCAAGGCGGGCATGCACGGGATGGCCCGCGCGGTCGCCGCGGCCTACGCGCACCGGGGGATCCGGGTCAACACGGTGGTCCCGGGCTACACCGAGACGCCACTGGTGACGGCGATCTCCGGCGACCCCGCCGATCGGGCGGCGATCATCTCGCGGATCCCGATGGGGCGCCCCGGTGCCCCGTCCGACGTCGAGGGGATCATGGTCTACCTCGCCAGTGACGAGTCGGGCTACGCGACGGGGGCGATCTTCCGGGTTGACGGCGGTATGACGACGCTCTGACCCTCAGCCCGCTGCCCGGTGGTCGGCCAGCACCTCTGCGACCACCCGCAGGTTGGCGGCGTCCTGCCGGGGGGTCCCGGTACGCGCGGCCAGGACGATCAGCGCCTTCCAGAGAGCCCACCCGCGGGCACGGGCCCAGGTGGCCTCGTCCAGCTCCACGGCATCGCGAAAGGCGGTTCGGGCGTCCCCGGCCAGGAAGGTCCAGGCGATCACCAGGTCGCAGGCCGGGTCACCGACCCCGGAGGTGCCGAAGTCGATCACCGCGGCCAGCCGACCGTGCGGGTCGAGCAGCAGGTTGCCGGAAGCGATGTCGCCGTGGAACCACACCGGCGCCGCGGTCCAGCGGCTGGCGAGCGCCTGCTGCCAGACGTCCTCCGCGGCCGGTCGGTCGACCGCGTCCCCGAGCTCGTCCAGCGCCCGCCGCACCTCGTGGTCGTAGTGGCGTGGCGGGCAGCCACGGTAGAAGCTGTGCGTCCCGGCGGTCGGTCCGCCGGCCGGCGGGACGGCCCACAGGGCGCGGAGGAAGGCGGCGAGGTCCCGGGCGAACGCACCGGAGTCGCGGACCAGACCGGGTTCGGCGGGTCGACCCTCGATCCAGCGGCGGACCGACCAGGGATGCGGGTATCCCTCGGCCGGATGCCCGAGGGCGACCGGCACGGGCACCGGCAGCGGCAGCCGGGGCGCGAGGACAGGCAGCCAACGGTCTTCCTTCGCCACTGCGGCCACGTAGCGCTCATGCGTCGGGAGCCGGACGGTCAAGGAGCTGCCGAGCCGATAGGTGCGGTTGTCCCAGCCGTCGGCCGGCACGGGGACCACCGGCAGTCCGGCCCACTGCGGGAACTCCCTCGCCACCAGCCGCCGCACCAGCTCAGCGGTGATTCCCGCCCGCCCATCAGCAGCCTCCACGCTGCACGACCCTTCGCACGTCTCGCCCACCCGCTCACCCTGGCGGTGACCGCCGGGTCCACTCAACCCGTCGGGTCTGACACCTGCCGCCGTCCGCGCGCTCGCCGTACGCTGCCGGAGAGGGCGCAGCCACTGCTCTCCCACCTGGGCTCGCCCGGCCACGCCCGACCAAGGAGACGACGATGACCGAGATCACCGAGCTCGACCCGAACGTCCCGCCCAGTGGCACCGGGTGCGTGGAGTGCACTGCCGCTCAAGGCTGGTGGTTCCACCTGCGCCGGTGTGCGGAGTGCGGTCACATCGGCTGTTGTGACAGCTCCCCACAGCAGCATGCGACAGCGCACGCCCGGGCGACCGGACACGACGTCATCCGAAGTTTCGAACCCGACGAGGGGTGGTTCTACCGCTACTCCGACGAGGGGTTCTTCCAGTCGGGTCCGACCCTGGCCCCGCCCGAGCACCACCCGTTGGACCAGCCCGCGCCCGGACCGGCCGGTCGGGTGCCACAGGACTGGCGCGCGCACCTGCACTGAGTGGGCCCGCAGGCTCAGCTGGGCCGCCGCGGCTCGATGGAACCACCGTCCTCGCCCGACTTGCGTCCGCGGCTCGGAGGTGTAAAGTTGGCGAAGCCCTGAGGGGAGCGGGACGCCGGTGAAGGATCTGGTGGCCGGCCCTGGGGCACCAACCACTGCTTCGTAGCGTGGCCCTCTCCGGAAGGTCGCGTGGTCAAGCACGTGAGCGGAGTTCGCCCGAGAAGCCGAGTTGACTCGGTCGGGAGGACGGACTAAAGTAAGTCGAGTTGCCCCAAGCCGGGATGTTTGTTCTGGTGCGGTGTGTGAGCGAGTCTTGAGAACTTAACAGCGTGCTTAAAGTCAATGCCAAATATGCACTATGTGAAACCTCGTGCCTGGTCTTGTTGGCTGCCCT
>JBJMIS010000039.1:0-25082 GCA_045806705.1 Friedmanniella sp.
TTCTTGGTGGCCCGCTCGCTCAGCTCGAGCCGCCGGCTCGCGTCCAGGGTTGTCGACATCTTCGTCTCCCTCAGGTGTGGATAGGTCAAGGCCCCGTTCGGGCCCGGGTTCAGTGCATGTGCTTGGCGCCGTCGATCTGGACCGTCGAGCCCGAGATGTAGCCGGCCCCATCGGACAGCAGGAAGGCGATGGTGGCGGCGATCTCGGACGGCTGACCGACCCGGCCGAGGGGGATGCCTGCGGACATGGCGGCCTTGCGCTCGTCGCTGAGCTTGCCGCCCATGATCTCGGTGTCGACCGGCCCCGGTGCCAGCACGTTCACGGTGATGCCGTGCGGGCCGAGCTCGCGGGCTCCACCGCGGCACATCCCGATCACGGCCGCCTTGGCCGTCGCGTACACCCCCTTGGAGAAGGTGCCGCCCCCGTCGAAGGCGGTGATGGAGGAGGTGTTGATGATCCGGCCCACTCCCTGCGGGATCATCCGGGCGGCTGCGGCGCGGAGCATCAGGAACGACCCTGTGACGTTGACCGCCATCACCCGCTCGAACTCCGCCAGGGAGCACTCGTGCAGCGGCACGGGCGACGCGATCCCGGCGAGGTTGACCAGGCCGGCCACCGGCGGCAGCTCAGCGTCGATGCGCGCGAAGGCGTCGTTCACCGACTGCTCGCTGGTGATATCGGTCGGCAGGCTCAGCACGCCGTCGTGGCCGGCACTCCTCAGCTCGGTCTCGACCTGCGCCAGGCCCTCCGCGTTGACGTCGAGCAGCGCCAGGTGCCAGCCCTGGTCGGCCAGCACGCCGGCGGTCACCCTGCCGATGCCGGCCGGGCCGCCCGCGCCGGTGACCACCGCGGTACGGGCGCTGGGCAAGGACGGTGTGGTCATCAGGTCTCCTGGGGTCTGGGATCAGTCGATCAGGGTTGCGAGGATCTCGCGGATGTAGGTCCGGTTGCGGGCGATCACGCCGAGACCGTCGCTGCCGTAGTGCTCGCAGAGGAAGGCGCCGCGGAAGCCGAGCTCCAGGGCCCGGGTGATGGCCGCGCGGTAGTTGATCAGGCCGAAGTCCATCGGCACCGGGAAGGTGGTGACCGTCCCGGTGGCCGGGTCCTCGTCCCGGAGGTAGTTCTTCACGTGCCAGTAGTTGGCGTACGGCAGCACCTTCTCGAACATCGCGGTCACCGGCTCGATCGGCCGGTGCAGCCGGATGAAGTTCCCGATGTCGGGGTTGAGCCCGCACGCGGGGTGGTCGACCTCCTGGAGGAAGGCGACCGCCTGGTCGCAGGTCCCGATGTAGGTGTCCTCATACATCTCGAGGGTGATCTGCTGGTTGTTGGCGGCGGCGTGCTCGGCGAGCTCCCGGATCCGCGCGGCAGCCGTGGCTCTCGCCTCCGGCGACTCGTCGTCCTGCCAGCCCTCCTCGAGCCAGAACCAGAGCGCCTTCTCCTGGGCCGGGGTGAACGGCTGGAAGAAGCCGAAGCTGACCATCGGCACCCCCAGCTCGGCCGCCGCGTCGAGCAGCCGATGGCTGTAGTCGAGGTACTCAGCGCCTCGTTCGGGATCCATCACGCTGCGCCGCGACGTGGAGATCGCCGGGATGGTCAGGCCGGCGTCAGTCAGCACGGCCTGGAAGTCGGCGAGTCGCTGCGGGCTGAGATCGGCCAGCCGCACCCAGGTGTCGGTGGGATCCACCTCCGTGAAGCCCATCCGGGCCACCAGCCTCAGCTGCTTGGCCCACTCCTGCGGGTCCGCGTCCTGGATCGGGCCCCCGCGGGAGTCGAGGCCGCCGAACGCCAGCATCGCGGCGGCGATCGGCCAGGTGTCGGCGCTGTAGGGGAGGTCCGTGCTCGGGGTGGTCATCAGGCGGTCTCCTTCGGCCGTGGGTGCGAGAGGTCAGCGAGGTGCCGGTCCGAGCTCGCGGAGGAGCTGGCCGAGCCGGGCGTAGGCGCGGTTGCGGTAGGCGACGAGCGGAGCCTGGTCGCCGGCCGGGATCACGAAGCCGCCGTCCTTCTTGACCCCGTAGTGCCCGGCGTCGACGAGCTCGGTGAGCATGGCCGGAGCCGCCAGCCGGTCGCCGTAGTGCTCGGCCAGGGTGCGGAACCCTGCCCGGTAGACGTCCAGGCCCGCCATGTCCGCGATGGCGAACGGACCGAAGAAGGGGAGCCGGTAGCCGAAGGTGGTGCGCACGATGATGTCGACGTCCTCGGCGGTGGCCACCCCCTCCTCCACGAGGCTGATCGCCTCGCGCAGCAGCACGTACTGCAGCCGGTTCAGGACGAACCCTGCCTGGTCCTTGACCCGGGCGCTGAGCTTGCCGGTGCGGGCGACCAGGGCCTCAGAGACCGTCACCGCACTCTCGTCCGTGCCCGCGTGGGCGATCAGCTCGACCCCGGGGATGAACGGCGCCGGGTTCGAGAAGTGCACGCCGAGGAAGCGCTCCGACCGCTCCAGGTTGGCCGCAAGGTCACCGATCGGCAGCGTCGAGGTGTTGGTGGCGATCACCGCGTCCGGGCGGGCAGCGGCCTCGATGTCGCGCAGCACCGGTCCCTTCACCTCAGGCACCTCGAGCACCGCCTCCTCGATGAAGTCGGCGTCGCCGACGGCCTCAGCCAGGCTGTCCCCCGCATGCAGGTGGGTCGCCACCAGGTCGGCCGAACCCTCGTCGAAGAGCCCCTGCGCCTCGAACTCCCCGGCCTCGCGGCGCAGCCGTTCGAGGTGGTGCCGGGTGGTCTCGGCGTCGGCGTCGGCGATGGTGACCTCGAAGCCCGCCATGGCCAGCACCTGGGCGATACCGCCACCCATGTATCCCGCACCCACGACGGCGACCTTCTCGATGCTCACGCGTTCCCTCCCACCACGACCTGGGAACTGCGCCCTGCGCGCAGCCCGTCCGGGGACGGCCTCTCGGCCACGGCCCCGAATGTCTGACAACGTAGACCCTGCCGCTGCCCCCAGCCAGGGGTACTCCCGTCGATGCGACGCGGGTACCCCGCACGCTCCGTCGAACCCTCCCGAACGGCAACTCTGGTTGACGCCCCGAGGATCGTCAACTTAAGATGACGACATGAGCAGCGCGGAAGACCTGATCGGGAGCGGGACCAGCCAGGATCCCGCCGTCGGGCTGCGCGCCGTCGCAGCACTGCGCCGGCTGACCGAGCAGCTGGAGGATCTCCAGGTGCAGAACGCACGGGACCAGGGGTGGTCCTGGTCCGCGATCGCGGCCGCCGTCGGGGTGTCCAAGCAGGCCGTCCACAAGAAGCACGCCGGACGCGTCGCGGCCGGCCCGCACGAGAGGCAGTGATGTTCGAGCGATTCACCGAAGCCGCACGCCGGGTCGTCGTCCGGGCGCAGGAGGAGGCCCGGTCGCTGGGTCAGCAGGAGATCCTCGCGGAGCACCTGCTGCTCAGCATCCTGGCCGAGACCGACAGCATCAGCGCCGGGGTGCTCCGCGAGCTCGGCGTTCAGCGAGCCCGGCTGGTAGCCGAGATGTCGGCGCTGAGCACCGGCGACGACGCCGCCCTGCAGGCGATCGGGATCGACCTCGCCGCTGTCCGCGATCGAGTCGAGGCGGCCTTCGGCCCGGGTGCTCTCGACCGTCCCCGCCGCCGACGCCCCAGGGGCCTCCTGCACCGGGTGGTCGGGACCGGCGGCCACCTGCCGTTCACCCAGCCGGCGAAGCGGGCGCTCGAGCAGTCCCTGCGCCAGGCCCTGGCTCTCCAGCACCGCACCATCGGCGCTGACCACCTGCTGCTCGGGCTGCTCGCCGACGACCACGACCCCGCCGCCCGCGTCCTGCAGCGGACGGGCGTCAGCGTCGCCGAGGTCCGAGCGGAAGTGCGGAGCCGGCTGCAGCAGGCCGCCTAGCGGCCGCTCGCCGTGTGCTCTGGGCCCGGGTCGTGCCAGCCGAACCGCGGGGAGAGATGACCAGGATCAGCCGACGTCCTCCGGCGAGCTCTGGGTCGGCTCGGTGACGGGTTCCTCGGGATGCGCGTAGGCATTGGCGACCGGGGGAAACTCCCGGCTGTTCCCGTAGAGGGCGATGGCGTCCAGCTCGACCTGCCGCTCCGTCCGGTCCAGGCTCCGCAGCTCTTCTTCGGACTTCGGATGGGTGGTCATGCCTGAGGCTAGTCCTGGACGGGAACACCGGGGAAGGTCTGGACCACACTCGACCAAGGTGCCGCGACCCTCACCGCGCGCGCCGAGAGCGTCGTAGGCTCGTCGTGAGGAGGGAAGGGATGGACCTTCACCAGCTGGGCTACTGGCTGTTCTGCTGCAGCCTGTTCTTGGCCCCCCTCCTCGTCCGCGCACCGATCGTCCGACGCTTCCTGGACGCCACGCTGAGCGGTCTCGACGGACCTGAGGACGAGCCCTCGGGAGACGAGTTCGACCACTTCCCGGAACGCTGGTCCGCGATCATCCGGAGAGACCGGCTGCTCGCCGACGTGCGGCGGCTGCAGAAGATCCTGGCGGGGGACGCGGGCATGTCGGCGGTGCGTCAGCTCGGGAACCGGCTGGCCTACGAACAGCTCCTGCTCGAGCTCCGGGAGATGCCAGACCTCCCGGCAGCAGCGCCGGCCGTCCGCGGGGTCGACCGGTGGGAGGTCCCGGCCGGCCCGCACCAGCCCCGTGCGGTGACTGCCGCGGGTGACTGGCGTCCGCTGAGGAATGTCGAGACGTTGGAGATCGGCTGGCGACGCTGACCCTGGGACGGTCGGACTCAGGGCACCCGCCGACCGGTTGACGGCTTGCCGGGTAGCAGGCCCCCGGTTCGCCCCCCTGGCCACCGGTTCGGGGCCATGCTGAGAGGATCTCGTCCCCGTGCAGACGACGGGACGAGGGCGGCACGTCCACGCGAGGGAGATCCAGTGGAAACGGTTTCGGCTGAACGCCTGGTCGAGGTGGTCGTCGAGATCGCCGACACCCTGGTCGACGACTTCGACTTGATGGCTTTTCTCTACCTGCTCACCCGGCGTACCGCCGAGCTGTTGGACGCCTCCGAGGTGGGGCTGATGGTCAGCGGCGGTAGCGGCGAGCTGCAGTTCGTCGCGGCATCGCGGGAGGTGGCGCAGACCCTCGAGCTGTTCCAGCTGCAGGTCCGCGAGGGACCGTGCCTGGATGCCTACACCTCCGGCACCGCGGTCAGCAACGCGGTCCTCGCCCGCTCCCTGGACCGGTGGCCGGAGTTCGCCCCGCGGGCGATCAGGGAAGGGTTCGCCGTCGTGCATGCCTTCCCGATGCGGCTGCGCGACCAGGTGATCGGTGCGCTGAACGTCTTCACCGCGCCCGACCGGGTGCTGGCCTCCTCCGAGGTCGCCGTCGTACAGGGCCTGGCAGACGTCGCGACGATCAGCCTGCTGCAGGAACGGGCGGTGCGGCGGGCCAACCTGGTCAGCGAGCAGCTGCAGGTGGCGCTCAACAGCCGGGTGCTGATCGAGCAGGCCAAGGGGGCGCTGGCGCAGGTCCACGGGACGGATGCCGAGGCCGCCTTCCAGGTGCTGAGGCGCTACGCCCGTCGGCACCAGCAACGGCTCACCGACGTCGCGGAGGCGTTCTTGAAGACGCCGGAGCAGTACCCGGAGCTGCTGGCCAAGCCGGCCTGAGCCCACCGCGAAGGAGGCCGTTCAGGAGGTCTTCCTTGCGCTGGCTCGTCCCGGAACCGCAGCAGGGCCATTGTGCGGCGACACCAGCGGCGCTATCGTGCTGCTGCACCTGCCCCGGTGCGCATGTCGCCCCAGACCTCGGCGTCTCACGTCTTTCTCGAGGCAGAGCTGGCGAAGCAACCGCTGAACCACAGACCAGGACGCGTCCCCTGCTGACGCGTGCTCATGTCATTCCGTCGTGTGCTGTCCGTCCCGGCACCTCGCTCCACCGCTGCCGGGGAAGTACTCGACAAGGGTGTCTGCAGAAGCCGACTGGACGCCGGCTCCTTCCCCCCGTTGCTTAAGAAGAAGGCAAGGGTCGACCCCGATGTTTCGAATCAAAGCCTCCCCCCATCTCGTTCCCAGGCTCGGCGCGCCCCATCGTGACCGTCGCGTGGCCTCGGTGAGCGGCGGACGGTTCCGGCAGCGCCGGGCCGCCCGATCCGGAGGATCCGGATAGCTGGTCCCGACGGCGAGCACTGCTCGTCTCCGTACGGTCGACCCTTCCTCCCCGCGTCCCGACGCGGGTGACTGCTCTCCCGATACGCCAGTCGCCACGCACCCCGTGACGGCTGGGGCTGCTCGCGGGCTCGGGTTCTTGGGGAAGCCCGAGCCTCGCGGGCAGTGTTGCCCGGCTCGCCCGCCCGCCTTTCCCGCCGCCGGCGGGATCTGCGGCGCGCTGCGGCCGACGGGACAGAGCTGACGGGTCGTGTCGGCCCAGGCGCCCCACCTCCCCGCGCATCCGTCCCTCCCCGACGACAGGAATGACCACCATGAGCACGCTGACCACCTTCGACCTGGCTAGCCTCAGCCAGGCGATCCAGACCGGCGACTGCCGGTACCAGCTGGCCCTCTTCGCCGACGACGCCGAGCTCGAGATCGTCGACTCTGCGACGCCTGCCGCTCCGCTCGGAGTTCTGCGGGGCAAGCCGGCCATCGAGCAGTGGCTGGACATCAAGTCCTCCCGCGCCGTCCAGTTCGGCGTCCGGGACGCCGTAGCTTCCCCCGGCCGCGTCCAGTACACCGAGGAGTGCCGGTACCGCGACGGCAGCCGGCTCTTCTTCGAGTGCACCGCGGAGGTCCGCGGCGGCCAGATCAGCCAGGCCGCGGTGACCGTGGTCTATCCGGCGGAGCTGCCGGTGACCGCGCTGCGCTGCGACCGCTGACGCCACGGTCGAGCACCTCCCGGCCCCGCAGCTCGGTTTTCAGCCCGACCCGAGCACCTTGTCCACCGTCGTCAGCGTGATCAGCGGGGCGTAGAGAGCCATCGCTTCCAGTGCCCGCTGGTGGTCGTCCTCGCTGGCGCCGGCGCAGGCGTCGACGACGACCCGCACGGCCACCCCGGCGTCGGCGGCCGCGAGCGCCGTCGACAGCACGCAGCAGTCCGTCGACACGCCGGTCAGCACGAGGCTGGGACTCTGCGCGACCGCCGCCCACAGATCAGCGCCCCACTTGCCGAAAGTGGTGGCGGTCACCACCGGGTCCTCCCCGGCCGCGAGGTCGGGCACCAGGTCGTACAGCGGGTCCGTCGGTGGCACGAGGGCGAAGGGCCACTCCTGGTAGTACGGCACCCAGGCGCCGACGGGCTCCTCCGGCGCGACGAAGCGGGTGTGCACTGTCCGGCCGACGAAGGCGGGCAGCAGCCGGCGCGTCCCCTCCAGTGCACGCTCGAACGGGGTGGCCGCCCACGGGCTCTGCGGATCGGCGAAGACCGTCTGCAGATCGATCGCGACCAGCCAGGCGTCCCGCACACCGCTCACCGGCTCTCCTGGGACCGCACTGTCGACCGGCTGAACAGCGTGCCGACGAACCCGACCAGCAGGGCCACCAGCACCCCGAGGTTGGCCCCCGCCCAGGGTCCGGACCGCCCGCCGAGCGGGCCGAGCAGGTAGCCCTCCCAGGCCAGCCAGGGTGCGAAGGTGTTGGTGACGAGGCCCCAGCCGAGAAACGTCGCCAGCGCGACGAGCCCGATCGGGAGCCACCGCACGTCGCCGTAGCGGCCGTGACGGTCGTAGAGGTCGGCCTCCACGTAGTTCCGCCGGCGCAGCGCCACGTCGGCCAACATGACCCCGCACCAGGCCGCGATTGGCACACCCAGGGTGATCAGGAAGCCCTGGAACGGTCCGAGGAAGTCGGTGGCGACGAAGACGACGTACACGGCGCCGGCGATCATCAGCACGCCGTCGATGCCGGCCGCCACGAAGCGCGGGATCCGCACGCCGGCGCTCAGCAGCGCGAGCCCCGAGGAGTAGATGTCGAGCACGGCGCCACCCACCAGGCCGAGGACGGCGACCAGGGCGAAGGGCACGAGGAACCAGGTCGGCAGCAGCGTGGTCAGGGCCCCGATCGGGTCGGCGGCGATGTCGTCTCTCAGCTGGGTGGAGGACCCCGCCAGCAACAGGCCGAAGACCAGCAGCAGCACCGGCGCCAGCGAGGCTCCGAAGGTGGTCCAGCCGACGACACCGACGCTCGAGGTCTGGCGGGGCAGGTAGCGGGAGTAGTCCGCCGCGGCGTTGACCCAGCCCAGACCGAAGCCGGTCATCATGAAGACCAAGCCGCCCACCACCGCCGGCGCCGCGCCGCTGGGCAGCGCTGCGACAGCCGCGAGGTCGATGTCCCCCAGCACGAGGACGATGTAGACCACGGTGAGGACGCCCGTGACGACCGTGATCACCCGCTGCAGCCGCATGATCACGGAGAAGCCGGCCACACCGGCGGCCACGACCAGTGCGGCGACGACCACCAGCGCGACCAGCTTGGTGCCGACGCCGCCGCCCGCACCCAGGCGGTCGAAGACGGTCGCCGTGCTCAGCACGGCCAACGAGGTGAGCACCGTCTCCCAGCCCACGGTGAGCAGCCAGGACAGCAGTGACGGCAGACGGTTCCCCCGGACGCCGAAGGCCGCCCGGCTCAGCACCATCGTCGGTGCTGACCCGCGCTTGCCGGCGAGAGCCACGAAGCCGCAGAGCAAAAAGGACACGACGGTGCCGAGGACGCCGACCACGACCGCCTGGGCGAAGGAGACGCCGAAGAACAGCAGGAACGAGCCGTAGCTGATCCCGAACACCGACACGTTCGCGCCGAACCACGGCCAGAAGAGGTCGCGTGCGTTGCCCCGCCGCTCGCTCTCGTCGATGGTGTTGAGGCCGTTGAGCTCGATGCCCCGGGCAGCCCCGGGGCCCGTCGGCGGGCCGGGGTCGGATGCCGCGCGCTCGGTGGTGGTCACGGGTCGATCCTAGGGACTGTCTCCTCCATCGGTCGGCTAATCTCTCGGGGGCGAAAGGGAGGACACCGGGTGGCTGACCGGGAGCGCGAACGGCACGGTATCGGGTACGGCCTGGCGGCGTACGGCCTGTGGGGCGCGGTCCCGCTGTTCTGGCCGTTGGTGGCACGGGCCGGGTCGCTGGAGCTGCTGGCTCACCGGGTCGTCTGGTCGCTCGTCATCTCGGTGGTGCTGGCGCTCGTGCTGCTGCCGAAGGGCTGGTACGGCCGGATGGCCACCCGCCGGACGCTGCTGATGCTCGGACTGGCCGCCGCCGTCGTCTCGGTGAACTGGGGGGTCTACATCTGGGCCGTCAACCACGGACAGGTCGTGCAGACCTCCCTCGGCTACTACATCAACCCGATCCTCTCGATCCTGGTCGGGGTGATCGTCCTCGGTGAGCGGATGGCCCGGCTGCAGTGGGTCAGCGTCGCCCTGGCCTTCCTGGCGGTCGTCGTGCTGACGGTGGAGTACGGCCGGCTGCCCTGGGTCTCGCTGGTCCTGGCGGCCAGCTTCGCCACCTACGGGGTGATGAAGAAGCAGGTGAACGGCGGCGCGGTGGAGACGCTGACCATCGAGTCGGCGTTGCTGACGCCCGTGGCGCTCGGCTACCTGGTCTACCTGGCGACCTCGGGCGGGCTCACCTTCGGCACCCTCGGCTGGACGCACAGCCTGCTGCTGGTGGCCACCGGTGTCGTCACGGTCGTTCCCCTGCTGTTCTTCGCCGCCTCCGCCACCCGGCTGCCGCTCAGCACCCTCGGCCTGCTGCAGTACCTCGCGCCCACGCTGCAGTTCCTGCTCGGCATCCTCTACTTCCACGAGACGATGTCGACGGGACGCTGGATCGGCTTCGGACTGGTCTGGCTGGCGCTGATGATCATGAGTGGGCACGGCCTTCACCGCGCCAACGCCAGCCGCCGTGCCCGGCTGGTCGCCGAGCCCGTCTGAGACGGTGGCTCGGCCCGCTCGCCCCCAGGTCAGCCCGGCGGCGGTTCAGGGGGGCGTGCGATCGCGCGGATCTCGTCTGGCGTCGGCCGGCCGAGCGCCTCGTTCACCCGCAGCAGCAGCCCGGCACGCTGGACGTTGGCCTCGCTGGCGGTGACCGGCGCGGCGCGCAGGGTGTTGGCCCCCGCCGGGTCGGCGCGCAGCTCCCCGCGCAGCCGCTCCATCCCGGCGGTGATCGCCTCCGACACGGCGTGCAGCTGGGACTGGCTGAGCTCACCGGCACCGAGCAGGTACTGCAGCTGCGCCACTCCCAGCCGGCAGGCCACCGCGTCCGGCTCCAGGGCGAGGGAGATATAGCGGTCCACCTCGGCCTGCAGCCGGCTGGCGGCCGCGGTGGTCGTGGCGCTGCGATAGCTGATGAACGGGCCGAGGAAGCTGCCCAGCGCGGCCAGCGCCGCCGCGGCGAAGGTCAGCCACTCGAGCACGGACGCCGTCCCCACAGGGGCCACGGTAGCGCTGCAGGACTGGAGCCGTCTGCTGTGCTTCAGCCACGGCTGACCGGTCCGGTGAGGTAGCGCTGCAGCGTCGGCGCGATCGAGGCCACCACCTCGGCGTGAGCGGCTGAGGCCAGCGGCTCCAGCCGGACGACGTAGCGGGTGAAGATCAGCCCGATGATCTGGCTGGCGGCGAGGTTGGCGCGCCACAGCCGCTCCTCCGGGGTCCCGTCCATGGTCGCCATCAGAGGTCGCAGGGCCCGGCTGAGGGCGAGGTCCCGGATCAGCGCGGCCGTGTCCTCACGCTGCACCGCCGTCCGCACGACGGCGAGCGCGCCCGCACCCAGCGGGGAGTCCCAGACGCGGAGCAGCCGGCCGAGCAGGCGCCCGGCGAGCTCCTCCCGCGGACCGTCCACCACCTCGGCGATCTCGGCGGCAGGATCGAAGGGAACCTCCAGCGCCGCGAGGAAGAGCTGCTGCTTCGACCCGAAGTGGTGCGCGATCATCGCCGGGTCGACCCCGGCCCGGCGGGCGATCTGGCGCACGGTCGCCGCGTCGAACCCGCGCTGGGCGAACTCGTCGCGGGCGACGTCGAGGATCGTCTGCCGGGTCCGGCTGGGCCCTGGTCGTCGGCCGGCTCCGCCCACCTCAGCGGCTGGCCAGCGGCTGCCGGCGGGCGAACGCCGGCGCGTGCTCCGGCAACGGGCCGAAGGCGATCAGCTGGGCAGGGACGCGGCTGAGCTGCGGCCACCGTCGGACGGCGGCCGAGACGACCCGGAGGGCAGGCGGCGTGCTCCCCTCCAGTGCCGGGACGAAGATCAGCCGGTGCAAGACGCGCTGCAGCTGCTGGATGACCACGGTCGGCCACCAGCGACGCCGGTGCACCCGCGCCAGGTCCTCGGTGCTCAGCCGGTGCTCCCGCAGCGGCTCCGCGAGGATCGCCGCCGCCGCCACCGCGTCCTGCACGGCGAGGTTGATGCCCACCCCGCCCGCCGGCGACATGGCGTGCGCGGCATCGCCGATCAGCAGCAGGCCCTCCCGGTGCCAGCGGTGCAGCCGGTTCAGCTTCACGTCCAGGTGGTGCAGCTCGTCGGTGGAGGTCAACGTGTCCACCCGGTCCGCGAAGTCCGGGCGGAGCCGGACCACCCGTTCCCGGAACCGCTCGATGCCCTCGGCCCGGAGGTCCGCGTCCATCCCCTTCCGGTTGAAGTAGGCGACCTGGAAGTAGTCGGTACGCGGGAAGCTGAGCAGGATCTCGCGTCCCGCGATCCGGGGCACCAGCGCCGCCTGCTCCTGCTGCTCGGAGCGGAAGCGGGGCAGCCGGAACCACCAGGTGTCGAAGGGAACCGGGTACTCGTGCGGGACCAGTCCGGCGGCGCTGCGGAGCGCCGAGCTGCGGCCGTCACAGCCGACGACGAGGTCGGCGCGCAGCTCCTCCTCGTTGCCGTCCGCGGTCCGCGTCCGCACCCCGGCCACCCGGTCGCCGTCCCAGACCAGCCCGACGGCCGCCGTCCGCATGGCGAGGGTGAAGGTCGGCTCCGCCTCCGCCGCCCGCGCCAGCAGGTTCAGCAGGTCCCACTGGGGCACCATGGCGACGTAGTCATACGGCGGCGGCAGCCGGTGGAAGTCGCCGAGGGTGAGGCTGCTGCCGTCGGGCTGAGGGAGCTGCACGTTCTGCAGCCGGCTTTGCGGCAGGGCCCGGAACTCCTCGCCCAGGCCCAGCTCGTCCAGCAGCCGGACGGTGGAGGCGTGCACGGTGTCACCGCGGAAGTCCCGCAGGAAGTCCGCGTGCTTCTCCAGCACCGTCACCTCGACCCCCGCCCGGGCCAGCAGCAGCCCCAGCATCATTCCCGCCGGACCGCCCCCGGCCACCACGCACGTCGTCGTACGCATGTCCCGCCTCCTAATTCAACGACTGTTGAATTCCAGCATGCACCCGAAAGCGGGCGAAGTCCAGCCCCACCCGGAGGCTCGCCGGCGCCCTGCCGTTCCTCGGAGCCCGGCTGTGCGCTGAGAGCGGAGGCCGTCCCGACCGTCGGGGTTCGGACGTAGGCTCCTCGGGTGACCCAGTCCAGCTCTGCTCCCGCACTCGTCTTCGAGAACTTCGACACCTCCGTCCGGGTCCAGGACGACCTCTTCCGCCATGTCAACGGGGGCTGGATCGCCCGGACCGAGATCCCTGCCGACAAGCCGCTGACCGGCTCCTTCGTCGACCTGCGGGACCGGGCCGAGGCCGCCGTCCGCGACATCATCACGAGCATCGCTGCGGACCGTGCCGGCGGCCGGGAGCTGAGCCGCGACGAGGCGAAGATCGCCGACCTGTTCGCGAGCTTCATGGACGAGGAGGCGATCGAGGCCGCCGGCGCCGGCCCTCTCCGGGGACCGCTGGACCAGATCGACGCGCTCGACAGCACGGCCGACCTGATGCAGCTGCTGGGCGGCTTCGCACGCAGCGGGGTGGCAGGGCTGGCGTCCTTCGAGACCGAGTCCGATCCCGGCGACCCCACCCGCTACGTGATGTTCGTCGGGCAGTCCGGGCTGGGCCTGCCCGACGAGGAGTACTACCGGCAGGACAGCTATGCGGCGACCCGCGAGGCCTACCGCGAGCACGTCGCGACCTCCTTCCGACTGGCCGGGCTGGACGACCCTGACCGACAGGCCGAGCAGGTGCTCGCGCTGGAGACCGAGATCGCCGCCGCGCACTGGGACAAGGTCAAGTGCCGCGACATGCGGCTGATGTACAACCTGATGACCCTCGAGGACTTCGTGGCCGCCGCCCCCGACCTGCACTGGCGCTCCTTCATGGCCGGTGCGCAGATCGGCGAGCCGATGATGGCCGAGCTCGTGGTGGCGCAGCCGTCCTTCTTCCCGGAGGTCGCGGCGCTGCTGACCGCCGACCGGCTCCCGGCCTGGCGCTCCTGGACGAAGTGGAAGCTCATCTCCTCCCTCTCGCCCTACCTGTCGCGCGCCTTCGTCGACGAGCGCTTCCGGTTCTACGGCACCGTCCTGTTCGGCACGCCGCAGCTCAAGGAGCGGTGGAAGCGGGGCGTCGCCCTGGTCGAGGACGCGCTCGGCGAGGCTGTCGGGAAGGTCTACGTCGAGCAGCACTTCTCCCCCGCCGCCAAGGAGCGGATGGACGGGCTCGTCGCGAACCTCATCGAGGCCTACCGCCGCTCGATCACCGAGCTGGAGTGGATGACGGAGGAGACCAAGGAGCAGGCACTGGACAAGCTCGCCAAGTTCCGGCCGCACATCGGCTACCCCAGCAGGTGGCGCGACTACTCCGCGCTCGAGATCCGGGCCGACGACCCGATCGGCAACGTGATGCGGGCCGCCGCCTTCGAGGTGGACCGCTCGCTGGCCAAGATCGGTTCGCCGATCGACCGCGAGGAGTGGCTGATGACGCCGCAGACGGTGAACGCCTACTACCACCCGCTGCGCAACGAGATCGTCTTCCCGGCGGCCATCCTGCAGCCGCCGTTCTTCAACGAGAACGCCGACGACGCCGTGAACTACGGCGGCATCGGCGCGGTCATCGGGCACGAGATCGGTCACGGGTTCGACGACCAGGGATCGACCTGCGACGGCGACGGCGCCCTGCGTGACTGGTGGACGCCCAAGGACCGCGAGGCCTTCGAGACACGGACCGCCGCGTTGGTCGAGCAGTACGACGCGCTCAGCCCGGAGCTGGCCGACGGCCAGCACGTGAACGGCCGGCTGACGATCGGGGAGAACATCGGCGACCTGGGCGGCCTGACCATCGCCTACCTCGCGCACCAGATCGCCACCGAAGGCGCCCGGCCGGAGCCGATCGACGGCTACAGCCCGGAGCAGCGGCTGTTCCTGAGCTGGGGGGCGATCTGGCAGTCCAAGGCTCGCCCGGAGGCGGTGCTGCAGCGGCTCGCCACCGACCCGCACTCCCCCAACGAGTTCCGCTGCAACCAGATCGTCCGCAACCTCGACGCCTTCCACGCGGCGTTCGGCGTCACGGAGTCCGACCGCCTCTGGCTGGCTGAGGAGCAGCGGGTCAAGATCTGGTGAGCGGTTGGCGGGTCAGGCCGAGCGGGTGACCACCGCTTCGCAGAGCTCCTCGAGGGCGAGGCGGGCGGGGCCCGCCGGCAGGTCGGCCAGCAGGGCCAGGGCGGCAGCTGCCCGGCGTTCGACCTCGGCACGCGCCTGGTCCACGGCGGGGTGTCGACGCAGCAGCTCCAGCGCCTCGGTCAGCGCGTCGTCGTCGCGAAGGTCGGAGTCGAGGAGCTCGAGCAGCCGCGCGTCCGCCGGGTCCGTCGAGCGGCGGGCGAACAGCGTCGGCAGGGTCGGAATCCCCTCGCGCAGGTCCGTGCCGGGCGTCTTGCCCGTCACGTCGGAGGTGATGTCGATGATGTCGTCGCTGAGCTGGAAGACCATCCCGATCTGCTCGCCGAAGTCGGCCAGCCGGTCCTGCAGCTCCACGGGACAACCCGAGATCATCGCCCCGAAGAGCGCGGACGTGGAGATCAGGGCGGCCGTCTTGTCGGCGACCACCCCGAGGTAGTGGTCGAGCGGGTCCTGGTCGGGCTGCGGGCCGACCGTCTCGGCGATCTGGCCCTGCACCAGCCGGG
Organism: Friedmanniella sp.; assembly: GCA_045806705.1. Classification (GTDB taxonomy): domain Bacteria; phylum Actinomycetota; class Actinomycetes; order Propionibacteriales; family Propionibacteriaceae; genus Microlunatus. The sequence goes on from JBJMIS010000039.1 coordinate 14,937, forward strand.
AGAAGGTCCGGGCCTGGAGCGAGACGTACTCGGTGCCCAGCTCGGCGACGAGATCGGAGGCCCGGGCGAAGAGGAAGTCGCCGACGAGGATGGCGACGGTGTTGCCCCAGCGCGAGTTCGCGCTGACCGACCCCCGGCGGATCCGCGCCTCGTCCATCACGTCGTCGTGGTACAGGCTCGCCACGTGCGTCAGCTCGACCACGACCGCGGCCTTGACGACGTCGTCCTCAGCGGCAGACGGACCGAGCTGTGCGGCCAGCGCGACCAGCATCGGGCGGAACCGCTTGCCGCCAGCGGCGATGATGTGCTGCGCCGCCTCGGTCACCATCGGTGACTGGCCCTCAGCCGCTCTCAGCAGGGACGCCTCGACGGCCTCGAGCTGCCCGCGCACGGACGTCTCGAACACGTCGTCACGCGTTCCCTCTGCTAGCACTGTGCTCCTTCGGTGACCGCCCACTGGCTCTCGTCACCCTATCCGGCTCGGCCAACCGGGCGCTGCGAAAAGCGGACGCCCGCGGACTCAGCGGATAAACTCGCCGGCCTGCTGCGCGAGGTCCAGCACCGGCCCCGGGAACACCCCGAGCCCGACGGTGACCACGACCCCGACGGCGACGGCGAGCAGCGTGACCAGCTGCGGCCGGATCACCCGGACCTCGCGGTCCCCGGCCACCGCCGGCGCCGGCTCGGAGAAGAACATCAACACGATGACCCGGATGTAGAAGAAGGCCGCGACCACGCTGATCACGACCGCGACCACGACCAGCCAGCGGGCCCCACCCGTCCAGGCGGCCGCGAAGACGGCCCACTTCCCGATGAAGCCGCTGGTCAGCGGGATCCCGGCGAAGCTCAGCAGGAACACCGAGAAGACCAGGGCCGCCGCCGGCGAACGCCGACCCAGCCCGACCCAGCTGGAGAGCAGGGTCGCCTCGCCGCTGGGGTCGCGAACCATCGTGACGATGGCGAAGGCGCCGATCGTCGCCGACCCGTACGCCACCAGATAGAACATGATCGAGGAGACGCTCGTCAGCGATCCGGCCGGCGCCCCGGTGGCCGCCTGGGACGCGCCGACGAAGGCGGTCAGGATGAAGCCGGCGTGGGCGATCGAGGAGTAGGCCAGCATCCGCTTGATGTCGGTCTGGGTGATGGCCAGCACCGAGCCGAGGGCCATCGTGGCGACGGCCACGATCGACATCAGCGGCTGCCAGTCCCAGCGGTCCGCGCCGAGACCGACGTAGAAGACCCGGAGCAGCGCGCCGATGGCGGCGATCTTGGTGCAGGCCGCCATGAAGCCGGTGACCGGCGTCGGCGCCCCCGCGTAGACATCGGGCGTCCAGGAGTGGAAGGGGACGGCGCCGAACTTGAAGAGCAGGCCGATCGCCAGCAGCCCCATCCCTGCGAGCAGCAGACCAGGGCTGCCGGTGCCGAGCCCGAGCGCGGTGTCGATCGCCACCAGCTCGAAGGAGCCTGCGTAGCCATACAGCAGCGCCACCCCGTACAGGAAGATGGCCGAGGACAGCGCCCCGAGCAGGAAGTACTTCAGCGCCGCCTCCTGGGACAGCAGCCGTCGACGACGAGCGAGCCCGCAGAGCAGGTACAGCGGCAGCGACAGCACCTCCAGCGCGACGAACATGGTGATCAGGTCGTTCGAGGCGGGGAACAGCATCATCCCGGACAGGGCGAACAGCGCCAGCGGCATGACCTCGGTGTGCTCGACGCGGGCCTCGATGGCCTGGCGCTCGGCCTGGCTGCCGGGAACGCTGGCCGCCTGCGCGGCGAAGGCGCTGCCGGCGGTCCGCTCGCCGAACGTCAGGATCGACACCGCCCCGAGCACCAGCAGCAGCGCCCAGAGGAAGTACGTCGGCCCGTCGAGGGCGAGCGAGCCGACGGCACCCAGCGCGGTCCGGCCGGAGCCCCAGTTCAGCAGCGTGACGACCAGCGCGGCTGCGAGCGTCAGCACCGTGAGGACGAGCTGCGTGGACCGGCGCAGCGACCGGGGCACCAGAGCCTCGACCAGGATGCCCAGACAGGCCCCGGCGAACACCAGGACGACCGGCATCAGCAGCCGGTAGTCGATGACCGGCGCCGTGATCTCCATCGGCACCGCGCCCAGGGCGGTCAGGTGCGGGCTCATCAGCGTCCTCCCTCTGCGGTCAGCCGGGGCTGTGGGTCGGTCACGCCGACGAAGCTCATGGTGGCCTGGACGGCCGGGTTGATGGCGTTGAGCATGGGCTGGGGGAAGACGCCCAGGACGACGATCAGCAGCACCAGCGGCGCCAGGGCCAGCCGCTCCCGGCCGCCGAGATCGCTCACCTCGCCGCGACCCTGGAACCGCGGGTTCAGGGGGCCGGTCATGGTGCGCTGGTACATGATCAGGATGTAGAGCGCCGCCAGCACGATCGCGAGGGTCGAGACGATCGCGTAGCCCGGGTGCCGGCTGAACGTCCCGGCGAGCACCATGAACTCCGAGACGAAGCTGGACAGCCCGGGCAGCGACAGGGTGGACAGGCCGGCGAACAGCATCAGACCGGCCAGCACGGGCGCCACCTTCTGCACACCGCCGTAGGCCGAGATGTCCCGAGAGCCGCCTCGCTTGACCAGGAAGCCGGCGACGAGGAACAGCGCCGCAGTGGACAGGCCGTGGTTCAGCATGTACAGGGTCGAGCCGGCCAGGCTCTGGGTCGTCAGGGCGAAGATGCCCAGCACGATGAAGCCGAAGTGGCTGATGGAGGTGTAGGCGATGAAGCGCATCAGGTCGCGGCTGCCGATGGCCAGCACCGCCCCGTAGAGGATCGAGATCGTCGCCAGCACCAGCACCACGGGCGTCGCCCACTGGCTGGCCTCGGGAAACAGGCCGAGGCAGAACCGGATCATCCCGAAGGTGCCGATCTTGTCCATCACCCCGACCATCATGGTCGCGCCGCCGGGGCTGGACTCCTCGGCCGCGTCCGGCAGCCAGCTGTGCAGCGGCACGAGCGGGGCCTTGATCGCGAAGGCGAACATAAAGCCGAGGAACAGCCAGCGGCCCGTTCCGGTGCTGATCTGCAGCTGGCTGAGGTCGCTCAGCAGGTAGCTCGGGCTGCCGTCGGCGGCCGACAGCACATAGAGGCCGATCACCGAGGCCAGCATCACGAAGCCGCCCAGCAGGCCGAAGATCAGAAACTTGGCCGCTGCGTAGGAGCGTCGGGCGGTCGGCCCGAAGCCGCCGATGAGGAAGTACATCGGGATCAGGATGACTTCGAAGAAGACGTAGAAGAGGAAGACGTCGGTGGCCAGGAAGAGGAACAGCGCGCAGGTCTCGACCGCCAGCACGAGCGCGAAGAAGATCCGGCTGTCGTACTTCGGTGCCAAGGCGCCGGGGGCGACGGGGGCAGCGACGGCCGCGTCCCTGCGCGCACCGTCGAAATCCCGCCAGCTGGCCAGTACCACCACCGGTGTCACGACCACGACCAACAGCACCAGGGTCAGCCCGATGCCGTCCAGGCCGAGGGCGTAGTACGCCCCGAGCAGCCTGATCCAGGGCAGCTGCTCGGTGTACTGCATGCCGCCGCCGGCGGAGTAGCCGGCGGTGATCACCAGGGCGACGACCAGCGTCAGGAGCGAGAAGGCGAGGGCTACCTGCTTCGCGACGCGCGCGCCGGTGAGCACCACCAGCAGGGCGCCGACAGCAGGCAGCACGGCGAGCACGGTGAGCCAGGGGAGGTTCATGGAGACGCTTTCCCTCAGCCCAGCCGGCCGAGCACGAGAACGGCGCCCACGACGGCCGCGCCGGCCATCATGGTGAGCGCGTAGGAGCGGACGAAACCGTTCTGCACCCGGCGGAGCCGGCTGGAGGAGTCCGCGATCGCCGTGGCGGTGCCGCTCACCACCCCGTCGACGCCGGACCGGTCGAAGCGGACCAGGCCGGCGGTGAACCGCTGGCCGGGCCGCATGAACACGGCCTCGTTGACGGCGTCGCCGTACAGGTCGCGGCGGCCGGCGAGAGTGAACGGCGAACGGCTGGCGGGCTGCTCGGTGGGGATGGACCGGCGCGGGCCGAACAGTGCGACGCCGACAGCCACGCCGGCGGCCACGACCACGAGGGTGAGGACACCGACGAGGGAGAAGTGCAGCAGCCCGGGCTGCTCCCCGGCTGCGTGGTTGCCGCCCACGGCGGGGTCCAGCCAGCCCTCGATCCAGTTGTTGAGCACGAGGCCCCCGAACACGGAGGCGGCCGCGAGCACGATCAGCGGGATCGTCATCACCAGCGGCGACTCGTGCGGGTGCACCCCCTTCTGCCAGCGCTTCGCCCCGAGGAAGGTCATCATCATCAGCCGGGTCATGTAGAACGCGGTGATCCCGGCTCCCACCAGCGCCAGCACCCCGACCAGCAGGTTGCGCTCGAAGGCCGCCTCGATGATGTGGTCCTTGGAGTAGTAGCCCGCGAAGAAGGGGAAGCCGATGATGGCGAGGTAGCCCATCGCGAAGGTGACGAAGGTGATCGGCATCAGCCGCGCCAGGCCGCCGTAGTGGCGCATGTTCACGTCGTCCTCCATGCCGTGCATGACCGAGCCGGCGCCGAGGAACATGTTGGCCTTGAAGAACCCGTGGGTCAGCAGGTGGAAGATCGCGAACGCGTAGCCGGCGGGGCCGATGCCCGCGGCCAGCATCATGTAGCCGATCTGGCTCATGGTGGAGCCGGCGAGCACCTTCTTGATGTCGTCCTTGGCGCAGCCGATCCAGGCACCGAAGAGCAGCGTCACCGTGCCGACGACGACGACGGCGGTACTGGCGGCCGAGGACTCGGCGAAGATCGCGTGGCTGCGGGTGATCAGGTACACCCCCGCGGTGACCATGGTGGCGGCGTGAATCAGGGCGGACACCGGGGTGGGCCCCTCCATGGCGTCGAGCAGCCAGGACTGCAGCGGCACCTGAGCCGACTTGCCGCACGCGGCGAACAGCAGCAGCAGGCCGAGCACGGTGGCCACGACCGGCGGCATCAGCGGGGCGCCGGCGTCGACGTCGACGAAGGCGGAGGAACCGAAGAGGTAGAGCATGAACATGATCGCGATCGACATGCCCATGTCGCCGACGCGGTTCACCACGAAAGCCTTCTTGGCCGCAGTCGCCGCGGACGGGCGGTACTGCCAGAAGCCGATCAGCAGGTAGGAGGCGAGACCCACGCCTTCCCAGCCGACGAAGAGCACCAGGTAGTTGTCGGCCAGCACCAGCAGCAGCATGGCCGCGACGAACAGGTTCAGGTAGCCGAAGAACCGGCGGCGCTGCTCGTCATGGGCCATGTAGCCGATCGAGTAGACGTGGATCAGCCCGCCGACCCCGGTGATCAGCAGCACGAAGACGGCCGACAGCTGGTCGAACAGCAGCCCGACGCCGATGTTCCACCCTCCGCTGGCGATCCAGGTGTAGAGCGGCACCGAGACGGCCCGCTCGGCCTCCCCGCGGCCGAGGAGCTGGACGAACAGGACCAGCCCCAGGACGAACGAGACGAGTGGCGCGACGGTGCCGAGCAGGTGACCCCACGCGTCGCCCAGCCGGCCGACCAGCAGCAGCACCGCCGCGCTGGCCGCCGGGATGGCGATCAGCAGCCAGGCGTAGGAGAAGAGGCCGCCCGCCACGACGGGGTTGACCAGTTCCAGAGGGGGCATCGGCGTCCTGTCAGAACTTGAGGAGGTTCGCGTCGTCGACCGAGGCCGAGCGACGCGTCCGGAAGATCGTGATGATGATGGCGAGCCCGACCACGACCTCGGCCGCTGCGACGACCATCACGAAGAACGCGGCGATCTGGCCGTCGAGCGTGCCGTGCACCCGCGAGAAGGTGACGAGGGCGAGGTTGCACGCGTTGAGCATCAGCTCCACGCACATGAAGGCGACGATGGCGTTCCGCCGGGTCATGAAGCCGATGGTGCCGATGGTGAACAGGATCGCCGACAGCACGATGTAGTTGTCGGGGTTCACCGGTGCCCCTCCCCGCCGGTCGAGCCGGACAGGTGCGGGGAGTCCTCGTCCTCGCCGCTGGCTGTCACGGCACGGACGGTGGCCTCGGTGGGCTGGACCAGGTCGGCGCTGTTGAGGATCTCTCCGCGCGCCCGCAGGGTCTGCGAGACCGAGATCTCCGAGACCGAGCCGTCGGGCAGCAGGGCCGGGGTGTCCACGGCGTTGTGCCGGGCGAAGACGCCCGGTGTGGGGAGCGGCCCGGGATGAGCCCCGGTCTCGGCGTAGCGGCGCAGCCGGTCGGCGGCGAGGTCGGCCTGGGTCTCACGCTTGGTGAGCCGCTCCCGGTGCGCCAGCACCATGGCGCCCACAGCGGCGGTGATCAGCAGTGCCGAGGTGGCCTCGAAGACGAAGACGTAGCGGTTGAACAGCAGCGCGGCGATGCCCTGCACGTTGCCGCCGTTCTCGGCGTTGGCGCGGGTCAGCCCGACCGGCGGTGCGACGACGGCGTTGCCGACCGCGAAGACCAGCAGCGCCCCGAACCCGAGGCCGGCCAGCAGCGCGAGCGGGCGCTGACCCTTGATGGTCTCGACGAGGGAGTCCGCGGTGTCGACCCCGACCAGCATCAGCACGAACAGGAAGAGCATCAAGATCGCACCGGTGTAGACGATGATCTGCACGACGAACAGGAACGGGGCGTTCTGGGCGGCGTACTGCACCGCGAGGGAGATCATCACCGCGGCCAGGCAGAGCGCCGAGTGGACCGGCTTGCGGGACAGGATCATCCCGAGTGCGGCGACGACCATCACCGGCGCCAGCACCCAGAACGCGACACCGGCCGCGGTCACCATCGGGACCATCAGAGTGCTTGGTTCCACAACGTCTACTTCCCCTCGCCGGCGGCAGCCTTGCGCCGGCGCTTGTTCAGGTAGCCCTGGTTGATCAGCGGCGGCTCGGCACCGCCGAGGTCGCCGGCCCGGTCGTCGGGCTGTCCACTGCTCGGCAGCCCGAGGAAGTATGCCTGCTCGTCGTCGCCCAGTCGACGGTCATGAGGCGGCGCGTCCATCCCGGGCAGCAGCGGGGCCAGCAGGTCGGACTTCTCATAGATCAGGGCCGCCCGGCTGTCGTCGGCCAGCTCGAACTCGTTGGTCATCGTCAGCGCGCGGGTCGGGCAGGCCTCGATACACAGCCCGCAGAGGATGCAGCGCAGGTCGTTGATCTGGTAGACGCGGCCGTACCGCTCGCCCGGGGAGAAGCGCTCCTCGTCGGTGTTCTGCGCGCCCTCGACGTAGATGGCGTCCGCGGGGCAGGCCCAGGCGCAGAGCTCGCAGCCCACGCACTTCTCCAGCCCGTCCGGCCAGCGGTTCAGCTGGTGCCGCCCGTGGAAGCGGGGTGCGGTGACCTTGGGCTGGGTCGGGTACTCCTCGGTGAAGGTCTTGCGGAACATGGTCTTGAAGGTCACCCCGAAGCCGGCGACCGGGTCGAACAGGCCCATCAGGCCTCTCCCCTCTCAGGTGGAGCAGTGGTCGAGGAGCGCTCGGCGTCGCCGGGCAGCACCTGGGCGAGCTCGGGCAGCTCCTGGCCCTTGGTCGGTGGAACGGGATAGCCGCCCGCGAAGGCGTCGAACTCACCCGGCGGCACCGCTGCCGGCTTCTCCTCCTCCTGTCCGCCGAGGAAGGAGGCGGCGAGCAGGACGACGAAGACGACGGCGGCGACCACCCAGAACGCGGGCGTGGAGAACCAGCCGTCGCGGCGGCCGACCCGGAAGGTCGCGACCAGCACGATCCAGGCCAGCGACACCGGGATCAGCCAGCGCCAGCCGAAGCGCATGAACTGGTCGTACCGCAGCCGCGGCAGGGTCCCGCGCAGCCAGACGAAGACGAACAGCATCACGAGAACCTTGAGCAGGAACCAGAGCAGCCCCCACCAGCCCGAGTCCAGGCCGGGGACCAGGTTGAACGGCAGCGGGGCGTGGAAGCCGCCGAGGAACAGGGTGGTCGCCAGGGCGGAGACCGTGATCATGTTCATGTACTCCGCCATGAAGAACATCGCGAAGCGCATCGAGGAGTACTCGGTGTGGAAGCCCCCGACCAGCTCACCCTCGGCCTCCGGCAGGTCGAACGGCGCCCGGTTGGTCTCCCCCACCATCGCGATCAGGTAGATGAGGAACGACGGGATCAGCTGGACCGCGAACCAGACGGGTATCGCCTGTCCGAAGACGGTGACCACGGGCTCGGCCTGCCGGGCCACGATCTCAGACGTGGACAGCGACCCGGCGTAGAGGAAGACGGCCACGAGCGCGAGACCCATCGCCACCTCGTAGCTGATCACCTGCGCGCTGGAACGGAGCGCGCCCAGGAGCGCGTAGGTCGAGCCCGACGACCAGCCGGCCAGCACGATGCCGTACACACCGATCGAGGCGACCGCCACGATGAACAGCACCGAGACCGGCAGGTCGGTGACCTGCAGCGGCGTGGTGATGTCGGTGAAGGGGACGCGCACCAGACCCGCCATCGGGATGACCGCGAAGGCGGTGATCGCTGGCACCGCGGTCACGAAAGGAGCCAGGGTGAAGACCACCCGCTCGGCCGCCGTCGGGGTGAAGTCCTCCTTGAACATCAGCTTCATGCCGTCGGCCAGGGACTGCAGCAGCCCGAACGGCCCGTTCATCGTCGGTCCCTTGCGGTGCTGCATCAGGCCCACGACCCGGCGCTCGAACCAGATCGTGAACAGCGTCAGCAGCAGCAGCAGGACGAGGGCGAACACGGCCTTCAGCAGCACGACCCACCAGCGGTCGTTGAAGAAGGGAGTCAGGTCCATCGGCACGACCTGCACCAGGGTTGCGCTCACGCGGCACTCCCGTTCTGGCTCTCGGACGGCGCCTGCGCACTCGGCACAGGTACGGAGACGGACACAAGGTCACCCGCGACCGCAGCGAGGTGCTCGGCGACGCCGAGCCCCGGGGCCTTGGTCGGCAGCCACACCACGCCGTCGACCATGTCGGGGTCGCGGCGCAGCGGCAGGGTGAGCGCCCCGCGGTCGTTGCTGACCGTCACGGCGTCGGCCAGGCCGGCGGCGTCGGCGGTGCCGGGGCTCATCAGGGCCACCGGCGGCCGCGCGGTGGCGAGCAGGAACGGCTCGCCGTCCACCGCCCGGCTGTCGTCGATCGCCATCCGCCAGGTGGCCAGGGCGAGGGTGGTCGCCGAGCCGCGCCCGGTCCCGGCCGCGTCGATCCGGGGTGCCGGCGACCGGGTCCCCTCCCAGGCCCCGAGCTCGGCCAGCTCGGCCCGGGCCCCTTCAGGTGTGCGGAAGCCCAGGTCGCCCCCCAGCCCTTCGGCCAGGGCGGCCAGCACCCGCAGGTCCGACATCGTGTTCGGCTGGGCGAGCACCGCCCCGAAGTGGCGGTCGCGGCCTTCCCAGTTGAGGTAGGTGCCCGCTCGCTCGCTGACCAGCGAGACGGGGAAGACCACGTCGGCCCGGTCGGTGACGGCCGAGACGCGCGTCTCCAGGCTGACGACGAAGTCGATCTCCTCGAGCGCCTGCAGCGCCGCGCGCGGGTCCGTCAGGTCGGCGGGGTCGACACCGGCCACCACCAGCGCGCTCAGCTGGTCGTCCGTGGCGGAGATGATCATCTCGTCGGCGTCCCGGCCGGGAACCGTCGGCAGCGCGCCGACCCCCCAGGTCGCCTGGGCGTCGATCCGGGCGGCGGGGTCGCTGACCGGACGGCCGCCCGGCAGCAGGTTGGGCAGGCAGCCGGCCTCGACCGCCCCCCGGTCGCCGGCGCGGCGCGGGATCCACGCCAGCCGGGCACCGGTGCGCTCGGCCAGCCGCAGGCAGGCGCTGAGAGTGCCCGAGGACTGGGCGGCGCGCTCGCCGACCAGGATCACCGAGCCGGCGTCCAGCGGCAGATCGAGGACGTCCAGCACCGCGGCCTCGCCGCCGGGCAGGGTGGGCACCAGCCGGGCCCCCATCTTGGCGGCGCCGCGACTGAGCAGCGGAGCCAGCGTCCACGAGGCGAGGCCGTGCTTGCGCATCGCCTTGCGCAGCCGCAGGAAGACGGCGCCGGCATCCTCCTCCGGCTCGAAGCAGACCATCAGGACCGACGAGGCCGACTCCAGGTCGGCGAAGGTGACCCCTCGGCCCGTGCCGGCGACGGCGGCGGCCAGGAACTGCGCCTCCTCGTCCGAATGCGGTCGGGCGCGGAAGTCGATGTTGTTC
>JBJMIS010000040.1:0-5481 GCA_045806705.1 Friedmanniella sp.
TAGGCACGGACCGCTGCCCGGAGCTGGCCCATCACCGCTGCCGCCCGGACACCCCGACCCATCACGTCGCCCACGACGAGCGCGGTCCGGCCGCCGCCCAGCTCGATGACGTCGTACCAGTCGCCGCCCACCTGCGTGCCCTCCACACCGGCGCGGTAGTACGTCGCAACCTCGAGGTGGTCGAGATCGAAGCCCTGCTGCGGCAACAGGCTGCGCTGCAGTTGGTCGGCGATCGCGTGCTCACGGGCGGCGGCCTCCGCGTTCGCGGCGGCCATCGACAGCGCCTCCTCCGCGGCCCGGCGTTCGGTGATGTCCTGGACCGACCCGCGCAGGAGCTCCCGCTCCCCCCGGTCGTCGAGCACCACCTCGCCGTAGACGGAGACGAGCACCTCCTCGCCACTCGGCCGGACCAGCCGTGCCTCGTAGTGGATGTCGGAGTCGCCGACAGCCTCGAGCGCCTCCTGGACCGTCGCCTGGTCGTCGGGATGCACCAGGTCGACGACCAGCCCCGGGTACTCCAGGCGGCTCATCTCCTCGGCCGTGCGGCCCGCGATCCGCAGGAACTCCTCCGACGCCTCGATCCGGCCGGCGACCAGGTCGATCTCCCAGCTGCCGACGCGGGCCAGCCGCTGGGCCTGGTCGAGGAGGAAGCGGCTGCGTTCGAGCTGTCGTCGGGTACGTCGGGCGCGGTCGAGCTCGAGGTTCGACCGGATCCGCGCCAACAGCTCGCGCGCGGTGAACGGCTTGATGAGGTAGTCGTCGGCGCCCGCGTCGAGGCCTTCGACGGTGCCGTCCTCACCGGCCCGTGCGGACAGCATCACCACCGGGACGCCGACGGTCACCGGGTCGGCCTGCAGCGCACGGAGCAGCCCGAAGCCGTCCATCCTGGGCATCATCACGTCGGTGAGCACCAGGTCGGGCGGCAGGGACCGGGCACGTTCGAGCCCGTCGAGGCCGTCGACAGCCGTCTCGACGACGTACTCGCCGTCCAGCAGACCGGCGATGTACTCGCGGATGTCGGCGTTGTCGTCGACCACCAGGATGCGCGGCAGCACCCGGTCGGAGCCGGCGGGGACGCTCGTCGGCCGGTCGGTGGCCGGCCCCGCCTCGAGCTCGCTGGTGATCCAGTGCGTCGCCTCGGCAAGGAAGCCCTCGGCCGCGGCCGCGACCTGCGTGGGCTTGCCGTCCAGCGGCGCGACGATCTGCTCGGCCGGCAGGTGTCCGGCCCCGAACGGGAGCCGCACCGTGAAGCTGGTGCCCTCCCCGAGCACGCTGGCCGCGGAGACGTTCCCGCCGTGCAGGGTGACGAGCTCGGAGACCAGCGCGAGTCCGATGCCGGATCCTTCGTGCGACCGGGACCTGGCGCCACTCACCCGGTGGAAGCGCTCGAAGAGGTGCGGCAGCTCGCTCTCGGGGATCCCGGTGCCGGTGTCGCTCACGACCAGCTCGGCGCCGGCGGCGGTGTCGGTCAGGCGGACCGTGATGCCGCCCTCGAACGTGAACTTCAAGGCGTTCGAGAGCAGGTTCAGCACGACCTTGCCCCACAGGTCGCGGTCGACGTACACCGGCCGCGGCAGCGCGGGGCAGTCCAGCGTCAGGGTGAGCCCCAGTCGCTCGGCCGCGGTCTCGAACATGGCGACAAGCTCACGGGTGTACTGCGCGAGGTCGACCGGCTCGTAGCGTGCCTCGACGCGACCGGACTCGAGCCGCGAGAAGTCCAGCAGCGTGTTGACCAGCTTCAACAGCCGCTGGCCGTTGCGGAGGATCACCTCGAACCGGTTCCGCTGCCGCGCGGGCAGTGGCGAGCGTGCGTCGGTGAGCGCGTCCTCGGCCGGGCCCAGCAGCAGCGTCAACGGCGTGCGGAACTCGTGGCTGACGTTGGTGAAGAAGTCGGTCTTGGCCTGGTCGAGCTCGGCAAGGGTCTCGGCGCGCTGCCGCTCGAACTCGTAGGCGCGGGCGTCGGTGATGCTCGCCGCGAGCTGCCCGGCGACCAGGTCCAGGAAGTCGCGGTAGCCCTCGTCGAGGGCACGGTACGGGTTGATGCCGAACACCTGGAACCCGTAGGGCTGGGCCGAGGTGCTCGAGGCCAGGGGGACGACCATGGCTGCCTCGGGTGGCTCGGCCCAGCCGCCCGTGGGCAGGTCCGGGAACCGGCTCCCGAGACCCTCCACCAGCATGGAGGTACCGGCGAGGGCGTCGCCGGCCGGCCACGGCTCCACGCCGCTGCCCAGGACGATCTCCTTGGGGGCCGCCTCGTGGGCGCCCTCGAACCCGGCGGTGCCGGCCAGCCGCACCGACGTACCGTCCGGCTCGAAGAGGTAGACCAGGCTGAAGGGCAGGTCCTGCGGGCTGTTGGCGAGCTCGACGCAGGCGGTGGAGATCGTCTCCGCCTCGGCCAGGTTCGACGTCCTCCGGGAGCCGAGGTCGCGCAGAGTCTGCATCCGACGGTGCGCGACGACCTCCTCGGTCACCTCCTTGACCACGCACAGCATGCCGGCGACCGTGCCCAAGTCGTCGAAGATCGGGCTGTACGAGAAGGTGTGGTAGGTCTCCTCGGTGTACCCGCTGCGCTGCAGGAACAGCATCAGCGACTCGTCCCACGTCGCCACGCCGCTGGTGAGCACGGCGTCGATGCGGGGGCCGATGTCCGGCCAGATCTCGGACCAGACCTCGGAGGCCGGCTTTCCGAGCGCCCAGGGGTACTTCTCGCCGAGCGTGTCCCGCCGGTAGGCGTCGTTGCAGAAGAACGTCAGGTCCGGCCCCCACGCCATCCACATGGAGAACCGTGAGGTGAGCACGAGGCGCACCACGGACTCGAGGCTCCGCGGCCACGAGTCCAGCGGCCCCAACGGAGTGGCTGCCCAGTCGACCTCCAGGAGGTCAGCGCCGAGCTGGCCACTGCGCTCGAACATCTTCCTCAACGAGAGCCACCTTCACCTTCGGCTGATGCTGCATCGCCGTATGGCTCAGGCGAGTGCGGACCAGTCTAGGCGGACTCCCCAGTTCAGCCGCGGGGCTGGGCGGGATTCGTGGGATCCCCGTGCGACGGCGGGTTGATCGGTGGCCCCTCGGTCTGCGGGGAGGCCTTCGACCCCTGGCCCGGCGCGTGCTGGAGCTCGGGGGTGGTGGCCATCGGCGACCCGGAGGTCGGCTCGGCACCGCCTTGCACCGCGGACAGCCGGTTCTCCAGCAGCTGGGTCACCGGCAACCGGTCACCGTGCGCGCGCTCGTAGTCCAGCAGCGCCTGGAGGCCCGTCGCGTCCAGGCTCCTGATCCGGCTCTCCAGCGAGCCGATGGGCAGGTGGTCGTAGTCCGGGAGCGGAAGCTCGTCGTGGTGCGGACTGTCGTTCACGGAACCTCCTCGTGAGCACATGGTCGGGCGGAACTCGGCCCGTACCCCGCGGAGGCCGGGCCAATCACCCGGGGGCGGTGGTCGGGCGGCAAGGTGAGTAGCGATACTCACATCGGTTGAGCAGTCGTTCGCTGATCGCGGGCCGCACCCGCGTGGCTTGATGTCGGTATGACGCGCTACGCCGACCCGCACCGGTGCCCGGACTGCCGGCACACGATCGCCCCGCACTCCGCCTCCTGTCCCGCTTGCGGCCTGGTGCTGTCCGGTGAGACCGCACGACAGCTGTTCGTCACGCTGACCCGTGCCGACGAGCAGCTGGCCGCGCTGCGGACCCTCTCCAGGCCCGCCGTGGCGACGGCCAGCACACCCGCCGGGCAGGGGACGCCGGTCGCGCAGGCCACGCCGGCCAGGCAGGTCACGGCGACGCCCGCCCGGCCCGTACGTCGTCCGGCCGGTGGGCTCAGCGCCGCGTCCGTGCCGAAGATCCTGCTCACTCTCGGTGCCGGCTGTCTCCTGGTGGCGGCCATCGTGTTCCTGGCGGTCACCTGGTCGGTACTCGGGGTGGGCGGACGCACCGCCACCCTGGTGGTCTTCACCGCCGTCGCTGGACTGCTCACCTGGTGGATGGCCCGCCGCGGCCTGCGCGCTGCCGCGGAGTCGCTCGGTCTGGTGGGCTACGGGCTGCTGACCCTCGACGTCGTCGGCGCGGACAACGCCGGGTGGTTCGGGGACCTCCCCGTGGCGGGTCTTCTGGTCCTGCTGGGCGCGACGCTCGCCGCGAGCGGCGTCGCCGGTGCCCTGCTGGTCGCGCGGAGCACCACCGTCGCCCTGGTCGGCGCCGAGGTCGTGGCGGCGGTCGGTACCGGCCTCGCCGCCTACGGTCTGGTCGAGGGCGCGTGGCTCACCCCGGACGCGTCCGCGCTGGTCGCCACCATGCTGGCCGCGGCCGCGGGCGGCGCCGCTCACCGGTTCCGCCTCGTCGTCGCCACCGCAGGCGCCGCGGTGGTCGCCGCGATGGCGTGGCTGAGCCTGGCGAGCCTGGCGACGGCCCGGGCCCTCGACCACGCCACCTGGAGCGGCCTGTGGCTCGACCTGCACGTCTGGCCGCTCCTCGCCGCGGCGCTGCTGGCTGCCGGGCCTGCTCTGCTGCGGCGCCTCCCCAGTCCGGCACGGGTCTCCTTCCTCGCCGTCGCGGAGCTGCTGGTGGTGTTCGCCGCCGTCGCGCCGATGCTCGAAGGCGACCCGACCCGGCTCACCGTCGTGGCCGTCGCTCTGCTCCTCGTTGCCGCGGTGGCCATGGTCGCGCTGCCACGACCCTGGGGAATGGCCGTGGTCCTCACCCAGGTCGTCGTCGGCGCCTCGGTGCTGGCCGTCACGCTCGAGCTCGTGCAGGTGTCGGCCGCTCGGCTGATGGACGCCGGCGCGTCCGGGTGGTCGGGGCGGGCCGGTGATGTCCTCCCGGACGTCACGACCGTCGGCCTGCCGGCCGGTTGGCTGATCCCCTTCTGCGTCCTCGCGATGACCGCCACCGGCTGGGCCCTGACGCGGTGCTTCACGGTGCTCCGGCCGGCTGCCTCGCTCGCGACCGACCTCCGGCTCGGAGCGGCGGTCCTCGTGGCGTCGCTGGTGGCCACGCTCGCGTGGTACCCCGTGCCGCTGTGGCTGGTGCTCGCAGCCCTGCTGCTCTCCGCCGGCTGCTTCACCGCCTGGTGGCGGGCGGCCGGCGCGTGGGGTCCGCTGGTGCCCGCCGCGGCGTTCCTGGGCTCCGGTGTGCTCGTCTCGCTGCACGCCGAGGGCCTCACGCTGGCCGCGCTGGTCGTCACGGTGGCCCTCACCGGGCTGGTTCATCTGCGAGCCGCACAGCCGGAGCTCGCCGCGGCAGGCGGTGCTGTGCTCGCGACCGCCCTCGGCGGCGCGGTCTGGACCGCGGGGTCGCTCGTCGGCGCCGTCCCGGCGTGGGTGGCACTCGTGGGACTGCTGGTCCTCGGCCTGGTGGTTCTGGCCGGGCCGTACGCTCCCCGCCACTGGTGGACGGCGGCGGTCCGGCTCCCGCGGATCGGGCTGGAGACCGGCGCCGGGGTCACCGCCCTGGTCCTCGGCGCGGTCGGGGTGGCCGACGCCGGCCGGGT
>JBJMIS010000041.1:0-31021 GCA_045806705.1 Friedmanniella sp.
CGCTGCGCCTCGGCGGGGCCGGTGTGCCGAAGCGGACCGGTGCCGGCCCCGATCCGGTCCACCTCGACCAGGCTCGGGTACATCCGCGAGTACACGTCGGTGTAGGGCCGGTGTAGTCGCCCTCGTAGTGCACCGGCCGGCTCGGGTCGCGCCAGCGCACCCACTGCGCCATCGCCGCGAGGTTGCGTCCCGTTCCGGACTCGTTGCCGAGCGACCAGATCACCACGCACGGGTGGTTCTTGTCGCGCTCGACGGTGCGCTCGATCCGGTCCAGGTAGGCCTCGGCCCAGCGTGGGTCATCGCTGGGGTTGTCCCGCCAGTCGTGCCCCCCGAACTCGAACCCGTGCGTCTCCAGGTCGCACTCGTCGATCACCCAGAAGCCGAGCTCGTCGGCGAGGTCGAGCACCCGCGGGTGCGGCGGGTAGTGGCTGGTCCGGATGGCGTTGATGTTGGCCCGCTTCATCGCCACCATGTCGGCCCGAGCGTGCTCCTCGTCGAAGACCCGGCCCCGGATGGGGTGCGTCTCGTGCCGGTTGACCCCCCGGAAGGTGACCGACGACCCGTTCACGGTGAACCGGTGGCCCTCGATCTGCACCCGACGGAAGCCGACCCGGACCGTGACCGTCTCGCCGGTGCTGCTCACCTCCGCGCTGTAGAGCCTGGGCCGCTCCGCGCTCCACGGCTCCACCGGCCCGACCTCGACGACGCTCAGCTCCTCGGGGCCGGCGAAGGTCTCGCTGACGCCCAGTTCGGCGATCCGCACCGTGACGGGGTACGCCGCCGGCTCAGCGCGGAGCAGCGGTCGCAACCGGCCGGTCCCGTCGCCGTCGAGGTCGGCATCCAGCCACACGTCCTGCAACGCCCCCGCCGGGCGGCCCAGCAGGCTGACGTCGCGGAAGATGCCCGGCAGCCACCACTGGTCCTGGTCCTCCAGGTAGCTCATCGAGGACCACTGGTGGACTCGGACGACGAGATCGTTGGTGCCGGGGCGCAGAGCCTGCGTGACGTCGAACTCCTGCACCAGCCGGCTGCCCTTGCCGACGCCGACCTCGGTGCCGTTCAGCCACACCCGGTAGACCGACTCCACGCCGTCGAACCGCAGCAGCACCTGAGGGACGTCCCAACCGGGGTGCTCGAAGGTGCGTCGGTGGTCCGCGGTCGGGTTCTCGTCAGGGATGAAAGGCGGGTCGACCGGGAAGGGGTACTGGACGTTGGTGTAGATGGGCAGACCCCGTTCGCCACCCGCGGGCACTCCGTCCGGGCCTAGCACCCAATGGGACGGCACCGGGATCGTCTCCTCGTAGACGTCGGCGGCGGAGGGCTCGGGCAGTCCCCGGTGGGAGCGGTGCAGCCGGAACTGCCACTCCCCGTTCAGGACGAGCGAGGGGGCGTCCGTCGGTAGCCAGGCCCGGGCAGCCGTCCGGGAGCCGGAACCTGGCGCGAAGTCCTCCACGTAGTCGGTCACGGCTGCGACGTTAGCGCCTGCCCAGGTCAGGCGCCGAGTCGCGCCCGCCGGGGCGCTCCGGGTAGCATGCCAGGGTTGTCCGGCGGAGACCGGACGTGTTCGTAGCAGCCCGAGACTCGTCGACGTCTCGGTAGTCGAGAGGTTGTTCATGGGTTCGGTCATCAAGAAGCGTCGCAAGCGGATGGCGAAGAAGAAGCACCGCAAGCTGCTCAAGCGCACCCGCATCCAGCGTCGCCGCGCCGGCAAGTAAGGCGCACCGGGAGTCTCGGTGCGCCGGCAGGTCCGCGCACCGAACCCCGGGCCACCTTCCCGTCCTGACCGAGACCAGCAGGCTCCGCCGAACGACCGGCGCTCAGCCGCGGATCAGCCGGCGGAGCGCCTTGCCCGCCGCGTAGGCGCCGGTCGCCCCACCGGCAGCTCCCGCTCCCAGCAGTCCGACCCGTGCGGCCCGCCGCCCGCGTCGGTAGTCGCGCACCTGCCAGCCCTGTTGGTCGGCGTACCGGCGCAACCGGCGGTCCGGGTTGATCACGGCGGGCCGGCCGACCAGCGTCAGCATCGGCAGGTCGTTGAAGGAGTCGGAGTAGGCGAAGCAGCGGCTGAGGTCCAGCCCCTCCTCCAGGGCCAGGGCCCGGACCGCCTCCGCCTTCGCCGCCCCGTGCAGCAGGTCACCGCGCAGCCGTCCCGTGTAGACGCCATCGTCGGTGTGCTCTGCGGTCGTGCCGAGGGCCCCGTTCATGCCGAGCCGGGCGGCGATGATGCCGGCCATCTCGACGGGTGCCGCGGTCACCAGCCAGACCTGCTCGCCGGAGTCGAGGTGGGCCTGGGCCAGCGCCCGGGTGCCCGGCCAGATGATCTGGGCGATCGACTTCTCGTACACCTCCTCGCCGATCTCCTCGAGCTCGGCGACGGTGTGGCCCTCGATGAAGGAGAGGCCGGCGGCGCGTGCGTCCTCGATGTGCCCGGGGTTCTCCCGGCCGGCCACCCGGAACCAGACCTGGAGCCAGAGGCCCTTGACGATCACCCGTGTCGGGAAGAAGCCCCGGCGGTAGAGGCCCTTGGCCAGGTGGAACAGCGAGGCGCCCTTGATCACGGTGTTGTCGAGGTCGAAGAACGCGGCGACCTGCGTGTCCGGTGCGGGGACCACGTCGACCTCGAGCGCGGACGCACCGACGCCCGGCAGCACCCTGACGTCCTCGTCGCGCACCTCGTGCCCGTGGGGCTGGCCCGACACCGGTGCCGAGCCCAGCGGATCGACCACCCGCTCACCCTAACTCCGGGGAGTGCCGGTCCGGTCGCGCTGTGCCAGACTCGTCGGCGTGCAGATCGAGCAGCTGCCCGTGCCCTTCGCGGCGGTCGGCGCCGGCTCCGTCGGAGGGCCGGCCAACCTCGCTGACCTGATCGGCGCCAGGGCCGTCGAGAGGCCTGACGCGCCGGCACTAGCCGAACCGGGACCGGCCAGCCTGCGGCTCACCTGGTCGCAGCTGGACCGCCGGGTGGACGCGGTGGCGGCCGGCCTCAACACGCTCGGGCTGCTCGCCGGCCAGCGGTTGGCGTTGTTGGGCGTGAACTCCGCGGCCTTCGTGGTGGCCTACTTCGCCGCGCTTCGCGCCGGGGTCGTCGTCGTCCCCCTGAACCCTCAGTCCAGCCCCGACGAGGTCGCGGCCATGGTCGCGGACAGCGGCGCCCGAGCCCTGCTCACCGACTCCTCGACGACGGCCGGGGTCCGGGTGCTGCCGTTGTCCGAGGCAGGGCTGGACGCGCTTGCCGCAACCGGCTCGGCCTCGGCTTCGGTCAGCTCACCGCGGGACGCGGAGAGCCTCGCCGTGCTGCTCTACACCGCCGGCACCTCGGGGCGGCCGAAGGCGGCCATGCTGACCCACCGGGCGCTGCTGGCGCACGTCGAGCACCTGCAGCGGCTTGCGGTGCTGTCGCCGGAGGACACCGTGCTCGCGAGCCTGCCCCTCTTCCACGTCTTCGGGCTGAACGCCGTGCTGGGCAGCTGGGTCGGCTCCGGCGCCCGGATGGTGGTCACCGACGGCTACCCCACGGGCCTGCCCGCCCTGATCCGCGCCGAGCACGTGACCAACCTCCCGCTCGCACCGCCCACCCTGCACCGACTGCTCGCCGAGGAGGACCTCGGCGACGGACTGGGGGAGCTGGCCACGGTGGTCTCCGGTGCGGCCCCGCTGCCCGACGAGCTCGCGCGGCGATTCCGGGAGCGCACAGGGCTGGTGGTCGAGCAGGGATACGGGCTGACCGAGGCAGCCCCCGGGGTGACCGCCACCTTCGGTTCCTCGCTGGCAGGACCGGGACACGTCGGTCGTCCGCTGCCCGGGGTCGAGGTACGGGTCGGTGACGGCAGCGACCCGGGCGAGCCGGGGGAGATCGCGGTCCGGGGGGACAACCTGTTCTCCGGCTACTGGCCGGACGGGCGGGACGGGCCGGACGACGAGGGCTGGTTCGCGACCGGCGACATCGGCTACCTGGAGGACGGTGAGCTGTTCCTCGTGGACAGGGCGCGCGAGCTCGTGATCGTCAACGGCTTCAACGTCTACCCGGCCGAGATCGAGCAGGTGATCATGGAGCTTCCCGAGGTCGACGCGGTTGCGGTGGTGGGACGTCCCGACGCCCGGACGGGGGAGCAGGTGGTGGCGTTCGTGCAGGGGGAAGCGGTCACCGCCGAGGGCGTGGAGCAGCACTGCGCCCGTCGGCTGGCCCGCTTCAAGCGCCCGGTCGAGGTGGCCGTGGTCGAGAGGCTGCCGCGTGGCGCCACCGGGAAGATCCGGAAGGGCGAGCTGCGGGAGAGAATCCTGGTCCAGCAGGAGCCGGCATGACCGGCCAGCCCCGGGTCGAGGTGCTGACCCGGCCCGGCTGTCACCTGTGCGAGCAGGCGATCGAGGTGGTGGCGCAGGTCTGCGCCGAGGTGGGCACCACCTACACGACCCGGGACATCACTACTGACCCGGAGCTGCTCCGGCGCTACACCGACGAGGTGCCGGTCACCTTTGTCGACGGTGCCCAGCACGACTTCTGGCGGGTCGACCCGGCCCGGCTGCGCGCGGCCCTCGGCAGCGGCCGGCGCTGAGCTCCACGCCGCCTCCTCGCGTCTGTCCCGTTCGGAGGTGTTGTTGCCCGAACGGTTTGTGCGCCCTCAGTCCACCTCTTACTGTTGGCCCGTCGGGCACTGCCGCACAGACCAGGAGAGGTGTGTCAAGCGCTGAGACCCTGGGTCAGGACCGGGAGGGGCGAATTCCCGCCCTCCTCGCTGAGCCGGTCGCGGACAAGGGGATCCCGGCCTCGACGGTCGCCCGGCTGCCCGTCTACCTGCGGGTCCTGCACCAGCTCGCCGGCAGTGGCCAGGACACGGTGAGCAGCGGCGCACTGGCCGAGGCGGCCGGTGTCAGCCCGTCGCAGCTGCGCAAGGACCTCTCCTACCTCGGGTCCTATGGCACCCGCGGGGTCGGCTACGACGTCGCCCACCTCAGCTTCCAGCTGGGCCGCGAGGTCGGCTCGACACACGAGTGGCCGGTGGTGATCGTCGGGATCGGCAACCTGGGCACGGCCCTCGCGAACTACTCCGGTTTCTACTCCCGCGGCTTCCGGGTCGTCGGTCTCATCGACCCCTCACCCGACCTCGTCGGCCGGCGGATCCACGGGCTGGCCATCACCGACCTGACCGAGCTCGAGGACGTGGTGGGCCGGACCGGTGCGGTGATCGCGGTCATCGCGACCCCCGCCGAGGCGGCACAGGGGGTGGCTGACAGGTTGGTGCAGCTCGGCGTGACCAGCATCCTCAACTTCGCCGCCACGGTGCTGGCGGTGCCGCCCGGGGTGACGGTGCGCAAAGTGGACCTCGGCCAGGAGTTGCAGATCCTCGCGTATCACGAGCACCGCAAGGCAGGGGAGCTTTCCAAGACGGGACACGTGACGGCGCGGGAGCGGGGCATGATCGACTGACGGGCGGCGCGGCGGGCTCCGGGCTCTCCGCCGACCACGATCGCTGCAGGCAGAAGGTAAGGACAGATGAGCATTCTGGTGGTGAGCGTCTCGCACCGCTCGACGAGCGTCGGGATGCTGGCGAGGCTGGCCATGGACGCGGCCTCGACCGCGAAGCTGGCGGACGAGCTCGTCGCCTCGGACCACATCGACGAGGCCGTCGTGCTCTCCACCTGCAACCGGACCGAGCTCTACGCCTCGGTGTCGCGGTTCCACGGCGGCCTCGACGCCGCGGTGGCCGCGCTCGCCGACCTCGCCGGCCTGACGGTGGAGGAGCTGCGGACCCTCTGCGCGGTCTTCTTCGACGAGGGCGCGGTGGCGCACACCTTCGCCGTGGCCGCCGGGCTGGACTCGGTGGTGGTGGGAGAGAGCCAGATCCTCGGTCAGGTGCGGGCGGCGCTCAGCCTCTGCCAGGCGCAGGGGACCGTCGGCACCGTGCTCAACGCGCTGTTCCAGCAGGCTCTCCGGGTCGGGAAGCGGGTGCAGACCGAGACCAGGATCGGGTCGGCCGGCCGGTCGCTGGTCACGGCGGCGTACGGACTGCTGACGGCCGAGCAGGGACCCCTGGCCGGCCGTCGGGTGCTCGTCGTCGGCGCCGGCGCCATGGCCGGACTGGCCGCTCGGACCGCTGCGGCCGAAGGTGCCGTGGTCAGCTGCGCCAACCGGACGTTGGACCGGGCCGAGCGGCTGGCCGCGTCGGTCGGCGGTCGTGCCGTACCGCTGGCCGAGCTGGGAGCCGCGCTCGCCGCGACCGACGTCCTCGTCACCTGCACCGGGGCCCGGTCGATCAGCATCGGTGCCGACGAGCTGGCCGGCACCCCGGTCACCGGTGTGGTCGACCTCGCGCTGCCTGCTGATGTCTCCGAAGACGTGCACAGCCTCGGGATCAGCCTGGTCAACCTGGACCGCCTGGTGGCCGGGCGAGACGAGGAGGACAGCTCGGGCGAGGTGGCGGAGGCGCGAGCGCTGGTCCGCGCCGAGGTGCGCGACTTCCTCGGCGCCCGCCGGGCTGCGCAGGTCGCTCCCACGGTCGTGGCACTCCGGTCCATGGCCTCGGAGGTGGTGGCGGGGGAGATGAGCCGGTTGATCTCCCGGCTGCCGTCGCTGGACGAGCGCGAGCGGGACGAGGTGCAGCGGACCGTGCGCCGGGTGGTCGACAAGCTGCTGCACCAGCCGACCGTCCGGGTGCAGGAGCTGTCGGCGGACCCGGACGCGGTCGACTACGCGGCCGCGCTCCGCGAGCTGTTCGCCCTGGACCCGCAGAGCGTCGCCGCGGTGATGGCGGCGGAGGTTCCGACGTCGTGACCCAGCTGCTGTGAGCACCGGCCCGGTGGTCCCGGTGCTGCGGCTCGGGGCGCGGACGTCGCCGCTGGCCCGCGCCCAGGTGGACCTCGTCGCCGCGCTGCTGGCCGAGCGGGGCGTCGGATCCACGTTCGTCGGCGTGACGACCCGCGGCGACGTCGACCGGCGCAACCTGACCGAGATCGGCGGTACCGGCGTCTTCGCCGGCGCGGTCCGGGACGCGCTGCGAAACGGCGAGATCGACGTCGCGGTGCATTCGCTCAAGGACCTGCCCACCGCCGACGACCCGGACCTGCACGTGATCGCTGTGCCCGGCCGGGAGGACACCCGTGACGTCCTCGTCGGTCTCGGCCTGGCCGCCCTGGACGGCGGCGTCCGGATCGGCACGGGCGCGCCACGCCGAGCCCTGCAGCTGCAGGACTGGGCGCTGCGGCAGGGCCGCCGGATCGAGGTCGTCCCGGTCCGCGGCAACGTCGACACCCGGCTGGGCCTGGTGCGCAGCGGCGCCGTGGATGCGGTCGTGCTCGCGGCGGCCGGACTCCGCCGGCTGGGCTACCTGGTGGAGGACACCGGTGGCCTTGGCGTGCACGTCCAGGGCATCCCCGCCGAGGTGCTGGAACTGCAGACGATGCTGCCGGCCCCGGGCCAGGGTGCGTTGGCGCTGGAGGTGGTGCGCGACCTCGACCCGAGGCTCGCCGACCATGTCCGGGGGCTGGATGACCGCGCCGCGCACGCCGAAGCGCTGGTGGAGCGGGGGTTCCTGGCCCGGCTCGAGGCCGGCTGCACCGCACCAGTGGGTGCCCGCGCCGTTGTCAAATCGGTCCGTGGTACAAGTCACGATTTGACTCTCACGGCGGTTATTGGGAGAACGTTACTGAGCAACTTGGCTGCTCCGGCCGACGGTGGTCCTCCTCTCCGCCTCGAGGTCGCAGGAACTTCAGAAAATCCTGCAGATTTCGGTGCAAGACACGCCGACGGGGTACTGGCCAAATTGCAGTCGTGAAACCTTGCCGGCCCCCGATCGACCCCACTCACTCCTCGGCGCTCGTTGTGCAGACGGCGAGCGTCGGGACAACAGAACGCGAGAAGTCAGTGAGCACATCCTCGGTGCCCCAGTCCCGCACCTCCTCCTCCGCCGCGACCCCGGCCACCCGGGGACGCGTGATCTTCGTGGGCACGGGGCCAGGTGACCCCGATCTGCTGACCCTCGGCGCCATCGCGGCGCTCGCGGACGCCAGCGCGGTGATCCTCGACAGCGACCGGCAGTCCGAGATCCTGGCCCACCCGGCGGTCACGCTGGGCGAGGAGGCCGATGTGGCGGTCCTGGGCACCACCGAGACGGGTCGTCCGCTCTCCCCGTCGGCGCGGGCGAAGATCGTCCTGAAGCACGCCTGTGCCGGGGCTCGCGTGGTGCGGCTGGTCACCGGCGATCCGTTCCTGGACAACGCGGTCGCGGACGAGGCGGCCGCGTGCGTGCGCGGCGGGATCGACTTCGAGGTGGTGCCGGGCGTCTCCAGCCTGACCTCGGTTCCTGAGTACGCCGGCATCGACCTGATCCACTCCGGCGGGGTGCAGTTCGCCTCCGTCACCGACGGCAAGTTCAGCAAGGCGCACACCCACCAGTGGGGGTCGGCCTCGACCGTCGTCGTCAGCACTCTGGTGTCGATGGTGGGCTCACTGGTCGACGCGGCCAAGGGTGCCGGCCGGCCCGGCAGCGACCACGTGGTCGTCACCCTGCACGGCGGCAGCACCGAGCAGATCACCCTCCCGACCACCCTGGACGACCTCGTCGCCGCGGTCGAGTCGGTGAGCGCACCGGCCGCCGACCCCGTGCACGTCATCATGGGCGCCGCGGCCGAGCAGCGCCGTGAGCTCAGCTGGTACGAGACCAAGCCGCTGTTCGGCTGGAAGGTGCTCGTGCCGCGGACCAAGGACCAGGCGGCCCCGATGGTCGCGCGGCTCCGCACCTATGGCGCGCACAGCGAGGAGGTTCCGACCATCTCGGTGGAGCCGCCGCGCAGCCCGCTGCAGATGGACAAGGCGATCCGCGGTCTGGTGGAGGGACGCTATGAGTGGGTCGCCTTCACCTCAGTGAACGCCGTCAAGGCCGTCCGGGAGAAGTTCGAGGAGTACGGGCTGGACGCGCGCGCGTTCTCCGGTCTCAAGGTGGCGGCGGTCGGCTCGATCACCGCCGAGGCCCTGCAGGGCTGGGGCATCGAGCCCGACCTGGTGCCCGCGGGCGAGCAGTCCGCCGCCGGCCTGGCTGCGGAGTTCCCGCCGTTCGACGAGGTGCTGGACCCGATCAACCGGGTCTTCCTCCCCCGCGCCGACATTGCCACCGAGACCTTGACCGCCGGGTTGACGAATCTCGGCTGGGAGGTCGAGGACGTGACGGCCTACCGGACCGTCCGGGCCACCCCGCCGCCGGCTCCGGTCCGCGAGGCGATCAAGACGGGCAAGTTCGACGCCGTCGTCTTCACCTCGTCCTCCACCGTGCGCAACCTGGTGGGCATCGCGGGCAAGCCGCACGCCTCCACGATCATCGCGGTGATCGGTCCGGCGACCGCGAAGACCTGCGAGGAGCACGGGCTGCGGGTCGACGTGGTCGCGACCAAGCCCTCGGTGGTCGAGCTGGCCGACGCGCTCGCCAGCTTCGCGGCCGACCGGCGCGACGCCTTCCTGGCTGAGGGCGAGCCGGTGCTGAAGCCGTCGCAGCGTCGGACGTCACCTCGGCGAAGGGTTTGATTGTCAGGCCCGGGCGCTAGGTTGGGTTGGCCATGACCGAGCAGCCCAGCAGCCCCCCGCGAGCGGAGCGAGCAATCCGGAACAGACCGCGCCGGCTGCGGACCAGCCCGGCGATGAGGGCGATGGTGGCCGAGACCAGCATCGCCCCGCGCCACCTCGTGCTGCCGGTCTTCGTCGCGGAGGGACTGGCGGAGCCCCGGCCGATCTCCTCCATGCCGGGGGTGGTCCAGCACACGCTGGACACGCTGCGCAAGGCCGCTGTCGAGGCCGCCCGTGCGGGCCTCGCCGGGGTGATGCTGTTCGGGATCCCCCAGCACAAGGACGCCCGGGGCAGCGGAGCCGTCGACCCCGACGGCATCCTCACCCGTGCCATCCGTGCGGTCCGCTCTGAGGTGGGCGACGACTGCCTGGTGATGACCGACGTCTGCCTCGACGAGTTCACCGACCACGGGCACTGTGGAGTGCTGACCCCGTCCGGAACGGTGGACAACGACGCCACGGTGGAGATCTACGCCGAGATGGCCGTCCTGCACGCGGAGGCGGGAGCGCACGTGGTCGCACCCAGCGGCATGATGGACGGCCAGGTCGGCGCCATCCGGGACGCCCTGGACGCCGTGGGCGCCGTGGAGACGACGATCTTGGCCTACGCGGCCAAGTACACCTCCGCGTTCTACGGACCCTTCCGCGAGGCCGTCGACTCCTCACTGCAGGGGGACCGGAAGACCTACCAGCAGGACGGGGCGAACGTCCGGGAGGCGCTCCGCGAGGTGGCCCTCGACCTGGCCGAGGGTGCGGACATCGTGATGGTCAAGCCGGCCCTCGCCTACCTGGATGTGGTTCGGGCGGTCGCGGAGACCGTCGATGTGCCCGTCGCCGCCTACAACATCTCCGGTGAGTACGCCATGGTGGAGGCCGCTGCCGCCCAGGGCTGGATCAGTCGGGAACCGGCCGTGGACGAGGTGCTCACCTCCATCCGCCGGGCCGGGGCGGACATCGTCCTCAGCTACTGGGCGCAGGAGTGGGCCGAGCGGCACTCCGTCCGCGAGACCCAGGGAGCCTGGGGCCCGCCCCGCACCCGTCCGGTCGAGGGGCGACGCCCGGAGCCGTTCACCGGACCCCGACCCGCACCGCGACCGGCCCGGCCTGCCGAAGGACACGGGAACCACCGGTGAGCACCACCACCCGGCCGGACACCTCCGCCGACACCCGTTCGGCCGACGCCTTCAGCCGCGCCCAGCAGGTCACACCGGGCGGGGTCAACTCGCCCGTGCGCGCCTTCCTCTCCGTCGGCGGCACGCCACGCTTCATCGCCTCGGCCAAGGGCCCCTACCTCTACGACCTCGACGGCAACGAGCTCGTGGACCTGATCTGCTCCTGGGGCCCGATGCTGCTGGGGCACGCGCACCCGGAGGTGATCGCGGCGGTGGCGGAAGCAGCCGCCCGCGGCACCTCCTACGGCGCGCCGACCGTGGCGGAGGTCGAGCTGGCGGCGGAGATCATCGACCGGACGCCGGTCGAACAGGTCCGGCTGGTCAACTCCGGCACCGAGGCCACCATGTCGGTGCTGCGGCTCGCCCGTGGCATCACCGGCCGCGACAAGATCGTCAAGTTCGCCGGCTGCTACCACGGCCATGTGGACGCCCTGCTGGCGGCGGCCGGGTCTGGCGTCGCCACGCTGGCCGCAGGTCGCGCCGGCTCCTCCTTCACCGCCGACGCGTCCGTGCCCGGTTCGCCGGGGGTCACCGCGTCGACGACTGCGGACACCATCGTGCTGGCCTACAACGACCGGGCGGCGGTCCGTGAGGCCTTCGCCACCTACGGCGACCAGATCGCCTGCCTGGTGACCGAGGCGGCCGCCGGCAACATGGGCGTCATCCCACCGGGAGTCGAGGACGGAGTCGGCTTCAACGCGTTCCTGGCCGAGATCTGCGCGCGGCACGGCGCCCTCTTCGTGTCCGACGAGGTGATGACCGGCTTCCGGATCAGCCGCTCCGGCCAGTACGGCTTCGACGGGGTGACCCCTGACCTGATGACGTTCGGCAAGGTGATGGGTGGCGGGTTCCCGGCCGCAGCCTTCGGCGGCCGCGCCGAGCTGATGCAGCGGCTGGCCCCGGTCGGCGGCGTCTACCAGGCCGGCACCCTGTCCGGCAACCCGGTGGCCAGTACGGCGGGCCTGACCACCCTGCGGCTGGCGACCGAGGAGGTGTACGGCCGGGTCGACCGGGCGGCCGAGCGGCTGCAGGCCGAGGTGGCCGCAGCGCTCACCGCGGCGAGCGTGCCCCATGTCATCCAGTCCGCCGGGAACTTGTTCAGCGTCTTCTTCGTGCCCGACGGCGTGACGGCCGTCCCCGACTTCGCCACCGCCTCCCGGCAGTCCACCGCGACCTACGCGGCGTTCTTCCACGCGATGCTGGACTCGGGGGTCTACCTGCCGCCGAGCGCCTTCGAGGGCTGGTTCCTCTCCGCCGCGCACGACGACGCCGCACTCGACCGCGTCGTCGCCGCGCTGCCCGCAGCGTCCGCCGCGGCCGCCGCGGCGGGAGGATGATCCGGTGAAGCCTGAGACGCCCGGCCAGGGCAACCCCCGGCAGACCGTTGTGCACCTCGTCCGACACGGCGAGGTGGAGAACCCTGCCGGGCTGCTCTACGGCCGGCTCCCCGACTATCACCTCTCCGACCTCGGTCGGGAGATGGCCCTGGCCGTGGCGGCCGACCTGCGGGACCGCGATGTGGTCCACCTCCGCTGCTCACCCTTGGAACGCGCCCAGGAGACGATGGCGCCGCTGGCGAGCACGCTCGGCCTGCCGGTGACGACCGACGACCGGGTGATCGAGGCCGAGAACCAGCTCCAAGGGCTCAAGGTGACGTTCTCCGCCCTGCTGCGGAACCCCCGGAGCTGGTGGCTGTTCCGCAACGCGCTCGAACCCAGCTGGGGCGAGCCGTACCAGCAGATCGTGGCCCGGATGCGGTTGGCCCTGCGGGACGCGGCGGCGGCGGCTGCCGGGCACGAGGCGGTCATCGTCTCCCACCAGCTGCCGATCTGGATGGCGCGCCGCGACGCCGAGGGACGCCGGCTGTTCCACGACCCGCGACGGCGCGAGTGCCGGCTGGCCAGCGTCACCTCGTTCCGCTACCTCGACGGACGGCTCAGCTCGGTCAGCTACCGGGAGCCGGCCGCCGCCCTCTACGCGCCGGGGCGGAAGACCCAGAAGTTCGTCGCGGGCGCCTAGTGCCCACCCGGTCGCGTTCCGTGCGCACCCTGACCTCCGGCCTCCGCGTCCTGGTCGTCGGGGTGGTCGTGGCCGTGTCGGCGGGCTGCACCACGACCGGGGCCGACGAGCCGGCCCGCAGCGCCGGGCAGGAGGGCTACGTCGGGGTGAAGGGCAACGTCACCCAGATCCCGCCCGCGCAGCGGCGGCCGCTGCCGACCGTGTCCGGCACCTCGCTGGACGGCCGGCCGGTGAGCACCGCGGACTACCGCGACAAGGTGCTGGTCCTCAACGTCTGGGGTTCCTGGTGCCCGCCGTGCAGGGAGGAGGCGCCGGCCCTGCAGCGGGCCAGCGTCAAGACCGCCGACGTGGCCCAGTTCCTCGGCATCACCACCAAGGATGCCGACCCGGCGCAGCCCCGGGCCTTCGTCCGGGTCAACGAGATCACCTATCCCAGCATCTTCGACCCGACCGGGAAGACGCTGCTCACCTTCGCCGGGACACTGCCTCCCAGCGCCATCCCCTCCACCCTGATCGTGGACCAGCAGGGACGGCTGGCGGCCCGGGTGCTGGGTCCGATCTCCGAGCTCAGTCTGGTCGACATGGTCGACGACGTGGCGGCCGGGAAATGACCCCGCTCGACCTGGGGGCGTGGGCGGAGGCGGCCGTAGGTGGATCGATGGCTCTGGCGGTTCCGGTGGCACTGCTCGCGGGCCTCGTCTCGTTCTTCTCGCCCTGCGTCGTGCCGCTGCTGCCCGGGTACCTGTCCTACGCGACCGGTCTCGGAGCGGCCGAGGTGCTGGCCGGCACCGGGCGGCGTTGGCGGATGCTGGCCGGGACGTCGCTGTTCGTGCTCGGCATCGCGGTCGTCTTCGTCACCACCGGCACCGTCGTCGGCAGCCTCGGCGCCAACCTGCTGCGCTACGCCGACCCGATCAGCCGTGCCCTCGGTGTCGTCATCATCGTCCTCGGCCTGATCTTCGCCGGCGTCCTCCGGCTGGGCCAGCGTGAGCTGCGGTTCTCGAGGGTTCCGGCCGCCGGCGTCGCCGCGGCCCCACTGCTCGGGGTCGTCTTCGCGCTGGGCTGGACGCCGTGCATCGGCCCGACCCTCGGTGTGGTCTACAGCCTCGCCTTCCACGAGGGCACCGCAGCGCGCGGGGGGCTGCTCGCGTTCGTGTTCGCGCTCGGTCTCGGCATCCCCTTCGTGCTCGCCGGTCTGCTCTACACCCGGATGGCCCGGGCGGTCGGCTTCCTGCGCCGCCACCAGCCGGCGCTGCTCCGCCTGGGTGGCGTGCTGATGGTCCTCGTCGGCCTGCTTCTCGTGACCGGCGTCTGGAACTCGATCACCGCGTCGCTCCGCGCCACCTTCGCCTCCTTCGTCCCGGTGATCTGATGGGTGCCCCTCTGCCGTCCTGCTGCTGCCGGGGCCCTCGATGACCGACACGCAGGTCCGCGAGCCCGTGGCCGCGCCCGGCGGCCCACCCCCGGGTCGCCCAGACGTCCCGCAGCTCGGCTGGCGCGGCGGCTTCCGCTTCGTCTGGACCCAGCTGACGTCGATGCGTACGGCGCTGGTCCTGCTGTTCGCCCTGGCGCTGGCGGCCATTCCCGGCTCGTTGATCCCACAACGCAGCATCTCGCCGGTCCGGGTCGCCGACTTCGTCCGCGACCATCCGACGCTCGGACCGGTCTATGACCGGCTCGGGCTGTTCCACGTCTTCACCTCGGCCTGGTTCTCGGCCATCTACCTGTTGCTGTTCCTCTCCCTGGTCGGCTGCATCATCCCGCGGGTCGCGGTCTACGCCCGCGCCCTTCGAGCGCGGCCCCCCAGGACGCCCCGGAACCTGTCCCGGCTCCCGGCCTACGCCCGCACCGACCTGGCGCGGGCCGGGGACGCCCTCGAGCGGGCGGCAGCCTTGCTGCGCCGCCGGCGCTACCGGGTGGACGTGGACGGCGCCTCGGTGGCCGCCGAACGCGGCTACCTCCGGGAGGCCGGCAACCTGGTCTTCCACGTCAGCCTGCTGTTCGTGCTGCTCGGCGTGGCGGTCGCGAGCCTCTACGGCTTCCGCGGGACCAGCGTCGTTGTCGTCGGCCAGGGGTTCGCGAACAACCTCACCCAGTACGACGACCTCTCCGCCGGCGCCTCCTTCTCGGAGAAGGACCTGCACCCCTTCAGCGTCACCGTCAAGAAGTTCGATGTGGCCTTCGAGACCGGTCCGGTGCAGCGCGGTGCGGCTCGGCTGTTCCGGGCCGACGTCGAGGTCACGGACACACCCGGCGCCACCCCGCACGCCGAGACGTTGGAGGTGAACAAGCCGCTCAGCATCGACGGCACCACCGTCCACCTGATCGGCCACGGCTACGCACCCAAGGTGACGGTGAAGGACGGCGACGGCAACGTCGCCTTCTCCGGACCCGTGGTCTTCCTGCCGCAGGACGGTCAGTTCACCTCGGCGGGGGCAGTCAAGGTCCCCGACGCCCGGCCGGAACGGCTGGCGTTCGAAGGGTTCTTCCTGCCGACGGCGGTGACGACCAACGGCGGGGCCCCGACGTCAGGCTTCCCGGACGCCCTCAACCCCACCCTCTTCCTCAACGGCTGGTACGGCCCGCCCAAGGTGGAGAGCGGGGCACCGGAGAACGTGTACTCCCTGGACACCACCGGTCTGAGCCCGATGAAGGACGCCAAGGGTGCGCCCGCCCGGTTCGCCCTGCAGGTCGGGGACACCATCGCGCTGCCGGACGGGAAGGGCTCGATCACGTTGGACGGCTGGGACCGCTGGGTCAAGCTGCAGGTGGGCGACTCCCCAGGCGTCCCCATCTCGCTGGCCGCGATCGTCTTCGCCGTGCTCGGCCTCTGCCTGTCGTTGTTCGTCCGGCCGCGCCGGGTCTGGGTCCGGGTGAGTGAGCGTCCGGGCGGGGGTAGCGTCCTCGAGGTGGGCGGTCTCGACCGGGCGGACGCCCGAGCCGGGCTCACCGAGGACGTGGCAGAGCTGGCCGAGGAGCTGTCAGGTCGCTCACGTGACCCGGCCCACGCATCCCCCGGCTCGTCCCCCGACGAACCCCTGGACGACGCAGCACCCCGCAGGAAGCAGTGAGATGAACCCTGAGTACCTCTCCAGCCTCGCCTTGGTCACCTCGGTCGTGGTGTACGCCCTCGCGATGTTCGCGCACGCTGCCGAGTGGGCGGCGGCGCGCAGCGTCGCGCCGGCCGCAGCCGTGCACGCCGCTGACCCCGAGCTGGTCTCGGTCGGCCCGCGCGGCGAGGCGGTGTTCGACGGGGCGGCCACCGGGCGGGAGGACGACCCCGGCCTTCCGGCGAGCCGACAGCGGATCGAGCAGTTCGGCCGGGTAGGGGTGACCCTCACCGCCCTCGGGTTCCTGCTGAGCGCGGCCGGAGTGGTGCTCCGGGGGGTGGCGGCCGGTCGGGCGCCGTGGGGCAACATGTTCGAGTTCACCACCACCGCCATGGTGTTCGTCGTCGGGACGTACCTGCTGATGGCCTGGCGGGTGGGGATCCGTTGGCTCGGCCTGCCGGTCACCCTGCTGGCGGCGGTGGCCAACGGGCTCGCGGTGACGGTGTTCTACGTCGCGGTGGCGCCGCTGGTACCGGCGTTGCACTCGGTCTGGTTCCTGATCCACATCATCGCCGCGGCCATCGCGGGCGCCGCCTTCAACGTCGGCGGGCTGATGTCCATCCTGTACCTGCTGAAGAGGCGGGCGGAGGACCGCGGCAGCGTCCGCGGCTACCTGGCGCTGTTGCCCACCGCCCGTCGGATCGACCTGCTGACCTACCGGTTCCACGCGTTCGCCTTCCCGCTGTGGACCTTCACCGTCGCGGCAGGAGCCGTCTGGGCGGAGTACGCCTGGGGCCGCTACTGGGGCTGGGACCCGAAGGAGACCTGGGCGTTGGTGACCTGGGTGATCTACGCCTGCTACCTGCACGCCCGGTCCACGGCCGGCTGGCGCGGCAGCAAGGCGGCGGTGATCGCGATCATCGGGCTGGCGTCGTTCTGGTTCAACTTCGTCGGCATCAACCTGCTGGTCTCGGGTCTGCACTCCTACGCAGGGGTCTGACCCTACGCTTTCCGGAAGCGACCCGAGATACCCACCACGACCGCACCGGCTACCCCCGAGAACCGGGCCTGTGCTGGGGTGAGCCTTTGGAGGCGCCCCCGGGGCCATGTCCAGCACCTGGCAGATTGTGGCGCCGGCGCGGGTCGTGGTGGCTGGCGGAACGAGGTCGCTCACCCATTCACTCCGCCAGTTTTGGGATCGCGGCCAACTTAGCAGCGGCCTGCGCGTCCTGTACAACCCGGTCTCGTCCCCGTCGAAAGCCTCTGGACAGCACCGCGCCCCCCTGGTATCAGGCTCTGGGGCGGGCGCCACGCCGGTCGGGCTGGCACGATGGGTTGGTGCAGCACTTCGACCTCGCGATCATCGGCTCCGGTTCCGGGAACACCATCCCTGACGAGCGGTTCGCCGGCACCTCGATCGCCCTGGTCGACAGGGGCGTCTTCGGTGGCACCTGCCTGAACGTCGGCTGCATCCCGACGAAGATGTTCGTCTACCCGGCGAACCTGGCCGTCAGCCCCGCCCAGGCGCACCGGCTGGGCGTCGACCTCGAACTGCGCGCGGTCCACTTCACCGAGATCCGGGACCGGATCTTCGGCCGGATCGACCCCATCTCCGCCGCCGGGCTGAAGTGGCGCCGCAGCAACGAGAACGTCACGGTCTTCACCGAACCGGCCCGCTTCCTCGGGCCACACCAGCTCCGGGTGGGCGAGGAGACGATCACCGCCGACCGCTTCGTGCTGGCCGCCGGCAGCCGCCCCGTCCTGCCCGACGTGCCGGGACTGGAGTCGGTGCGGTACCACACCTCCGACACCGTGATGCGGCTCCCGGCGCTGCCGCGGTCGCTGGTGATCATCGGCGGCGGCTACATCGCCGCCGAGTTCTCCCACGTCTTCTCCTCCTACGGCACACGGGTGACGGTCCTGAGCAGGGGCCAGCGGATGCTCAGCCACGAGGACGCCGACATCTCCCGGCGCTTCACCGACCTGATCGCGCGCCGCATCGACCTCCGCACCGGCGCGACGGCTCAACGCGTGCGTCCCGACGGCGACGGCGTGGCCGTGACCGTGGTCGACGACTCCGGGGAACAGGAGGTCACGGGTGACGTGCTGCTCATCGCCACGGGCCGCCCGCCCAAAGGCGACACCCTCGATCCGGCAGCGGCCGGCGTCCAGCTCGACGCCGAGGGCTACGTCGTGGTCGACGAGCACCAGCGCACGACCGCTGAGCACATCTACGCCCTGGGCGACGTGTCCTCCCACTACCAGCTCAAGCATGTGGCCAACCACGAGGCGCGGGTGGTGCAGCACAACCTGCTGCACCCGGAGGCTCCGATCAGCAGCGACCACCGGTTCGTGCCACACGCGATCTTCTCCGACCCCCAGGTCGCGTCGGTGGGGCTGACGGAGGAGGAGGCCCAGGCGCAGGAGCTGGACTACGTGACCGCCCAGCGAGCCTATGGGGACACCGCCTACGGCTGGGCGATGGAGGACACCGACCACTTCGTCAAGCTCGTCGCAGAACGCGGCACCGGACAGTTGCTGGGAGCGCACCTCGTCGGACCCGAGGCGTCCTCGCTGATCCAACCGCTGATCCAGGCGATGAGCTTCGGCCAGCCGGCGGCGGCGGTGGCGCGTGGGCAGTACTGGATCCACCCGGCGATGGCCGAGGTGGTCGAGAACGCGCTGCTCGCCCTCGGCTGAGGCGCGGGTGCGCGGAGCGGAGGAGGCCGGAGGTTAGGGTGGGGCTCTCCACCCTTCCCTCCTGGAGCCCTGATGACATCTCCCGTCCTTGCCCGTCCCCGGTTCCACGTCCGGCGGCTCACCGCGTCCACCGCGGTGGTGGTACTGACCGTGACCAGCCTGGCCGCGTGCGGGAATGACACCAGTGCGCTCAGCGGCAGCAAGACCGACGTCAGCAGCTACGACCAGATCATCGCGGCCGGGCCGACGGCCGACGCGGCCACCGTGGACGGCAACGCCTGGGCGAAGGCGATCAAGGACCGGGGCAGCCTGAAGACAGGCGGTTCGGACTCCGGCCCGCTGTTCTCGATGAAAGACCCCTCGACCGGCAAGCTCACGGGCTTCGACGCCGGACTCGCCCAGCTGTTGTCCCACTACATCACCGGCAAGCCCGACGGCCCGATCAACCTGACCATCACCACCGTCGACACCCGCGAGACGCTGATCCAGAACGGCACCGTGGACACGGTGTTCGCGACCTACTCGATCACCCCGGCCCGGGCGAAGAAGGTCGCATTCGCCGGCCCCTACTACCGCTCCGGTGACGCCGTGATGGTCAAGGCCGACAACAGCACCATCACCTCCGTGAAGGACCTGGACGGCAAGAAGGTCGTCACGCAGCAGGGGTCGACCACCGCCGACCGGATGGCGAAGGTCGCTCCCGGCGCGGAGGTCAGCCTGCTGCCGGACGACGCTCAATGCCTGGCGGCACTGAAGACCGGCCGGGTCGATGCCTACGTGATCGACCAGAGCATCCTGGTCTCGAACGCCAGCGCGGACCCGTCGCTGAAGGTCGTCGGCGAGCCGTTCTCCAACGACTTCTACGGGATCGGGCTGACCCGGGACGACCCGCAGGCCAAGGAGTTCGTCAACACCTGGCTGCAGCAGATCGAGTCCGACGGCAGCTGGGCCAAGCTCTGGAAGGCGACGATCGGCACGGTGGTCGCCGGTGAGGCCCCGGCGCCGCCGAAGATCGGGTCGGTGGAGGGCTCCTAGGCCCGACCGGCGCCACAGATCGGCGGCACGCGATGATCAGCGTCCTGAGCGAGAACCTCGACGCGCTCTGGCACGGGCTGCTGACGACGCTGGCCATCACCGCGCTGGCCTTCGTCAGCGCCGTGGTGGTCGGTACCGTCGTCGCGGTCTTCCGGGTCAGCCCCATCCCGCCGCTCCGTGCTCTCGGTGCGGTCTACGTCGAGGTGTTCCGCAACATCCCGCTGCTCAGCCTGTTGATCCTGGTGGCGTACGGGCTGCCGCAGGTGAACATCCGCTTCTCCTACTTCACGACCGCGGTGGTCTGCCTCACCGCGGTCTCAGCGGCGTTCGCCTGCGAGACCGTCCGGGCCGGCATCAACGGGGTCCCGGTCGGCCAGGCCGAGGCAGCGCGCGCCCTCGGGATGACGTTCGGCCAGTCGCTGGCCCAGGTGATCCTGCCGCAGGCGCTCCGCACGATGGTGCAGCCGCTCGTGAACATCTTCATCGGTGTGGCGCTCGGCTCGTCCCTGGCCGCCGCGGTGTCGGTGGGCGAGCTCACCTACGCCGCGCAGCAGGTGGGCAACAAGACAGCGGAGTCGATGCTGCTCTTCCTCATCTCCGCCCTGGTCTACATCGTCATCGCCCTGCTGGGTGGGGGAGCCGGCTCGGTGCTGGAGAAGCGGCTGGCGGTGCAGCGGTGAACGCGAGCCGCGTCCTCTTCGACGAGCCGGGGCCGCGCGGCCGCCGCCGGATCGCGGTCGGCACGGTGCTGATCAGCCTGGTGATCGCCGGGCTGCTGTTCCTCGGCTACCAGAGCCTGAGCGCCAGCGGCGAGCTCGCCCTGGCGAAGTGGAAGCCGTTCTGGCAACAGTGGGCGGTCAAGTTCCTGCTCGAGGGGCTGTGGGGCACGCTGCTGGTCACGCTGGCCTCAGCGGTGATCGCGTTCCCGGCCGGGGCGCTGCTCGCCGTCGGGCGGGTGGGCCGGAACCGGGTCATTCAGGCGGCCTGCACCGCCTACATCGAGATCTTCCGCTCGGTCCCCACGCTGTTGCTCGTCTACGTCTTCCTCTTCGCCCTGCCGGGCGTGGGACTCAACCTGAGCATCTTCTGGAAGCTCACGGTGCCGATCACCCTCGTCAACTCCGCGGTGATCGCCGAGATCGTCCGAGCAGGCATCCGGGCCCTCGACCGCGGTCAGACGGAGGCGGCCCTCGCGATCGGGATGACGCCCGGCGCGGCGATGCGACTGGTCGTGATGCCGCAGGCGATCAAGCTGGTGATCCCGACCCTGGTCACCCAGCTGGTCGCCCTGCTCAAGGACTCCACTCTCGGCTACGTGGTCAGCTACCCCGAGCTGATGAAGCAGGCGAACAACCTGGCCAACAACACGAAGCTGCTGCTGCAGGCCTTCGTGGTGGTGAGCGCGATCTATGTGCTGATCAACTTCGGGCTGACCCGGCTGGCCACCTGGCTGGAGAAGCGGATCCGGCTCCGACCGGGTGCCCGCCCCACCGCAGCGGCCACCGCCGGCGGCCCGCCGCACAGCCCCAACGCGATCGAGGCGGTGCAGCACGACCTACCCGCGGCGGTGGCTCCCCGCTAACCGGGCATCCCCGGGGACCCTGCGGGACGGCGCCTGCTCAGCGGCGCCGGCCCACCAGCTTCCAGGTCGTCGGCAGCAGACCGGCGGCCAGGGCGATCTTCAGCGCGTCGCCGAGGAGGAACGGCACGACACCGACCAGCAGGGCCTGGGCCAGCGTCAGGTGGGCGAACAGCATCAGCCCGGGCACGCCGAGGGCGTAGATCGCGACGTTGCCCAGCGCCATCATCCCGACCGTCTTCCGCACCGTGCGGTCCCAGCCGCGCTCGGCCAGCCGACCCACCACCCAGGCGGCGAGCACGAAGCCGAGGATGTAGCCGAAGGTGGCGAACTCCCAGCCGCTCCGGTGCTGGCTGAACCACGGGACACCGGCGACACCCGCCAGCGCGTAGAGCCCCATCGAGGCGACGCCCCGGCGGCTGCCCAGGACGGCGCCGACCAGCAGCACCGAGAACGTCTGCAGCGAGAGGGGGACCGGCGTGAACGGCAGCGGGATGGCCACCTGCGCCGTCAACCCGACGAAAACGGCTCCGCCCACGACCAGGGCGACGCTGCGGGCGAGCCCACCGGGGATGACGTCCCCCAGGGTGCGGGGGCTCACGCTCGTGATGCTCGACATGTCGGTCCTTCCACTGACTGGGCCGGCGCGCCGAGGACGTTGTTGCACCCGGCACAGGTTTCGCCCAACCTTAGGGCACATCTCGACGCCGCCACAGCCCGGCGTCGGTGGAACGAAGCGACCGAGGAGGTCGGGATTGAGGCCATCCGTCTACCCCCACGGCGGTGTCGCCCTGGCACTCACCGGCCTCGTGCTGGCGGCTGCCGCCTGCGGCGTCCCCGGCGCCACGCCGGCGCCCTCGAGTCCGACTCCCGGGGAGACGCAGACGTCGACCGCCGCAGCCGGCCCGGCCTCCGGCACCTCGTCGCCGTCCGCCTCCGCCAGCTCGAGCGGAGCCGGCACACCCCGCCCCAGCGGATCGACGACACCCACACCGTCGCCGGCGCCCGGGTGCGAGGAGCTGCTCGGCCGGATGAGCCTGGCGGAGCGGGTCGGTCAGCTGCTGATGGTGGCCGTGACGTCCACGGGCATCAGCGGGGAGCAGGGCGCCGCGGTCAAGGCCACGAGAGCCGGGAGCGTCCTGCTGCTCGGCAACTCCACCGCCGGCCGGGACAGCGTCCGGCGGGTGGTGGCGGAGGTGCGGGCGTCGGCGGCACGGCCGGAGCGGGTCGAGGTGCTGCTCGCCGCTGACCAGGAGGGTGGTCTGGTGCAGCGGTTGCGGGGACCGGGCTTCGCGGACATGCCATCGGCGGTGGCCCAAGCCACGCTGCCCGACGCCGAGCTCGAGCGGCGGGCCGAGACCTGGGGCGACCAGCTCGAGGCGGCAGGGATCGACGCCAACCTGGCACCGGTGGCAGACGTGGTGCCGGCCGACCTGGTCACGGTCAACGAGCCCATCGGCCGGCTGCGCCGGGGCTACGGCCCCTCGCCGCAGGTCGTGGCCGCGAAGGTGCGGGCCTTCACCCAGGGGATGGACCGCGCGGGCATCGCGACAGCTGTCAAGCACTTCCCCGGTCTCGGTCGCGTCCGCGGCAACACCGACACCACCAGCGACGTGGTGGACCGGCGGACCACCCGGCACGATCCGGCCCTGCGCGGGTTCCGGGCGGCAGTCGACGCCGGCACCGACATGGTGATGGTCTCCTCGGCCTCCTACTCCCGGATCGACCCGGACCGCCGTGCGGCGTTCTCGCCCGTCGTGATCGAGCAGCTGCTGCGAGGCGACCTCGGCTTCCGCGGAGTGGTCATCTCCGACGACCTGGCCGCGGCCGCGATGAGCGACGTGCCGGCGGGGCAGCGTGCCATCCGCTTCGTCAACGCCGGCGGCGACCTGGCGATCGTCGGGAATCCGGCCGAGGCTCAGACCATGGCGACGGCCCTGCTGCGCCGGGCCGAGCAGGACCGCGACTTCGCGGCGCGGGTGGACGCCAGCGCCGCCCGGGTGCTCGCCCTGAAGGAGCGGCGGGGACTAGCGCGCTGCTGAGGCCCGGCCGCGTCAGCCGTCGACCTGCAGCTCGGCGAGCGCTTCGCGGGCCGGCCGGACGAGCTCGGGCATGGTGTCGGGGATCGAGGCGTAGTACAGGCCGGAGGTCGACCCGGCCGAGACGATGGCGACGATCAGCCGCTCCCCTTTGGCGCGCAGGTGGGGAATGTCGAAGTGCAGCTGCGACTCCACGATCCACGCGTCGTGGCCGTCGATCGTCGCCTGCTTATTCACCTGCACGTCGCTCGTCACCGGCGCGTCGCCGTAGAAGGCGCCGAGGATGCACTTGACGACCACCTCGGAGCCCTGCTTCGGCGAGAAGAACCCGTCGCCTGCCTGCAGCTCCGCCACCAGGATCGACGCCACCCAGCTGTGGCCCCGGCCGTCGTAGTTCAGCTGGTCGGTGACGGTCTGGGTCAAGGCGTCGCTGCCGAAGGGCACCCGCGTGTCGGGGTTCGGCGGGCCCCAGGGGGCGCCGAGCTCGGGGTAGGAGACGGGTCCGCCGTGCACCCGGCCGTCGTTGGGGTCCGGTGCCGGCTCCGCCGTGGCCTCCCGCTCCGGTGGGCAGGCGCTCTGCGTTCCCTGCCGGCCGGGCACGCCCGCGAACCCGCCGCCGCTGGTCGTCCCGCGCACGGCGATCACCGCGACGACCACGATGGCAACGAGAACGGCGGCCCCGGCCAGCCACCAGCCCACGGGCGAGCGTCTCTTCTGGACCTGCTGGTACCGGGCGTAGGCGCTGCCCGGACCCGGGGGCGGCTGGACCCTGGTCGGTGCGCCCTGGTAGTGCTGGGCCGGCGTCGGGGACCCCACGGGCGTTCCGCTGCCCAGGGGCTGTCCGGCTGGGGCCTGCGGCGGGGCCACCAGACCCTGGCTTGGCGGTGGCGCGGCCGGGTGGGGCGAGGTGGCCGCGGACCACGCCCTGCCGTCCCAGTAGCGGTACAAGTCCTGACCGCCGCCCGGGTCCGGGTACCAACCAGCCTGTGCGCTCACCTGCCCGATTCTATGTCGGCGCTGCCGACCTCGGCCGCGTTCGCGGAGGCGCTGCCCCACCCTCGAGGGACTTAGCCGAAGCGACCGGTGATGTAGTCCTCGGTCGCCTTCTCGTTGGGGTTGGAGAAGATCTTCTCGGTGCTGCCGATCTCGATCAGCCGGCCCGGCTTGCCCTGGGCCGCCAGGTTGAAGAAGGCGGTCTGGTCGCTCACCCGCGCCGCCTGCTGCATGTTGTGGGTGACGATGACGACCGTGTACTGCTCCTTGAGCTCACCGATCAGGTCCTCGATCGCCAGCGTCGAGATGGGGTCCAGGGCCGAGCAGGGCTCGTCCATCAGCAGCACCTGCGGCTCCACCGCGATGGCCCGCGCGATGCACAGCCGCTGCTGCTGGCCGCCGGAGAGGCCGATGCCGGCTCGGCCCAGACGGTCCTTGACCTCGTTCCAGAGGTTCGCCGCCATCAACGACCGCTCGACGGCCTCGCTGAGAACCTTCTTGTTCTTCACCCCGTTGAGCCGCAAGCCGGAGGCGACGTTGTCGTAGATCGACATCGAGGGGAAGGGGTTGGGGCGCTGGAACACCATGCCCACCACCCGGCGCACCGCGACCGGGTCGACCCCGGATCCGTAGAGCTCGGTGCCGTCGAGCGTGATGCTGCCCTTGACGTGGGCCCCGGGAATCACCTCGTGCATCCGGTTCAAGGTCCGGAGCAGCGTCGACTTGCCGCACCCCGACGGTCCGATGAAGGCGGTCACCGTCCGCGGCTGGACGGTCAGCGAGACGTCCTGGACCGCGTGGAAGCCACCGTAGAAGATGTCGACGTCCTTGACGTCGATGCGCTTGGCCATCGGCTTACTTCTCCTTCAGCTTGCTGGCGCGGGCGATCCCCCGGGCCAGCAGGTTCAACAACATGACAATGACGATGAGGGTGAGGGCGGCGGCCCAGACCCGTTCGTAGCCGGGCAGCGTCGGCGCCTGGTCCCGACCGGAGTTGATCATGGTCGGCAGGGCCCCCATGGCCGGTGCGAACGGGGAGAAGTTGATCCCCACCGCGTAGGAGACCAAGATCAGCAGCGGCGCGGTCTCGCCCATCACCCGGGCCAGGCCCAGCACCACCCCGGTGGAGATGCCACCGAAGGCGGTGGGGATGACGACCTTGACGATCGTCTTCCACTTGGGGACCCCGAGGGCGTACGAGGCCTCGCGGAGGGAGTCCGGCACGAGCTTGAGCATCTCTTCGGTGGACCGCAGGACCACCGGCAGCATCAGCAGCACCAGCGCGCAGCCGACGGCGAAGATCGAGCGGCCGAACCCGAAGATCGTGATGAACAGGGCGTAGATGAACAGCGCGGCGACGATCGAGGGGATGCCGCTGAGGATGTCGACCATGAAGCTCACCACCCGGGCCACCCTGGTGCCGCGGGCGTACTCGATCAGGAAGATGGCGCCCAGCACGCCCAGCGGGACGGCGATCACAGCGCAGATCAGGCCGATCTCGATCGTGCCGACGATGGCGTGGTACGCGCCACCGCCCTCCCGTCGGGGGGTGATGCCGCGCTGGCTCTCCAGCCACCAGCTGGAGCTGAGCACCAGCCGCAAGCCCTTGCTGATCACGGTGTAGAGCACCCAGACCAGCGGGATCACGGCGAGGATGGCAGCGACCGTGACGTAGACCCACGCGAGGGCGTTGCGCAGCGTCCGGATCCCGCTGGGTCGACGGAAGGACAGCGGCTCCCCGCCGGTCGGGGCGCTGCTCGCTTCGGTCAGCTGGGTGGTCATGACTTGGCGCTCCCGCGGTCGGCGATGATCCGGGCCAGGGCGTTCACGACGAAGGTGACGACGAACAGCACCAGGCCGGCGGCGATGAAGGCGCCCGTCTTCGACGGGGTGTCGAACTCGGACGCGTTGTTGGCGATCTTGCTGGCGAAGGTCTCCCCGCCCGCGAAGATCGAGGGGCTGAACGCCGACCCTGGCGCCGCCTGGCTGAGGATGATCAGCACGGCCACCGTCTCGCCCAGCGCGCGGCCCAGGCCCAGCATGGACGCGCTGATCGCACCGGAACGACCGTAGGGCAGGACCGCGGCGCGGATCACCTCCCAGCGGGTCGCGCCGAGGGCGAGGGCGGCCTCGATCTGGTCCCGCGGCGTCTGCGCGAACACGTCCCGGGAGATCGCCGTGACGATCGGCAGGATCATGATGGCGAGCACCACCGAGGCGACGAACACCGAGTTCCTCGGCTGGGTGCCGGGGGCGAAGAGCGGGATGAAGCCCAGGTGGTCGGAGATCCAGAGCCCGAGCGGATTGAGGAACGGTCCGAGGACGGTCAGCCCCCAGAGCCCGAAGATGATCGAGGGCACCGCGGCGAGCAGGTCGACGACGAAGGACAGCGGGCCGGCGAAGCGGGGTGGCAGGTACTGGGTGAGGAACAACGCCACCCCGATGGCGACGGGGACGGCCATCACCATCGCGAGGACGGATGAGAGCACCGTGGTCCAGAGGAGACCGGCGATACCGAAGCGGAGCTCGTCCCCGGCCACCACCCAGCTCCGCGAGGTGAGGAAGTTGTCCTGGTTCTGCAGCAGCGCCGGCAAGGCCAGCACCAGCAGGAAGATGCCGACGAAGGCGACCAGGGCGACGATCACCACCCCCGACCCGCCCGAAAGGCCGCGGAACAGGACGTCCCCCGTGCGGCTGATCGAGGCCAGCTTCACCCCGGACGGGCGCTCGGCCGGCGGCGTCCGGAGCGGTGCCGGTTCCGTGCGACGTCGGGTCACGGCGACCGTCGGCACCGGCGAGGTCACCTCGGGCTGCTCGTGCGTGCGGGCCGGGGAGACGCTCGGGTCCTGCAGCGCCTCCTGCTCGGCGGACTCCCGATCCTCGGTGGTCGCCAGCTGCGATGCCGGACCGACGGTGCTGGTCTTGCCGATCTCGGTGGCGGACATCACCCTCCTGTGGTGCGCGGAGCTCGACGTTGGTCGAGGTGGGGCAGATGATCAACCTTCCCGCCGGTCCTCCGGCGGGAAGGTCTGGGTCCAGTGTGAGCGATCAGGAGATCGCGGACACCGCGGTCTTCACCTTGGTCAGCAGCTCTGCGGGCAGGGGGGCGTAGCCCAGGTCCTCCAGCCCCTGCTGGGTCTGCTCGGAGGCGAAGTAGCCCAGGAAGTCCTTGACGATCGCGGTCTTGTCAGCCGCCAGACCCTTGCTGCAGACGACCTCGTAGGTCACCAGCAGGGCGGGGTAGGCGCCCGCGGCGTTGCCGGCGTACTTCAGCTTCAGGCTCAGGTCGTTGCCGCTGCCCGCGACCGTGGCCTCGTCGACCGCCTTGCCGACAGACTCACCCGTCAGCTCGACCGGGCCCTTGCCGCTGTCGAGCTCCGCGATCTTCAGCTTGTTGTCCCGTGCGTAGCTCCACTCCATGTAGGAGATCGAGTTCTTCGTGCTGGTGACACCCTCGGCGACCCCGGAGGACTTGTTCTTGCCCTCCCCGGTGCCGGTCCAGGCCTTGGCCGGGGCGTCCTTCCAGGCACCGTTGCCTGCCGCCTGCAGGAACTTCGTCGTGTTCTCCGTGGTGCCGGACTCGTCCGAGCGGAAGAAGACCGTGATCGGGGCGTCCGGCAGCTTGGCGCCCGAGTTGAGCTTCGCGATCTTCGGGTCGTCCCAGGTCTTGATCGTGCCGTTGAAGATCTGGGCGAGCACCTCGGCGTTCAGCACGAGCTTGTCGACGCCGTCGACGTTGTAGGCGAACGCCACCGGCCCGACGACCATCGGGAGGTTCCACGCCGGGTTGCCCTCGCAGCGCTCGGCGGCCTTGTCCGACTCGACCACCCCGTCGGCCGCCACCGTCTTCAGCGCCGAGTCCGAACCGGCGAAGTCGACCAGGCCGTTGTAGAACGACTTGATCCCCGCGCCTGAGCCGGTCGGGTTGTACTCGATGGTCGCCTTGTCCTGACACTCGCTGTTGTACCCGGAGATGACCTCGGTGATGGCGTTCGCCTGGGCGCTGGAGCCCTCGGCGTTGAGCGATCCTTCGGGGCAGCCGAGGCCCGAGGAGGAGGATGAGCCGCCGGAGCTGTTGCTGGCGGGCGCCGCGGTGCCCGCGGGATCCGAACCGCAGGCGGCGAAGCTCAGCGTGCCGACGGCGAGCACGGCGGCAAGCTTGGAGATCCGCGACAGCTGGTTCGGCTTCGCGGACGTCTGGAGCGTGGTCATGCGTGTCCTTACAGAACGGAGGGGGTGGACCCCTGGTGGTCCCGGAGGCACCACACCTCCGGGAGAGCGCGGCAGGGCGGACCCTCCCGATGGCTGGAACGTACGCAAGCGAGTTGTCCGCTAGGGCCGTCCCAGATGAACGGCCGGTGAACGCTGACGCAGAAGTGGCTCAGGGTCTTGACGAGCAGCCCGGCACGATCCCGCTGCCGCGGTCCACCCGACCTGCTCAGGCCTGCGGACGGTGTCGCTCCAGCGCGTGCACCTCGCCATTGCTCTTCAGGTGGGCCACCAGGAACTCCCCGGTCACCAGCGTGGCGGGCGCCAGCTCGAGGGCGTCGAGGACGTGGGGGAGCACCGGTCGGTGGACGCAGATGACCGTCGGCACGCACTCCGTCGCGACCTGGCGGCGGATCCGGCTGACGAGGCGGCCAACCCCTTTCGCGTCGTGGGCGCCCTCCTCCTCGCTCAGCTGGCTGTAGGCCTCCATCCGGAGCTCCCGGTGGTGGGCGTACGGCATCACGGTGCTGACGCATCGGGCCGACGTCGAGGAGATGAGCCGGGCGGCGCCGTAGGCGTCGAGCATCGGGATGAGGAGCCGGGACTGGCGGCGGCCCCGGGCGTTGAGCGGGCGCGCGGCGTCCTTCCTGGACCAGTCCTTGCGGTCCATCGCCTTGCCGTGCCGGAGGACCAGCAGGGGGGTCGTCACCGGCTGCTCCATCCGTTGCCGGACGAGGAACCGGTCGTGCTCGAAGGTGAGCCGGCTGAGCGCCGCCCGCAACGGCAGCCACGAGACCACGTCCACCTCGGCGTCCG
This sequence comes from Friedmanniella sp., assembly GCA_045806705.1. Classification (GTDB taxonomy): domain Bacteria; phylum Actinomycetota; class Actinomycetes; order Propionibacteriales; family Propionibacteriaceae; genus Microlunatus. Next base: position 29,160 of record JBJMIS010000041.1, read on the forward strand.
GGGCCCGCGGAACGGCCTTGACCACCGACCCCGACCACCAGTCCACGCGCTTGAACCCCTTGCTGGTCTCGTAGGTGATCTGGTTCAGCGGGGCCCCGAGGCGCACGGTGACGCCAGTCTCCTCCAGCACCTCGCGTACCGCGCAGGCGGGCAGCGACTCACCCGCCTCGAGCTTGCCCTTGGGTAGCGTCCAGTCGTCGTAGCGCTTGCGATGGATGAGGACGACCTCGATCCCGCGCGTCGGGTGCTCACGGGTCACCACGGCGCCGGCCGCGATGATCGGTCGGTCCTTGCCGCCGTTCACCGAGGGTCGTTCCAGCAGCTTCATCGGCATGTCGCTGTCCTTGCGCCTCGACCCTTGCCGGTCACTTGGCTCGACGCCGGCTCTTGGCATTGATCAGGTACTCCTGCATGTCCACGAGCGGCTGCCCGTCGGCGTCCGTGGTGTGCATGTCCCACCGCCCGTCCGCGCTGAGCTGCCACGAGGCCGTGCTGTCGTCGAAGCCCAGCTGGAACAGCTCGCCGATCTCGGCCACGTGGGCCGGGTTGGTGATGGAGGCGAGCACCTCCACCCGGCGGTCGAGGTTGCGGTGCATCAGGTCGGCGGACCCGATCCACACCTCCGGCGTACCGCCGTTGCCGAACCAGAAGATCCGGCTGTGCTCGAGGAACCGTCCCAGGATCGAGCGCACCTTGATCGTCTCCGACAACCCCGGCACCCCGGGCCGCAGAGCGCAGATGCTCCGCGTGAGGATCTCGATGTCCACCCCGGCCTGGGAGGCGCGGTACAGCGCGTCGATCACCGCCTCGTCGACCAAGGCGTTGACCTTGATCCGGATGCGGCCCGCCGTGCCCGCCGCCTGGTGAGCCACCTCGGCGTCGATCCGCTCGATGAGTCCCTGGCGGATCGAGTGGGGGGCGACGAGCAGGTTCTCGTACGACGGGTGCCGCGCGTAGCCAGACAGGTTGTTGAACAGGTGGGCGACGTCCTCGGTGATGCCCTCGTGCGTGGTGATGAGCCCGAAGTCCTCGTAGGAGCGGGCGGTCTTGGGGTTGTAGTTGCCGGTGCCGATGTGGAGGTAGCGGCGGATCCCCTCACCCTCGTCCCGGACCACCAGGGCGAGCTTGCAGTGGGTCTTCAGCCCGACGAGGCCGTACACGACGTGACAGCCCGCCTCCTCCAGCTTGCGGGCCCACTTGATGTTCGCGCGCTCGTCGAAGCGTGCCTTGATCTCGACCAGCACCAGCACCTGCTTGCCGGCCTCGGCGGCGTCGATCAGGGCCTCCACGATCGGGGAGTCGCCGGAGGTGCGGTAGAGCGTCTGCTTGATCGCGAGTACGGCGGGGTCGGCGGCCGCCTGCTCGATGAACCGCTGCACCGACGTGGAGAACGAGTCATACGGGTGGTGCAGGAGCACGTCGCGAGCCCGGACGATCTGGAAGAGGTCGACAGGAGCCGCGGACTCGAGCCCCGACAGCTGCGAGTGGGTGGCCGGGAGGAAGGCGGGATACTTCAGCTCGGCCCGGTCGAGGTCGGCGATGTCGTGGAGTCCGCGCAGGTCGAGCGGCCCGGGCACCTTGATCACCTCGGACTGGTTCACGCCGAGCTCGGAGACCAGCAGCTCGAGCATGTGGCTGTCGATCGAGGCCTCGACCTCGAGCCGCACCGGAGGGCCGAACCTGCGTCGCTGCAGCCCCTTCTCCAGGGCGGTCAGCAGGTTCTCGGCGTCGTCCTCCTCGACCTCGAGGTCCTCGTTGCGCGTCACCCGGAAGGTGTGGACCGCGACGACCTGCATGCCGGGGAACAGCGGCTTCAGGTGCTCGGCTATGACGTCCTCGAGCGGCACGAACCGCTGCTCGTC
>JBJMIS010000042.1:0-18966 GCA_045806705.1 Friedmanniella sp.
GACCCGCCGCCCTGCGAGGAGTTGACCACCAGCTCACCCTCGGGCAACGCCACCCGGGTCAGGCCGCCCGGCAGCACCCAGACGCTGTTGCGGTCGTTCACCGCGAACGGCCGCAGGTCGACGTGCCGGGGGCGCATCTTGTCGCCGATCAGTGTCGGCACGGTGGACAGCGCCACCTCGCGCTGGGCGATCCAGCCGCGCGGGTTCTCCACGATCGCCTCGCGGGCCGCGCGGAGGGTCTGCGGGTCGGCCTTCGAGCCGATCACGATGCCCTTGCCGCCGGAGCCGTCGACCGGCTTGACCACGAGCTCGTCCAGCCGGTCCAGCACCTCCTCGCGGGCGGCGTCCTCCTCGAGTCGCCAGGTGTCGACGTTCGCGATGATCGGCTGCTCGCTCAGGTAGTACCGGATCAGGTCCGGGACGTAGGTGTAGATCAGCTTGTCGTCGGCCACCCCGTTGCCGATCGCGTTGGCGAGCACCACTCCGCCGGTGCGGACGGCGTTCACCAGGCCGGGCACGCCGAGCATGGAGTCGCTGCGGAAGTGCACCGGGTCGATGAAGTCGTCGTCGATCCGGCGGTAGATCACGTCCACGCGTTGCAGACCGGCCGTCGTCCGCATGAACACCTTGCCGCGCCGGCACTCCAGGTCGCGTCCCTCGACCAGCTCCACGCCCATCGTCCGCGCCAGCAGGGTGTGCTCGAAGTAGGCGGAGTTGAAGACGCCGGGGGTCAGCACGACCACGGTCGGGTTGTCGGTGGTGGCCGAGGCGGCCTTCCGCAGCGCGGCCAGCAGACGTTGCGGATAGCCGGCGACAGGTCGGATCCGCTGGTTGGAGAAGGCGTCCGGCACCGCGGTGATCATGGCGCTGCGGTTGGTCATCACGTAGGACACCCCGCTGGGCACCCGGACGTTGTCCTCGAGCACCCGGACGTCGCCGTCCGGGGTGCGGATCAGATCGACCCCGGCCACGTGGATCCGGACCCCGTTGCCGGGCTGCACCCCCCAGACGGCCCGGTGGAAGTGGGTGGAGGAGGTGATCAGCTGGCTCGGGATGACCCCGTCCGCGATCACCCTCGCCTCCGAGTAGACGTCGGAGAGGAAGGCCTCCAGGGCCCGTACCCGCTGCGCCACGCCGGCCTCGATGGTCTCCCATTCGGGTGCGGCGATCACCCGCGGCACGAGGTCCAGCGGGAACGGCCGCTCGACGCCGCCGATGTCGAAGGTGACGCCCGCCTGCACGTAGTTGTGCGCCAACGACTCGGCGATGTTCTTGAGCTCGGCGGGTGAGGAGCGGTCGAGGGTGGCGTGGATCGCGCGGTACCAGGGACGTACGTTGCCCTCGGGGTCGATCATCTCGTCGAAGGCCGTGCCAGGTCGGTAGTTCGAGAGCACGTCCGCCATAGGCGGCACCTTACGTCCGGCCCTGTTACCCGCGCGTAAACACCCGGGTCGGGGGCCGAGCCGCCGGCGTCCGGGCGCGCGGGCTGGACGCGTCCGGCTCGATAGGGTGGCGCGGTGCCTGAGAAGACGAGTCAGCCGGGACCGGAGTCCGAACCCGAGCAGATTCGCGTCCGCAAGGACAAGCGGGAGCGGCTGATCGAGGAGGGCCGGCAGCCCTATCCGGTGGCGGTCCCGCGCACCCACTCCCTCCGGGAGGTCCGGGCCGGCTGGGCGCACCTGCAGACCGGCGAGGAGACCACGGACGTGGTCGGCGTGGCCGGCCGGGTGGTCTTCGTCCGCAACACCGGCAAGCTCTGCTTCGCGACCCTGCAGGAGGGGCTGTCGCTGGAGGACTCCGGCGTCCGGCTGCAGGTGATGCTGTCGCTCGACGAGGTGGGGGAGGAGGCGCTCGCCGCCTGGAAGGCTGACGTGGACCTCGGCGACTTCGTCTTCGTCCGGGGTCGGGTCATCTCCTCCCGGCGCGGGGAGCTGTCGGTGCTGGCCAGCGGCTGGCAGATGGCGAGCAAGGCGCTGCGGCCGATGCCGACCCTGCACAAGGAGCTCTCCGACGAGACCCGGGTCCGGCAGCGCTACGCCGACCTGACGGTGCGGGAGGCGGCCCGGGACATGGTCCGGACGCGGGCGGCCGTCACCCGGAGCATCCGCGAGACGCTGCACCGGGACGGTTACGTCGAGATCGAGACGCCTGTCCTGCAGCTCGTGCACGGCGGCGCGCACGCCCGGCCGTTCCGGACGCACCTGAACGCGTTCGACACGGACATGACGCTGCGGATCGCCCTCGAGCTGTTCCTCAAGCGGGCCGTCGTCGGCGGCGTGGACAAGGTGTACGAGCTGGGCCGCATCTTCCGCAACGAGGGCATCGACTCCACCCACAGTGCGGAGTTCACGATGCTGGAGTTCTACCAGGCCTGGGGTGACCAGCGCAGCGTCGCTGCCGTCACCCAGCAGATCATCACCGACGTCGCCGACCTGCTCGGCTCCCGGCAGCTGGAGACGCCGGCCGGGGTCATCGACCTGGACGGCGAGTGGCCCTGGCTGGGGGTGTACCCCGGGCTGTCGGCGGTGCTGGGCGAGGAGATCACCCCGGAGACCGGCGTCGAGCGGCTGCGCGAGATCGTCGACCAGCACGGCGTCGAGGCCGACCCCGGGTGGGACGCCGAGAAGCTGGTGATCGAGCTGTTCGGCGAGCTGGTCGAGCCGACCCTGCTGCAGCCGACCTTCGTCTGCGACTACCCGCCGGCCGCGCAGCCACTGGCCCGGCCGCACCGCAGCGCTCCCCAGCTGATCGAGGCCTGGGACCTGATCATCGGCGGCATGGAGCGGGGGACGGGCTTCTCGGAGCTGATCGACCCGGTCATCCAGCGGGAGCGGCTGACGGCGCAGTCGTTGGCGGCGGCCGCGGGCGACGTCGAGGCGATGCAGCTGGACGAGGACTTCCTGGCCGCGCTGGAGTTCGGGGCTCCGCCGATGGGCGGCGTCGGCCTGGGCATCGACCGGCTCGTCATGCTCTTCACCAACGCCGGGATCCGGGAGACGATCCTCTTCCCGCTGCTGAAGCCGGCGCCGCCCCCGGCCTGAGCCGGAACGCCGGGGTGGGTCGGCTCAGTCGACGGCGGTGTCGCCGAGCAGCCCGCGCTGGGCGAGGTCGACGACCTCGGGGGTGCCGTCCGGCAGCGGGTCCGTGGCGTCGGGCACGTCACCGGGGGCGTAGTCGGCGACGCCGGCGGCCACCCGGTCCCGTTCCGCGGCCAGCTCCAGCTCGTCGTCGTCCGGGCGCAGGGGCATGCCGCGGTGCTCGCTGCGGACGTGGTGCAGGCCGGGGTCGACCTCCGGCTCCAGCACCTCGTCGTCGAAGGCGTCCTCCTCGGTGGAGCCGGGGACGGTGGGACCGGAGGGGATGGGACCGGGCGCGGTGGGATCAGACGCAGTGGGCTCAGACATGCCCAAAAACTACCGCTGCCGACTCAGCGGCTGAGGTCGACCACCGTGATGCCGGGCACCGGGGACGCGGCCCGGTCCATCGCCATCAGCGCCGCCGGCGCCTCCTCCAGACTGATCACGGCGCCCACCAGGTCCCGCAGCCGGACGGCGCCGGAGGTGACCAGCGCCAGCATCGCCGGGTAGTCGGCGGCGGCCATCCCGTGGGAGCCGTAGAGCTCGAGCTCGTGCGCGACCACGACGTCCATCGGCAGGGCCGTGCCCGACGGGTCGAGGAGCAGTCCCACCTGCACGTGCCGTCCTCGCCGGCGCAGGCTGCGGACCGAGGCGGCCGCCGTGGCCACCGAGCCCAGGGCGTCCAGGGAGATATGGGCGCCACCGCCGGTGAGCCGTCGGACCTCCTCGACGGGGTCGGCGGAGCGGACGGTCTCCTCGGCGCCGAGGGCGAGCGCCCGGTCCAGGGCGGGGCCCGAGACGTCCACCGCCACCACCCGAGCCTGCAGCGCGGCGGCGATCGTCACGGCCGACAGGCCGACCCCGCCGCAGCCGTGCACCGCCACCCACTGCCCAGGCTGAAGGCGGGCGTGCGCGGTGAGCGCGCGATAGGCGGTCGCGAAGCGGCAGCCGAGAGCGGCCGCCTCCAGGAAGCCGACCGACGGGGGGAGCCGGACGAGGTTGGTGTCCGCGGCGTGCAGGGCCACCCGCTCCGCGAAGGAACCGGGCCCGGTGAACCCCGGCTGGGTCTGCTCGGGGCAGACCTGCGGGTTGCCGGCGAGGCAGACCGGGCAGCGCCCGCAGCCGTTCACGAACGGCGTCGTCACCCGGTCGCCGACGGCGAACCCGGAGACCCCGGCCCCGACCGCCACCACCGTCCCGGCCAGCTCGAGGCCGGGCACGTGGGGCAGCGGCACCGGATCGTGCCCCCGCCAGGCGTGCCAGTCGGAGCGGCAGACGCCGGTCGCGGCCACCTCGACCACCGCGCCGCCCGGTGGACAGAGCGGCTCGGGGACCTCGCGCAGCCGGGGCTCTGCGCCGACGGCCTCGTAGACGACGGCTCGCACGTCCCAGCCTCAGCGGGTCGGGCGTCCGCCGGTGCCGGTGCCCTTCTCGTCCGGGTCGCGCAGGTCGGCGAAGCCGAAGTCGTCCACCGGCTTCTCGCGGCGCCGACGGTGCCGGCGGCCCTCGCCGGCGGCCTCGCTCTCCTTTGCCGCCCCGGTCGATGTCTCCACCGTCGCCCCGCCGGCCACCGCAGCCACCGGCGCCGGGGCCTCGGCGTCCGCCCGCTGGTCGACCGACCCCGTACCCGCCTCGTCGAGCTCACCCTCGGCGACGGGCTGGTCGCGGTGCCGGCTGGGCAGGCCCCCGCGGTTGCCGGCCCGGACGACGGCCACGCCGATCGCGGTGGTCAGCGGGACGGCCAGCACGAGGCCGATCGAGCCGACCAGGGTCCGGATCAGCTCGCCGGCGAACTGCTCGGTCTGCAGCACCTGCAGCAGGGGGCGGTCGTAGACCGCGATCAGCAGCAGCACAGCCAGCGAGGCACCTGCGGTCGCGAAGGCGATGGTGTAGACGGTGGAGGCGATGTGGTCCCGGCCGATCCGCATGGCCCGGGAGAACAGCCCGCGCTGGCTGTGCCCGCCGTCGGCGAGCTCCCAGACCGCGGAGGCCTGGGTGATGGTGACGTCGTTCAAGACCCCGAGACCGGCGACGATGATGCCGCACATCACCACGGAGGTGAGTGTGAGGTTGGGTGCTGCGGCCGCCAGCACGTAGTCGTCCTCCGCCGCCACTCCGGTGAGATGCGCCCAGCGGGTGGCGCCCCAGCCGAGCAGGGCGATCAGGATCAGGCCGAACAGGGTCCCCACCAGGGCCGTCGTCGTGCGCGCGCTGAAGCCGTGCGCGGCGTAGAGCACCACGAACATGATCGCCGAGGAGCCGATCAGCCCGATCAGGATCGGGTTCGACCCGGCCACCAGGGCGGGGAACATGAACTTCACCAGGATGAAGCCGGCGAAGCCGAGCCCGACGAGCGAGGCGAAGCCGCGCCAGCGGGCCACCGCGACGACCACGGCGGCGAATGCGAGCGTCAGCAGGATCAGCGGGGTCCGCCGCTCGAAGTCGGAGAACTGGTACTGCGCCGGCTGGCCGTCGGCGGGCGGCACCCGGATCAGCTTGATCTTCTGCCCGACCTCGGCGCCGGAGGAGTAGAGGGCGTCGGTGAGCGGCACGGTGGCGTACAGCCCGGCGTCGTTCCCGTCCAGGATCCTCGCCGTGACGTTGGCGCAGCGGCTGCTCTGGACACCCGGGGTGGAGCCGGAGAGACCGTCGCAGGTGATCTCCTCGACAGCCGTGATCCGGGCGGTCGGGTACGTCACCCCGGGCACGCTGAACCCCGCCACGTCCGGGTTGACCGACCGGGAGATGTCGCCCGGCCAGAACGCGATCAGCCCCACGATCGTCCAGATGGCGAGCGGGATCAGCACCACCACGAGCACCCGCAGCGCCCGCTGGTGCCGGCGCAGCTCCGCGGCGTCGACGACGGTCGGCTGACCGGCGCCGGGGCTCGCCGTGAGCGAATGCGTGTGGGCCACGTTCTCCACCTATCTTGGTCGTCGTGAGTGTTCGTCTGCCGTCAGGGCCCCCGCCTGACCGGCCGCGGCTCCTGGAGGGACGCGCGCGCGCGGATGACGCCCAATCTAGCCGAGTTCCCGTGCCCGACCGGGCGCGTTCAGCGGCCCGAGAGGGCCCCGCCGATACGGTGACGGGCGCCGCTCGCCCAGGGGCTCGGTTGGCGGTGACCCTGCGGCCCTGGCCGCTCGCCGTCGCCCGGCGGCTGGTCGACGGTGCTGCGCTGGAGCCGGAAGACAGCACGTCGTGGCACCCGGACTACCCGCTGCCCGACACCGTGGCTGCGCTGCAGATGCTGCTCGCCGCCCACGTCGCCATGGCGACCCTCGATCGTCTGCCGCGCTGGTGGGCCCACCAGATCGTGGTGGCAGGCCAGGTGGTGGGCGACGTCGGCTTCCACGGACCGCCGGCTGCGTCCGGGCCCGTCGTCGTGGAGATCGGCTACGCGGTGGTGCCGCCGCTGCGCGGTCAGGGGATCGCGTCGCTGGCGTGCGCGCTGCTGCTCGAGGTCGCCTGGCGCGACGGGGCGGACCAGGTGCTGGCCGAGACCGACCCGGGCAACCTCGCCTCGCAGACCGTGCTCCGGCACAACGGCTTCCGCCGCCGGCTCTCCGGCGACTTCGCGGTCAGCCGGCCGTCCCAGCCCTCCGCCCGGGCCGACCGCGACGCCGGCGGCCCCCCGCTGCGGGAGCCCTCGACGTGACCCCGCCCACCGGCATCACCCGGCACTTCCGCTTCGACCGCCCCGTGCTGGTGGGCCCCGTCCTCGGGTTGCACCGGCGTGGTCCCGGGGACCCGACGCATCGCAAGCTCGGCGACCGGTACCTCCGGGCGACGCGGACCCCCGTCGGCCCGGCGTTGACCACGATCGTCGCCTCCGGGACCGACCTTTCCGCCCGCGCCTGGGGCGAGGGGGCGGAATGGGCCCTGGACCAGCTGCCCCGGCTGCTCGGCCAGGAGGACGACCCCTCGGGCTTCGTGCCCCGGCACCCCATCCTGGTCGAGGCCGCCCGGCGCTACGGCCACTACCGGGTGGGCCGCACGGACGCCGTCTACGAGGCCCTGGCACCCGCCTGCCTGGAGCAGGTCGTCACCGGCAAGGAGGCCTACCGGGCCTGGCGGCTGCTGGTCACCGAGTACGGCGAGGTCGCCCCAGGTCCAGCCTCGGACCCCGCCTCTGCGGCGTACGAGATGCGGGTGCCGCCTCGGCCCGAGGTCTGGGCCCGGGTTCCCAGCTGGAAGTTCCTGGCCGCCGGCGTCGAGGAGCGGCGCAGCCGGACCCTGGTCAGCACCGCCTCCCGCGCCGCCGCCCTCGAGCGGACGCTGCGGGGCAGCCACGCCGATGCCGACCGGGCCCTGCGCAGCCTGCCGGGGATCGGACCGTGGACCTCGGCGGAGGTGCGGCAGCGGGCGCACGGAGACCCGGACGCCTGGAGTGTCGGCGACTACCACGTCGGCAAGGACATCAGCTACGCCCTGGCCGGAGAGGTGCTGGACGACGCCGCGGCCACCGAGCTGCTGGAGCCCTACCGCGGGCACCGGTTCCGGGTGCAGACCTTGTTGTCGATGATGGGCGGCGTCGCCCGCCGACCCCGGCGCGCGCCGCGGATGACGCTGCCCACCCACACCCCGTACGCCACCCGCGGCCGGTCCTGACTCCACCGGGAGGTCAGGGGGCCGCGAGCAGGACGACCAGCAGAGCGTTCAGGGCGACGATGGCGCCCGCGACCACCCAGGCCAGGGCGATCGTGGCGCGTCGCGTCGGGACCAGCGCCATCAGGGCGGGGTCCCTGGCGATCCGGACGAGCGGGATGAGCGCGAAGGGGATGCCGAAGGAGAGCACGACCTGGGAGAGGATGAGCAGCTGGGTCGGGTCCGCCCCGAGGCCCAGCAGCACGAGGGCGGGCACCGCGGTCGCCAGCCGCCGCCAGATCAGCGGGATCCGACGCCGCAGCAGGCCGTCCATGATCACCGCGCCCGCGTAGCCGCCCACGGACGTGGAGGCGAGGCCGGACGCGAGCAGCGCCAGCGCGAACAGCAGGGCGATGACTTCGCCCAGATTTACCCGAATCGCCTCGTGCACCGCGGTCAGCCCGTCGAGCTGAAGGCCGAAGAGCGTGCTGCCCGCGACCAGCAGCATGCCGACGTTGACGCTGCCTGCCACCACCATGGCCAACAGCACGTCGCCCTTGATGGCGCTCAGCACCGGTCGGGCGGAGCCGGCGTCGGCGCGGCCGTGCCGGTCCCGGACCAGCGCCGAGTGCAGGTAGACCGCGTGCGGCATCACCGTCGCCCCGAGCATGCCGACCGCCAGCAGGGCGCTGTCGGCTCCGGCCAGCCGTGGCACCAGCCCAGCGGCTGCCGCACGCGGATCGGGGGGCGCGACGACGAGCCCGGCGAGGAAGCCGACGGTGACGATGGCCAGCAGCCCGGCGATCACGCGTTCGAAGGTGGACTGGCCGCGGCGTTGCAGGTACAGCAGGGCGGTGGAGACCCCGGCGGTGATCACCGCACCCGTCACGAGCGGCAGATCGAAGAGCAGCTGGAGGGCCAGCGCCCCACCGACGATCTCGGCGACGTCCGTCGCGGCGGCCACCAGCTCGGCCTGAACCCAGTAGGCCAGCCGGACGGGTCGGCGGTTCCGCCCCGCCACCAGGGCCGGCAGCGACTCCCCGGTCAGCCAGCCCACCTTGGCGGAGAGGTACTGGATCAGCCCCGCCATCAAGGTGGCACCCACCAGCACCCAGAGCAGCAGGTAGCGGTAGCTGGCGCCCGCGGTGGTGTTCGTGGCGACGTTGCCCGGGTCGACGTAGGCGACCGCGGCCACGAAGGCCGGCCCGAGCAGCTTCGTCCGGCCGAGCAGCGCCTCGGTGCGCGGGCGGCTGGTCAGCAGGCTCATCAGGTCCTCGTCGTCGGTCGGTCAGGCCATCCTGTCACCGGACCCGGACCGGGCGGGCCCGAAACGGGCCCGGCCGGCGGCACCACGGAGGGCGTCCGCCGGCCGGCCTGCATCGTTCTCAGCCCGCGTGGTGGCTGCTGGTGTTGACCTCGCCGTTCACGCCGGCCGGGAAGAACCCGCCCTTCCTGACGGACCTGGAGCTGAGGTAGACGATGTTGAGCACCGACCCGGGGGAGCGGCTGTAGACGATGCTGTTGGTGTCGGTCGGCACCAGGTTGCCGCGCTTCTTCGTGCCGATCCCGCGGTCGTCGTCGGAGCGCCCGTCGAGGCTGTCCCGGGCGTTGGAGAGCTTCTGCACCGCTGCCTGGAGCCCCTTGGCGTACAGGGACGTCCGGACGATGCCTGCGTGGTAGGCCTCGACGGCCAAGATTCCGGCCGCCGCTTCCAGATAGCCCTTGTTGTCGATCAGCGGGGCCGCACCCTTGTACGCGGTGACGCCGACGTCCTCGAACAGGAAGGCGGCCAGCAGGAAGTTGTTCTCGTTCGCAAAGGGGTCGAAGGTCTGTTTGGCCGAGATGAGACCGGCGGCGCGGGCAGCCGCGGTGAAGCTGCCCTTCAGGTCGATCGCCGGTCGGGAGACGGCGGCGGCACCGAGCGCCTTCCGCAGGAAGGTGACGTGGTTGAGCTCGTCCTCGGCGATCTCGCGGGCGTACTGCGCGATCGCCCGGCTCTGGAAGTCGACCTTGTGGCCCCCGGTCACCCCGCCCCTGGTGCCCTTGCCGCCCGTGAGGTTGGCGGGCAGTCCCCGGCCGTAGTAGGCGTGCCGGTAGAACTCGGCCTCCAGGTACTCCAGGTTGAGGGCGAAGTTCAGGATGGCACCGTCGCTGGGGCCGGCGGCGGCAGTGGCGGTCGGCGCGGCGACCGCGGAAAGACCGCCGGCATCGGCGAGGGCCGAGGTCCCGATGACGCCCAGCCCCGCCAGTCCCGCGTTGCGCAGGAAGCTTCGGCGGTCCGCCTCGTTCTCGGCACTGCGGTTGATCATGTCAGTCACGACTTTTCTGCCAAACATGCTGCTCCTCGGGTTGAGGGTGGTGCCCCGGGACGCCGCGACCGGTCGTGTCGTCCGTGCGCGGAGCACGCAGGGAGGGCAGCAGAGCGTGCCGTACCAGGCGGACCAGAGTCGTCGGTCGTCGCCCGGTTCGGTACGAACCAGCGGTCACGTGGAGCCGGTCCGGGAGGGGCCGCTGCCGGCAGGCGTTTCCCCGAACGTTGCGCTCTGACTGGACTTCGGAGCGGCTGCCCTGACGGATGGGTGGACGCCCAGGGCGGCGCCAGCCACGCCTCAGACCCGGCGTGCCGCCGTCAGCGACGGGGGCCGTTGCGCCAGACCCTCGAACGTGGACGCTCCGGGCAGCTGCATCGTGAACTCGGCGCCCCCCTGCGCGGAGCGGCTGGCACGCACCCAGCCGCCGTGCCGGTCCACCGCCTGCGCGACGATCGAGAGTCCGAGGCCGGTGCCGGGGGTGTTGCGGGCGGCCTCGCCCCGGTAGAAGCGGTCGAAGACGTACGGCAGGTCGGCGTCGTCGATGCCCGGGCCCTGGTCGGCCACCCGCAGCCGCCCGCCCTCCAGCTGGACCCGGACGGTGCCCCCGGGCGGGCTCCACTTCACGGCGTTGTCCAGCAGGTTCGTCACGGCACGCTCCAGCGTGTCGGACTCACCGATCACGTAGAAGGGGTTGAGCTCGACGTCGAAGGTCAGCCCGTGAGCCCGGCGACGGACCCGGTCGAGAGCGGACTTGATCACGTCCCGAAGGTCGATCGGCTCCGGCGAGGCGGCGACGGTGTCCTCCCGGGCGAGCTGGACGAGGTCCCCGATCAGGGCGGTGAACTCGGCCAGCTGGGCCTTCAGGTCGGCCAGGATCTCGGTCCGGTCGGACTCCTTGAGCATCCCGGTGCTGGCGTCGGCCGCCAGCAGCTCGATGTTGGTCCGGAGACTGGTCAGCGGCGTTCGCAGCTCGTGTCCGGCGTCCGCGATCAGCTGGCGCTGCCGCTCCCGCGAGGAGCCCAGCGAGGTCAGCATCCGGTTGAAGGAGTCGGCGAGCACCGCGAGGTCGCCGCTGGCGGTGATGCTGATCGGCTCGAGGTCGTCGGTCGCGGTCACGTGCTCGGCCGCGGCCGACAGCTGGCGGACCGGTCGCAGGCTGGACCGCGCCACGGTGGCGCCCGCGATGGCGGCGAGCAACACGCCCAGGCTGCCGAAGATGACCAGGGCGAGCGACACCGAGCGCAAGGTCTTGTTCGTCGGGTTGAGCGGCCGGCCCAGGACGAGGGCGTAGTTGCCGAGCTGGGTGATCGGCACGGCCACGATCCGGTACTGCTTGCCATCCGAGGCGACCCCGGTCCGGGCGCTGGCCCCGGCCTGGAGCCGGGCCACCGCCAGCTCGTCGGCCCCGAGCTCCAGATGCGCGCGCTCCCCGGGGACGAAGAAGATCATGCCGTCCGACCGCACCGCCGCCACGCTGACGTCGCCGGCGCGCAGCGCCGACTCCGTCAGACCGCCCAGGTTGCGGATGTCCCCGGCGACCGGCACGGCGAGACCGCTCGCCACCTCGATCAGCTCCTCATCCAGCGCCCGGTAGAGCGAGACCCGCAGCGTGATGAAGGCAGCCAGACCGGTGGCGGCGACAGCCATGGCGACCGCCACCGTGGTCAGCAGGAAGACCCGGCGCTCGAGCGGGAAGCCACGCAGCCAGGTCCTCAGCCGGCCCAGCAACTCCGGTCCTCGCCGGGCGCAGGTCGGCACCGCCGGTGAGGCATCACGGCGGGGTCTCGCGGAGGACGTAGCCCACCCCGCGGACGGTGTGGATCAGCCGCGGCTCGTCGCCGACCTCGGTCTTGCGGCGCAGGTAGCCGATGTAGACCTCGAGCGAGTTCGCCGTGGTCGGGAAGTCGAAGCCCCAGACCTCGTTGAGCAGCCAGCTGCGCTCTAGCACCCGGCGCGGGTGCCGCATGAACGCCTCCAGCAGGGCGAACTCGGTCCTGGTGAGGCTGATCGGCCGCGACCCGCGCAGCACCTCCCGGGTCTGGGTGTTGAGCACCAGGTCGGCGAAGGAGAGGTTGTGGGTCGAAGGGTCGGCCGAGTCGGCGACCGTACCGGCACGGCGGACCAGCGCCCGCAGCCGCGCGAACAGCTCGTCCAGGGCGAACGGCTTGGCCATGTAGTCGTCCGCGCCGGCGTCCAGCCCGTCCACCCGGTCGCCGACCGCGTCGCGGGCGGTCAGCACGAGGATCGGGACGTCGTTCCCGGCCGCCCGGAGCATCCGGGTGGTCTCCAGGCCGTCCAGCCGCGGCATCATCACGTCCATGATGACCGCGTCCGGTCGGACCGCGGCCAGCCGCGCCAGAGCCTGCACCCCGTCCTCGGCCGCACTGACCTCGTAGCCGTTGTACTCCAGCGAGCGCTTCAGTGAGTCCCGGACCGCTTGGTCGTCGTCGACGACAAGGATGTGCATGGGGTCAGCCTAGGCTTACCTGCCCTGTGGTCAGGTCGTTCGGGTCGCCGGAGGCGGCCGGTCCCGTGCCGGTGACAGGCCTGGTGATCGCCATGATCAGCGTCTGCAGCGGGCTGGAGTCGGTGGTGGCGCGGAAGAGCAGCTGCGCCTGGACGTGGTCGTGGGTCGCAACCAGCAGCTCGAGGGCCTGATCGAAGGGCAGCACGAACTCCAGCCCCGCCACCTGGAGCGCGTCCCCGATCAGGTCGTGCAGGCGGGTCGCGCAGACCTCCTGGAACGCGGTGTAGGCCGCTTGCAGGGCCGGGACCCGAGCGGCGTGCAGCATCAGCTCGTGCTGAGCCAGCACACTCTCGCGACTGGGCTGTCCCATCGCCTCGAACCGGGTCAGGGTCTGCGAGACGAGCTCGGCCGGCGTGCGGCTGCCGCTCAGCGACCTCAGCTCGTCCACCGCCCGCTCTGCTGCCGTGTACTGAGCCGCGACGCCGGCCTCGATCAGCGCGAGGACGAGGCTGTCCTTGTCCGCGAAGTTGGAGTAGAAGGCACCGCGAGTGAAACCGGCCGCCTCGCAGATCTCCTCCACGCTCGCGCCGATCACGCCACGTTCGGCGAACACGGCGGTGGCGGCGGCCATCAGCCGCTCCCGCGTCTGGGCGCGACGAGCGCTCCGGGGTGCGGGGTCGGCGGTTGGCGTCGGGGCCTGAGCGGCGGTGGTCACGTCGGTCCTCCTGGGATACGGAGCTGTACTGAGTACAGGACTGCATCGGATACAGTTCTGAATCGAAATCGCAGCGGGGCTGATCGGGTCATTGCATCACGTGAGGGAGCATCGTGTCGTCGTTCCTCTACGGCCTGGGCCGTGCCGCCTACCGGCGTCGGCTCGCCGTGCTGATGGCCTGGCTAGGGGCGTTGCTGCTGCTGGGTGGTCTGGCCCTGGCTATTAGCGACTCCTTCGAGGAGAAGTTCAGCCTGCCCGGCACGGAGTCCCAGGTCGCGCTGGACTCGCTGGGTCGTACGTTTCCCCAGGCGGGTGGAACCACCGCCTCCCTCGTCGTGGTCGCTCCCGAGCGCGTTCAGAACAGCGGGACCCGCCGGGCCATCGAGGCGAGCGTCGACCGGCTGGCGGCGATCCCCCAGGTGGACGCCGTGACCTCGCCGTTCAGCCGGTTCGCGCGGGGGGTGGTCTCGGCGGACGGACGGGCGGCGATCATCTCGGTCCGCTTCGCCACCGACGGGGCTGGGATCGCCGCCACCACCTACGACGCTCTCGATGCGGAGACGACCCGGCTGCAGACCACGATCCCGGGCTCCCAGGCCTCGATCGGGGGCGAGGCGTACGGCAACAGCTCACCGGGTCTCAGTCTCGTCGAGGCCTTGGGCGTCCTGGTGGCACTGGTGGTGCTCTTCTTCACCCTCGGCTCACTGCGGGCGGCCGGGATGCCGCTGGTGACGGCGCTGCTCGGGGTCGCACTGACCATGGTGCTGATCTTCGGGGCCACCGGTATCACGACCATCTCCTCCACCACCCCGCTGCTGGCCCTGATGCTCGGTCTCGCGGTGGGCATCGACTACGCGCTGTTCATCACCTCCCGGCACCGCGACCAGCTGCGGGATGGCATGGAGCCCGAGGAGTCGGCGGCCCGAGCCGTGGCGACGTCCGGCTCGGCCGTGGTCTTCGCCGGGATGACGGTGATGATCGCGCTGGGTGGGCTCGCCGTGGCTCGGATCCCGTTCCTGACGACGATGGGCGTGGCCGCCGCGGTCGGGGTGGCCATCGCAGTGCTGATCGCCCTCACCCTGCTGCCGGCGCTGCTCGGGTTCGCGGGGGAGCGGCTCCGACCGCGTCCCCGCGCCATTCGTGCTGGCCGGTCAACCAGGACGACGGCTCGGCCCCACCGTCCGGCGGTGGCGCGGGGCTGGGTCCGGCTGGTCACCAAGGTGCCCCTGGTCACGGTGCTGGTTGTGGTGGCCGGGCTGGGCGCGATGACCTACCCAGCCCAGGACCTGCGGATCGCGCTGCCCAGCGCCGGCACCGCCGACCCCGGCAGCCCGGCGCGGGTCACCTACGACCTGACGAGCGAGCACTTCGGCGCCGGCTACAACGGTCCGCTGATCGTCTCGGCCACGATCGTGGGGTCGGACGACCCGCTCGGGGTGCTGGACGGCATCGCCGGGGAGCTCCGCGGTCTGCCGGGGGTGGCGAGCGTGCCGCTGGTCACGCCCAACGAGAGTGCGGACACCGGCATCATCCAGGTCATCCCGACGGGAGGGCCGGACAGCCGCGAGACGAAGGACCTCGTCCGCCAGATCCGGTCTTTGCACAGCCACTTCGCCGCAACCTACGGCGTGCCGATCGCCGTCACCGGCTTCACGGCGGTGGCGATCGACGTCTCCGACCGGCTCGGCGCAGCCCTGCTGCCGTTCGGCATCCTGGTGGTCGGGCTGTCGCTGATCCTGCTGGCCATGGTCTTCCGCTCGGTCGCCGTGCCGGTCAAGGCCACCCTGGGCTACCTGCTCAGCGTGGGAGCGGCCTTCGGGGCCACCGCCGCCGTGTTCGAGTGGGGCTGGTTCGGACCGGCGCTCAACGTCGCGGAGACCGCCCCGGTGATCAGCTTCCTGCCGATCCTGTTGATGGGCATCCTGTTCGGGCTGGCGATGGACTACGAGGTCTTCCTCGTCTCCCGGATGCGCGAGGAGTACGTGCACTCGGTGCGAGGCTCCGGCGCCGGGACCAGGGCCGACGCGCGCCGGGCGATCGAGGAGGGCTTCGTCTCCTCCTCCCGGGTCGTCGTCGCCGCAGCCGTGATCATGTTCGCCGTCTTCGCGGCCTTCGTGCCGCAGGGTGAGGGGCCGATCAAGACCATCGGCTTCGGGTTGGCGGTCGGTGTCTTCGTCGACGCGTTCCTGGTCCGGATGACCCTGGTGCCGGCCGTGCTCGCCCTGCTCGGACGCTCGGCCTGGTGGCTGCCGCGCTGGGCCGACCGGCTGCTGCCGTCGTTCGACGTGGAGGGCGAGGGCCTCGCCCACCAGACCGCCCTGTCCGACTGGCCGACCCCGAACGACACCCACGTCGTCTACGCCGGGCTGCAGATCGGCGGGCAGGCGGTCGCGCTGTCGGTCGCGCCGCGGGAGGTCGTCGTCGTCGACGGGCCGCCCCACACCGGGAAGACAGCGCTGCTGCTCACCGTCGGCGGCCGGATGCGGCTGGCCGTCGGTCAGGTCAAGGTCGCTGGCCGGGTGCTGCCCGAGCAGGCTGCGGCCGTCCGTCGGTTGGTGGGCTACCTCGACTGCAGCCACGGCGGGAGCCTGCGTCGCGAGCTCACCGCCGTCCTGCGCCGACGTCCCGCCCTCGTGCTGGTCGACCACGCCGACCTGCTCACCGACCACGACGACCGGGCCGCCCTGGCCAGCCTGCTCGACGACCTGACCGTCGGCAGCAGCGAGGCAGCCGTCGTTCTCGCCGTCCGCGACCGCGACCGGGTCGCCGATCTGCTGCCCCCGTCCTTCTCGACGATCACGCTCGGCGCCGCCGCCGAGCTGACGCCGAGCACGCACGCCTGACCGCCGTCCACGGCTCCGGAGATATCGCGATGTACTTCCTCGAACGCGCCAGCAGCGCCCGGCGGGTCGGACTCTGGTCCGTCCTCGGCCTTATCCTCGTCCCGATCGTGGTGGCGGCGGGCTTCCTCTGGGCGACCTGGGACTCCTCCACCAGGCTGGACCGCGTCCAGGCAGCCGTGGTCAACCTCGACGACCCGGTGCAGCTCGAGGGCACGACCGTGCCGTTGGGCCGGCAGCTGGCCGGGGGGCTGGTCACCGCGGACCCGGAACAGAACTTCGACTGGGTGCTGACCGACGAGGCGGACGCGGCCGCGGGCCTGCGGTCGGGTCGCTACGCGGCCGTGGTCACCATCCCGCAGAGCTTCTCGGCCCGTGCCACCTCGTTCTCCCGGACCGGGGCGGACAGCATCGAGGCGGCGACCCTGCAGGTGCAGACGTCGCCCGTGAGCGGCATCACCGATCCGGTGGTCGGCCAGGCGATCACCGCTGCCGCGACCAGGGCGCTCAACAGCTCGCTGACCCAGCAGTACCTGCAGAACATCTACGTCGGGTTCAACGACCTCGGCAGGCAGTTCGCCTCGGTCGCGGACGCGTCGGCCGAGCTCGCCGGCGGGACCAAGCAGGTCGCCACCGGCATCGACGGGGTCTCCACCGGGACGGGCGAGCTGGCTACCGGGCTCGGCAAGCTCGACGACGGCGCGCAGCAGCTGGCCGGCGGCGCCGAGGGCGTCAGCAGCGGCGCGACGGCGCTCGCCCAGGGCCTGGACAAGCTGGCCGACGGAGCGGCCGCGCTACCTGCCGGCACCCGGACGCTCGCCACCGGAGCGGCGCGCTCGGCCGAGGGCGCCGACACCCTGGCGGAGGGGGCCGATCGGCTGGCCGCCGGGGTGAAGAGCCTGCGCACCGGGACCGCGGAACAGCCGGGCGGGACGCAGGCCCTCGCCGCCGGCGCCCAGCAGTACGCCGCCGGCGTGGCCACCTACCGCGACAGTGTCGGTGCCATCGGCCGGCTCAGCGACGCAGCGCTCGTGCAGCGGTTCCCCCGGCTCTGTCCCGCCCCCGCCACGGTCGTCCAGTGCGGGCCGGTGCTGCAGGGCTTCCGGGCCGGCATCACGGTCGCGCTGGCCGGTTTCGACGGCAGCGAGGCCCAGCCGGGGCTGATCGGCGGAGCGAAACAGCTGGCGGCCGGCGTCGCTGGGGTCGACGGCGGCGTCGCCGCACTCTCCGGCGGGGCAGCCGGGGTGGCTGCTGGGGCGGACCATCTTGCGGACGGGCTGGACCAGCTCGCCTCCGGCACCGACCGGCTCGCGGACGGCGCCGAGCCGCTGGCCGACGGTCTCAGCTCGTCGGCGTCGGGCGCGCACCAGCTGGCGGACGGCGCGGCGCAGCTGAGTACCGGGGCCGGTGCACTGGCGACAGGAACCGCCCAGTCGGCCTCCGGGGCCGCCGACCTGGCCTCGGGCGCCCGCCAGCTCGCCGATGCCGGCTCTCAGCTGGCGGACGGCTCCCAGAAGCTGGCTGACGGCCTGGCGAAGGGTGCGGACGCCGTGCCGACCTACGACCAGCCGACCCGGCAGAAGCTGTCGGAAGTCGTGGCGACACCTGTCCAGTCGCCGGCGCCGACGTCGGCGTTCTCGAACGTGACCACGACGACGTTCCTGGCCGTGCTCGCCCTCTGGGTGGGCGCGCTCGCGACGTACCTGGTGCTGCGGGCGGTGACCTCCCGGGTGCTCGCGTCGATGAAGCCGTCCTGGCGGCTGTCCCTGGAGGGGCTGCTGCCGGGGGCGTTGATCGGTGTCGTGCAGGCCGTCGCCCTCACCGTCGTGCTGCAGCTGCTGCTCGAGCTGCCCGCCGGCCGAGGGGCCCGGCTCGGCGCCTTCGCGCTGCTCACCGCGGTGACGTTCGCCGCCGTCAACCACGCCCTCGTCGCCTGGTTCGGCGGCGCCGGACGCTTCGCCTCCGTCGTCCTCGTGGTGGTCGGCGCGGCGGGCGCCCTCACCTCGGCCGTACCGGCCAGCTTCGACGTGCTGCGTCCGTTCCTGCCCCTGACCCCCGCCCTGGACGGCTTCCGGGCCATTGCCGGCGGCGGCAGCGGGACCGGCGCCGCCGTGACCCAGCTGACGGCCTGGCTGCTGGTCGGCCTGGTCGCCGGCGTCCTGGCCGTCTCCCGTCGCCGCGTGGTCCCGGCGCCCGCCGTCGTCCCGTCCACGGGTTAGGGGCTGCTCGTGCTGGGAGGCGACGCGAAGGCTCGGCGTGCCTCACTTTGCACAGGTCCTACGCGCCTTACCTAGGTTGCAACCTGGGTAAGGCGCGCAATTCCCAGGTTTACCTGGGGAACCGACAAGCCGCCCGCGACCCTCACCGGGGGGCCTGGAGGTCCCGGACGGCGTCGAGGACGCCGGGGATGGCGGCCTCGACGGCGCTGAGGGTGTCGTAGAAGCCGGCCTGGGTGCCGTACCAGGGGTCCGGGACGCCGGAGCCGGGGGTGGCGGCGGGGTCGTAGTCGGTGAGCAGGCTCAGGTTGTCGGCGCCGGGGTCCAGCGCCAGCATCTTGCGGACGTGGATGTCCTCCATGGCGATCACCAGGTCGGCGGACTCGATCTCGTCGGCGTCGATCTGGTGCGCGACGTGCCCGTCCGCCCGGTAGCCGCGGTCGCGCAGGACCGCGGCGGCCCGCCGGTCCATCGGCGCCCCGAGCTCCTCGTCGCTGGTGGCGGCACTGCTGAACTGCACGTCGGTCAGGCCCTGCTCGGCCGCCTTCTGCTCCGCGACCCGCTCGGCGATCGGGGAGCGGCAGATGTTGCCCCAGCAGACGAAGACGACCCGGACGGGGCGGGAACCGGGCTCAGGCACGCCGACGGCTCGCGCGGCGGTCGGGCACGAAGGCGTTGAGCACGAAGCTGACGATCGAGACGATGATCGCGCCCAGCACGGCGCTGCCGAAACCCGCCACCGACCAGCCGAGGTC
>JBJMIS010000043.1:0-12160 GCA_045806705.1 Friedmanniella sp.
ACGCCGCAGTTCCAGCTGCGGTTGTGGCTCTCGCCGTCGTTGTTGCCCTCGCCGTTGGCCTCGTTGTGCTTCTCGTTGTAGGAGACCAGGTCGTTGAGCGTGAACCCGTCGTGCGCGGTGACGAAGTTGATGCTGGCCACCGGCCGGCGGCCGGAGTGCTGGTACAGGTCGGCGGAGCCGGAGATCCGGCTGGCGAACTCGCCGATCGTGGCGGGCTCCCCGCGCCAGTAGTCGCGGACGGTGTCCCGGTACTTGCCGTTCCACTCGGTCCACAGCGCCGGGAAGTTGCCCACCTGGTAGCCGCCCTCGCCGACGTCCCACGGCTCGGCGATCAGCTTGACCTGGCTCACGATCGGGTCCTGGTGGACCAGGTCGAAGAAGGCCGACAGCCGGTCGACCTCGTGGAACTGGCGGGCCAGGGTCGAGGCGAGGTCGAAGCGGAACCCGTCGACGTGCATCTCGGTGACCCAGTAGCGCAGCGAGTCCATGATCAGCTGCAGCGACTGCGGCGTGCGGACGTTGAGCGAGTTCCCGGTACCGGTGGTGTCCATGTAGTACTGCTCGTCGCCCTCGACCAGCCGGTAGTAGGCGCGGTTGTCGATGCCCTTGAAGGACAGCGTCGGGCCCATGTGGTTGCCCTCGGCGGTGTGGTTGTAGACAACGTCGAGGATGACCTCGATGCCCGCCTCGTGGAGGTCCCGCACCATTCCCTTGAACTCCTGGACCTGCTGGCCGGTGGTGTCCTGGGCGTACTCGTTGTGCGGCGCGAAGAAGCCGATGGTGTTGTAGCCCCAGTAGTTGCGCAGACCCTTCTGCAGCAGGGTGTCGTCCTGCACGAACTGGTGCACCGGCATGAGCTCGATCGCGGTGATCCCGAGGCTCTGCAGGTGCTCGATCACCGCCGGGTGGGCGACCCCGGCGTAGGTGCCGCGCAGCTCCTCGGGGATGCGCGGGTGGGTCATGGTCAGGCCCTTGACGTGGGCCTCGTAGATGACGGTCTTCTGGTAGGGCGTCTTCGGCGGGCGGTCGACGCCCCAGTCGAAGTAGGGGTTGATGACGACGGACTTCGGCATGTGCACGGCGGAGTCGAGGTCGTTCCGCTCGCCGGTGCCGAAGTGGTAGCCGAAGCAGGCCTCGTCCCAGTCGACCTGCCCGTCGATCGCCTTGGCGTACGGGTCGAGCAGCAGCTTGTTCGGGTTGCAGCGCAGGCCCTGGGCCGGGTCGTAGGGGCCGTAGACCCGGTAGCCGTAGCGCTGGCCGGGCTGGATGCCGGGCAGGAACGCGTGCCACACGAAGGCGTCGCGCTCGGGGAGGCGGATGCGCTCCTCGTTGCCCTCCTCGTCGAACAGGCAGAGCTCGACCCTCTCGGCGACCTCGCTGTAGATGGCGAAGTTGGTTCCGGTGCCGTTGTAGGTGGCACCGAGGGGGTAGTCGTTGCCGGGCCACACCTGGGTGGTCATGTAGAGGTCGTCCTCCTGGACTGAGCGCCCCGTTCCGGGGCACGTACGGCACATCGCTGGTGCAGGAGATGCACAGGCGTCCGCGCTCGCATGCCCGGATCCGGGCTCTCGCACACCTGCCATGAGCAGTGCCACAACGGCGGGCAGGGCGGGGCGTGACCCACGATCAACAGCATGCCAAGGCGGCGGGCAGCCCGCGCGGGATGCGGCGGGGAGCCCGGGGCGACGTGGATGGGGGCCGGACGACGTCGGCCGGAGAGGTGCCCGACGGTGGGCGGGGCAGGAGGCGCAGTCCGGTCCGCCGCTGACCCCGTCCGGCATCCCGGGTGGCACTGGCGACGGCCGGAGCTGCGCGTTCCTACCGGCGGCGAGGCTAGGGGTGCGGGCGGCCGGGGACAAGAGGACCGGCCGGTCCGCCTCGGCGTGTCGCCCCAGCCGTCCCCTGGTGCCGCACGAGGTGTCACCTGCCCCGCCCAGGACGACGGTCGACCGGACCGTTCTGTCGTCCCCCCGTCGTACCGTCGTCCCGTGCGCGCATCCACCGACGTCCGGCCCACCCGGGGCAGGTTCCGGGTCGTCAGCGAGTTCGAGCCCTCCGGCGACCAGCCCGCGGCCATCAAGGCCCTCGCCGAACGGGTCAACGCCGGCGAGACCGACACCGTGCTGCTCGGCGCGACCGGCACCGGCAAGTCGGCCACCACCGCCTGGCTCATCGAGCAGGTGCAGCGGCCCACGCTGGTGATGGCGCCGAACAAGACCCTCGCCGCGCAGCTGGCCAACGAGTTCCGCGAGCTGCTGCCCGACAACGCCGTCGAGTACTTCGTCTCGTACTACGACTACTACCAGCCCGAGGCCTACGTCCCGCAGACCGACACCTACATCGAGAAGGACTCCTCCCTGAACGAGGAGGTCGAGCGGCTTCGGCACTCCGCGACCAACTCCCTGCTGACCCGCCGCGACGTCATCGTCGTCGCGACCGTCTCCGCGATCTACGGCCTCGGTACACCGCAGGAGTACGTCGACCGGATGATCCCGCTGAAGGTGGGCCAGGAGATCGAGCGGGACACCCTGCTCCGCCGGCTGGTCGGGATCCAGTACGCCCGCAACGACCTTGCCGGGACACGCGGCACCTTCCGCGTCCGCGGGGACACCCTGGAGGTGTTCCCGATGTATGAGGAGCTGGCGGTCCGGGTCGAGTTCTTCGGGGACGAGATCGAGAAGCTGAGCACGCTGCACCCGCTGACCGGTGAGGTCGTGACCAACGACGACCACGTCTATCTGTTTCCCGCCAGCCACTACGTGGCCGGCCCGGAGCGGATGGAGCGAGCAATCAGCAGCATCGAGGACGAGCTGACCGAGCGGCTGGCCGAGCTGGAGGGGCAGCACAAGCTGCTCGAGGCCCAGCGGCTCCGGATGCGGACCAGCTACGACATCGAGATGATGCGCCAGATCGGCACCTGCTCGGGCATCGAGAACTACTCGCGGCACATCGACGGCCGGGGCCCCGGATCGCCACCGCACTGCCTCCTTGACTACTTCCCGGAGGACTTCCTGCTCGTCGTCGACGAGTCCCACGTCACGGTGCCGCAGATCGGCGGCATGTACGAGGGCGACATGTCGCGCAAGCGCACCCTGGTCGACCACGGCTTCCGGCTGCCGAGCGCGATGGACAACCGTCCCCTCCGCTTCGAGGAGTTCGTGGAGCGGATCGGCCAGACGGTCTACCTCTCCGCCACGCCGGGCAACTACGAGCTGGCACGCTCGGACGGCTACGTCGAGCAGATCATCCGACCGACCGGCCTGGTCGACCCTGAGGTGATCGTCAAGCCGACCCAGGGCCAGATCGACGACCTGATGGGTGAGATCCGGGCGCGGGTGGAGCGGCACGAGCGGGTCCTCGTGACCACCCTCACCAAGAAGATGTCGGAGGACCTGACCGACTACCTGCTGGAGAACGGCATCCGGACGCGCTACCTGCACTCCGAGGTGGACACGCTGCAGCGGGTGACGCTGCTGCGCGAGCTGCGGATGGGTGAGTACGACGTCCTGGTCGGCATCAACCTGCTCCGCGAGGGCCTTGACCTCCCCGAGGTCTCCCTGGTGGCCATTCTGGATGCGGACAAGGAGGGCTTCCTGCGCAGCTCCAAGAGCCTGATCCAGACCATCGGCCGCGCCGCTCGCAACGTCTCGGGGCAGGTGCACATGTACGCGGACTCGATCACCGACTCGATGGCTGCGGCCATCGAGGAGACGAACCGACGGCGGACCATCCAGATCGCGTACAACCGCGAGCACGGCGTGGACCCGCAGCCGCTGCGGAAGAAGATCGCTGACATCACGGACATGCTGGCCCGGGAGGATGCCGACACCGAGGAGCTGCTCAACGGTCGCCCCCGGGGTCGGGCCAAGTCCCCGGTCCCGGCGCTGGGCAGCAAGGCGTTCGGCGACCAGGCACGGAAGCTGGGCGGGATGCCGGCCGGCGATCTGGCCGACCTGGTCCAAGAGCTGACGACGCAGATGCACGGCGCGGCGGCCGACCTCCAGTTCGAGGTCGCGGCGCGGCTCCGGGACGAGATCTCCGAGCTCAAGAAGGAGCTGCGCCAGATGGTGGAGGCCAGCCGCTAGGCGGGCGCGAATCGAGATCCCCGTCCGGCGCTGCCATACTGGGTGCCGGAGGGGAGTACTCCCTCGCGTCGGCATCGTCATCACGGCCGATCGGCGGCTGGGAACCTGTCCCTCCCGATCGACCCGGTGCCACGGCCAGAGCCCTGGTGGAAGAGACCTCCGAGACATCGACGTTCGCTGCATCGTCTCGGAAGGTCCCCCCGATGGAAGTTCACCCTTATGCCTGGGCCATCACCGTCGTCGTGATGGTCGCGATCCTGGCCTTCGACGTCTTCATCATCGGACGTCGGCCGCACGAGCCCTCCACGAAGGAGGCCTCGATCGCCATCGGTGTCTTCGTCGGCCTGGCGGTGCTGTTCGGGATCGGGGTGACGGTTCTCGCGGGTCCCCGGTACGGGGGCGAGTTCTTCGCCGGCTGGATCACCGAGTACAGCCTGTCGGTGGACAACCTGTTCATCTTCCTGATCATCATGAGCAAGCTGAAGGTGCCCAGGGAGCTCCAGCAGTTCGCGCTGCTGGTCGGCATCATCCTCGCGCTCGTCTTCCGCGGGATCTTCATCGCCATCGGCGCCGCCGCCATCGAGCGCTTCGCGTGGGTGTTCTTCCTCTTCGGCGGTTTTCTGGTCTACACGGCGGTCAAGCTCTTCCTCGACTACCGCAAGCACGATGACGCCGACGAGGAAGCGCCGGACAACGCGCTGCTGCGCTTCGCGCACCGCCGGTTCAACGCGACGTCCGACTTCCGAGGGACCAAGCTGACCGTGAAGGAGCAGGGCAAGCGCCTCCTCACGCCGATGTTCTTCGTCATCGTGGCGCTGGGCAGCACGGACCTGCTGTTCGCGCTGGACTCGATCCCGGCGATCTATGGGCTGACGCAGGAGCCCTACCTGGTCTTCACGGCCAACGTGTTCGCGCTGATGGGCCTGCGCCAGCTCTACTTCCTGATCGGTGGGCTGCTGACCAAGCTGGTCTACCTCTCCCTCGGGCTGTCGGTCATCCTCGCCTTCATCGGGGTCAAGCTCGTGCTGCACGCGCTGCACGAGTACCACCTGGCCGACTGGGCGCCGTGGGGCGGCGAGATCCCCATCTGGTTCTCGCTCCTGGTCATCGTCGGAACGCTGGCCGTCACCACCATCGCGAGCCTGCTGAAGAGCCGTCAGCAGGAGGCGGCGACCCAGCACCTGTCCGCCGAATGAGGCAACCGCCGGCCACCCTCGGGTGACCGGCGGTCGTCGTTGGTTGGTCGAGCCGCAACCGTCAGGCGGCCTGGGCCGTCTCCGCGGCGGCCGGCTCGATGGCCTGCGCCACCAGGTCGGCGACGTCGGTGGTGAGCCTGACGTCAATGGCCTCCAGTACGTCAGCCGGCACGTCGTCGAGGTCGGGCTCGTTCCGCTTGGGCAGGAAGACCGTGGTCAACCCCGCCCGCTGCGCCGCCAGCAGCTTCTGCTTGGCGCCGCCGATCGGCAGCACCCGGCCGTTGAGGCTCACCTCGCCGGTCATCGCGACGTCGCCGCGGACCGGACGGCCGAGCGCCATCGACGTCAGGGCGGTCACCATCGTGACCCCGGCGGACGGACCGTCCTTGGGCACGGCACCCGCGGGCACGTGGATGTGGATCTGCCGGTCCAGCACGGACGTGTCGGTGATGCCGAGCTGGGCGGCGTGGGCCCGCACGTAGGAGAGAGCGATCTGTGCCGACTCCTTCATCACGTCACCCAGCTGACCCGTCAGGGTCAACCCGCCCCGGCCGGCGCCGGTCGACGGGCCGTCCACGGCACTGGCCTCGATGAACAAGACGTCGCCGCCGAGGCCTGTGACCGCCAGGCCGGTGGCCACGCCCGGAACGGAGGTCCGCTCGTGCGCCTCCGGGGTGAACCGCGGGCGGCCGAGGTACTCGCGCAGGTTGCCCAGGTCGATCACCAGCCGGGTCGGGGCGTCGGGACGAGCAAGCCTGGTCGCCGCCTTGCGCAGCGCCTTGGCCAGCAACCGCTCGAGCTGGCGGACACCTGGCTCGCGCGTGTAGTTCGCCGCGATCTCACGCAGCGCCTCGTCGGTGATCTCCACCTCCTCGTCGGTCAGCGCGGCGAGGCCGAGCTGGCGCGGCAGCAGGTACTGCCGGGCGATCGCGATCTTGTCGTCCTCGGTGTAGCCGTCGAGCGTCACCAGCTCCATCCGGTCCAGCAGGGCCTGCGGGATCGTCTCGACGACGTTCGCCGTGGCCAGGAAGACCACGTCGGAGAGGTCGAGGTCGACCTCCAGGTAGTGGTCCCGGAAGGTGTGGTTCTGCGCGGGGTCCAGGACCTCGAGCAGGGCGGCGGCAGGGTCCCCGCGGTAGTCGGCGCCCACCTTGTCGATCTCGTCGAGCAGCACGACGGGGTTCATCGATCCCGCCTCGCTGATCGCCCGGACGATCCGACCCGGCAGCGCGCCCACGTAGGTGCGCCGGTGGCCACGGATCTCGGCTTCGTCCCGGACCCCGCCGAGGGCGACCCGGACGAACTTCCGGCCGAGGGCACGGGCCACGGACTCACCCAGCGAGGTCTTGCCGACGCCAGGCGGACCGACCAGTGCCATCACGGCGCCGGAGCCGCGACCGCCGACCACCTCGAGGTGGCGCTGCGCCCGCCGGGAGCGGATGGCCAGGTACTCCACGATCCGGTCCTTGACGTCGTCCAGCCCGTGGTGGTCGGCGTCCAGCACCTCACGGGCGCTCACGATGTCCGTCGTGTCGGTGGTCCGGACGCCCCAGGGCAGGTCGAGCACCGTGTCCAGCCAGGTGCGCAGGTAGCCGCTCTCGGGGCTCTGGTCGCTGGCGCGCTCGAGCTTGCCGACCTCACGCAGGGCGGCCTTGCGGATGTCCTCGGGAAGGTCCGCCTCTTCGACGCGCGTCCGGTAGTCCTGGGCGCCGTCGGGCTCGTCCTCGCCGAGCTCCTTGCGGATGGCGTTGAGCTGCTGGCGGAGCAGGAACTCCCGCTGGCTCTTCTCCATGCCCTCGCGGACGTCGTCAGCGATCTTGTCGTTGACCTCGGCCTCGGCCAGGTGGTTCTTGGTCCACTCGATCAGCACGGTCAGCCGCTCGGCCACGTCGGGGGTCTCGAGCAGCTGACGCTTCTCGCTCTCCGACAGGTACGGGGCGTAGCCCGCCAGGTCCGCCAGGGCGGACGGGTCCGTGACCCGGTTGACGGTGTCGATCACCTGCCAGGCGTCACGGCGCTGCAGGGTGGCGATGACGAGGGCCTTGTAGTCGGAGGCGAGCTTGTGCACCGTCTCACTGTCGGGGTTGACCGGGCTCAGCTCCTCGGCCTCCACCCAGAGGGCGGTGCCGGGTCCGGAGACGCCGGAGCCGATCCGGACGCGCTGCTCCGCCTTGATCACGGCTGCGGGCTCCCCGGTGGCGAGCCGACCCATCTGGACGATGGCAGCCTCCACACCGTAGGAGGCGTAGCGGTCCTCGAGGCGGGGGGCGACGAGCAGCCGGTCGTCGCTGTGGGACCGCGCGGCGTCGACGGCAGCGCGCGCGGCGTCGTCGAGCTGGATCGGCACCACCATGCCGGGCAGGACGACGAGGTCGGTCAGGAAAAGTACGGGAAGCCGGGTGGTCGACATGAGTCTGGAACCTCCAAGAGAAGGTCGCCCGTGGGTTGAGCGACATTGACTCAAGGCTGTGGCGACCCCCGTTCTTCCGACGTTCTCCCTCAGCGAACGTCCCCCGGCTGGCGCCCGTAGACGAGCGCGCGGCTCGCGTGTCCGGGCCGATAGGCTGCTGCGCGTTCGTCTGCAGAAGAGCGAGCTGAACCGAAGCTGGGAGACACCGTGATCGAGCCCCGTCCCCACCAGGCGACGGCCGGCGGCGCTGACAGCCCGAGCTCGGCCGACATTCGTCGCTGGCGGCAGTACCTCGCCGACGAGCGCGCAGAGGCTGCGGTCTACCGCGACCTCGCCAGCCACCGGAAGGGCGAGGAGCGCGAGATCCTGCTGGCCCTCGCCGAGGCCGAAGGCCGGCACGAGGCCCACTGGCTCGAGCTGTTGGGGGACGAGGTCGGCAAACCTCGCCGGGCCGACTTCCGGACCCGCGCCCTGGGCCTGCTCGCGCGCCGGTTCGGTTCCGTCTTCGTGCTGGCGCTGGCCCAGCGGGCCGAGGCGCGCTCCCCGTATGAGGAGGACCTGGACGCGACCCCGACCATGGCGGCGGACGAACGGATCCACGAGGAGGTGGTCCGCGGCTTGGCGGCCCGTGGCCGCAACCGGCTTTCGGGAACCTTCCGGGCCGCCGTCTTCGGCGCCAACGACGGGCTGGTCAGCAACCTGTCCCTCGTCCTCGGGATCAGCGCGAGCGGGGTGGCCAACAACGTCGTCCTGCTGACCGGCCTCGCCGGCCTGCTCGCCGGCGCGCTCTCGATGGGAGCCGGTGAGTATGTGTCGGTGCGCTCCCAGCGTGAGCTGCTCGAAGCGTCCACCCCGGGCTCGCAGACCCACACCGTGTTGCCGCAGCTCGACCTCGACGCGAACGAGCTGGCTCTGGTCTACCGGGCACGCGGGATGGAGCCCGCCGCCGCCGAGGCCCATGCCGCGGAGGTTCTGGGACGCCCGCTGCCCGACGTGGCCGATGTCCCCACAGTGGTCGAGGTCGACGAGCACGAGGCGATCGGCACCGGCCTCGGCGCTGCCGTCTCCAGCTTCTGCTTCTTCGGGTCCGGTGCGGTCATCCCCGTGCTGCCCTACCTGTTCGGTCTGTCGGGCCTCACGGCGGTGGTCGTCGCGGCGGTTCTGGTCGGGCTGACGCTGCTGGCGACCGGGGCCACGGTCGGGCTGCTGTCCGGGGCCTCCCCGGTGAAGCGCGGGCTGCGTCAGCTGGCCATCGGCTACGGTGCGGCCGCGGTCACCTACCTGCTCGGTCTGCTGCTCGGGACGGGCACCGTCTGAGCCTCCTCAGGGTGGCGCCGGCCGTCAGCCGGCGTGGTCTGGCAGCATGCGCAGATGGACGAAGCCACGAGAACGCCCCGGCTCCGGCAGGTGGTGCTCGACTGTCCGGACGCCCGCACCCTCGCCGAGTTCTACCGCGAGCTGCTGGGCCTGCACTACCGGCCGGGCGACGAGCCGCCCCCAGCGGGGGAGCCGGACCCCCGCGGTGCTGACTGGCTGGTGCTGCGGAACCCGTCCGGCAATGTCGGGCTGGCGTTCCAGCAGGTGCCCGGCCTGCCCGAGCCGACGTGGCCCGAGGGGCCCCGACCGCAGATGCTGCACCTCGACACCACGGTGCCGACGCTTGCTGAGCTGCGAGTGCAGCACGAGCGAGCCCTCGCTCTCGGCGCGCGGCTGCTGCTCGATCGCTCCGACGACGCCGACGAGCCGCTGTTCGTCTACGCCGACCCTGCCGGGCACCCGTTCTGCGTCTTCGTCGCCGACTGACTGCCTTGACCGAGGGAGGCGCCCGGCTCGGTCCTCACGGTGCCGCGGCGACCGGGGCCTTCCGTGGCCGGCTGACGGCGGCGAGCACGAGCGCACCCACGCCGAAGGCCAGCACCACCGGTGAGCCAATCTCCAGCGCCAGCAGCAGGCCGGAGGTGGTGGCGACCAGTCCGATCCCCAGGGCCGACAGGGCCTGCACCAGGTAGGCGACCGTGTAGGCCGCCGACAGCACTCCCGCCCGGTGCTGCGACGGGGCGCTGGCCGTGACGAGGCCGAGGCCGCCGGAGAACAGCAGGCTGTAGCCGGCTCCGGCGACGACAGAGGAGGCCAGGAACCAGGGCAGCGAGTGGGTCGTGCCGGCGAGGACGAGCAGGGCCAGTCCGACGATCGCGGCCGGTGGGCCTGCAGTCACAGCACGGCGGGCGGGCAGCTTTCGGGCAGCCAGGGCGACCAGGCCGATCACCACGGCCGAGACGGAGATGATCGCCCCGCTGACGAAGGCGTCGTCGGAGCCGACGAGATCCCGCGCGATCTGCGCGCCCAGGGCCAGGTAGATGGCGCCGAGCGCGAACGCCCCGGAGACCCCCAGGGTGCCGGCGGCGAAGCTCGCCCGGGATCCGGCCGGCACCTGCGGGCGGCTGGGCCGCCAGGGTGCTCGCTCTGCCGGCGGGTTCAGGGGCAGGAACCAGGCCAGCACGAGCGCGGCCGCGGTCACGCCCAGCAGCACGACGAAAGTCAGGTGCAGTGGTGCCGGCGCGTGCTGGACCAGGGCGCCGCCCACCAGTGTCGCGACGGCGAGCCCGACCGCCGTGGACGCTGTGGTGATGGCGCTGGCGCGTTCAGGACGACCGCTCCGGTCGAGCTCCGCGACGGCGGCGGTCGCCGGGCTGAGCGAGAGGCCGACCCCGATCCCCATCAGGGCGCGGGCCACCAGCACCCAGGCCAGGCTCGAGGCCAGGGCGAAGGTGAGCGCACCGGCCGCGAGTCCGAGCAGTCCGAGGAGGATGGTGCGGCGCCGCCCGATGACATCGGAGAGGTTCCCGAAGAGCAGCAACACCGGGATCAGGGTGAGCGGGTAGACGGCGAAGATCAGCGAGGTGACCGCGGGCTCCAGGCCCCAGGCGCGGGCATACAGCGGGTAGACCACCGTCGGTGCGCCGCTCGCCCAGAGGGCCAGCCCTGCAACCAGGGCGGCGGTCCAGAAGCTGGCGGTCGAGCTGAGTCGAGCCATGAGTCCTCCGAGCACACGGGGACCTGACGGCCCCGGAACGTCCCCGAACCCTAGCACGCTGAGTTGGGATAACCAATCCAGGAGTCGTAGACTGTCTGGCATGACTCGGAGCCTGACGGCGGTCGACGCCCGCTGCTCGATTGCCCGCACCCTCGAGGTGGTGGGCCAGAAGTGGACGCTGCTCGTGGTGCGGGAGGCCCTGCTCGGCGCCACCCGGTACGCGGACTTCCGGAGCCGGCTGGGAATCGCCCCGGATGTGCTGGCCGACCGGCTGACGACCCTCGTCGAGCACGGGATCCTGGAACGGCGCCCCTACCGGGACGAGGGGGAGCGCGAGCGCGAGGAGTACGTGCTGACCGGCGCAGGGCGGGACCTGATGCCCGTACTGACCGCGATGCTGCAGTGGGGCGACGCGCACCGGCCGACGGGCGACGACCCGGCGGGCCGCAGCGTCCAGCGAGAGTCCGGTCGCCCGGTGCGGCTGACCTACGTGAGCGAGGACGGCCGCGAGCTCGGCGCGGACGAGGTGCAGCTGGTCCGGCGGGGCTGACCGACCTCTCGATCGGCTGGCTCACGGCCCGGCTGTCGGACGGATCTGCTCAGGCCGGACGGGAAGTGTGACCAGATTCGCGGTTCTGCTCTCCCCCGGGGGACCGCCGGCCGCCTACAGTGCTGACCCATGACCCGACAGCTGTACACCGTGCCTGAGGTGCTGGAGAGGTTGGAGGTCGGCGAGACGAAGCTGTACGCGCTGCTGCGCCGCGGCGACCTCCCTCGCGTCAAGATCGGCCGGCGGACCTACGTGCCGGCGGCGGAGCTCGACAGCTACCTGGCGGGGCGAGGTGTCGCTCCCGCTCAGGAGGCGCCGGTCACCCGGCACTCCCCGACCTGCTCCTATCTGGTCTTCCACAACCGGCCCT
The DNA here is from genome assembly GCA_045806705.1 of Friedmanniella sp. Classification (GTDB taxonomy): domain Bacteria; phylum Actinomycetota; class Actinomycetes; order Propionibacteriales; family Propionibacteriaceae; genus Microlunatus. The sequence continues at coordinate 11,646 of JBJMIS010000043.1, forward strand.
GCGACTGCCCCGCCGGACAGTCGCAGACGGACGGGGAAGGCGGTGTCGGCAGCGACTCCTGAGGTGCGAGAGTGGTCGGAGGCCACATCGTGAGGGGCTTGACATGATTCAGCGCCTGAAGTGCCTGTTCCGTCGGCATGACTGGCACTCCGAGCACGACCAGCAGCGACAGCAGACCACCTGGAGCTGTCGACGCTGTGGCGCACACAAGCATCTCTCCGACGACTTCTGGAACGGCCCAACCGCACGCAATCTGGGTGGCGTCTGAGCGCTCCCGGGAGTGGGGACCGCGGCAGATAGGGCTACCAGCCGCGGGCGCGCCACTCGCTTAGATGCGGGCGCTCGGCTCCCAAGGTCGTGTCGTCCCCGTGGCCCGGGTGCACCACCGCCTCGTCACCGAACCGGTCGAAGAGCTTCGTCTCGACGTCGTGCAGCAGGGTCTGGAAGTCGGCCCGGTTCGATGTCCGCCCAACGCCTCCCGGGAACAGGCTGTCCCCGGTGAAGAGGTGCGTGCC
>JBJMIS010000044.1:0-3373 GCA_045806705.1 Friedmanniella sp.
CGCGGTGGCGGGCAGCCGCCGCGATGGCGCGCAGGTCGGGCAGCCAGCCGGTGACGTTGGACCCTCCGCTGACGGCCAGGACGCGGGGCCGCGGGTGCTGGTCCAGGGCGGCCTCGACCGCGGCGACGTCGAAGGTCCCGCGCGCGTCGACGTCGACGACCCGCAGTCGGGCGTGCCGCCGCCAGGGCAGCAGGTTGGCGTGGTGCTCCACCGCCGTGGTGACGACGACGTCGTCCTTGGTGAGGCCGAGGCGGAAGGCCAGCAGGTTGAGCGCCTCGGTGGTGTTGCGCGGGAAGAGCGCGAGGTGCGTGCGCGGGTCACCGCCGACGAAGCGCACCATGATCTCGCGCGCCTCCTCGTACCGCTTGCTCGTGAGCTGCGACCGGATGCCGGCACCGCGGTGCACGCTCGCGTACCAGGGGAGGAACTCCTGGACGGCTCGGGCGACGGCGACCGACGCCGAGCTCGTGGCGGCCGTGTCGAGGTCGACGTACTGACGGGGTCCGCCGTCCAGCACGGACACCCACAGGTCGTCGCCCACGTGCTGACCGGCCGTGAAGGACAGGGGGATCTCCATGGCAACCTGATCGACCGCCCACCGCGGAACTTGAACGACCGGGCGGAGATCCCCCCGAGGGGTGGTTCGCCGCGACCGATGTCACACGACCGCTCAAGTGCAGGTGCGCTTTCCCCGATCCGACGGGCATGAGCGTGCATCCCGACAGCGGCCGGACCCAGCCGCGTGCCCGCGGGGGCTTCCGGCTGACCTCGCGCGTGTTCTGGGACATGGCCATCTACATGGTCGGCCTGGGCCTGGTCGTCGGGCTCATCTTCCCGCCGTTCGCCGGGCTCCTCGGCGTGCCCGAGGCGATCACGGACCGGGCGGTCTTCCGCACCGCCTGTCTGCTCGCCGGCTTCCTCGTCGGCGCGATGAACTACGCCCTCTGCCGCGGGGTCGTCGGCGGCCGCATGGAGGTGCTCGGCGGCCACCTCCGGTCCGCGACGAGCGTCATCACCTCCGCGACCCGCTCGGGGGACTGGTCCGAGGCGGTGTTCGAGCGGATCACCGTCGACTCCGACGACCAGATCGGCGAGGCCGGGCGGGCGTTCAACAGCCTGCTCGGGGCGGTCGAGGGCCGCAAGGAGCTCGAGAACCGGCTGCGCTTCCAGGCCTTCCACGACACGCTCACCGGCCTGCCCAACCGCGCCCTGTTCATCGAGCGGCTCGCCGAGGCCGAGACGCTCCGCCAGCAGGGCGGCACGTCGTCCGCGGTGCTCTTCCTGGACGTGGACAACCTGAAGTCGGTGAACGACAACCTCGGCCACGAGGGCGGCGACGCACTCATCAAGCTGCTGGGCGACCGCATGGTGGGCAGCGTCCGGGACACCGACACGGTGGCCCGCCTCTCCGGCGACGAGTTCGCCATCCTGATCACCGGTCCGGGCAGCGCCCACCAGGCCGAGCGCGTCGCCCACCGCATCCTCGAGTGCCTGCGCGCCCCCGTGCAGATCGGTGAGCACCTCATCCGCACGGGGTTGAGCATCGGGCTGGCGACGTCCGACACCTGCGCCACGAGCGGGATCGGGATGCTGCGCGCGGCCGATCTGGCCATGTACGCGGCCAAGACGAGCGGCAAGGGCCGGCTGGAGGTCTTCCAGCCCAGTCACCACACCGCCCAGGTGCAGCGCGACGCGGTCCGGGCCGAGTTGTCCGGCGCCCTGGACGCCGGGCAGCTGGAGCTGCACTACCAGCCGATAGTCGACGTCTCCTCCCGGCTCATCGTCGGCTTCGAGGCGCTGCTGCGCTGGCGGCACCCGGAGCGGGGCCTGGTGTCCCCGCTGGAGTTCATCCCGCTGGCCGAGGAGACCGGCCTGATCGTGCCGATCGGGCGGTGGGTGCTGCAGGAGGCGACCCGGCAGGCGGCCGCGTGGCAGAACCGCTCGCCGTTGGGCCGGCTCCGCATGAGCGTCAACGTCTCCGTGCGGCAGTTCCAGCACCCCGACCTCGTCGGCGACGTGGCCGACGCGGTGCACCGGTCGGGTCTGGCCCCGTCACTGCTCACCCTGGAGATCACCGAGTCCCTGTTCGTCCAGGACACCGAGGAGACGACCCGCAAGCTCGGACTGCTCAAGGACCTGGGCGTCCGGCTGGCTCTCGACGACTTCGGCACGGGGTACTCGTCGCTCAGCTACCTGCGGCGCTTCCCGATCGACAGCCTGAAGATCGACAAGTCCTTCATCGACGGCGTGACGACCAGCTCGGAGGGGCACGCCGTGGTCGCTGCGATCACCCAGCTGGGTCAGGACCTCCACCTGGAGGTGGTCGCCGAGGGGCTGGAGACCGGCGACCAGCTCGAGGCGCTCCGGTCCCTCGCCTGCCCGTTGGGCCAGGGCTACCACTTCTCCCGTCCGCTGACTCCGGGGGATGCGGTCAAGCTGCTGCTCACCGGGCGCAAGCCGACCCCCACCATGCTCGTCCCCGCGTGAGCCGACCGCTCGCCGCGCGGCGAGCGGTGAGGAACCCGTCCTCCTACTGACCGAGTTCCCGGGACATCTGCTCCAGGCGGGCGATGCGCTCGGGCATCGGCGGGTGGGTTGCGAACATCGACGCCAGGCCCTGGCCGCGGAACGGGTTGGCGATCATCAGGTGGCTCTGCGCCACCAGGCGGTCCTCCTGGGGCAGCGGCCGGGCAGCCGCCCCGGCGGCGATCTTGCGAAGCGCGGAGGCCAGCGCCAGCGGGTCCTGCGACAGCAGCGCACCGGACGCGTCGGCCTGGTACTCGCGACTGCGGCTGACGGCCATCTGCACCAGGCCGGCGGCCAGCGGCCCGAGGAACACCAGCAGCAGGCTGCCCAGGGCGTTGCCGCCCCCGCGGTCGTCCTCCGACCGCCCGCCGAACAGCGAGGCGAACATCGCCATGTGCGCCAGGTAGGTGATGACCGTGGCCATGGCGCCGGCGACCGAGCTGATGAGGATGTCGCGGTTGTAGACGTGCGACAGCTCGTGGGCGAGCACGCCCCGCAGCTCCCGGCGGTCGAGCAGCTCGAGGATCCCCTGGGTGACGCAGACGGCCGCGTTGCGCGGGTTGCGGCCGGTGGCGAAAGCGTTGGGCTGGTCGGTGGGGCTGACGTAGAGCCGCGGCATCGGCTGCCGGGCCTCGGTGGCCTGGTCGCGCACCATCGCGTAGAGCTGCGGCGCCTGGGTCTCGGTCACCGGGAACGCGCGCATGGCGCGCAGGGCGAGCTTGTCCGAGTTGAAGTAGGCGTAGCCGTTGACCGCGAGGGCGACCACCAGGGCGACGAGCAGCCCGCCCCGGCCGCCGACCAGGGCACCGGCGGCGAGGATCAGCCCGCCCATCAGGCCGAGGAGCAC
>JBJMIS010000045.1:0-51162 GCA_045806705.1 Friedmanniella sp.
GCCGCCCAGCAGCATCGGCACGCCTTGCGAGAGAAACAGCGTGGCCAGGAAGTTGCGCTGCTGTCGCGCGCGCAGGGCATTGATCTGCTCGTCGTCCGTGGGGCCCTCGGTACCGCAGTTCCACGACTCGTTGGCGTTGTGGCCGTCCTGGTTGTTCTCGCCGTTGGCCTGGTTGTGCTTCTCGTTGTAGGACACCAGGTCGCGCAGCGTGAAGCCGTCGTGCGCCGTGATCAGGTTGATGCTCGCCGTCGGGCCCCGGCCGCCGGGCGAGTACACGTCGCTGCTGCCGGTGAGGTGCGAGGCGAAGTGCGGAATCTGCCCCTCGTCGCCCTTCCAGAACTGGCGCACGTTGTCGCGGTAGCGGCCGTTCCACTCGCTCCAGAGCACGGGGAAGTTGCCCACCTGGTAGCCGCCGTCGCCGAGGTCCCACGGCTCGGCGATCAGCTTGACCTGGGAGATCACCGGGTCCTGCTGGATGATGTCGAAGAAGGCCGACAGCTTGTCCACCTCGTGGAACTGCCGGGCCAAGGTGGCGGCGAGGTCGAAGCGGAAGCCGTCGACGTGCATGTCGAGCACCCAGTACCGCAACGAGTCCATGATCAGCTGCAGCACGTGCGGGTTGCGCATCAGCAGGCTGTTGCCGGTGCCGGTGGTGTCGTAGTAGTGGGACTTGTCCTCATCGACCAGCCGGTAGTAGGAGGCGTTGTCGATGCCGCGGAAGGCGATCGTCGGGCCCTTCTCGTTGCCCTCCGCGGTGTGGTTGTAGACCACGTCGAGGATGACCTCGATGTTCGCGGCGTGCAGGGCCTTCACCATCGCCTTGAACTCCGTCGTCTGCTGACCGTTGACGGTGCTCGAGGCGTAGCCGTTGTGTGGGGCCAGGAAACCGATCGTGTTGTAGCCCCAATAGTTCGAGAGCCCCTGGTCCACCAGGTGCGAGTCGTTGACGAACTGGTGCACCGGCAACAGCTCCACGGCGGTGACGCCAAGGTTGGTGAGGTACTCGATGATCGCGGGGTGCCCCATGGCGGCGTAGGTGCCGCGGACGTCCTCGGGCACGTCCGGGTGGGTCATCGTCAAGCCCTTGACGTGCATCTCGTAGATGACGCTCTCGTGGTACTGGTGGCGCGGCGGCCGGTCGTGACCCCAGTCGAAGAACGGGTTCGCCACCACGCCCACCATGTTGTGGCCGAGGGAGTCGTCGTCGTTGAAGGCGTTCGGGTCGTTGAAGCGGTAGGAGAACAGCGACTCGTCACCGTCGATCTGTCCCTCGATCGCCTTGGCGTAGGGGCTGAGCAGCAGCTTGGAGGCGTTGCAGCGCTGACCGCGTGGCGGGTCATAGGGTCCGTGTACGCGGAACCCGTACCGCTGACCCGGGTGGATGCCCGGCACGTACCCGTGCCAGACGTAGCCGTCGACCTCGACCAGCTCGTGGCGCGTCTCAGCGCCCTGGTCGTCGATCAGGCACAGCTCAACTTTTTCTGCGACCTCGGAGAACAGGGCGAAGTTGACGCCGCTGCCGTCGTAGGTGGCCCCCAGGGGGTAGGGCCTTCCGGGCCAGATATCCATGTGAAAACCTCTGCAGTCGTAAAGGCGATGCGCGGTACGGGCTGCATCGCTCCCGAGTTACCCCGCATCTTGCAGGGTCAACCTACCGAGAACCGGCACGAGGCCGCCGCGCGGCCATCTCCCGGCCGCCGCGGGTTTGGCCGGCGTCCGTCCGGGGTAGGGACTTTCGACTCATTGCCGACGCGCTCGGTCCGGGTCATACTCGCGGGGACGCCATCGGGGGCTGACCCCCCTGGAGGACCTCATGAGCTCTGCCCCCTTCCGACCCTCGCGCCGCCTTCCCTGGTTGAGCAGTGCGCTGCTGGCCCTCGTCGTCTCGCTGGCCCCGGCTGTCCCCGCCTCGGCGCGACCGGTGCCGGCCGACAGCAACACCGCCGTCTCGTCAAGCAGCGCCGAGGTTCGGTACGGCCAGCAGGGCTCGGCGGTCCGGTCACTGCAGAACAAGCTGATCGCGGCCGGCCTGCTCAAGGCTGAGCTGAACACGGGGTACTTCGGCGACGGGACGAAGGCTGCTCTGCAGCACCTGCAGCGCAACGCCCACCTCACCGTGACGGGCCGGGCCGACGCCGCCACCCGGCGGGCCCTGGACCAGGCGGTCAAGAAGGCCACCGGCCCGCGCACCTGGTACCACCGGGAGACGATCGGGCGGTCCGCCGAGGGCCGGGCGATCACGGCCTACCGGGCCGGTCAGCCGGGGAAGCCGGTGGTGATGGTCGTCGCGACGATGCACGGTGAGGAGAACTTCGGGCAGTACGTGGCCCGCGGCCTGCTCGAAGGCCGTCGCATCACCGGGGTGGACCTCTGGGTGGTGCCGGTGCTCAACCCGGACGGGCTGGCCAAGGACCGACGCTGGCTGCAGGGCGGGGTCGACCTGAACCGCAACTTCCCCAACCGCTTCATCGTCCGCGCCAACTCCGGCCCCCGGGCGTCGTCGGCCACCGAGACCCGGGTGGTGATGCGCTTCCTGAACCGGGTCAACCCCCGCTACCTCGTCTCCTGGCACCAACCGCTGCTGGGCGTGGACACCTACCGGGTCAAGGACAAGGCCCTGATGAGGCGTCTCTCGAGCGGCCTGGACATCCCGCTGCGCTCGCTGGACTGCCACGGCTCGTGCCACGGCACGATGACGGGCTGGTTCAACGCCAACCACGCCGGCTCCGCCATCACGATCGAGTACAGCGACACCGCCCGCTCGATGGCTCGGATGAAGGGTCGGGACGCGAACGCCGTGCTCAAGGCGATCGGCGGGGCTCGGGCGTAGTCGTCCCTCACAGCTCGACGCCTTCGTCCCCGAGCAGGGTCGCGCCGTCGCTCGACAGCCTCCAGAAGGGGTTGTGCGCGATCTCCCAGGGGTGGCCGTCGGGGTCGCAGAAGATGCCGGAGTAGCCGCCCCAGGCGGTGGGCGCACCCGCTCGCCCGATCCGCGCCCCGGCGGCCTCCGCGCTCGCCAGCACCGCATCCACCTCGGAGGGGCTGCGGACGTTCTGGGCCAGCGTGATGCCGCCCCAGCCACCCGAGTCCACCACGCAGGAGTCTTCGGCCAGCGCCTCGCGGCTCCAGAGCGCGAGCACGATCCCGGCGGCCTGGAAGAAGATGACATCGCTGTCCTCGGGGGCACCGCGAGCTGTCCAGCCGAGGGCACGGTAGAACGCGGCTGAGATCGGGAGGTCCCGAACTCCGAGGGTCACCAGGCTGAGTCGTTGCTCCATGGCCCGAACCTAGACACAGGCACTGACACATTCCGGTGAGCTGCGTGCGCTTCGACGACACGGGAAGGGGCTGGTGGGAGCGCCCCGACTCATCACCCCCACCAACCCCTTGGCCGCACCACCAGAACGTGCCGTGAGGGTGGTGGGTGGGGTCGGTCGCTCCGTCGCGACGATCTGCCGACCGCCGCAATGGGCGGTCGACACAGGACCCTGTCAGTATCGCGCTCCAACCTCAGGATTTGCTCGGGTCGGACGAGCAGGTTTGAGTAGCGGGAGCAGAGGTAGTTCCTCGGTAACCTGACGACGGCCCCCGACCGGGCCAAGGGACGCACTCCCGGGGAAGAAGGTGGCGGACGGTGACGAGCTCGACGGAGCCCCAACCCTCGCGCCGTTGGTCCGGCAGCTGGAGCAAGCAGGAGCCGCCGGCGCGTCCGGTCGTGGAGGTGCTGATCCCCACGGTCGGTCGGCTCGCCGAGCTGGCGGTGACGCTGGCCGGCCTCGCCGCCCAGGACGATCCGCCCTTCTCGGTCCTGGTCAGCGACCAGTCCGACGAGGGCCTCGCCCTCCAGGCCCCGGCCGTGCTGGCCATGATCCGAGTCCTCGAAGCCCAGGGCCGCTCGGTCCGGGTGGTCCGGCATCTTCCGCGTCGCGGACTGGCCGAGCACCGGCAGTTCCTGCTCGAGCAGTCGAGCGCCGAGCTGGTGCTCTTCCTGGACGACGACGTCTGGCTGGAGCCGCACACGCTCGAACGGATGACCGACGCGATCCAGACCCTCGGCTGCGGCTTCGTCGGCAGCGCCCCGATGGGGCTGAGCTTCCTGCAGGACCGACGGCCACACCAGCAGACGAGCTTCGAGCCCTGGGAGGGCCCGGTCATCCCCGAGCGCGTCCGCAACGACAGCCCCGCCATCGCCCGCGCCTCGCTGCACGGCGCCGCCAACCTGGTGCACGTCGCCGAGCAGGTTCCGGTTCCCCGTGACGGCTGGGTCGCGTACAAGGTCGCCTGGATCGGCGCCTGCACGCTCTTCCGGCGCTCGGCCCTGGTCAGCTGCGGCGGCTTCGACTTCTGGCACCGGCTGCCACCGGTGCACGCGGGCGAGGACGTCGCGGCGCAGTGGCGCGTGATGGAACGGTTCGGAGCCGCTGGCATCCTGCCCAGCGGTGCCGTGCACCTCGAGGCGCCGACGACGGTCCCGGACCGGACGGTCGAGGCCCGGGACCTGGTCTTTCCCGACGGCGACCTCGTGCCCGGTCGCCGCACGCCGTAGCCCCCAGCACGCACAATGACCTCGTGCGACCCGAGGCCTCTGTGCTGCACCTCGACCTGGACGCGTTCTTCGCCTCGGTCGAACAGCGCGACAAGCCGTCGCTGCGCGGCAAGCCGGTGGTGGTCGGCGGGCTCGGCCAGCGAGGGGTGGTGGCCACCGCCTCGTACGAGGCTCGGGTCTTCGGAGTCCGCTCGGCGATGCCTGCCCACGAGGCGCGTCGGCGCTGCCCGCATGCGGCGTTCCTGGCCGGCCGCTTTCGCGCCTACCGGGAGGCCAGCGAGCTGGTGATGGCGCGGCTGCGGGCACTGTCGCCCCTGGTCGAGCCGCTGTCGCTGGACGAGGCCTTCGTGGACCTGCGGGCCGCGGAGGGCGTCCGGGCGTTCGACCACGCCACCCTGCAGCAGGTGGTGGACGAGCTGCGTGCCGCGGTGCAGGCGGCCACCGGCGGGCTCACCGCCTCGGTCGGCGTGGGGACGTCCAAGTTCATGGCCAAGGTGGCCAGCGAGCTGGCCAAGCCCGACGGCAGCCGGATCGTGCCCGCCGGCGGCGAGCTCGAGCTGCTACGGCCGATGAGGGTGGGTGTCCTCCCGGGCGTCGGGCCGGTCACGGCGGACAAGCTGCACCGGGTCGGGATCCGGCTGGTCGGGGACCTGCAGACGGTGCCTTTGGACGAGCTCGCGCAGGTGGTCGGCCACAACCACGCCGTTGCCCTGGTCGAGCTGGCACACGCCCGGGACGATCGCCCGGTGGAGCCCGAGCGGGAGGCGAAGTCGATCTCGGTGGAGGACACGTTCGAGCGTGACCTGGTCGACCTGGACGAGCTCGGCACGATCCTGCGCCGCGACGCCCGGCAGGTGGCCGGCCGGCTGGCCGCGGCGGGACTGTTCGCCCGCACCGTCTCGATCAAGGTCCGCCGGCACGACTTCTCCACCCTGACCCGCTCCCGGACCCTGCTGAGCGCCACCGACCGGGCCGAGGTGATCAGCGCGGTCGCCGCGTCGCTGCTCGGCGCCCTCGACCTCACCGAGGGTGTCCGGCTGCTGGGTGTCGGCGTCGCGGGTCTCACCGACGTCCTGCAGGAGGACCTGTTCTCCGCCGAGCTGCCCCCGGCGGACGGGCCGGAGACCGGGCCGTCGCTCCCGGACACGGGTGCGAGCGGCAGCGACGGCTCGGACGAGCAGGAACCGCGCCGCCGGCCGAGCTGGCTGCCGGGCGCCGACGTCGAGCACGACCAGCACGGAGCCGGCTGGGTCTGGGGTGCCGGTGCCGGACGGGTGACCGTGCGTTTCGAGACGCGGACCAGCGGTCCCGGCCCCGTCCGCACCTTCAGCCTGGACGACCCTGCGCTGCGGCTCGTCGGGGGCTGAGCGGAGCCGTCAGGCCACCAGGTGCCGGCTGGCCGCCTCCACCAGTCCCCGGAAGAGGCCGTGGTCGTCGCCGTGTTCGGGATGCCACTGGACGCCCAGCCAGAACGGCCGGTGCGGGTCCTCGAGGGCCTCGAGGGTGCCGTCGGCGGCCCGGGCCGTCGGCACCAGGCCGGGGTGCTCGGCGACCGCCTGGTGGTGGTGGCAGTTGACCTGCACGTCGGCTCCCACCAGGGCCCGCACCCGGGATCCGGCGGTGGTGGTCACCGGGAGCCAGCCGAAAGCGTCCCCGCCCGGGGAGTGCTCGTCGTGCCCGACCACGTCCGGCAGGTGCTGCTCCAGGATGCCGCCGGCGTGCACCGCCATCACCTGCATCCCCCGGCAGATGCCCAGGGTCGGGATGGCCAGCTCTGCGGCCCGGTCCAGCAGCGCGAGCTCCCAGCTGTCCCGCTCCTGCCGTGGCCGCTGCGTCCGGGGGTGGGCGGGGCGGCCGTAGCGCGCCGGCTCGACGTCGGAGCCGCCGGTGATCACCAGCCCGTCCAGCCGCCGGACGACCTCGGCCGCCTCCTCGCTCTGCGGTGGCAGCAGCACGGCAATGCCGCCGGCGGCTTCCACCGAGCGGGCGTAGAGGGAGTTCAGCAGGTCGGTCTGGGTGTCCCAGACGCCCCACACGGCCCGTTCCCGGTACGCGCTCAGACCGATCAGCGGTCGCGGCCCGCCAAGGTCGTGGTGGTGCTGGTTGCCGTTGACGATCACGCCCTCCATGATCACCTACCCCTCGTCACAGCGGTGTGACGTACGCACCGCTGATGCCCCCGTCGACCAGGAAGGTGTTCGCGGTGATGAAGCTGGACTCGTCCGAGGCCAGGAACAGCACCGCGTTCGCGATCTCGACGGGCTCGGCGAACCGGCCGACCGGGACGTGCACGAGGCGGCGGGCCGCCCGTTCCGGGTCGGAGGCGAACAGCTCCCGCAGCAGCGGGGTGTTCACCGGCCCGGGACACAGCGCGTTGACCCGGACACCCTGCCGCGCGAACTGCACGCCCAGCTCGCGGCTCATCGACAGCACGCCACCCTTGGACGCCGAGTAGGAGATCTGAGAGGTCGCGGCGCCCATCACCGCCACGAAGGAAGCGGTGTTGATGATCGAGCCACGCCCCTGCTCGAGCATCGGTGGCAGCGCCGCCTTGCAGCACAGGTAGACGCTCGTCAGGTTGACCTCCTGCACCCGTCGCCAGGCGTCGAGGTCGGTGTCGAGGATGGAGTCGTCCTCGGGTGGGGCGATGCCGGCGTTGTTGAAGGCGATGTCGACCGCCCCGTAGGTGGACCTCGCGGTGGCGAACAGGGCGTCCACGTCGTCCTTGCTCGTGACGTCGGTGCGGACGTACGTGCCGTCCACCGACGCCGCGACCTCCGGCCCCCGCCGGTCGTCGACGTCGCCGATGACGACCCGTGCACCCTCCTCGGCCAGCCGCTGGACGCTGGCCAAGCCGATGCCCGAGCAGCCGCCCGTCACCACCGCGACCTTGCCCTCGACCCGTCCTGTCATGCCTGCCCTCTTCTCCTGTTGCCGTGCTTCGTGATGCTGATGGGGCGGCCGTCCGGCCCACCAAGCCCAGGAAGTTCGCGCCTTACCCAGGTTGCAACCTGGGCTAAGCGCGCAATTCCCAGGTTTACCTGGGGAACCGACAGCCCCCAGGGTGGTTCAGGCGTCGCTGAAGAAGACGTTCTTCTCCTCGGTGAAGGCGTGGGGGGCGTCGGGGCCGAGCTCGCGGCCCAGACCCGACTGCTTGAAGCCGCCGAAAGGCGTCCAGTAGCGGACCGAGGAGTGGGAGTTCACGCTGAGGTTGCCGGCCTGGACGGCGCGGGAGACGCGCAGCGCGCGACCGAGGTCGGCGGTGTAGATCGACCCCGACAGGCCGTAGTCGGAGTCGTTGGCGAGCTGGACGGCTTCGGCCTCGTCCCGGAACGGCAGCACGGCGACGACCGGGCCGAAGACCTCCTCCCGCCAGATCCGCTGCTCCGTCGAGGTCGCGAGGACCACCGACGGCGGCACCCAGAACCCCGGACCCGCGGGGGCGGAGCCGGCGAAGGCAACCTCGACCTCGTCCAGGTAGCCCTGCACCCGGTCCCGCTGCCGCGCCGAGATCAGCGGCCCCATCTCGGCGTCCTCCCTTGCCGGCTCGGCCACGACCATGCCCTGCACCGCGCGCTGCAGCCGGTCCAGGAACTCCTCCTGCACCGACTCCTGGACGAGGATCCGGGACCGGGCGCAGCAGTCCTGGCCGGCGTTGTCGAACACCGCGTACGGGGCGCTGGCCGCCGCCTTCGCCAGGTCGGCGTCGGCGAAGATGACGTTGGCGCTCTTGCCCCCGAGCTCCAGGGTGCAGCGCTTGACCTGCTCGGCGCAGCCCGCCAGCACCTGCTTGCCCACGCTGGTGGAGCCGGTGAAGCAGACCTTGCGGACCAGCGGATGGGTGACGAAGCGCCGGCCGACCACCGGGCCTTCGCCGGGCAGCACGGTGAAGACGCCCTCGGCCAGCCCCGCCTCACGGGCGAGCTCGGCCAGCCGCAGCGCGGTCAGCGGCGTGAGTTCCGCCGGCTTCAGCACGACCGTGTTGCCGGCAGCCAGCGCCGGGGCGAACCCCCAGGCCGCGATGGGCATCGGGAAGTTCCAGGGCACGATGATCCCGACCACGCCCAGCGGTTCGTGGAACGTGACGTCGATCCCGCCGGGGACGGGGATCTGCCGGCCGAACAGCCGCTCCGGCGTCGCCGAGTAGTAGTTGAGCACGTCCCGGACGTTGCGGGCCTCCCAGCGGGCGTTGCTCACCGTGTGCCCGGAGTTGCGCACCTCCAGCTGGGCCAGCTCCTCCACCGCCTCGTCCACCAGCGTCGCGAAGCGTCGCAGCAGCCGGGCCCGCTCGCCCGGGGGGACCGCGCGCCAGGCGGGGCCGGCGGCGGCCGCGGCCTCGATGGCGGCGTCGGTGCGGGTCAGGTCGGCGAGCTCGACCTCGGCCAGCACCTGCTCCGACGACGGGTCGAGCACAGCAAAGGTCGCCACGGTCACATCCTCTCGAAGGAGCGGCGCAGCTCCCAGTCGGTCACCGCGGCGTCGAAGGCGCTGAGCTCGACGTCGGCCATGTGCGTGTAGTGCTCGACGACGGCGTCGCCGAAGGCGGCCCGGGCCACCGCCGAGGCGGCGAAGGAGTCCCGGGCCTCGCGCAGCGTCCGCGGGACCGTCGGCAGCCCCGAGGTGTAGGCGTTGCCGGTCAGCTCGGGCGGGAGCTCGAGCCCGTGCTCGATCCCGTGGAGGCCGCCCGCGAGCATGGCGGCGAGAGCCAGGTAGGGGTTGACGTCACCGCCCGGCACCCGGTTCTCCACCCGCGCCCCGGCGCCCGACCCGACCACCCGCAGGGCGCAGGTCCGGTTGTCCTGGCCCCAGGCGATGGTCGTGGGCGCGAAGGAACCCGCCGCGAACCGCTTGTAGGAGTTGATGTTCGGCGCGTACAGCAGGGTGAAGTCGGCCATGGTCGCGAGCAGCCCCGCCAGGAAGTGGTCGTACAGGGCCGTCCGCCCGGCCCCCGGGCCGGCGTCCCGGTCCGCCTGCTGCCAGAAGACCGTCGACCCGTCCTGGCCCCGCAGGGACAGGTGGATGTGGCAGGAGTTGCCCTCGCGCTCGTTGTACTTGGCCATGAAGGTGATCGACTTGCCCTGCTGGGCGGCGATCTCCTTGGCGGCGGTCTTGTAGACCGCATGGTTGTCGGCCGTGGTCATCGCCTCGGCGTAGAGGAAGCCGATCTCGTGCTGCCCGAAGTTGCACTCCCCCTTGGCCGACTCGACGTCCATCCCGGCCGCGTACATGTGGTTCCGGATGGCCCGCAGCAGCGGTTCGGCGCGGGTGGTGCCGAGCACGGAGTAGTCGACGTTGTACTGGTTCAGCGGGACGAGGTTCCGGTAGCCCGAGTCCCAGGCCTCCTCGTACGGGGTCGCGAAGGCGATGAACTCCAGCTCGGTACCGGCCAGCGCCACGTACCCCAGCTCCGCCGCGCGGGCCAGCTGGGTGGCGAGGACCGTGCGCGGGGACTGGGCGACGGGTTGGTGGTCGAGCGTGACGAGGTCGCACTGCACCATCGCGGTGCCGGGCAGGTGAGGCAGCAGCCGGAGCGTCTCCAGGTCGAGCGCGAACTCCATGTCGCCGTAGCCCGTCTCCCAGGAGGACATGGCGTAGCCCTCCACCGTGTTCATGTCGACGTCGACGCTCAGCAGGTAGTTGCAGCCCTCGGTGCCGGCGTCCAGCACGTGGTCGACGAAGTAGGCGCCGTGCATCCGCTTGCCCTGCAGCCGGCCCTGCATGTCGGTGAAGGCCACGACCACGGTGTCGATGTCGCCTTCGGCCACCCGTCGTCGCAGGTCGTGCACGCTCAGGTGGCGGTCGTTCCTCAGCGTCGTCATCGCTGCCCCTCGTCGCTCGTTCTCGGTCTCGGTGTCAGTCCAGCAGTCCGCGCAGCAGCGCGGCGGTGTCGTCACAGTGCCGTTCCATCTCCCGGCGCGCCCGCAGCCCGTCGCCGGCCAGCACGGCGGCGACGATCGCGGTGTGCTGGGCGCTGGAGTGCTCGATGTTCACCCGCAGCACCGGGATGGCGATCAGCATGTCGTGCAGGCCGGCCGGCACGACCGTCACCGCCTCGACCCGCATCGGGGACCGGGTCGTCGCCGCCAGCGCCAGGTGCAGCCGCGAGTCCGCCTGACGGTGCTCGGCGGGACCGGCTGCGGAGCGGACCCCCTCCAGCGCCGTGCTGAGCAGGTCCCGGTCGTCCTGGCGCAGCCGTCGACCGGCAGCCACCTGGCACGCTCCCGGTTCGACGACGCGGCGGAAGACCAGCGTGTCCATCAGCTCCTCCCGGCGCCCGGCCAGGCCGCCGGGGCCCGCTTCTCCCGGTGTGGCCGGCGCCGACGCGACGACGGTGCCGCCGCCGCGCCCCCGGGTGGTGCTCAGCATCCCGGCGTCACGGAGACCCGCGATCGCCTCGCGGAGGGTCGCCCGGGACACCCCCATCGCCGCCGCCAGCTCCCGCTCCGGCGGCAGCGCGCTGCCGTACGGGTAGACACCGAGCCGGACGGCGGTGGCCAGCCGCTCGACACAGTCCTCGAAGGCATGCCTGCCGCGGACGGCACCGACCACCGCTGACGAGAGCCCCAGCCCGGGCTCGCCCTGCTCTGACCGCACGATCTAGCTGTCCAGCACCTTCTCGGCCTCAGGGCTGGTGGCTTCGTTCTTGGCCGCCAGCATGAAGGTGTGCCGGCCACCGACGAACCACGAGACGGTCGCGAAGGCCAGCACGACCAGCACCGCGACCGGGGCGTAGTTGAAGGTGCTCACCGTCACCGGGTACAGCGGCGGCAGCACGAACAACACGCAGATGAAGATCACCCAGACGACGGCCACCCAGCCGATCAGGGGGCTCCAGCGGCCCAGGTTCCAGGGCCCCGGGGTGAAGTCGCGGTTGACCCTCCGAAGGAAGACCGGCACCACGTAGGCGATGTAGAGCCCGATCACGGCGATGGAGGTGACGGCGAAGTAGGCGGTCGAGCTGAACAGCGCGGGCGAGGCGAGCAGTACCGACAAGACCACGCAGAGCCACACCGAGTTCGTCGGGGTGCCGGTGCGGGGGTTCACCTTGGACCAGGTTCGTGAGCCGGGCAACGCGTGGTCGCGGGAGAACGCGTAGGACATCCGGGAGTTGGCGGTCACCGACGCCATGCCGCAGAAGAACTGCGCGACGCAGACGATCAGGAGCAGGAACTTCGCGACCGCGGGGTTGCCCAGGGCGTCCAGGAAGATCTGCGCGGGCGGCAGCCCGGTCGGTGACGCCGCGAGCTCGGTCAGGCCGGCGTCGCTGCGGTCCGTGATCGAGGCGGTGATGGAGTAGAGCAGGATGAAGCCGCCGATCAGCGAGACGAGCACGCTGGTGACGATGCCCCGCGGGGCCGCCTTCGCCGCGTTCCGCGTCTCCTCCGCCACATGGGCGGAAGCGTCGTAGCCGGTGTAGGTGTACTGGGCCATCAGCAGACCCATCAGGAAGACATAGGCGACCGACGTCCAGCCTGTCTCGTTGTGGAACCCGGTCAGTGTCCACGACACCGACTGGTGCTTCTCCGGCAGCAGCCACAGGGCCCCGACGATGATCAGGACGCCGAAGACGTGCCACCACGCCGAGACGTTGGACAGCACGCTGACGAGCTTGACGCCGAACGTGTTGAGCAGCGCGTGGACGAGGATGATCGCCACGAACGTGGTGAAGATCTTGACCGGTGTCACCTCCTCCACCCAGCCGACGAGGTTCGCGAACGCGAGCCAGGTGGAGGCGCAGCCGTAGTCGATCGCCGCGGTGACGGCGACCTCGCCGAGGAAGTTGAACCAGCCCACGAACCAGGCCCATTCCCGCTTGTTCTTCTTGGCGAGCCGACCGGCCCAGAAGTACAGACCACCGGCGGTCGGGTAGCGCGAGCACACCTCGGCCATGGCCATCGCCACCGCGAGCACCAGCACGCCGACGATCACCCAGCCGAGGACGATCGCGGACGAGCCGCCCGAGACCAGGGCGATCCGGTAGGAGGTGATGCAGCCGGCGAGGATCGAGATGATCGAGAACGAGACGGCGAAGTTGGAGAAGCCGGACATGCCCCGGTGCAGCTCCTGGGCGTACCCCAGCTCGGCCAGGGCGCGGGCGTCGTCGTCGAGGTGGGAGTTGGCTTCCGGTGAGGTGGCGGGGCTCATGCAGGCTCCGATCCGAGGGGTGGGCGACGGCGACAGTCTGTCGGCGCCCTCGCCGCGGCGTCAATGGTCCGGCTTCATACCATTCGCCTGCCGTCCTCCTCGTACGATCGGCGGGTGGCGATGTGGGTGGGGTCGTTGGAGCTGGACCTGCTGCTGGGCGACGTGCACTCCCTGAAGGAGAAGCGGTCCCTGGTCCGGCCGCTGGTGGCGGAGCTGCGCCGCCGGTTCGAGGTGAGTGTCGCCGAGGTGGACCACCTCGACCTGCACCGCCGGGCCCTCGTCGGCGTCGCGCTGGTGGCGGGCGACCAGGCCCACCTCGTCGAGGTGCTCGACGCCGTCGAGCGGACCGTGGCCTACCGGCCCGAGCTGGAGCTGCTCTCGGCCCGCCGCCGGTTTCGGTCGGGCGACGACTAACGCCGCGCGCGCTGTCCCCGCTGCTGGACGCCAGTCGGGAGCCGGGTCAGGATGCCGGGGCGTCGGTGTCGCCGGCCAGGATCAGGTAGAGCGACCGCTTCGCCTGGGCCAGCACCCGTCCTGCGGCCTCCACCTGTTCCGCGCTCCCACTGACGGCTACCTGACGTGCCGCGACGCGCAGCTCGTCCAACGGCTGCCGGAGGTCCGGCGCCGCCGGCCCCTCGGCCGGCGACCCGAAAGGGTCGCTCAGCTCGGCGGCGTGCTCGGCCAGGTACGCGTGCCCAGCCGCGGTGAGGGTGACCAGCCGCCGTCCGCCCTCCTGGTGGATCGTCGCCAGCCCCTCGTCCTCGAGCTGGTCGAGGGTGGGGTAGACCGCGCCCGGACTCGGGCGCCAGACACCCCTGGTGCGGTCGCTGATGGCCTGCATGAGCTGGTAGCCGTGCATCGGCTGGTCGCTCAACAGCAGCAGGATCGCGGTCCGGACGTCTCCGCGCTGCGCCCGGCCCCGGCCTCGCCCACCACCACGTCCCCGGCCCCCGTGCCCGCCTCGACCGCCGGGACCGCGGTGGCCCCGCGGGTGCGGCGTCTCATCCTCGGGAGGACCGGCGAGCGGCTCCTCCGAGGCGCCGGGATGGTCGTGTCTGCGCACGTCACGCTCCTTCTGTCGACACGGACACGATATATCGCTCCAGCTGCCTGGCAAGTCGGCGCCGGGGCCGGCCCGTCGCTCAGTCGTGAAGCGGGCTGCCCAGGTCGTCCCAGCCCTGCTGGGGCACCTCACAGTGGTCGCGGAACACGTACTGGGAGATGAGCTTGCGTTGGTGGCTGGACCAGTCGATGGCCGGTCGGCGCTGCTCAGCCGGCAGGTAGCCCAGCCGGTACACCGCCATCAGCTCGAGCTCGGGCGGGACGCGGAACAGGGCCTCGATACGCGCCCACTGCCCTGGCACCTCCATCGGGAAGGAGATGAACTGGATACCCATCCCGACCTCGCCGGTGGTGAGCCAGACATTCTCCATCGCCGCCCCCATGCTGAAGACGGAGTAGAACGACGACAGCTCACCCGGTCGGTACTCGGCCCGGTCCAGGAGGACCGCCAGTAGCAGCGGCGAGCCGGCGACCAGCTTCCGGTTCTCCTCGCCCAACGTCTGCGGCACCCGCAGCGTGTTCATCAGCCGCTGCCCGCGGGCGGTGAAGACCTGCTTGGTGAACGGCCGCAGGGGCGCCGGCAGCTTGTCGAACAGCATCCCGTCACGCCGCGACTCCATCTCCGCGGCACTGAAGCGGAAGTACCGCTTGTAGCGCTCGAAGAAGGTGCCGTTCGACATCGCCTCCGTCATGCTCTCGCCGCTGATCGCCGCAACCTGCTCGATCACGCTCCGGTCCTCGGTGAGCACGAACCGCCAGGGCTGGCTGTTCAGCTGGGAGGGGGCCCGACCGGCGACCTCCATCAGCAGCCGCTGGTGCTCCGGCGCGACGGGGTCGGGCAGGAAGGGCCCGTTGGTGGTCTTGCGACGGCGGACGACGTCGAGGAACTCCATCGGCTCAGTTCCGGTCTGCGGCCAGCGCAGCCGCGTAGAAGGGGGCGGCCGAGGCCGCGACGAGGATGTGCCGGCGGGACCGCGTCCCGGCGTACGGGATCACGGCCAACGGCACGACGGCCGGCAGCAGCCACCAGCCGGCGCGGCTCCGCCCCAGCGCCGCCGCCCCGAGTGCCAGCGCCGTCAGCCCCGCGGTGTTGACGTAGAGCGCGTGATGCAGCCAGCGGCCGCGACCGGTGGTGACCAGGCCGGTCGCGACGCTGGTGCCCAGGGCGCAGCTGGCGCCGTAGCTCGCTGCGGCCACTGTCAGCAGGGTGTGAGCGACAGCCGCCCGGCCACCGTCCCTCATCGGCGGCCTCCGTCCAACGACCGGCTGAGCAGCAGCCGGAACGGCGGCTGGCGCCGCACCCGCCACCCCTCCGGGACGACCGCCGCGAGCTCGGCCGGCCGGTAGCTGCGGCGGATCGACAGCAGCCCGTCGGTGAACAGGAACGAGTCGCGCGCGGCCGGCCAGGACGCCGCCGCCCATCCGAGGTAGGCCAACCGGCTGCGCCGCAGGTCGCTGTGCAGCACGAGCCGCCGGGCGAGCCGCTCGCTGTCGGCCAGCAGCTGCTGCAGGCCGGCCGCGTCGAGGTGGTGCAGGAGGTGGTTGGAGGTGAGGAGGTCGTAGCGCTCCCCCGCCCGCACCAGGGCGGAGCTGTCGGCCTGGCGGAAGCGGACGCCCGGCGTGGCCGGCTGCGCCGAGACGAAGGCGAACGCCCGGGGGTCGGGGTCGACGGCGTCCACCTCGAGCCGGAGCCCGTCCCGGTCCGCCCAGCGACGCAGCGCGCGCGGCAGGTCGCCGCCGCCGAAGCCCACGTCGAGCAGGCTGGTGCTGCGGTTCGCCGACAGCAGGGGGCGGACCTGCTGTCGGTAGGTGCGGCGCCAGCCCGAGACCAGCCGGTTGACGGCGGCGAAGCGGGCATAGGTGCGGCGGAGCGCGGCCTCGTCGACGCCGGGGTCGTCCATCAGCTCCTGCACGCCGGTGTCCCGGCTTCTCAGGTCCGTTCTCATCCGGCGGTGCGCAGGGTGAGCAGGGCGCCTTCCACACTGAGGCCCGGCCCGAACGCCAGCGCGCACACGGCCGCCGGCCGGGCGACCGCCCGGGACAGCAGGCTCCGCAGCACGAAGAGGACCGTGGCGCTCGACATGTTCCCGTACTGCCGCAGCACCGCACGGGACGGGGCGAGTTGCTCGGCCGTCAGTCCGAGCGCGGACTGGACCCGGTCGAGGATGCTCCGACCGCCCGGATGCACGGCCCAGTGCTGGACGTCGGGGTAACCCTCGGCGGCAGCACCGAGCAGCGGCACCAGAGCCGCCCGGACGTGCTCCTCGACCAGCCGCGGGATCCGGCCGCTGAGCACCATGTCGAAACCCGCGTCACCGATCGTCCAGGCCATGTCGCCCTCGCCCTCGACGACGAGGGTGCAGCCGAAGTGGTCCAGGTCCAGCAGCGGGGTGCCGACCGCCGCCGGCCGGGCGGTGACCACCGCGGCCGCCCCGCCATCGGCGAACAGCGAGGAGCTGAGGATCGTGTCCGCGTCGTTGCCGGCGTGCAGGTGCAGGCTGCAGAGCTCGACCGCCACCACGAGGACGACCGCGGCGGGGTCGGCCCGGCAGAAGTCGGCGGCAGCCCGGAGGGCCGGGAACGCTCCATAGCAGCCCATGAAGCCGAGGTGGTAGCGCTGCACCGACGGGGCTAGTGCGAGAGCCCGGACGATCTCGATGTCGGGGCCCGGTGCGTAGAAGCCGGTGCAGGACACGGTGATGACGTGGCTGACGTCTGCGGGCAGCAGGCCGGGTGCGGACGCGAGGGCCTGTTTGGCTGCGGCCACGAACAGTTCGCCCGCCGCCTCCCGGTACACCTCGTTCCGCCGCCCGGTGGGCAGCGCCTGCAGCACCCCGTCCTCGTCCAGGAAGCCCGAGCCCCGGGCACCCTCGCCGCCGAGCTCGGCGAGCACCGTGTGCCGGGTGTCGATGGCGGCGGCGTCGAAGACGGACCCGATCATCCGGGCCCCCAGCCGGGTCGTCCCCGGCTGGCGCAGGAAGAGGTCGCGGATGTCGGCCTGCGCCAGCACCGTGGCGGGCACGACCGTCTCGATCGATCGGATGCTGACGGGCACGCCCCCACTCTGCACCCCCGGCCAACTGCTCGGGCCGAGTCGTGTCGGTTTCCCAGGTCAACCTGGGAAGTTCCCGCTCTGCACAGGTTGCAACCTGGGTGAGGCGGGAACAAGGTGTGCTCAGTGGCGTCTCGGGGACGCCCGAGTCTGCTAGCCGCTCCGGTCGCGACGGCCCGCCGCGTACGGCTCCCCCAGGTCCACGTCGATGACCAGCCGGGCCGGGTCCAGCAGCGAGGGCTCCCGGTGGCAGACGTAGCGACCCTCCCCGTCCGTGCCGGAGATGGTGTTGCCGTCCGCGATGACATCACCCGCGTCGAACAGGTACACCGCCGTGGCGAAGAGCAGCTCGGCGATCGCGCCCGGCTCCCGGTTCCGGAAGTGGCACTGGACGTCGGGCAGGTCGAAGACGTGCAGCCCGAGGGTGTCCATCGCCAGCGTGTCCCCTGCTCGGGCATCGCTGAACATCCGCACGTTGATCACCCCGTCCAGGTCCCCGGCCCCGAACTGCGCCGGGTCGCTGACCCGCTGGCTCCGGGCCCAGTGGATCGCGAGCGGGGCCGTGCTGCTGACCAGCGCCGCCACGACCTCGCCGAGGGCGTTCACCCGCTCGGCCGGGCTGCGCCCCTCGGCCAGCATCTCCGTGACCAGCACGCTGCGGCGGCAGCGGCCGATCGTCGCCTCGGCATCGGCCCAGTCCCAGGTCTGACTGACGTCCGGCAGCGCCTTTCCGTCCTGGCCGAGCGGCGACCCTTCGACCACGACGGTGAGCAGCGGCGGCAGGGCGGGGTCCTCGAGGGGATGCGGCACGGTCAGCGAACCGTCCTCCGACGCCGCGGCGGCCGAGACAGCCTGCAGTGCCGCCAGCACCGCAGGGGCCTGCAGATCGGGCGCCTCCTCGTACCAGAGCTCGGCGATCAGCGACAGGCCCGCCGCACCGGACGTCTCGGTCATGATGGTCCTCCCCCTCGGTCCCCGCACCACCGGACGCGGCCGCCGCCGGCCGCCGTCGCCGGCAGGTGCTGAGCATCCTGTCCCACCTCAGTCCGGCCCCGTCCCCAGCACCAGCCAGGACAGCGCGGGGCCGGCGGTCTGCCCGCCGAGCCGGCACAGCACCTCCGCCTGACCGCGCCGGGCCAGCTCGTGCGCCGTGCAGCCCCAGCGTGGCCGCAGCTCGGCGCTGGCCGGCTCGGGCAGCAGGGACAGCACCGCCGTCAGGTGCGCGAGCACCTCGACGGGTAGAGGGGTCACGGCCCGACCCTTGAGCCCGGCACCCAGCCAACCGCCGAGCGCGGTCACCCGTCCGGCCAGCGGTTGGGCCGTGCGGCCCCCTCCTGCCGCCGGCAGCCGGGCCATGGTGACCACCTCCAGCTCCAGCAGCGCCGCCTGCTCCACCAGGGGCACCGATCCCGCCGTCAGGTCGGTCTCCGCGGCCAGCCGGACGAGGTGGTCCAGCACCGGGGCGACCGGCTCACCGGCCAGCAGCCGGGCCAGGCAGAGCTCGGTGCCCGCCATCCCGAGCCCCGGCAGCGGCTCCCAGCTGGCCAGCACCATCCGGGTCGCCTGCCGCAGCAGCTCAGGGTCGGCCGTCCGGCTGTGCTCGCCGCACAGGTAGCCGACCGTCCGAGGGTCCGCGGGCGGCTCCTCGGGCAGCCGCGCCGTGTAGAGGTCCAGCGCCTCCTCCGCCACGTCGGGCTCCTCCAGCAGCGTCGACGCGAGCGCACGCTGGACCGCCAGCGCCGCGTCGACGTCCGGCAGCGGCACGACACCGGACGCGGTGCGCGGCCGGTCCAGCGCGCTCGTCGCCGCCCGCTGCAGCAGAGCCTCGAGCGGCTCGGCGGAGCGCAGCGTGTAGCTGGTCACACCGCGGGCCGAGCGCAGCTCGACCGGGAACGACCCGGCTTCGCTGGCCGTCAGCTCGACCTGGTCGCGCACGGTCTCGACCAGCAGGCCGTCGTCGGCAACCAGCGCCTCGTCCTCGCTGGCGCTGACGGTGACGGCCTCGCCCACGGTGAGGTCGAGCCGCCGCGGCACGTCGGGGTGGCGGCCGCGGTCGAAGTCCCGGGGCGTGGCGTAGAAGTCCCAGTGCCACTGCACGACATAGCGTCCGGACGGCGGCAGGACGAGCCGGCCGAGGTGCAGCCCGTCGGCGCTGGCCGCGCTGAGCGCACCGACTCGCAGCACCCCGCCCAGCAGGGGACCGGCGCCGCTGGGTGGGAGCACGGCGAAGCTGCCGGCGGCGCCTGCCGCCAGCGCCCATGCCGGCCGGTCGTCCGGCACCCGCCAGGTCAGCAGCGGGTCCTCCAGAGTGAGGTCGCGGCTCGCGGTGTTGGAAAGCGCGACCCGGATCCCCCACCCCAGGGCGAAGGTGTGCCGCACCACCAGCCGCAGGTCGCCGGCCACCCAGCTCACCTCGACCTCGTCGGCGTCGACGCTCAGCAGCGGCCTGCCCCAGACCACCGGCGCGCCGTCGACGACGGCCCTCAGCTCACCCGCCGAGGTCACCAGGCTCGTCTCCGGCGTGGCGTCGTGCAGGACGGCCGTCACGACGCCGGCGGCGGACAGCTCGATCCGCGCCGGCCCGCAGCGGAAGCTCAGCTCAGCCACGGCTTCGCGCACCGGTGCGGCCGGGGTGCGGGTAACAACTGGGTGTCGATACTGCTCCACTCATCGGGCCTCGCCTAGCGTGGACGGCATGACTGGTGCGTTGCCGCGGGGGGCTCGTCCCTCAGGAGCGCACGGCGGAGGCACATCCGGCGGGTACCAGCACGAGGGGCGCGACGCCTGGCCGCGCGACTTCGGACGCGACGGCGCCTCCGGTCTGGTGACCCTCGACCGTGCTCTGCGGGCCCGGGATGTCTCCCGGCCCGATGCCGACGACGAGCGCATGGCGCTGGCGGTGCTGGCTGATCTCCTCGCTCGGGCAGACGGGCGTCGGTCGGGACGTTCCCCGGCCTGACCGACCGCCCCGCGCTCCACGGGAGCGTCAGCCGGCCGTCCGGGTTCGTTCGTACTCGGCCAGCAGGGCGATCCGGCGGGCGTGCCGCTCGTCGCCGCTGAACGGGGTGGAGAGGAAGATCCGGACGAGCCCGAGGGCCTCCTCCTCGGTGTGCATCCGGGCGCCGATCGAGATCACGTTCGCGTCGTTGTGCTGCCGGGCCAGGGTTGCCGTGTCGGCGTCGTAGGCGAGCGCGGCGCGGGAGCCCGTCACCTTGTTGGCCGCCATCTGCTCACCGTTGCCGGAGCCACCGATGACGATGCCGAGCGATCCGGACTCGGCGACCGCCGCCTCCGCCACCGGGATGCAGTAGGTCGGGTAGTCGTCCTCGGCGTCGTAGCTCTCGGGGCCGTGGTCCACCACGTCGTGCCCGTCGGCGGTCAGGGCCGTCACGAGGTAGTTCTTCAGCTCGAACCCGGCGTGGTCGGTACCGATGTGTACGCGCATGCCAGCACTATCGCAGAGCACCTGCCGCTTGGCGCGCTCCCTACCCTGGCTGCATGGCCGCTCCGCTGACCCGACGCCGGCTGTTGGGGGTCGGCGGGTCGCTCGCCGTGGCGGCCCTGGCCGGCGGCTGCTCGGGCGCCGGCGCCGGTGCCGGTGGGATCGGCCGGGCCCGCTCTGCCAGACCCGGCTGCGTCCCGCGGACGGCGCTGGAGTCCCGTCGCACGCTCGCCGGGCTGCCCCTGGTCTATGAGGTGGACGGCCGACGTGCCGCCTTCCGTTTCGAGGGCGCCTTCTCCGCCCGCCTCGGCTCCTGGGCGGAACGCCTGGTCGACGTGCTCCCGTCCCCGCCGACCGCACTGTCCAGCTACGGGAGCTGGACCGATGGCGGGTCCGCCTGCGACTCCTGGCACGACGCGGGCCGCGCCTTCGACCTGGCTCGGGTGCAGCTGAGCGACGGGTCCTCGGTGTCCTGCCGCTACGACCAGTGGCGTTCACTGGACGGGGCTGAGCTGGAAGAGGCACGACGCCGCTACTGGGCGCTCGCCGCCGGCCTGCACCAGCGCTTCGCCGATGTCCTCACCTATCTGTACAACGAGCAGCACGCCAACCACATCCACCTCGACAACGGCCGCAGCGGGAATGAGAACCCCGCCTTCAACCCCCGGTCCCGGGTGCAGGTGCAGGCGGTGCAGGCCCTCTGCCGTTACCTGTGGGGGCTGCCCGTCGAGATCACCGGACGCTGGGACGCTGCCACCCGTACCGCCGCCGGCAGGGTCCTGGACCGACTCAACCTGGCCGACCGCCTCGAGGGCACCGACAGCTGGTCAGCGTTCCTCCAGGCATCCGCGGCCCTGGGCCGCGAGTGAGGGTCCCCTGGGCAGCGGTACGACGGCCCGGGACTTACGACCTTTTCTCTCGTGGGGATGCGCCGATCCCTTAACCTTTGCGCCGGCGAGAGCCCCGTGCGTGACAAGATCGCAGCCATGTTCCCCGACAACCTGACGCGCGCCGAGGCCCAGCACCGCTCGGGTCTGCTGGCGACGTCACGGTATCGGGTCGAGGTCGACCTCTCCGGCAGCGGGGTGGGCGAGCCGGATCGGGAGTTCGTCTCGACGACCACGATCCACTACACCGGCCGGAGCACGGGCACCACCCACCTGGACCTGATCGCGAGCTCCGTCCGCAGCGCCAGCCTGGACGGGGTCGATCTGGATCCGGCCGGCTTCGCCGACTCCCGGCTGCCACTGCAGGTGACGCCGGGCGAGCACGAGCTGACCGTCGTGGCCGTCTGCCGCTACAGCCGCAGCGGCCAGGGCCTGCACCGCTTCGTCGACCCGGTCGACGGGCGCACCTACCTCTACACCCAGTTCGAGTCCTCCGACGCGCGCCGGATGTACGGCTGCTTCGAGCAGCCGGACCTCAAGGCACGCTTCGCCATCTCGGTGGTTGCCCCGGAGGACTGGGAGGTCGTCTCCAACGGCCGGGTACTGGACCGGCAGCCCGCAGGCGAGGGCCAGGTGCGGACCCGCTTCAGCGAGACGGAGCCCGTCTCGACCTACCTGACGGCCCTGGTCGCCGGCGACTACGTCAGCGTCCGGTCCAGCTACGCCGCCCTCGCCGGTGAGGTGCCGATGGCCATCTACTGCCGGCACTCGCTGCGGGAGCACCTCGACGCGGACGAGATCTTCCGGATCACCCGCAACGGCTTCGACGTCTTCGAGAGCCAGTTCAGCTACCCCTACCCGTTCGGCAAGTACGACCAGGTCTTCGTCCCCGAGTACAACGCCGGCGCGATGGAGAACATCGGCTGCGTCACCTTCCGCGACGAGTACATCTTCCGCAGCCGAGTGACCGGGGCCGCACGCTCCCGGCGGCAGGACACGATCCTGCACGAGCTGTCACACATGTGGTTCGGGGACCTGGTGACGATGCGCTGGTGGGACGACCTGTGGCTGAAGGAGTCCTTCGCCACCTGGGCCTCGAACTTCGCCGTCAGCGAGCTGGCCGAGGACCAGACCGCCGTCTGGGCCCGCTTCCTGCACGGCTTCAAGACCAACGCCTACCGCGGCGACCAGCTGCCCTCCACCCATCCGGTGGCCGCCGACATCCCCGACCTGGAGGCGGTGGAGTCCAACTTCGACTCCATCACCTACGCCAAGGGCGGCTCGGTGCTGGTCCAGCTGGTCGGCTACGTCGGCCGGCCCGCCTTCCTCGCCGGGCTGCGCACCTACTTCGCCGAGCACGCGTTCGGCAACACCTCGCTGGACGACCTGCTCGGCTCGCTCGAGGAGGCTTCCGGCCGGGATCTCTCCGCCTGGTCGGCCCAGTGGCTGGAGGAGCCGGGAGTCAACCTGCTCGTCCCCGAGATCGAGGTGAGCGACGGCAGGATCACGGCTGCCGCGCTCCGGCAGACGGCGCACCCGTCCTGGCCGACGCTCCGCGACCACCGCCTCGTGCTCGGTCTCTACCGGCTGGTGGAGGGAGGGCTGCACCGCGAGCGGCGGGTGGAGGTGGAGGTCAGCGGTCCCCGCACCGAGCTGCCGGCGCTGGTGGGGCTGGCGCAGCCCGACCTGCTGCTGCTCAATGACGAGGACCTGACCTACGCGAAGGTACGGCTGGACCGGCGCTCGACACGGACCGCCCTGGACGCTCTGCCGACGCTGGTCGATCCCCTCTCCCGCGCCGTGCTGTGGCAGGCCCTGTGGGACGCCTGTCGGGACGCCCTGCTGCCGGCCCGGGCCTACGCCGACCTCGTGCTGCGCGGGGTGCCCGGCGAGCAGGACGGGACGGTCGTCAACAACCTGCTGGGCCAGGCGGCCACCACCGTCGGCAGCTACACCCCGCTGGCCAGCCGGGCGCAGACGCAGACGTCCTGGCAGCACGGGCTTCGCCGGCTGCTGCGCGCCGCCGATCCGGGCTCGGACCAGCAGCTGGCCTTGTCCCGCTCGTTCGTCGCCGCCGCCCGCGACCCGGAGTGCGCGGAGGAGATCCAGGGCTGGCTCGACGGCGTCGGGGTGCCGGAGGGCCTCGAGGTGGACCAGGACCTGCGCTGGGCCGTGGTCGGCCGGCTGGCCGCGCTCGGCCGGCTGGACGAGGAGGCCATCGCGGCTGAGGAACGCCGGGACGGCACGGTCACCGGTCAGGAGCGCGCCGCGGGCGCCCGGGCCGCCCGGCCCACCGCCGAAGCCAAGTCCGAGGCGTGGCGGTTGGCGGTCGAGGAGGACCTGATCCCGAACGCGCAGCAGAGCGCCATCTGCCTGAGCTTCTGGCAACGACACCAGGACGAGGTGCTCCAGCCGTACATCGAGAGGTACCTCCAGCTGGCGGAGGACATCTCGGCCTCCCGCGGCGTCTGGGCGACCAAGGGCATCTCGCTGCGCAAGAGCGCGCTCCGCAACCTGTTCCCCTGGCCCACCGAACAGCAGCCGTTCCTGCACCGCCTGGACACCTGGCTGGCCCAGGCCGACATCGCCCAGTCCGTCCGCCGGATCATCCTGGAGCGACGGGACGAGATGGTCCGGGCACTGGCGTGCCAGAGCGTGATCGAGGCGGCCTGAGTCCCGACGCCGACCCGGGAGGGACCAGCGTGCCGGTCCCGGTCCGACGCCCGTTCGCGGGCGCGGCGCTGCTGGGTTTCCTGCTGCGGCACACGGTTCCGGGGGTGGAGACGGGAAGCGACCGGGCGGCGGGCAAGGCCGGCGAGCTGAGCTACGCCCGGACCCTGCGGCTGCCGCACGGTCCTGGACTCCTCCGGCTGACCTGGGCCGCCGACCGGTTGAGCGCCGAGCTCGACGCGGACCCGCGCGACCATGACACGGTCCTCACCGGGCTCGCCCACCTCGTCGATGCCGACGCCGACGCCGAGGCCGTCGATGCGCACCTGGCGCGGGACCCGCTGCTCGGCCCGCTGGTGGCGGCGACCCCGGGCCTCCGGGTGCCCGGCACCCTGGACGCCGCCGAGCTGGTCGTCCGCACCCTGATCGGGCAACAGATCTCCCTGGACGCCGCGCGGACCTGTGCCGCCACCATCACGCGACGGCACGGCGAGCAGGTCGACAGCGGCGACCCGGCGCTCGGCTGGCTGTTCCCCAGCGTCCAGACGCTCGCCGCGGTCGACCCGACCACGCTGCCCATGCCCCGCTCCCGCGGCCGCACGCTGGTGGCGGTCGCCACCCAGCTGGCCGACGGTCGGCTGGACCTCTCCCGAGCACGGTCCCCGGCCGAGGTGCGCACCCAGCTGCTCGCCTGCCCCGGCATCGGGCCGTGGACCGCCGACTACGTGCTGATGCGGGTCCGGCACGTCCCGGACGTCCTGCTCGGCTCGGACCTGGTGATCCGCCGCCAGCTCCGGGCACGCGGGATCACCAACACCGACAGCTGGGCCCCGTACCGCTCCTACGCCACCATGCACCTCTGGCACGACTTCCTGGAGCGATCCGGCCGCTGAGTGACCAACGGCTGGGTCAACCCTGACGAACGGTGTGCAGCGTCTTCGGGTGCCGGGCCGACTGGCCGAGCTGCTGGATGCCGTTGACCAGGCCCCCGATGATGTCGCCGCCCTGGAAGGAGGTCTGCATCGACATCGCGGCGAGCCGGCAGTCGAAGTCGTCGAGCACCCGGCGCACCTGGCTCCCCGTCACGATCTCCAGGACGCGGAAGCCGGGGTCGCAGAAGACGAGAACGGAGTCCTCCGGCGACGGCAGGCTGCTGTGCAGCCGTTCGGCGTAGGCCCGTGCGTCCTCCTCGGAAACCCCGAGGAAGACGGAGAAGGTGAGGCCGGACAGCTCCTCGGCCACCTCGACGGCGTGCTCGAGCCGCCGACGCTCAGCAGGGCTCAGCCCTTCACCAACGGGCACCAGCACCACCCGTGTCGTCCTCGGCATCGCCCTCCAGCCGGTCGGAGATGGCCCGGTGGCCCGCGGCGATCGACTCACGGTCGTCGTCGGTCTTGATGGCCTCGCTGGCCGACTCGATCCGCCGGCCGTTCACCCACACCGGCTGGTTCATCACACTCGGCGTCCCGACGTTGCCCTTGACCGCGTGGTGGATCCGGGTCACCGCGGCCACCAGCAGGATGATCACGAGTGGCCCGCCCACCAGCAGGCCGAGCTGCTGCAGCACCGACGGGTTCTCGGGGGGTGGCCAACCGGGCAGGGTCCGAGTGTCCAGAGGCACTAGCATGCTCAGCAGCTCATTCACCCTCCTACCGTAGCCGGAGGGTCAGCCCCCCCGACCTCGCCCGCGCCGCCGGCGGCGCCGAGAACCAGAAGCCCGCTCGGAAAGAGGAGTGAACGCGGTGACGGAGCCCGGACCGACGGCCGCGCGGCTGGTGATGGATGCCGACCAGATCGGCCGCGCCTGCGCCCGGATGGCGCACCAGGTGCTCGAGGCGAACCGGGGTGCCGAGGGTCTGGTGGTGCTCGGCATCCCGACCCGCGGGGTGGCCCTGGCGGAGCGGCTGGCGCGGGCGATGGCCGAGGTCGAAGGGGTCGACATCCCGGTCGGCGCCCTCGACGTCACGTTCTACCGGGACGACCTGCGCCGGCACCCGACCCGGGCGGTGGGTCGCAGCCGGCTGCCCGTCAGCGTCGACGACGCAGTCGTCGTGCTGGTCGACGACGTGCTGTACTCCGGCCGCACCGTCCGAGCCGCCCTGGACGCGCTGGGGGACCTCGGTCGGCCGCGCGCCGTCCGGCTCGCGGTACTCGTCGACCGCGGCCACCGCGAGCTGCCGATCCGTGCCGACCACGTGGGGAAGAACCTGCCGACCCGCGCCGACGAGCGCGTCCGGGTGCGGTTGGCGGAGGTGGACGGCGTCAACGAGGTGACGATCTCCGGCGAGGAGTCGGCTGGTCTCCCGGCGGCCACGGCCGGGCGGGAAGTCCTCTGATGCGGCACCTGCTGTCCGCGGCCGATCTCAGCCTGGCCGCCACGACGGAGATCCTCGACCTGGCCGAGGAGATGGCGCAGGTGCAGGCCCGGCCGGTCAAGAAGCTGCCGGCGCTGCGCGGCCGGACAGTGGTCAACCTGTTCTTCGAGGACTCCACCCGCACCCGCTCCTCCTTCGAGCTGGCCGGGAAGTGGCTGTCCGCCGACGTGATCAACGTCAGCGCGAAGGGATCCTCGGTCTCCAAGGGCGAGTCGTTGCGGGACACCGTGCTCACGGTGGCTGCCATGGGCGTCGACGCTCTGGTGATCCGTCACTCCGCCTCCGGCGCTCCCCGCCAGGCGGCGCAGTGGATCGACGCGCATGTGGTCAACGCCGGTGACGGCACCCACGAGCACACCACCCAGGCCCTGCTCGACGCCTTCACGCTGCGCCGGCACTTCCGCAGCACCGAGCCCGGCCGACAGACCTTCGAGGGGAAGACGATCGTCATCGCCGGCGACGTCACGCACTCGCGGGTGGCGCGCAGCAACGTGCTGCTGCTGCAGACGCTGGGCGCCGAGGTCGTGCTCGTCGCGCCGCCCACCCTGCTGCCGGCGGGCGTCGGCTCCTGGCCCGTCCGCGCCTGCACCGACTTCGACGCCGCCCTCCCCCAGGCCGACGCGGTGATGATGCTCCGAGTCCAGCGCGAGCGCATGTCGGGCGGCTACTTCCCCACGGCGCGGGAGTACACCGTCGGCTACGGGCTGACCCGGGACCGGCTGGCGCTGCTGAAGCCCGGCGCCGCGATCTGCCACCCTGGGCCGATGAACCGCGGGCTGGAGATCTCCGCCGATGCTGCCGACGCCGCCAACTCCCTCATCCTCGACCAGGTCGCCGCCGGAGTCGCGGTGCGGATGAGCGTGCTGTACCAGCTGCTGGGGGGCGAGGACGCGCCCGTCCCCACCCGAGGAGACGCCTGATGCCGGCCATCGACCCGCTGCCGACCGAGGTGCTGATCGTCGGCGCTGACCTACTCGGCCAGGGTCGTGCCGACCTGCTGCTCCGCGAGGGCCGGTTCGCCGACCCCACCACGGCAGGGCCGGGGGCGGAACGGGTCGATGCCGACGGCCTGGTCGCGCTACCCGGGCTGGTGGACGTGCACACGCACCTGCGGCAACCGGGCCGCGAGGACGCCGAGACGGTGGCCACCGGCACCGCCGCCGCCGCCCGAGGCGGGTTCACCGCCGTGCTGGCGATGGCCAACACCAACCCGGTCACCGACACGGCGGAGGCGGCCGAGCACGTCGCCGAGCTCGGCCGCCGCGAGGGCCAGGCCGCGGTGGTGCCGGTGGGCGCCGTGACGAAGGGGCTGGCCGGCAGCGAGCTGGCCGAGCTCGGCCTGATGGCCCGCTCCTCCGCCGGTGTGCGGGTGTTCTCCGACGACGGCCACTGCGTGCACGACGCGCGGTTGATGCGGCGCGCGCTGGAGTACGTCCGGGCCTTCGACGGCGTGATCGCCCAGCACGCCCAGGACCCGCGGCTGGCGGGACCCGACGCGTGCTGTCACGAGGGTGACCTCTCGGGTCGGCTCGGGCTGCCCGGCTGGCCGTCCGTGGCCGAGTCGACCATCGTGGCCCGGGACGTGCAGCTCGCCGAGCTCACGGGATCCCGGCTGCACGTCTGCCACGTCTCCGCCGCGGAGACCGTGGAGGTGCTCCGGTGGGCGAAGGCCCGGGACGTGGCCGTGACCGCCGAGGTGGCTCCGCACCACCTGCTGCTGACGACGGCCGAGGTCGAGGGCTACGACCCCACGTACAAGGTGAACCCACCACTGCGTCCTGAGGAGGACGTGGCCGCACTGCGCGACGCGCTCTCCGACGGCACCATCGACGCGGTCGCCACCGACCACGCCCCCCACGCGCGGCACGACAAGGAGCACGCCTTCGGCGAGGCAGCGTTCGGGATGCTGGGGCTGGAGACGGCGCTCGCCGTCGTGGTCGAGACCCTGGTGCTGCCGGGGCGGCTGGGCTGGCGGGAGGTGGCGGAGCGGATGTCAGTGGTGCCCGCGCACATCGCCCGGCTCACCGGACAGGGCCGGCCGCTGTCGGTGGGGGAACCCGCCAACCTGACGCTGGTGGACCCGGCAGCCCGACGGGTCGTCGACCGGGCAGCGTCCGCGTCCCTGTCCCGCAACAACCCGTGGCACGGGCGGGACCTGCCGGATCCGGTGGTGGCCACGTTCTGGGCCGGACGGGCGACCTACCGCCGACCCTGAACGTCCGGCCGCCGCCTAGAGCAGACCCTGCTCCGGGGTGCCGGCGGGGATCGGCCGCATCCGGATCACGTCGGGGGGACCGTCGGTGAGCCCGCCGGTCAGCTCCTGCAGCCGGGCCACGGCCGGCCCGTCGCTGTGGGCGTCCAGCAGGTCCGTGCTGCTCCACTTCTCGAGCATGTAGATCTGGTCGCCGGGCGCGTCGTGGATCGCGTACAGCTCGCAGCCGGCCTCGGCGTGCACTGCCGGGATGGCCTCGACCAGGGCCGTCCGGAGGTCGTCGAGCTTGCCGGGTGCGGCCGTGAAGACCGCGACCACGACCACGGGGTCCGCGGTCGGCGAGCTGGCGGGCTGGGTCTGGTCGGTCATGCGCACGTCCTTCGGGGCAGAGGATGGAGAACCACCGTAGCGACAGGTTCTAGGTCCGGCCGAGCGGAATCCGCTGACCTCGTCATCGACCCGGCCGGCAGCAGCCCTCAGCCGGGGGCGGGAGGCGTCACGACCCGGGGGGAGGGTCGACGGGCGATGGCCACCCCGACGAGGGACAGCAGTCCGCCGAGCACCGCCAGCAGGGCGGGGACCTCGCCGAGGAGCAGCCAACCCAGCCCGATGGCGATCGGCGGGACCAGATAGGTGGTCACGCCGAGCTTGCCCGCACTGGTCCGGCTGAGCGCGTAGGCCCAGGTCGAGAACGCCAGGGCCGTCGGTATCAGACCGAGGTAGACGACCCCCAGGACGGCCGACGGAGGCGCCGACGCCGCTTCGTGTACGAGGGTTCCGGCGAACGGCAGCGTGACGACGGTGCCGACCAGGCAGGCGAGCCAGGTGACCTGGAGCCCCGGGACCCGGCGCAGCACCACCTTCTGCGCCAGCATGGCGACGGCGTAGACGGCCGCACTGAGCAGGACGAGGAGCACTCCGGCCAGATCGGCGTCGCCGGTGCTCGTCGCGACGCCGATCACGACCGTGCCGGCGAAGGCGACGAGGCCGCCGACCACGAGCATCCTGGGGAAGCCCTCCCCCAGCACGATGCCGGCCAGCACCCCGATCAGGATCGGCGCCAGCTGGATCAGCATGGACGCGGTCCCGGCGTCGACGTGGTGCTCGCCCGCGTTGAGCGCGACGTTGTAGATGCCGAACCAGGCCACCCCGATCAGGACCGTCAGGGCCCAGTCGCGCCGGTCCAGCCGGACCCGCCGGCGCCCCGTCATCGACAGCGTCAGCACCACGCTGCCGACCAGCAGCCGGCCCAGGGTCAGTGACCCGGGCGAGAAGTCCGGGCCCACGTAGCGGATCACCACGAAGGCCGAGGCCCAGGCGACCACCGTGATGGAGACCGCCAGCACCAGACGCCAGTCCGCACGGTCGGCCGGGCGGCTGGGCCTCGCGGCGCGGCCGCGGGACTCACCGGCCGGTCGGCCCCGGTCCTGACGTGGGACGGTCACCAGCTGATTATCTGGCCCGCCGCTGACACTTTCGCCGACACTAGGGTGAGCGCATGCCGAGCTGGTTCCCCCACAATCTCAGCGAGACGGCGCAGTTCGTGCCGCTGCGCGTCCTGTTTCTGCTGGTCACCGCGGTGGTCGCGCGGGCCGTGCTGCACCGGCTGATCAACCGTGCCGTCCGCCGGGCGGTCGGCCCGAGGACGATCGAGCGGTTCCGTCCGGCCCGGGTGCTGATCGAGGCGACCGGGCTGCCGGCGGACCGCCGGGCGGCCCGGATCGGGGCGCTCGGCTCGCTCGCGCGCAGCACGGTCACCTTCGTGATCGTCCTCGTCACCGCCCTGATGGTGCTGGCCGAGCTGGGGTTCAACATCACCACGATCGTCGCCGGGACCTCGATCGTCGCGGTGACCGTGGCCTTCGGCGTGCAGAACATCGTCAAGGACCTCATCTCCGGCGTCTTCATGCTGGTCGAGGACCAGCTGGGAGTCGGCGACTGGGTCGACATGGAGAAGGCGTCCGGACGGGTGGAAGCGGTGGGCCTCCGCGTCACGTCGCTCCGCGACGACGACGACACCGTCTGGTACGTCCGCAACGGCGAGGTGCTGCGCGTCGGTAACTACTCCCAAGGCGGTGCGGGCCGCCCGCCGGCCGATGAGGTCGAAGCCCCGGCGTCGTGAGAGCCGGCCAGGAGGATCAGCTCTCGCCGAGCGTAGCCTCGAGGGTGATGCTCGTGCCGGTCAGCGCCTGGGAGACGGGGCAGTTGGCCTTGGCGTCCTGAGCCGCCTCTTCGAACTGCAGGGCGCTGAGGCCAGGGACGACACCCGTGACGGTCAGCTTGATCCCCGTGATGCCCTCCCCGGGCTGGAACGTGACGTCGGCGGTGGTGTCGATGGACGTGGGAGGCGTGCCGGCCTGGGCGAGGCCGTGCGAGAGCGCCATCGAGAAGCAGGTCGAGTGGGCGGCGGCGATCAGCTCCTCCGGGCTGGTCTTGCCGTCGGACTCGTTCGCTCGGGAGGCCCAGTTGACCTCGAAGCTGCCGACCCCCGAGGTGACGAGCTCGACCTCGCCCTGGCCCTCCATCAGGGAACCTTCCCAGTGAGCCTGCGCGGTGCGGACCGTAGCCATGACGTTCTCCTTGTCCATAAGTGGTGCGACCGTTGCCGGTCGGCGTGCCCGCCCCATCTTGCCAGCGGCGGAGCGCGGTGCTCGACGCCGGTTCGGTGAGGGAGAATGCAGGGGATGACCGAGCCAGCCCCCCTGCAGACCTTCTACGACGCCGTCGGCGGCCACGACACCTTCGTCGCGCTGACCCGGCGCTTCTATGAAGGGGTCGCCTCCGACCCGCCACTGCGCGCCCTCTACCCCGAGGAGGACCTGACCGCGGCGGAGACCCGGCTGCGGATGTTCCTGGAGCAGTACTGGGGCGGTCCCACGACCTACAGCGAGCAGCGCGGCCACCCGCGGCTGCGGATGCGGCACATGCCGTTCGAGGTGACCCTCGACATGCGCGACCGCTGGCTGCGCCACATGCGGGACGCCGTCGACTCGCTGGAGAACCTCACCCCGGGCCAGGCCCGCGAGCTGTGGAGCTACCTCGAGCGCGCGGCCTACTCGATGGTCAACAGGATGGACGGACCGGCGGGACCGGCCCGGGGCCTGCAGCTCTAGGGGTCGGCCCCTCAGATCCGGTCGCTGCCGGGATAGACGACCGGCTTGAGGCTGTGGGCGTCGGTCCTCGACGCGGTGAGAGCCTCCCTGACCTGCTCGAGCCCGAACTTCCCGGTGACGAGCGAGTCGAGGTCGACCGAGCCGTTCGAGGCCAGCGCGATGGCGGCCGGGTAGCAGTTCGCGTAACGGAAGACCCCGGTGACCCACAGCTCCTTGATCTGGATCGTGGCTACCGGCAGCTCGAGGTCCGAAGCGCCCATCCCGACGAGGATCACCCGGGCAGCGGGGGCCGCAACGCCGAACGCGGCCTGCACGGCGGGTGCCGCACCGCTGCACTCGAGGATGACGTCGACCGGCTCGACCTGCTCGGCGAGCGGGGCCGAGGCGACGTTGGCCGTCTGTGACGCACCCCGCTCCCTGGCTACCTGGAGCCGGTGGTCGTTGGTGTCGCTGACGCCCACCCAGGCCGCGCCGCGGGCCCTGGCCACGTCCGCGCAGAGCAGACCGACCGGTCCGGCGCCGGTGACGAGGACCCGGTCCCCGGGTTCGATGGCCGCCTTGCGTGCCGCCCAGACGGCGACGGAGAGCGGTTCGATCAGGGCCGCGGCCTCGTCGGAGAGGTTGTCCGGTACCGGGTGGGCACGGGAGGAGTCGAGGACGACGTACTGGGCGAAGGCGCCGTGCACCGGGGGCGTGGCGAAGAAGCTGACGTGCGGGCACAGGTTGTAGCGCCCGGCGAGGCACTGCTCGCAGCGACCGCAGGTCTCCTGCGGCTCCATCGCGACCCGCTGACCCACCGTCCGGTCGGTCACCTCCGGGCCCAGGGCGCGGATGGTGCCGGAGGCCTCGTGGCCGAGGACGAGCGGCTCGCGGACGATGAAGTCCGCGATCCGACCGTGTTCGAAGTAGTGGACGTCGGAGCCGCAGATCCCGACGGCAGCCACCTCGACCAGGACCTGGTGCGGTCCGGGGGTGGGCACGTCGGCCGCTTCGACAGCGATCTCGTGCTCGCGCACGAGCAGCGCGCGGGTCTGGTGGTCCGGGCTCGAGAGGGTCGTCATGGCGTCACCCTAGTTGGTCAGCTCCTCCCAGGGCAGACCTCGGGCGCCCACCGGGAGAGCGCCTGGCGCTGCTCGGCGGTCAACGGCTGCGCCCCCACGACGACGGTGCGGCCGGACGCGTAGAGCCGGCCGGCTCCGGCATCGCGGATCTCCACCGCCAGCGTGAACGAGCGGCGGCCGAGCGCGGTCACCGAGCTCAGCACGTCGTAGGGCTCCAGCCGGAAGTCGATAGGCCGCCGGTACTCCAGATCCTGACGGGCCACCACCCAGACGTCCTCGGGCTGCCAGTCCAGGCTGGCGTGCATCAGGACGATCCGGGCCTCCTGCACGTAGTCGAAGTACTTGACGTTGTTGACGTGCCCGTAGGAGTCCAGATCGGACCAGCGCACGGCGAGCGGGTAGTGGTGCGCCGGCTCCTGGACGGCTGTGCGCTCGAGGACCCGGAGCGGCTCGGCCGGCTCCACCGCCACCCCGAGGGCTCCCCGCTCCGCCGGGCTGAGCCGCCGGAGCCCGGCACCGGCAAGGTCGAAGGGGGTGGCGGCAGTGCGGGCCCGAGCCGCCAGGACGTCGCCGTCCCAGACGTCGTAGGCCACGGCGAACCGGCTGCCGCCGACGGCGTCCACCCACAGCTCGATGGTCAGCGGCCTGTCGCCGTAGCGGACCGGGGCCCGGTACTCGACCTGGTGGCTGACCACCAGCACCCCGGCCTCCAGCAGCTGCGCCAGCTCCGGCGGGCCGGCCAGCAGCCAGTCGACCCGGGCCTCCTGCAGGTAGTCCAGGAACGCCGCGTTGTTGACGTGCCCCTGCGCGTCCAGGTCGCCCCAGCGGATCGGACAGCGGTACCGGTGCCGGCTCACCGGGTCATGCTGCCAGACCACGACCGGGCGGCCGGGGCACGGGTTAAACCCACGGCCACACCCCGGGTCAGTGGCTGGTCCGGCCCCGGGTGCTCTGCAGCACCGGCGCGATCCACCGGTCGGCCAGCACCCCCGTGACGACGGAGTAGACCGCCTTGTGCAGCACGTCGACCACCTGCTCCTGTGGCGGCCAGGTGCGCGGCGGCGCCCCTGCGCCGGTGACGTTCTCGACCGTCTGGTCGAACGCGAGCCGGGTCGCGGTGTGCCACACGTTCACGACGGGGCCCCGCATCCCGGTGACGGCCCAGACCCCGCGGAGGGCACCGAGCAGGGCGCCGGTGCCCCAGTGCATAGCGTGGTTCCAGCCCATCGGCCGGTCCGCGTCCCCCGGCCGGCGGCCGACCAGCGTCAGCAGGGCCCGGGCCGGGACGAACGAGCTCGGCCGTCCGGTCACCAGCTGCTCGACCTTCTCCCCGGTGGTCATCGCCGCGACCCCGACCAGGCCTGCCCCCACCCCGAGGGCAGCGCCGCGCGCAAGCTCCCGCATCCTGCTGTCGTCGACGGCCATGCTGCACTCCCCGCTCACGTGGCTGCTCGAGTCGCCGCGCCGATCGCGCCGCCCCGACCGGAAGTCCCGGCGTCGACCCCGGTACCCAGGAACGCGGCCGCTGCTCGGCAGTCCCTCCACCCGGCGGCGGCTCGGCACGCCTACGCTGACCGCAGGCGACGGAGGGGGCAGGGTGACCAGGAACGAGCACGCACTGCCGCGCAGCACCTCGCGACCGGAGCCGGACGCCCCCGGCAAGCCCACGTCCCTGCGGCAGATCCGGCCGGGGTCGTGGTCCTACGTGGTGCGGCGCACCGTACGGGAGTTCCTGCGTCACGACGGGATGGACCTCGCCGCCGCCCTGACCTACTACGCGGTGCTGGCCGTCTTCCCGGCGCTGATCGCCCTGGTCTCGCTGCTCGGGCTGCTGGGCCAGGGACCGGAGTCGGTGGCGACGATCCTCGAGGTGGCTCGGCGGCTCGTCCCGACGGAGGCGCTGAGCACGGTCCAGTCGGTGATCGAGGGCCTCGCCTCCTCCTCGGCGGGGCTGGCGCTCGCCCTCGGCCTGCTCGGCGCGCTGTGGTTCGTCTCGGGCTACATCCAGGCGTTCGGGCGGGCGATGAACCTGCTCTACGAGGTGCCCGAGGGCCGTCCGCTGCTGGTCCTGTGGGCGAAGACGGCGGCCGTCACCCTCCTGCTCGGCACGCTCGCGATGTGCGCGATCCTCATGCTGCTGATCTCGGGACCCGTCGCCCGGGCACTCGGGGACGTGCTCGGCCTCGGCTCCCGGGTGCTGCTGCTCTGGGGTGTCCTGAAGTGGCCGGTGCTGGCGCTGATCCTGGCGATCGTCATCGCCGTGCTCTACTACACCGCCCCGAACGTCCGCCAGCCTCGCTTCCGTTGGCTCAGCCCAGGCGCCCTGCTGGCGATCATCGTCTGGCTCGGCGGGTCGCTGTTGTTCGGGGAGTACGTCTCCGACTTCTCGAACTACGGCGCGACGTACGGCTCCCTCGCCGGCGGCATCGTCTTCCTGATCTGGCTGTGGGTGTCCAACCTGGCGCTGCTCCTCGGCGCCGAGCTGGACGCCGAGATCGAGCGCGCCCGGGAGCTGCAGGCCGGGATCAGGGCCGAGGTCAGGCTGCAGCTGCCCATCCGGGACACCCGCGGCAGCAAGCGGGCGTCGGCTCAGCACGCGGCCGACGTGGCGGCCGGCCGGCGCATCCGCCAGCGGCACACCCCGTCGAGCGGTTGACCCACGCCCTGGTGGAGCTCAGACGCCCTGGTACATCCCCTCGAGCAGGTGGTCGTACTTCTTCTCGACCGCCTTGCGACGGATCTTCTGGCTGGGCGTGACCTCGCCCTCGTCGACGCTGAGCTCGCCGGGGAGGATCTCGAACCTCTTCACCGTCTCCCACCGCTCGAGCTGCTGGTTGCCCTTGCTGACGCAGCCCTCGATCAGCTCCCGCACCTCAGCCCTGGCGGCGAGGTCCTCGGTGCCCTGGTGCTGCAGACCCTGCTCGTCGGCCCAGCCGGCGATCGCCTCGGGGTCGAGGGCGATCAGCGCGCTGATGTACTTGCGGCCCTCGCCGTGCACCAGGACCTGGCTGATGTAGGGACAGGCGGCCTTCAGCGTCCCTTCGACCTTCTGGGGGGCGACGTACTTGCCTCCGGAGGTCTTGATCAGGTCCTTCTTGCGGTCGGTGATCTTGAGGTAGCCGTGGTCGTCGAGCTGACCGATGTCGCCGGTCGCGAACCAGCCGTCCTGCAGCACCTCGGCGGTGGCCTCGGGCATGTGGTGGTAGCCCCGCATCACGGCCGGGCCCTTGATCAGGATCTCCCCGTCGGCGGCGATCCTGACCTCCGTGCCCGGCACCGGCGGGCCCACCGTGCCGAAGCGGGTCGCGCGGGGGTTGTTGACGAAGGATGCCGCGCTGGTCTCGGTCAGGCCGTAACCCTCGAGCACCAGCAGCCCGGCGGCGTAGAACCACTCCTGGACCTCGCGGTTGAGCGCGGCGGAGCCGGAGACGAAGAACTTGATCCTGCCACCCATCCGGTCCTTGATCTTGCGAAAGACCAGCCGGTCGGCCAGCGCGTACTGCAGGCCCAGCCAGCCACGGGGCCTGCCTCCCGCCAGCCGGACGGGGGTGCTGCGCCGGCCCACCGCAAAGGCCCAGTCGAAGATCTTCGCCTTGGCACCGGAGCCGGCCGACGTCATCACCTTTGCGCGGACCTTCTCGAAGATCCGCGGCGCGCCCGCCATGAAGGTGGGCCGCACGACCCCCAGGTTGTCCACGATCCGCTCGACGTTGCCGTCCACGGCGGTCGCGAAGCCGATCTGCAGCTGAGCCGCGATCAGCGCCTTGCCGAAGACGTGGCTGAGCGGCAGCCACAGGTACTGCAGGTCGTCCCGGCCGATGATGTCGTACTCCTCGATCGCCGCCCCGAGGTAGGTCCAGTTGTCCTGCACCAGCCGGACGCCCTTCGGTCGGCCGGTGGTTCCCGAGGTGTAGATCAAGGTGGCGAGCTGCTCGGGGCCGATCCCGGCAACGGCGTCCTCCACTGCCGCTGGGTTCTCAGCCAGGTGGCTCCGGCCGCGCTCCACCAGCGCCTGCCAGCTGATCACCTTCTCGTGGTCGACCGCACCCTCGATCTGCACGACCACGGACAGGTCCGGCAGGTCGTCCAGGTGGTCGAGCACCTTGGCCACCTGGACGGCGTCCTCGGCGAAGACGACCTTGGACTGGGAGTCGCTCAGGATGTAGCTGACGTCCTCATGCTGGGTACTGGGGTAGACCGTGGTCGTGGCGCCACCGGCGCACATCACGGCGAGGTCGGCGAGGATCCACTCCAGCCGGGTGTTGGAGGCGATCGCCACCCGGTCCTCCGGTCCCAGTCCGAGGGCCAGCAGCGCCGCCGCGAGCTCGAAGGTCCGCTCCTTGGTCTGCTGCCAGGTCAGGCTGAGCCAGCGGTCGCCCGCCCGGTGCCGCAACGCCTCGCGCGGTCCGGACGCCTGCACCTGTCGGAGCAGCATCACAGCCACACTCGGGGCGCGTGACGCCAGAACGCTCGACTCGGTCATCAGGATCCGCCTCCGCACGCGTTTGGGCTGGCCCGCTGGGGCCGGTCCCCGCCCCGGTCACGGCGAGGGTTGAGCAGAGCGTAACGAACTCGACAGGCGTCCCGACGCGCTCAGCCCGGCAGGGACTGCCGGATGTCGACCATCGCCTCAGTGGGCACGCGTCTTGACGGGCTGGCCACCGAGCCCGAGGTCGCGCCCGATCAGCTCCTTCATGATCTCGTTGGACCCGGCCCAGATCCTCGAGACGCGCGCGTCCGCCCAGGCGCGGGTGACGCGGTACTCGTTCATGTAGCCGTAGCCGCCCCACAGCTGGACGCAGGCGTCGAGGATGTCGTTCTGGACCTGGGCGGTCCACCACTTCGCCTTCGCCGCGTCGACGGCGGTGAGGGTGCCGTGCAGCTGCTCCATGATGCAGGCGTCGACGAAGGCCTGGGTCACGTCGGCCTGGGTGACGAGCTCGGCGAGGGTGAACCTGTTGGCCTGGAACGAGCCGATCGGCTGGCCGAACGCCTGCCGCTCCTTCACGTAGGCCAACGTCTCGTCGAGGATCTGCCGGGCGTGCGACAGGTTGTTGACCGCTGCCCCCATCCGCTCGATCACCAGCCGCTCCATCATCGCCGGGAAACCCTGGTCCACCTCACCGAGAACCTGCTGGGGCCCCAGGCGCACGTCGGCGAAGAACAGCTCCGCGGTGTCCGCCTCGGACTGGCCCACCTTGTCCAGCTTGCGGCCGCGCTCGAACCCCGGCATGCCCGTCTCCACGGCGAACAGGGTGATGCCGTGCGCCCCCTTGTCCGGGCTGGTGCGGGCGGCCACGACCACCAGGTCGGCGGAGTAGCCGTTGGTGATGAAGGTCTTGGACCCGTTGAGCACCCAGTCCTCGCCGTCCCGGACCGCGGTCGTCTTGAGCGCCGCCAGGTCCGAGCCTCCGCCCGGCTCCGTCATGGCGATCGCCGTGACCAGCTCACCGGTGCAGAACCGGGGCAGCCAGCGCCGCTTCTGCTCCTCCGTGCCGAGGTCCACGAGATAGGGGGCCACGCAGTCGGCGTGGATGCCGACGCAGGAGGAGTAGGCGAACGCGAGCTTCGACAGCTCCTCGGCCAGCACCAGCGCGAACCGGGGGTCCTGGACCCCGGATCCCCCGTACTCCTCCGGCACGTTCAACCCGAGCAGGTCGAGCTTGCCCATCTCGAGCCACATCTCGCGGCCGAACTCGTGGTTGGCGATGTGCTTCTCCTGGTCGGGGCGCAGCACCCGGTCCACGAAGCCCCGGCAGGTGGCCCGGAAGGCCTCGTGGTCCTCGTCGAAGATGGTGCGCCTCATTGCGTCCCCCTAAAGTTACTGACCAGTAGCTACAGGCTCGAGCGTACCGCGTGCTGGGCCGGAAAGCGCAGGGCTACGGTCGGCCGATGACAACAGAACGGCAACGTGTGCTGCTGACCGGAGCGACCGGGATGGTCGCCGGCCAGCTGCTGCCCGCCCTCCGGGAGCGCTACGACCTCGTCCTGGTCGACGTCCGCGACACCACTGCGGGCGGCGAGCAGGTGGCCGGCGTGCAGGTCGTCGACCTCCTCCAGGCCGACGACGCCGAGCTCGCAGCGCTCTTCACGGGCGTCGACACCGTCGTGCACTGCGGCTACGTCCGGCCGACCGGCGAACCGACCTACGCCGAGGAGCGGCGCAACGTCGACCTGACGCAGCGGGTCTACGAGACCGCCCGGACCTGCGGCGTCCGCCGGGTGGTGGCGGCCAGCACCAACCAGGCCAGCAAGTGGTACGAGCAGCCCTGGTCCCAGCACCGGATCGACCGGGTGACGCCCGAGGACTACCCCCGTCCCGACACCTTCTACGGCTGGGCGAAGGCGGCATATGAGTCGCTGGGCTTCCTCTACGCGTGTGGCTCGCTGGGCCGGCCGCTGGAGGTGGTGCTGATCCGGATCGTGGCCCCCCGCGAGATCGACGCCGCCGCCTTCGCCGACCGGCCGTTGGAGCGCTACCTGCGCGACATCGCCGGCTACGTCAGCCAGCGGGACCTGGCCCAGCTGTTCACCCGCTCGATCGACGCAGAGTCGGTGGCGGACCGCTTCGGGGTGCCGTTCCAGATCTTCTACGGGGTCTCGGCCAACGCCCGGACCTTCTGGAGCATCACCAACGCCCGCGACGTCGTCGGGTACGCCCCGCAGGACGACTCCGAGGTCCGGTTCGCCGCCGACATCGCCGCGATGCTCGCCCGCGGCTGACCGGGGCCGCCGATGCCGTGCCCTAGCCCTCGGCCCCGGACTGCTGGCCCAGCCGCTGGCGGATCCGGCCCACCACGTCGGTGGTGGAGTGGCTGGGCACGTAGTCCAGGATGCGCACCTCGCCGCCGTAGCCGCGCACCACCTCGGCCTCCGGCAGCATCTCCGCGCTGTAGTCCCCACCCTTGGCGTACACGTCGGGACGCAGCCGCTGCAGCAGCGGGATCGGGGTGTCGGTGTCGAAGATGGTCACGTAGGAGACGCAGCTGAGCGC
This sequence comes from Friedmanniella sp., assembly GCA_045806705.1. Lineage (GTDB taxonomy): Bacteria > Actinomycetota > Actinomycetes > Propionibacteriales > Propionibacteriaceae > Microlunatus. The sequence continues at coordinate 39,560 of JBJMIS010000045.1, forward strand.
GGCGATCACGCCGGCACGGTCGGCGGCGGCGTTGATCGGACGCTCCGGGCCCTTCAGCCGGCGCACCGACCGGTCGCTGTTGATCGCCACGACCAGCACGTCACCCAGCTGCGCCGCCTGGCTGAGGTAGGTGGTGTGGCCGCGGTGCAGGACGTCGAAGCAGCCGTTGGTCAGCACGATCCGCCGCCCGGCCGCCCGGTCAGCGGCAAGACGACGCAGCAGGGTCTCCTCCTCGAGTGCGGCGTCACCGACCCCGAGGCGCTCGACCAGCTCGTCGGTGGAGCAGACCGAGGTTCCGAAGCGCTGGACCACCACGTCGGCCGCTGCCTGCGCGAGCGACGCGGCGACCTGCAGGGGGACGCCGGCGGCGCGGGCCAGGGTCAGGGCCGCCACGAAGGTGTCCCCCGCGCCCGCCGCCTGCTTCTCGGCCCGGGGCAGGGCGGGTGTGCGGTAGGGCTCGGGCGGGTCACCCTCGTCCGGACCGAACAGGACGCTGCCGTCCCGGTCCAGGGTGACGATCACCGCAGCCGCGCCGGCCCGGTGGCGCAGCTCGGCCGCGGCCTCCGTGAGCGCTGCCAGCCGGGAACCGTCGGCGGGGACGCTGCGCCCCAGCAGCCGGAACGCCTCGGCAGCGTTGGGGGTGACGACGTCAGGTCGGAGCGGTGCCCACGGCGCCCCGTCGTGCGCGTCGACGACCATCAGGGCCGGCCGGGACTCCAGGGTGAACGCGGACGCCACCGCGTCGACCAGCCGGCCCGAGTCGTAGTCGCAGACCAGCAACGCGTCCACGTCCACCAGTGCTTTCGCGGTCGCCGACGTCAGGTCCCGCTCGAGCGCCGGCGGCAGGAGGCCGCGCTGTACGTCGTCGATCCGGACCAGCATCTGGTCGTCGCTGACCACCCGCGTCTTCGTCACCGTGGCAACGTCCGCTGAGGCCAGCAGGCCCGAGACATCCACTCCCGCCGCCACCAGCAGGTCCCGCAGGGTGGCTCCGGCCTCGTCGAGCCCCACCACCCCGACCAGGCGGACCTCTGCCCCCAGGGCAGCGAGGTTCATGGCCGTGTTGGCCGCACCACCGGGGACGTCGTGCCGCCGCTGGACCTCCACCACGGGGGCGGGAGCCTCGCGGGAGAGGCGGTTGCTCGAGCCCACCCACCACCGGTCCAGCATCACGTCACCGACGACCGTGACCCGCGGCGCGAGGTGCCGCAGCGCCAGCGGGAGGTCGGGCGTGACCGCCGTCGCGGCGCCGGGAGCCGCGCTCACGCCGCGCCTCCGCGGTTCGCCCGGACGGGCGGCCTCCCCAGGTACGCGTTCATCACCGCTCCTACTACCCCAACTTCCTCCGACGACCGGTGCACGTCCCGGTTCCCTGTCATCCTCCTGCCACCTGCTCGGCGTGCAGGCCCTGACCGTACCGAGGCCGTCGCTGTCCGTCGAGGTGATGGCCCCGCTCGCCGGTGGGTGGACGCCTGTGAGCGAGAATCCCAGACCGGTGGCGGGAAGGGGCAGAGGTGCACGGAGAAGGTCGGGTGTCGTGGGTCGGCGAGCTGTGGCCGCGCTTCCCCGACGTGCACCGGATCGCCGTCCTGCGCGGCAGCGGCCTGGGCGACCTCGTGCAGGCCCTGCCCGCGGTCGAGGCGCTCCGGGCCGCCTACCCCGGGGCGTCGGTCACCCTGCTGGGGACGCCGGCGCACGCGGCCCTGCTGCAGGGTCGGCCCTCCCCGTTCGACTCGCTCGAGGTGCTGCCGCTGCGGCCCGGAGTGCGGGACGGGGGTCCGGAAGACCCGAGCGCCACGGCCGCCTTCCTGCAGGAGATGCGCGGCCGCGGCTTCGACCTCGCGATCCAGCTGCACGGCGGTGGCCGCAACTCCAATCCCTTCCTGCTCGAGCTCGGCGCCCGGCACACGATCGGCACCCGCACGGAGGACGCCCCAGAGCTCGAGCGGACGCGGCCCTACGTCTACTACCAGCACGAGGTGGTCCGCGCGCTGGAGGTCGCGGCGCTGGCCGGCGCGGTCCCGGTCCAGCTCGAACCGCGGCTGCCGCTGCTCCCTGATGAGCGGGACCGGCTGCGACACCGTCCGGAGCGACCGACCGTGACGCTGCACCCGGGTGCGACCGACCCTCGGCGACGTTGGCCGGCTCCGGCCTACGCCGCCGTTGCCTCGGCTCTCGCCGCGGACGGAGTGCGGGTCGTCGTGGTCGGTGACCAGGCCGACGTGCCGGCCGCCGCGGAGATCCTGACCCTGACCGGCGACCCGGACAACCTGGTCAGCTCGCAGGCCGGCCTGCAGACCCTGCCGGAGCTGGTGCAGACACTGCTGGAGAGCGACGTCGTGCTGGCCAACGACTCTGGCCCCCGGCATGTCGCCGCGGCCCTCGGGGTCCGGACCGTCGGGATCTACTGGGTGGGCAACCTGGTGAACGCGGGTCCTCTGGGGCGCGGCCGGCACCGGGTCCAGGTCGGGTTCACCCCTGCCTGCCCGGTCTGCGGCGTGGACATCACCCAGGTCGGCTGGACGGCTGAGCGCTGCGAGCACGACGACTCGATCGTGGCCGACGTCCGGCCCGGCCCGGTGCTGGCGGACGTGCGGTCGCTGCTCCGGGACGCCCAGCAGGAGCGGCGGGAGTCTGCGGCGGGGGCGACGTCAGGGGGACGCGATGGACAGATGGGGTGAGCCGGACGGCCGGCCGGAGGTGCTGGTGCTGCGTGCGCTCAAGCTCGGCGACCTCCTGGTCAGCGTGCCGGCGCTCCGCGGGATCCGGCGCGCCCGGCCGGACGCGCGGATCGTGCTGGCCATGCCCGAGTGGCTGGAGCCGGTGATCGAGCTGGTCGACGCCGTGGACGTCCTGCTCCCGACGGCGGGCCTGGACGAGCTGTTGCCCGTTCCGCCCGGACGGATCGAGACCGCGGTGGACCTGCACGGGTACGGACCGGCGAGCCGACGGCTGTGTGAGGCGCTACGCCCGCGGCGTCTGGTCGGGTGGCGGGCACCCGGCTGGGACGGTCCGGAGTGGCCCGAGAACGTGCCGGAGCGGGTGCGCTGGGCGGGTCTGGTGAGCGCCCACGGGATGCCGGCCGATCCCGACGACCTGGCTCTGCGACGGCCGAGGACGGCAAGCCCCTGGGCCGGCTGCGCGGTGGTGCACGTCGGCGCGTACTACGGCTCTCGGGAGTGGCCCGTCGAGCGGTTCGCCGCGGTGGCCGCCGACCTGACGGCACGGGGCGCCTCGGTGGTGCTCACTGGTGGCGGCGGGGACCGGGAGCGGGCGGAACGGACGGCCGAGCTCGCCGGCCTGCCCACCGGCGCTGTGCTGGCGGGACGGTTGCCGCTCGGAGAGTTCGCGGCGGTGGTGGCGGACGCGGCAGTCGTGGTCACGGCGGACACGGGCGCCGGCCACCTCGCGTCGGCGTACGGCCGGCCGTCGGTGGTCATCTTCGGGCCGGCACCGCCGGAGGCCTGGGGCCCGCCACCGGGTCCCCACGTCGCGCTCACGCACGCCGAGCTGCGGCGCGGCGAGCCGTTCGTGGACGAGCCTGACCCGGCGCTGCTGGCGGTCACGGTGGACGAGGTGCTGGCGGCGATCGAGACGCTGCCAGTCACGTTCGGGCACGGCTGACCTCAGCTGACCCGAAGACGCGTCGAGGCACCCCCGGAGGGGTGCCTCGGACGAGTCTGCTGCCGCGACAGCGGTCTCAGCTCAGCTGAGGACCGCCTCGATCGCGAGGGTGATGTCGATCTTGTCGCCGATGAGGAGCTTGCCGCCGTCCAGCGGGACGTTGAAGTCCACGCCGTACTCCTTGCGGCTGATCGAGGTAGTCGCCTCGGCACCGAGCCGGGTGGCCCCGTAGGCGTCGACGTCCACGCCGAGGAACTCCGCGGCCAGGTCGACCGGCTTGGTGATCCCGTTGATCGTCAGGTCGCCGGCGAGCACATACCCGTCATCGGTCGACCGCACGCCGGTGCTGACGAACACGAGCTCCTGGCCCGCGTCCGCGTCGAAGAAGTCGGTGGAGCGGAGGTGCCCGTCGCGCTGCTCGTTGTTGGTGGTGATCGAGGCACTGCTGATCCGGACGTTCACCCGGGACTCGGTCGGGTCCTCGGTGGTGACGATCTCACCGGAGAACTCGGTGAAGCTGCCGCGCACCTTGCTCATCAGGTGGCGGACGCTGAAGCTGACCGCGGAGTGGCTGGGGTCGATGGTCCAGGTGCCGGCCTTCAGGCCGGTGCTGATGAGTTCCTGCGTCATGTGGTGCTCCTCTGAGGTGGGACCCGGGGGGTCCGAGGTGGCTGGGAGTGGAAGGCTTCTCTTGATGCTTCAACTGACTTCAGACTATCCGCAGTTCGTTGAAAAGTCAACCATCGCTCGGATAGACTTCCGCCATGTCCACAGTCCAGACCGCTCCCCGGTGGTTGAGCATCGACCAGCAGAAGGTCTGGCGCTCCTACCTGCTCGGCAGCGCCCGGCTGGCCGAGCGGCTCGACGCGGACCTGCGCGAGTTCGGCCTCGACCTGGGTGAGTACGAGATCCTCGTCACGCTGTCGGAGGCGCCCGACCGCCGGGTCCGCATGTCCGAGCTCGCCGAGGCGGTGCACCAGTCCCGATCCCGGCTCACCCACACCGTCACCCGGATGGAGAACGCCTCCCTCGTCCAGCGCTCCAGCTGTCCGACCGACAGACGCGGCGTCTGGGCGCACCTCACCGACACCGGGATGGAGCTGCTGGAGACGGCGGCACCGACCCACGTGGAGGGCGTCCGCCGGCACTTCGTCGAGGCGATGTCGGAGGAGGACTACGCCGCCGTCGGCCGGGCCTTCGCGGCTGTCGTCTGCGCCACCGGCCGCTGACGGCAGCGGAGCCGGGCGGAACGCCGAGATCCGCGGGCGGCCGGGCGACTAGCATCGGTCCGACATGCCGAACGCCGCCACCCTGCCCTTCCCGACCTCGGGAGCAGCCAGCAACCGGGTGCTCCCGGAGGTCTCCGAGCTCCAGGTCGAGCTGCGTCGGCGCGGGGTGGGGCACACGCTGGACGCGACCAAGCTGACCCGCGCGCTCTACTCCTCCGACGCCTCGCTCTATCGGGTGGCTCCCCGAGCCGTCGCCTACCCCCGTTCGGTGGAGGAGACGGTGGCGGTGCTGGACGCAGCGCGGGCGGTCCGGATGCCCGTGACCACCCGGGGTGCCGGGACCTCCTGCGCGGGAAACGCCGTCGGGCCGGGGCTGGTGGTGGACACTGCGCGACACCTCAACACGATCCTCTCGGTCGACCCGGAGGCCCGGACCGCCTGGGTGGAGCCGGGCGTCGTGCAGGCCGCACTGCAGGCCGCTGCCGCCCTGTACGGGCTGCGGTTCGGCCCCGACCCATCGACCCACAACCGCTGCACCATCGGCGGCATGATCGGCAACAACGCCTGCGGCCCACGGGCGCTGGGCTACGGGCGGACCGCCGACAACGTGGTGGCGCTCGACGTCCTCACCGGCAGCGGTGAACGGATCCTGCTCGACGGCCGCGAGTCCATCGACGCCTTCGCCAGCCTGACCGCACTGAAGAAGGTCGTCGCGGCCAACCTCGGCACCATCCGGACGGAGTTCGGCCGGTTCGGCCGCCAGGTGTCCGGCTACAGCCTCGAGCACCTGCTGCCCGAGCGGCACTTCGACGTCGCAAAGTTCTTCGCGGGCACCGAGGGCACCCTCGGCGTCATCCTCGGCGCGCAGGTGCGGCTGGTCGCCGACGCCCCCGTCAAGCTGATGGTCGCGCTGGGCTACCCCTCGATGGCCGATGCCGGTGACGCCGCCCCCGCCATCCTGCAGCACTCCCCCACCGCCGCGGAGGGCCTGGACCGTCGGATCGTCGAGGTCGTCCGTCGCACCCACGGCGATGCCGCCGTGCCTCCGCTGCCCCGCGGCGACGGCTGGATGTTCGTCGAGGTGGTCGGGAACGACCCCACCGAGGTCCGGCTGCGGGCGGAACGGGTGCTGGCCGACGCCGGTGCTCTGGACGGCTTCCTGGTCGACGACCCCCGGCAGGCGCTGGCGCTGTGGAAGATCCGGGAGGACGGGGCCGGGCTGGCCGGGGTCAGCCTCGCCGCTCCGGCCTACCCGGGCTGGGAGGACGCGGCGGTCCCACCCGAGCACCTCGGCAGCTACCTGCGCGACTTCGACGCCCTGCTCGCCCAGCACGGGCTGGACGGGCTGCCCTACGGCCACTTCGGTGACGGCTGTGTGCACGTTCGGATCGACTTCCCACTCACCACCGAGGGCGGCGCGGCGGTTCACCGCTCCTTCATCCAGCAGGCGGCCGAGCTCGTGGCCCGCTACGGCGGTTCGATGTCGGGTGAGCACGGCGACGGCAGGGCCCGGTCGTCGCTGCTGCCGACGATGTACTCCGCCGAGGCGATCCGGCTGTTCGGCGAGGTGAAGGCGGCGTTCGACCCCGACGACCTGCTCAACCCCGGGGTGCTCGTCGACCCCCGGCCCTTCGACGCCGACCTGCGAGCACTGCAGATCATCGGCAAGGTCGACGGCTTCGCCGAAGCGGTGCACAACTGCTCCGGGGTGGGCAAGTGCCTGGCCAACACCACACCGGGGTTGGGAGTGATGTGCCCCTCCTACCAGGCAACCCGCGAGGAGAAGGACTCCCCCCGCGGCCGGGCCCGCGTGCTGCAGGAGATGATCAACGGCGAGGTGATCACCCTCGGCTGGAAGTCGCCGGCGGTGCACCGAGCACTGGACCTTTGCCTGTCCTGCAAGGGATGTGCGCGTGACTGTCCGACCGGGATCGACATGGCGTCCTACAAGTCCCAGGTGATCGACCACACCTACCGGGGCAAGATCCGGCCGCGCAGCCACTACGCGCTCGGCTGGTTGCCCCGCTGGGGAAGGATGATCACCCGCAGTCGCCCTCTCGCCTCCTTGATCAACTTCACGACGGGGACGCCCGGGCTACGCCGGATCGTGCGTTGGAGTGCGGGGGTCGACCAGCGCCGCTCGCTGCCCCGCTTCGCCACCCGGGCCGCCCGCGACCGGGTGAGCGTGCCGCAGAGCAGCGGGCGACCGGTGGTGCTGTGGGTGGACTCGTTCTCCGACTGCTTCGCCGGTGAGGGTGTCGAGGCGGCTGTCACCCTGCTGACCCAAGCCGGGTACGCGCCGCAGCTCCTCGAGCGGTCGGCCTGCTGCGGCCTGACCTGGATCAGCACCGGTCAGCGCGACGGGGCCCGACGGCAGCTGCGTTCGGCGTTGGACGTGCTGCACCCGCACGTGGCCGCCGGCACCCCCGTGGTGGGGCTGGAGCCGTCCTGCCTGGCCGTCTGGCGGAGCGACGCGGCCGAGCTGCTCGAGGACGACCCGCGGGTCGCCGACCTGGCGACCGGCGTGCTCACCATGGCCGAGCTGCTGCAGCGGACCGAGGGCTGGCAGCCGCCCGACCTGACCGGCGTCGAGATCGTCGCGCAGCCGCACTGTCACCACGCCTCCGTGATCGGCTGGCGGGCCGATGCGGCGCTGCTCGCCGCCTCCGGCGCCACCGTGACCACAGTGGGCGGCTGCTGCGGTCTCGCCGGCAACTTCGGGGTCGAGAAGGGCCACTACGACGTGTCGGTCAAGATCGCGGAGCACGACCTGCTGCCCGCCGTCCAGGCACGTCCGGACGCGGTCGTGCTGGCCGACGGCTTCTCCTGCCGCACCCAGCTCGCCGAGCTCGCCGGGCGGCAGGCCGTGACCCTCGCCGAGCTGCTGACCCGCCGCTGACCCTGTCGCCCGGTCAGCCGAGCCGGGCGTGCAGGAAGTCGACGGTGCGCTGCCAGGCGAGCGCGGCGGCGTCGGGGTCGTAGGTCCCCAGATGGTTGTCGTCGTTCGCGAAGGCGTGCCCCGCGGGGTAGTAGAAGTACTCGACGTCGACGCCGGCCTCGTTGCGGATCTGCTCCTCCTGGGCGCGGGCGGCGTCGGCCGGGTACATCTGGTCCTGCTCGCCGAAGTGCCCCTGCACCGGCGCCTCGATCTTGGTGTAGGTGTCCGGGACCGCCGGCCCGATGCCGTAGAACGGGACCACCGCGCCGATGGCGTCCGGTCGTTCGGTCGCCAGCAGCAGCACGAAACCCCCGCCCATGCAGAAGCCGACCGCGCCGACCTTCTCCGACGTGACGGCCTCCTGGTCGAGCAGGTAGTCCACCGAACCCGCCAGCTTGGCGGCGGCTTCCTCCACCGACAGCGAGCCGAGCATCTGCCCCGCCTCCTCGACCCCGTGCGTCACCCGTCCGCCGTACAGGTCGGGGGCGAGGGCGACGAAACCCTCGGCAGCGAAGCGGTCGACGATCGAGACCATGTGGTCGTCCAGCCCCCACCACTCCTGGATCACGATCAGGCCCGGTCCCCGACCCTTCGGGGGCAGCTGGAGGTAGCCGCTGATGGTGGTGCCGTCACGGTCGAACTTGACGTTCTGGCGGGGGGCGAGGTCGCTCATGCAGGTCCTAAGGTCAGTCGGCGGGGTTGGGCTCCGGCCACTGTAACCAGGCACCCGTCGCGCACGACGTACGGCTGCCCCGGGTTCCCGGACCGGCGGTCACGCCCTCCGGTGCTGACGGCGGAGGCGCGGCCGCTCAGGGCTGCTGGATCGGCGGGACGCGCGACCGGTGTCGCCACGGCGCACCGCACTTTGCTCACCTTCTACGCGCCTTACCCAGGTTGCAACCTGGGTAAAGCGGGGAATCCCCAGGTAAACCTGGGGAACCGACAGGCCCCAGCGCCCCAACCGCCAGGGCTACGGGGTCGCCTCGTGGCCGGGCAGGCCGGGGGTTCGCTCGGCCTGCTTCAGCCGGGCCTCGAAGAGGTGCCGGCGACCGCCGGCCAGCTGCTCGCGGGCGGCGCGTTCGAGGTCCCGGAAGAGGGACCAGTAGCCGTCGTCGTAGTCCTCGACGATCTGGAAGGTCCAGCGGCCGCCGATGACGTTCCGGCCCACCAGCTCCCGGTCGATCCTCCCCGCCAGCTCGTCGTGCCCGGCCTGCCGCAGCGCCTCGACCGCTCCCTGGAGCGCGAGATCTGCCGAGCCGGTCAGCTGGTGGAAGGTGTAGAGGTGTCCGCGGGCGCGCTCCACGGTCTCCAGCGCCTCGCTCAGCTTGCCGAGGGCGTCGACGGTGGCGTCGTCAACGCCCTCGGGCGTGCTGTGCTCGGGGTCGGGCAGGTCCCCGCTGGGAACGTCGCTCACGGCCCTCAGCCGCGGGTGAGACGGCGGTGGGTCGCCCGGTGGGGACGCGCCGCCTCGGCGCCCAGGCGGGCGATCTTGTTCGCTTCGTAGTCGGCGAAGTTCCCCTCGAACCAGAACCACTCGGCCTGGTCCTCCTGGTCACCCTCCCAGGCCAGGATGTGGGTCGCGACCCGGTCCAGGAACCAGCGGTCGTGGGAGATGACGACGGCGCAGCCGGGGAACTCCAGCAGCGCGTCCTCCATCGACTGCAGGGTCTCCACGTCCAGGTCGTTGGTCGGCTCGTCGAGCAGCAGCAGGTTGCCGCCCATCTTCAGCGTCAGCGCCAGGTTGAGGCGGTTGCGCTCACCGCCGGACAGCACACCGGACGGCTTCTGCTGGTCCGGGCCCTTGAAGCCGAACGAGGCGACGTAGGCCCGGGAGGGCATCTCGAAGTTGCCGACCTTGATGTAGTCCAGCCCGTCCGAGACGAGCTCCCAGACGTTCTTCGTCGGGTCCAGGCCGGACCGGCTCTGGTCGACATAGGAGTACTTGACCGTCTCGCCCATCCTGAGCGAGCCGGAGTCCGGGGTCTCCTCCCCCACGATCATCCGGAACAGCGTGGACTTGCCGACCCCGTTCGGACCGACGACGCCGACGATGCCGGCTCGCGGCAGGGAGAAGCTGAGGCCGTCGAAGAGCAGCCGGTCCCCGAAGCCCTTGACCAGCTTGTCGGCGTCCAGCACGTTGCTGCCCAGCCGCGGCCCGGCCGGGATGTTGATCTCCTCGAAGTCGAGCTTCCGGTTACGGTCGGCCTCCGCCGCCATCTCTTCGTACCGGGCCAGCCGCGCCTTGTTCTTGGCCTGGCGGGCCTTCGGGTTGGAGCGGGCCCAGTCGAGCTCGCGCTCCAGGATCTTGGCGCGCTTGGCGTCCCGCTTGCCCTCGATCTGCAGCCGGGCGCGCTTGGTGTCGAGGTAGGTGGAGTAGTTGCCCTCGTACGGGTGGGTCTTGCCCCGGTCGATCTCGAGGATCCACTGGGCGACGTTGTCCAGGAAGTACCGGTCGTGGGTGACGGCCAGGACGGCGCCCGGGTAGGCCTTGAGGTGACCCTCCAGCCAGTGCACCGACTCCGCGTCCAGGTGGTTGGTCGGCTCGTCGAGGAGCAGCAGGTCCGGCTGCTGCAAGAGCAGCTTGCACAGCGCCACCCGACGTCGCTCGCCCCCGGAGAGCACGTCCACCATCGCCTCGGGCGGCGGGCAGCGGAGGGCGTCCATCGCCTGCTCGAGCTGGGAGTCGATGTCCCAGGCGTTCCGGGCGTCGAGCTCGGTCTGCACGTCGCCCATCTCGGCCATCAGTGCGTCGAAGTCGGCGTCCGGCTCCCCCATGGCGACGCCGAGCTCGTCCATCCGGCGCTGCAGCGCCTTGATGTCGGCCACCGCCTCCTCGACGTTCTCCAGCACCGTCTTGCCCTCGGTGAGCGGCGGCTCCTGGAGCAGGATGCCCACGCTCGCCTCCTTGGCCAGCATGGTGTCGCCGTTGTTGGGCTGCTCGAGCCCGGCCATCAGCTTCAGCAGCGTCGACTTTCCGGTGCCGTTGGGACCGACCACGCCGATCTTGGCGCCCGGGTAGAAGGACAGGGTGATGTTGTCGAGCACCACCTTGTCGCCCAGCGCCTTGCGGACGTTGTGCATCGAATAGATGAACTCAGGCATGAAGAGGCAGACCTTTGCTGTTGCGTGCAGGAGCGGGCCGTCCCGACGTGGTGGCCCCGCGCCGACCAAGTATGCCAGCGTGGACGCGCCGCCTCGACCTCGTGTGCTGGCGCGGCCCCGGCGCCGGGTTCAGCCGCCGGCCCGCTCCAGTGCAGCGCGGGCGTCGTCGTAGCGCTGTCGCTCTGCCCGCAGCGGCTCCACTACCAGGCGCTCGGTGACGGCGGCGATGGCGCGGCGCAGAGCGGCTCGCGCCCGGGCAGCCCGCCGGCGGGCACCGACGACCACCCCGATCCGGGACAGCCCGGCGACGACCAACCCGGCGAGCACCCCGCCCAGCGTCAGCACGGTGGGTGCGGGCAGCCCCCACCACAGCACGTCCGGCAGCGGCGGCAGCCGCAGGTACGCGAGGACGAACGCCGCACCGAGCCACAACAGCCCGGCCACGACCGCCGCCACCAGCACCCACTGCAGCACCCGGACGGCCTGCCACCAGCGCCGATGGCCGGCGAGGTCGAGGTCGGTACCGGCGACGGCGCGATCGAGAGCGTCGGGGAGCGACGACTCCCCAGAGCGGACGGCACGGCGGGTCGCGTCGGCCCAGCCACGGCTCATCCCGGCCGAGGCTGCGTCCCCCAGAGCGCGCAGGGCGGTGTCGACCCGGGCCCGCTGGACGCCCGTCGTGGCGGGCAGCGAGGTGCGGCCGACACCAG
>JBJMIS010000046.1:0-42974 GCA_045806705.1 Friedmanniella sp.
CTCCACGAGCGCCCCGACCCGAGGCAGCACGGTTCGCCGCGAGGCCGGCATCGGCAGGCCCAGCACCTCGGCCGTCCCGGAGGTCGGGAGCACGAGGCCCAGCAGCATCCGGACCGTCGTGGTCTTGCCCGAGCCGTTCGCCCCGAGGAAGCCGTAGACGTCGCCCTCGCTCACGTCGAGGTCCACCCCGTCGACGGCCCGCAGCTCGCCGTAGCGCTTGGTCAGCCCACGGGTCCGGATCACCGGTTGATCGCTCATGAGGTCCTCAGCAGCTCATCCGCTGCGTGCTCGAGAGTCTGGCCGGTCACGGTGCCGGCGAGCAGGAAGGTGCCCCGACCGCGGTCCGGGGTGACGAGCAGCCCGATGGGTCCGAGCGGCGCCAGGGTTCCCGCGCGGGTTTCCCGGGTGGTGCCGCTGGACTGCAGCCGCTCCCGCAGCGGGCCCGCGACCTGTCCACGCAGCGGCAGGGCGACCAGGGTGGTGGGTCCGCGCCCGTAGACGCCGACGGCGCCGGGGTCCTCCCCCGACCGGGCATCGAGCCCCGCCAGCGACGGGGGCAGGTCGAAGGGTGCGAAGGCGTTGGCGGACGCGGCGACGTCGACCGACTCCTCGTAGCGGACCGTCACACCATCGGGCGGGGTGAAGGTGGTGATGGCGGGGTCGGGTACCGCCCGGTCGAGGGCGACCAGCTCAGTGCTCAGCAGGGGTCGCGAATCGTCGCGGCCGTACAGCTCGACCCGCAGCGGCAGCCCGCTGTCCGGGTCCACCCACAGGTCGACGTGTCCCACGGTGCTGGCCGGGTCGTTCGGGGTGAGCCGCAGGCCGGGGGCGTCCACCCCTGCCAGCCGGCGGCTCGGCTGGCGGGCCAGCTCGTCGTCGCGGGCCCCCTGCAGCAGCGAGCGGCCGAGGGTCGGCGGCAGCAGATCGGAGGCGTCGGGCAGCCGGATCCGGGAGACCGGAGCGATCGTCGCGGTCTCGGACTCGAAGACCCAGCGGATCGAGGTGCTGCCGCGCCGGAACAGGTCGGCCTCGCCGGTGCTCCGGATCCGGTCCACCCGCCAGTCCTCGGCGCTGCGCCACCACACCCGCAGGTCGTTCTGCTCGCCCAGCAGCGGAGCCAGGTTGGCGAAGGAGTCACTGTCCGGCACCTGCAGGGTGCCGACGCTGGACACGACCCCGGACCAGGGCACGGCACGGGAGCTCTGGACGCGTACGGCGAGGTCGCCGGCAGTCAGGTCCGACGGCGCGGCGGGGCGGGCCCGCAGCGCGACCGGCGTCGCGACGACCGCCGCCGCCGCGAGCAGCACCACCAACCAGCGCACGGTCACGGCAGCCACTGTAGGTGGGCACCGGAACCGCCGAGGCTGGTCCGGCCAGCGGAGTGGTGATGACCGCGGCGCCTCGTTACCGTACGGCAGGCAGGGAGCTGCCGCCTTTGTCGGAAGGACTCTTGCCATGGTCGCTGTCCTCGTCACCGGGGGAACCGGCACGCTCGGCCGGCCCACCGTGGCGCGGCTGCAGGAAGCCGGTCACGACGTCAGGGTCCTGAGCCGACGGTCGGCTCCAGGACTGGCCACTGGCGACCTGGCCACCGGACAGGGGCTGCCGGCAGCCCTCGAGGGCCGGACCACGGTCCTCCACCTGGCCACGTCGTCCCGGGACGACGAGGCGACGGCCAGTCTCGTCCGGGCGGCGACCGCGGCCGGGATCGAGCACCTGGTGCTCATCTCGATCGTCGGGGTCGACCGCATCCCCCTCCCCTACTACCGCCGGAAGCTGGAGTCGGAGCGGATCGTCGCGGCGTCCGGGGTGCCGTACACCGTGCTGCGGGCCACCCAGTTCCACGACCTGGTCGCGCGCCTGTTCGCCGCGCAGCGCTGGTCGCCGGTCCTGGTCGCCCCCGCGTTCCGGCTCCAGCCCGTCGACGTCCGCGAGGTCGCGACGCGGTTGGCGGAGCTCTGCGCCCGACCGCCCGCCAGCCGGGTCCCCGACATCGGCGGACCGGAGACGCTGCCCGCGCCGGCACTGGGCCGGCTGTGGGCGGTCGGGGTGGGCTCCCGTCGGCCGGTGCTGCCCCTGCGTCTACCCGGCCGGACGTTCGCCGCCTACCGGGCAGGCCACAACCTCGTGCCCGGTCCCCCCTTCGGGCGGCGCACCTTCGCCGAGTATCTGGAGCAAGGCTCCTGACTCCTGCCGGCCCACTTATTGCTGCACAGTGCCGGTTACTCACGGCACTACGCAGCACCGTCGGGCCGTCGAGTACAAAGGACGGGTGCCCAGCCAACTCAGCATCTATCTCCGCAACCATGAGGCGGCGGCCCGGGCGGGTCTCGACCTGGTCCGCCGGACCGCGTCCAGCCAGCGCCGGAGGCCCTACGGCGAGGTCCTGCGGCAGCTGCTGGTCGAGTCCCAGGAGGACCTCGACGCGCTGCACGGGTTGATGCGCCGGCTCGACGTCAAACCTGACCCGGTCCTCGGTACGGCTCTGCGGCTTGGCGAGCGCGTCGGCCGGCTGAAGCCCAATGGGCACCTGGTGCGCCGGGCGCCGTTGAGCGACCTGGTCGAGGTCGAGGGCGTGCTCACGGCCGTCCAGCTGAAGGCGGCGGGCTGGCGGGCGCTGGTAGCCGCCGGGGTCGCCGACCAGGACGAGCTCGACGTCGCGAGCCTGGTCGGTCGGGCGGAGCGCCAGGTGGAACGGCTGACGGAGGTCCATCGCCAGGCTGCGCTGAGCGCCCTCTCCTCGTCCGGCCGGTGACGTCGCGCCGGCTCCCCCTCGCCACCCCCGCCCCCGACGGTGTGGAGCGGGAGACGAGCCGCAGCGTCTCCCATGGTTCCCATCCCCACTGGCTGCTGACGCTGCCGATGATGCTGACCAGCGGCGGGCTGATCACCCTGCAGGCGCAGGTCAACGGAGCGCTGGCCCACCGGCTCGGGACGGGGCTGCGTGCCTCCGCCCTCGCCGCCGTGATCAGCTTCGGCTCCGGCCTGGTGGTGCTGACGCTGTTCGCCCTCGTGAACCGTCCGATGGGGCGCGGCATCATCGAGCTGGGGCACGCGGTCGCACAGCGGCGGGTCCCGCTCTGGCTCGTGCTGGGCGGCCTGGGGGGCGCGTTCTTCGTCGCCTCCCAGGGTCTCGCGGCCGGCCGGATGGGGATCACCTTCTTCGTCATCTGCTTCGTGGCGGGCCAGGCTGTGATGGCCCTGCTGGTCGACCACCAGGGCTGGGGTCCGAACGGGCCCACCGGGTTGAGCGCGGGACGCGTGGTGGGGGCAGCGCTGGCCGTGGTCGCCGTCGCCATCTCCGGTGCCGGGGTGGCCGCAGCCGTGCCCGTGACACTCCTGTTCCTGCTCGTGGCGGCCCTCCCGTTGGTGGCCGGGCTGCTCAACAGCCTGCAGCAGGGCGTCAACGGCCGGCTGTCGGCACGGTTCGGCTCCTGGGTGACGACCTGGAACAACTTCTTCGTCGGGACCCTCGGGCTCACCCTGTTCCTCGCCGCCACCCTGGTCCTGCCCGGACGGCTCGTCGGGCTGCCCAGGGAGGGCTGGCTCTACCTCGGCGGGCTCTGCGGGATCGGCTTCATCTGGGCCTCCGCGGTGGCCGTCCGCATCCACGGGGTCCTGGTCGTCGGGGTCTTCGCCGTCGCCGGGCAGGTGGTGACGGCGGCGCTGATCAGCCTGGTGTCCGCGTCCGGCGCTCCCCCGCTCACGACCTGGCTGGCCGCGCTCACCAGCCTGCTCAGTGCCGCGGTCGTCGGGCTGAGCCAGCGCGCCCGGCCCCGATGAGTCTGGCCGCCGCCGGAAGTCTGCCCGTGGTGAACACCACCGGCAACGCAGCAGCCCGAAACACCCTGGAAGCCGTCCTTTCGTCCCACGTCGGACCTGGGGTGGCACCGGGGGCGGTCGCCCTCGTCGCTCGCGGAGACGAGGTGGAGGTCCGAGCCGTGGGGTCGCTGGACGCCGAGGGCACCGCACCCGCGGCCCGCGACTCGATCTTCCGGATCGCCTCGCTCACGAAGCCACTGACGGCCGCGTTGGTCCTGACGCTCGTGGACGAGGGCCGGATCGCCCTCGAGGACCCGGTCGACCGCTGGCTTCCCGAGCTCGCCGCGCCGCAGGTCGTCCGCAGCCCGGCGGCGCCGGTCGACGACGTGGTGCCGGCCACCAGGGCCATCACCGTCGCCGACCTGCTCACCTCCCGGGCCGGCTACGGGTTCCCCTCGGACTTCAGCCTGCCGGCGGTGCAGGCGCTGCTCGCGCTGGAACCGGGCCCACGGCCCCGGCCTGTCGCCGGACTGGACGAGTGGCTGGCGGCGCTGGCGCAGATCCCGTTGCTGCACCAGCCGGGCGAGGCGTGGCTGTACAACACCTGCTCCGACCTGCAGGGCGCCCTTGTCGCCCGGGTGACGGGCCGGCCCCTGGACGAGGTGATGAGCGAACGGCTGTTGGAGCCGCTCGGCATGGTGGACACCGCGTTCTGGGTGGACGCCGGGCAGTTGGGCCGGTTCGCCAGCTACTACCGGACCGGTCCGAGCGGGGATCTGGAGCTCGTGGAGGACACCGACGGGCCGTGGAGCAGCCGCCCCGCCCTGCCGTCCGGGGCGGGCGGGCTGGTCTCGACCGTCGACGACTTGCTGGCGTTCGCCCGGATGCTGCTCGCCGGCGGCACCGCCGGTGGCCGGCGGCTCCTGTCGACGGGCTCCCTGCAGCAGCTGATGACCGACCACCTGACCGCGGAGCAGCGCGAGGCCGGGTGGCTCTTCCTCGAAGGGCAGGGCTGGGGGTACGGCGGCTCGGTCGACGTGGCCGAGCTGAACCCCTGGAACGTCCCCGGACGGTACGGCTGGGTCGGCGGCACCGGGACCGCCGCGCACCTGACCCCGGCCAGCGGCACGGTGAGCATCCTGCTCACCCAGGTGGCCATGACCGGCCCGACACCGCTCCCGGTGATGCGGGACTTCTGGCGGTACGTGGCCGCCAGCTCGGAGCGGGACGGCACGTCGTAGGTTCACCCGGTGACCTTTCTCAACACTCCGCTGGCCGCACTTGACGGCGGCGAGCTGCCGGACCTCTCCGGCAAGGCCGTGCTCGTCGTCAACGTCGCGAGCAGGTGCGGACTCACCCCGCAGTACGCCGGGCTGGAGAAGCTGCAGGAACGCTTCGGCGGGCAGTCCTTCACGGTCCTCGGCGTGCCCTGCAACCAGTTCGGGGGCCAGGAGCCCGGCACACCGGACGAGATCGCGGCGTTCTGCTCGACGACCTACGGCACGACGTTCCCCATGACGGAGAAGGTCGAGGTCAACGGCCCCGGTCGGCACCCGCTCTACGACGTGCTCACCTCGACGGAGGATGCCAGCGGGGCCTCCGGAGACGTGCAGTGGAACTTCGAGAAGTTCCTCGTCGCTCCCGACGGCAGCGTTCGAGCCCGCTTCCGGCCCCAGACGCAGCCGGAGTCGGAGGAGGTTCTGACCGCCATCGCGGAGGCGCTTCCGTCCTGAGCGGCAGCCTCGCGGGACCTCAGTCGAGGTCACCGACGGGATGCTGCGCGGCGTGCACGATCTGGATCTCCGCGATCGCGTCGGCCGGCACGGCGGCCGAGGCCCGCCGGTTCACCGCGGCGACGGCGGCGGGGTCCACCTTCGGCCGGCGCCACTCGTCCAGCAACCCGTTCCGCTCCTGTGCCGTGTCGGTGAGCTGGGTGTAGCAGAACCCGGTCACCACCGGGCTGTCGAGCAGGGCCGTGACCAGGTCGGTGTAGCGGTTCAGCAGCTCGGCGGCGGACTGCACCGCGCCGTAGCCGTTCCAGAAGCTCTGCGAACCGGGGTCGTAGGTGATGCCGCCGAACTCGGTCACCATCAGCGGCGCACCGTCGGTCTGCCGCTCGGGCAGCACGAGCGTCCGGTAGTAGGGCTGGACCTTGGTCAGGGTGCGCTCCAGAGCCTCGTCACTGCCGTAGCGCTCCCTCAGCACGTCACCGCTCGCGCTGTAGTCGTGCACGCCGAAGATGTCGGAGACGAGGTGCTCCCAGCCGTCGTTGCCGACCACCGGCCGCGTCGGGTCGACCGCGCGGGTGAGGTAGAACAGCGCTCGGACCGCGTCCCGCTGGGCCCGGTCGTCCTCCAGGTTCGGCACTCCCCAGCTCTCGTTGAACGGCACCCAGGCCACCAGCGAGGGTGCGGAAGCGTCGCGTTCCAGCACCTCGAGCCACTCCCGGGTCAGCCGGCCGATCGTGGCGGTGTCGAAGGCGAGGGCGCTGGGCATCTCCCCCCAGGCGAGCACGCCCAGCCGGTCACACCAGTACAGGAACCGCGGGTCCTCGACCTTCTGGTGGATCCGGACGCCGTTGAAGCCCAGCTGTTTCACCCACTCCACCTCCGCCCGGAGGGCTTCGGGGCTGGGCGCCGCCAGGTGCGACTCCGGCCAGTAGTTCTGGGCGAGCACCAGCCGGAGGAAGTACGGCCGGGCGTTGAGCAGGAAGCGCCCGCCCGAGCAGGCGACGCTGCGCAGCCCCACGTAGCTGCCCACCTCGTCCACCGCTCGGTCGTCCTCGACCAGGGTGACGGTCGCATCGAGGAGGTTCGGGTGCTCGGGAGCCCAGAGGAACTCCCGGCGGTGGTGCACGATCGCCACCAGGTCGAGAGCCAGCTCGCGCCGCAGCACCGGGGCGGTCACTGCGTAGCTGTCGTCGGTCAGCGTCTCGCCGCGGAGGCTCAGCCGCACCCGCAGCCGTAGACCCGGGCGGAGCGGGCCGTCCACGACGACCCGGATCCCCAGCGCGCCGCGCCGCAGGTCCGGCGACCAGCGCACGGACGACACGTGGGTGGCGGGCACCGCTTCCAGCCAGACCGGCTGCCAGATGCCTGTCGTCCGCTCGTAGAACACCTTGTGCGGGCGCTCGAGCCAGTCCTGCTTGCCGCGTGGCTGGGTCGGGTCGGCCGGCGGGTCCTCGACCCGCACGGTCAGGACGTTCTCCCCGTCCGCCACGACGGCGCCGGTGATGTCAGCCCGGAAAGGGGTGTGGCCGCCTTCGTGCACCACGACCAGCCGACCGTTGACCCAGACCGAGGCGCGGTAGTCCACGGCCCCGAAGTGCAGCAGCAGCCGCTCCCCCGGCCCCCGATCCGCCGGGAACGTCCGCCGGTACCAGACCACCGGGTGAAAGCCCCGGTCACCGATCCCGCTGGCGGCGGACTCCGGCGGGAACGGCACCGTGATCACCCGGTCGAAGACGTCGTCCCGCTCCGGCCAGCCCTGGTCCAGACCCGCGTCGGCATCGTCGTAGGCGAACTGCCACGGCCCACCGAGGTCCGTCCAGCCGGGCCTGGTCAGCTGCGGCGTCGGGTGCAGCTCGCGGGTGTCGGTCATGGCGTCAGTCTTCCGGCACCTCGGCCCCGCTCGGTCGCCGACGCGCCCCGGCCGCCGACGTCAGCGCAGGTAGCTGGCGCCGTTGAAGTCGACGACTGCGCCGGAGACCCATTCGGCGCCCGGCTCGGCCAGGGTGACGAGGGCGCGGGCCACCTCTTCCGGCGAGGCGACCCGGTTGAAGGGGCTTTGGGAGCGGATGGCGGCGCCGGCCGGCGCGTCCAGCAGCGGGGCGGCCATGTCGGTGGCGATGAAGCCGGGGGCGAGCGTGGCGACGGAGATGCCTTCCGGTGCCAGGGCGATCGCCATCGACTGGCCGAAGGCGTGCAGGCCCGCCTTGCTGGCGCCGTAGGCGGGCACGTCCGGCTCGCCACGGTAGGCACCCCGGGAGCCGACGTTGACGATCCGTCCCCGGGCCCGGCCGTCCGCCGGCGGCACCTCGATCATGTGCCGGGCGATGCACCAGGTGAGGTTGGCGGCGCCCATCAGGTTGGTGGCCAGCGTGGTCTGCCAGGCTCGAACCCAGTCGCCGTAGTCGACGTCGGTGATCCGGTGGTCGCCTCGGCGGCTCCCCTCCGACGGGTCGAGGAACAGCGCCGCGTTGTTGACCAGGACGTCTACCCGGCCGAGTGCCGCGATCGCCTCCCGGGCCAGGGTCGGCACCGCGTCCGGATCGGCCAGGTCGCCCTGGACGAGCGCGTGGCCGGCGCCCGGCAGGCTCTCGACGAGTGCCCTCGCTGGACGCTCGGCGGCGCGGTAGTGCACGACGACCCGGTCCCCCCGGTCGGCGAAAGCGCGGGCGGTGGCGGCGCCGACGCCTCGGGACGAGCCGGTGACCAGGACCCCGCGCCCACGAACACTCATGGCGCTCAGCGTAGGCGCGGGCGCTCCGTCGACTGGCAAGATGGGGAGGGGCCGTAGCCACCACCCTCGTCATGACCGATGGGCGGTGAAGACCCTGGCCAGCCCGTGACCCGCGGCCCCGGCGACCGCACCAGCAGAGGATTCGTGATGACCACTCCCACCACCGGCACCGGACGCGTCAAGCGGGGCATGGCCGAGATGCTCAAGGGCGGCGTCATCATGGACGTCGTCACCGCGGAGCAGGCCCGGGTCGCCGAGGACGCCGGAGCCGGGGCCGTGAGGGCGCTCGAGCGGGTGCCGGCGGACATCCGCGCCCAGGGCGGGGTCTCGCGGATGAGCGACCCCGACATGATCGACAGCATCATCGCTGCGGTGTCCATCCCGGTGATGGCGAAGGCCCGGATCGGGCACTTCGTCGAGGCGCAGGTGCTGCAGTCCCTCGGGGTGGACTACGTGGACGAGTCGGAGGTGCTGACCCCGGCCGACTATGCCCACCACATCGACAAGTGGCAGTTCACGGTTCCCTTCGTCTGCGGCGCGACGAACCTGGGCGAGGCGCTGCGTCGGATCAGCGAGGGCGCCGCCATGATCCGTTCCAAGGGTGAGGCGGGCACCGGGGACGTCTCCAACGCGACCACCCACATGCGCAGCATCCGCGGTGAGATCCGCCGGCTGTCGTCGCTGTCCCCCGACGAGCTGTATGTCGCGGCGAAGGAGCTCCAGGCGCCCTACGACCTGGTCGCCGAGGTGGCCGAACTGGGCAAGCTGCCGGTCGTGCTGTTCACGGCCGGCGGGATCGCCACCCCTGCGGACGCGGCGATGATGATGCAGCTCGGCGCGGAAGGCGTCTTCGTCGGCTCGGGCATCTTCAAGTCCGGCAACCCCGCCCAGCGGGCCGCCGCCATCGTCAAGGCGACGACCTTCTTCGACGACCCGGACGTCGTGGCCAAGGTCTCCCGGGGTCTCGGCGAGGCGATGGTCGGCATCAACGTCGAGGAGCTCCCCGAGCCGCACCGGCTCGCGGAACGCGGTTGGTGACCGCCCCGCTCGTCGGTGTGCTCGCCCTCCAGGGCGACGTCCGCGAGCACCTGGCCGCGCTCACCGCCTGCGGCGCGCGGGTCCGTCCGGTCCGTCGGCCGGACGACCTCGACGGGCTGGACGGCATCGTGCTGCCGGGCGGCGAGTCCACCACCATCGACAAGCTCAGCCGCGCCTTCGAGGTCCGGGACCCGCTGGTGGCAGCGCTCCGGGCCGGGCTCCCGGCCTACGGGTCGTGCGCGGGGATGATTTTGCTGGCCGACCACGTCCTCGACCGGCCGGGTGAGCAGCAGGGGTTCGGTGGCCTGGACGTCGTGGTCCGGCGCAACGCGTTCGGGCGCCAGGTGCAGTCGTTCGAGACCGACCTGGAGCTGTCCGGCGTCCCGGACGGCAGCGTGCACGCGGTGTTCATCCGCGCGCCCTGGGTCGAGCAGGTCGGTCCGGACGTCGAGGTCCTGGCCGAGGTGACCCCGCCGGGGCTGACGTCCCCGCGCGTCGTCGCCGTCCGCCAGGGAGCGCTGCTGGCCACCGCCTTCCACCCTGAGGTGACCGACGACCTCCGGCTGCACCAGTACCTCCTGCGGCTGATCAACCACTCCTGAGCCTGCCGCGTTTTCCAGTCCACGCGAGGCCGCCGCGGAGGCGAGGGATGGCAGAAATCGGCACTGTCGCCGCCTGCTTTTACCGTGTTAGTTTCCCGGGGAGCGCACCTTGTGCTGCATTTCACCTTGCATGCAATGGTCAGGAGAAGCAGTGGAAAAGCGTCGCGCCGCCATCGCCGGTCTCGCCCTCGTGGTCCTCCTCAGCGTTGCCCAGCCAACGCACGCGGCTCCGGCTCCGCAGCAAGGGCCCACGTCGGTCAAACACCTGCAACGGCTCGACATCTCCCGGATCGGCAAGGTCGTGAACGGCCCGCGCTGGCTCGAGCAGGACAAGATCGTGGACGCGCTGGTCCAGCTGCAGGGCGACCCCGTGGCCGTTCGCCGGACCACCCAGGGCTCCGGCTTCCAGCGGAGCCAGGCGGTCCGGCAGGTCACGGCGATCCAGGACGCCGTCGTGCCCAAGCTGGCCGCGGTGGGGGCGACGACCTACGGCCGACTCTCCACCGTGCTCAACGCCCTCCAGGTCCGGGTGAAGGCGAGCGACCTCGACAAGGTCGCCCGCGTTGCCGGCGTGCAGGCGGTCCAGGTGTCGCAGACCGTCCGGCTCGACAATGCCGCCGCGGAGCAGTTCACCGGTGTCGACAGGACCTGGCAGGACCTCGGCCTGACCGGTAAGGGCCAGGTGGTCGGGCTCATCGACACCGGGATCGACTACACCCACGCTGACTTCGGCGGTCCCGGTACGCCGGCCGCGTACAAGGACAACAACCCCGCCATCATCGAACGGGGGACCTTCCCGACGGCGAAGGTGACCGGAGGCTACGACTTCGTCGGCAACGCCTACGATCCCAGCTCCGCCAGCCCCGCCAACCGGATCCCCCAGCCTGACCCCGACCCCCTCGACTGCGTGGGCCACGGGACCCATGTGGGCGGCACCGCGGTCGGCGGCGGGGTGACCAGCAAGGGTGCCTCGTACACGGGTCCGTACAACAAGGCGACCCTCGACAAGGCGTTCGACGTCGAACCCGGCGTGGCCCCGCAGGCGACCCTCAAGGCCTACAAGGTGTTCGGCTGCACCGGAGCAAGCGCGGACGGCATCCTGGTCGCGGCCCTCGACCGGGCGGTCGCTGATGGGGTCGACGTCATCAACATGTCGCTGGGTGGCGCCTACGGCACAGCCCACGACCTCGGCTCGGTCGCCGTCCAGACCGCTACCGCGGCCGGCGTCCTGGTGGTGGCGTCGGCGGGCAACTCTGGACCCGGCGCCTACGTCGGGGGCGACCCCGGGACCTTCGACCAGAGCCTGAGCGTCGCGGCGGTGGATGCGGAGCAGCGCAGCGTGCCCGGAGTCCTGATCAGCGGTGCGGTCACCAGCGTCGGGCTGCTCGCGAACGGGACCGGGCTGGGCACACCGGTCACGGGCGAGCTCGTCGATGTCGGGCTGGGTTGCGCCGCCACCGACTACGCCGGGGTGCGGGGCAAGGTGGTCCTCTCCACCCGCGGGACCTGCGGACGCGTCGTGCGCGCGACCTTCGGCCAGCAGGCCGGGGCCCGTGCCGTACTGATGGTCAACAACGTCTCCGGCCTGCCGCCCTTCGACGGCCCGATCGAAGGCGTCACCATTCCCTTCGTCGGCGTTGACGGGGACCAAGCGGCTCAGTTCAAGGCCGCCGCCGGCAAGTCCGTGACCTTGACCGCAGGCCCCGACATCCCCAGCCCGACTTTCGCACGGGTGGCAGAGTTCAGCTCGAACGGACCCCGGCGGCTGGACAGCGCGCAGAAACCGGACGTGGCAGCGCCCGGCGTCCGCATCCCCTCGGCGGCGATGGGCACCGGAACGCAGGCGGTCCGCTTGTCGGGCACGTCGATGGCCGCACCGCACACCGCGGGCATCGCCGCCCTCGTCCGGCAGGCCCACCCCACCTGGTCGCCCATGCAGGCCAAGTCGGCGATCATGTCCACCGCGTCACCCAGCAAGGTCGCCGGCTACAACAGCGCCCGGATCGGCACCGGCCTGGTACAGCCGCGCCTGGCGGCGGCGGCGAAGGCCTACGCGTGGACGGGCTCGCACCTGAACAGCCTGCGGTTCGGTGAGAACCAGCTGAACGGCAGCTACAGCGAGACCCAGTCGTTCCTGATCACGAACAAGTCCAGCGCAGCCGTCCGCTACGACCTCCGCAGCACGTTGAGCTCCCCGGGTTTCGGCGCGGGCATCACGATCTCGCCGCGGACGGTGACCGTGCCTGCCGGCGGGACCAGAACGGTTGCGGTCCGGGTACACCTCACCAGCAGCGCAGTGGCCCGGCTGCCTGGCGCGAACGCGAACGACGGCGGCGCGCTCACCTCGCTGCACGGGCTCGTCGTCGCCCAGCCGCGGGTCCTGCGCAAGGGCATCTACCCCCTCCGGATGGCCTTCCTCTTCGTCCCCGTGCCGCTCTCGGACATCCGCACCACCTCCTCGCTCACGGCCCCGGCTTCGGGCGCCCTCCCACCGATCACCCTGCGCAACGCCGGGGTGCATGCCGGAACGGCCGACCTCTACGCGTGGTTGCTCTCCGACCCTGCCGGCGACGCCACCGAAGCGGAGACGGCCGACCTCACCAACCTCGGTGTTCAGTCCTTGCCCGGACCGGTCGGCGCGCTTCCGAAGTCCGACCGGCTGCTCGTGTTCGCCGCATCCCAGGCGAGCGGCACCTCCACCCAGGCCAGCCACGAGATCGACCTCCTGCTGGACACCGACCGCGACGGGACCGTCGACTACGTCATCCTTGCCGCTGACATGGGTCTGGCGACGATCGGCATCCCCAACGGGACGATGGCGGCCTTCACGCTGAACGCCAGGACCGGTGCAACCCTGGATGCCTGGCCGGCTCCCGCGCCGGCCAACGGGTCCACCGTCCTGCTGCCCGTGGCGGCCAGCAGGATCGGTGTCGGCGCGACCTCGGGGCCGATCGACGTGCAGGCCGCCGGCGGGACCGTCGTCGGCCAGGCTGATCCCGACCTCACCAGCGTGGCCCGCTTCAGTGCCTACTCCCCGGTGGTCAGCCAAGGCGACGGGGTGATCCTGAAGCCGGGAGCCCGTGCGTCGGTGAGCGTCACGCTGGACGCCAAGCAGCTGGCCCAGCAGTCCCACCTCGGCTGGCTGGTCGTCACCGTCGACGGCAAGGCCGGCCTTCATGAGGCCGACCGGGTCCGGCTCGTCACGCCCGACGTGGTTGCCGACCCGGCGGCCTTCACCACCCGGCTGACCGCTGACCTGACGCGACCGGCGACGACCGCCAGCAAGCCTGCCGCCGCGGCATCACGGTAGCGGCCGCTGACGGGTGCCCCGGCGTGAGACCTCAGGCGGTCCAGCCCAGCCACGCCTCCCCCGCGGTCATCGCGCCCCACCACACCAGGACGGCCAGCAGGGGCAGCAGGACCAGCCAGGCCGGCCGGCGTCGGAACCACACGCAGCCGACGACGAAGAGTGCCAGCCATACCCCGACCAGGCCGACGACGGCCCACAGCGGCGCCATCAGCCCCGAGGCGAGGAAAAACGGGGCGAGGACGAGCAGACCGAGCATGGCCACGACGGCACCGACGATCCGAAGCCTCGACCCCGTCACGCTGCACCGTCCCTGACCGCCGGCACGACCCGCCACTCGCGGCCGAGCAGCCCGTAGTCGACCTCGCTCGTCAGCTCGCCCTTGAACCACTCGTTCTCCACCAGGTGAGCCTCGAGACGGAAGCCCAGCCGCTCGAGCAGGGCCCGCGAGCGGACGTTCCGGTCGTCCACCCTGGCGGTCACCCGCCGGGCTCCGAGACAGTCGAAGGCGAGGTCCAGCAGCGCCCGGACCGCCTCGGTCGCATACCCCCGACCAGCGTGTCCGGGCGAGAAGATGTAGCCGACCTCCACGGTCTCGTGCTCGACGGAGCGCAGGGCGAGCAGCACGTCCCCGATCAGGCTCCCGTCGCTGTCGAGGACCACCGCCAGCTCGATCAGGTCACCCTCGGCAGCGAAGCCGGTGCTCGTCGTCTTGCGCTCCAGCACCGTCGCCACCGCGGCCCGGTCCCGCGGCGGAAACGGCACGTACCGCACCGCCTCGGGATCGCCGTGGAAGGTCAGCAGCGCATCCAGGTCGTCCGGCTCGAATCGACGCAGGACCAGACGCTCGGTCCGGAGCGGCAGGACGGGGGCAAACGGGAGCTCCACCACGCTCACTAATCTTCCGGGATGGAGGGGTTCCGGGTGGGGAAACCCGAGGCCCGGTTTCGGGTGGGTGGTCGCCGGGAGGTCTGCTTCTCCCGCCCCATCGCCCACCGCCGTCGCAGCCAGCACCCGAAGGAGCGTCATGACCGGCCCGATCGATGGATTTCTGAGCCTCAGGGAAGCCGGCCTCCAGGTCGTGCTCGACCTCACGGGTGCCCGACTGCCCGCGGTCGTGCATTGGGGGGCTGACCTCGGTCCGCTCAGCCCCGAGGACGCCGCCACCCTCGCTCTCGCCGGCGTCGACCCGGTGGCGGTCAACCTGGTGGACGAGCCGGTCCGCCTCTCCTTGCTGCCCGAGCACTGGACCGGCTGGGTGGGTCGGCCGGGGCTCAGCGGCTCCCGCGGCGGTCAGGCCTGGTCCCCGAAGTTCAGCACGACCGGACTGCGGGTCGACGGTCGGAAGGTGGCGATCCCCGGCAGGCTCCTGCAGCTCGACGGTCCCACCTCCGTCGAGGTGGACGCGGCCGACCCGGCGGCCGAGCTCGAGCTGACCCTGCGTCTCGAGATTCTGCCGGGCGGCTTGCTGCGGGGCGGCGCCGAGCTGCGCAACGTCGGCGAGAGCTACGACCTGCAGGACCTGGTGCTCGCGTTCCCGGTACCGGCGGCGGCTCGGGGGGTGCTGGACTTCAGCGGACGGTGGGGGAAGGAGCGCATTCCCCAACGGCAGCCGCTGCAGGTCGGCACGCACCTGCGGGAGGGGCGGAAGGGCCGGACGGGCGCTGACGCGGCCGCGCTGCTGCATCTCGGCGTACCCGGCTTCTCCTTCTCCGACGGGGAGATCTGGGCCGTGCACACGGGCTGGAGCGGCAACCACACCCACTATGCCGAGCGGCTCTCGACCGGGGAGCAGGTGATCGGCGGCGGTGAGCTGCTGCTGCCCGGCGAGGTCGTCCTGCAGCGGGGCCAGAGCTACCGCTCGCCCTGGCTCTATGCCTCCTACGGGGTGGGACTCGACCAGGTGGCGCACCGCTTCCACCGGTACCTGCGCTCACGGCCCCAGCACCCCTCACCCGAGCGCCCGGTCACGATCAACGTCTGGGAGGCGGTCTACTTCAACCACGACCTCGAGCGCCTCGTGGCCCTGGCCGAGGCCGCCGCCGAGCTCGGGGTCGAGCGCTACGTGCTGGATGACGGCTGGTTCGGCTCCCGCCGGGACGACCGCTCCGGCCTGGGCGACTGGACGGTGTCCCCGGACGTCTGGCCCCACGGGCTGCACCCCCTCGTCGATACGGTGACGGGTCTCGGAATGCAGTTCGGGCTGTGGTTCGAGCCCGAGATGGTCAACCTCGACTCCGACGTCGCGCGGGCCCATCCGGACTGGGTGATGGCGACCGGGGACCGACTGCCCGTGGAGTCCCGGCACCAGCAGGTGATCAACCTGGGGATTCCGGAGTGCTACGCCTACGTTCGGGACGCGATCCTGGCGATCCTCGACGAGTACGACATCAGCTACATCAAGTGGGACCACAACCGCGACCTGGTCGACGCCGGCACCCAGCCGTCAGGTCGACCAGGGGTCCACGAGCAGACGCTCGCGTTCTACCGGATAGTGGACGAGATCAAGGCGGCACACCCGGGTCTGGAGATCGAGTCCTGCTCCTCCGGCGGCGCTCGGGTCGACCTCGGAGTGCTGGAGCGGACGGACCGGGTCTGGGTGTCGGACTGCATCGACCCGCTCGAGCGTCAGCTGATGCACCGGTGGATGACCCAGCTGATCCCGCCGGAGCTGATGGGCGCCCACATCGCGTCCGGCCGCTCGCACACGACCGGGCGGGTGCACGACCTGAACTTCCGTGCCGGCACGGCAGTGTTCGGTCACCTCGGCATCGAGTGGGATCTGACCAAGGCATCGTCGGAGGAGCTGATGGAGCTTCGCGAGTGGATCGCGCTGTTCAAGGAGCACCGCGGGCTGCTGCTGAGGGGCGACCTGGTGCGCGTGGACCATCCCGATCCGACGCTCAACGCCGGTGGTGTGGTGGCGCCGGATCGGGGCCGCGCCATCTACAGCTTCAGCTCCGTCGGGCGGTCCGACGTCGTGTCCCTGGGGCGGCTGCAGCTTCCCGGTCTGGACCCCGAGCGGCGCTACCGGCTCACGCCGCTGATGCTGGACTTCTCGGCCAGCGGCCTGCGTCCGCCGCCCTGGTGGGGGGTCGGACCGGCCGCAGCCGGCGAGCACGATGCGCCAGGAGCGGGACAGGTCCGCCTCGTCGGGAAGCAGGACCAGATCGGGGTCGAGCTCACCGGCGCGGCTCTGGCTCGGGTCGGGGTGACCGGTCCGCAGGTGAACCCGGACCATACGGTGCTCTACCTGGCACAAGCTCTCGACGGAAGCTGAACCTGCCAGCCTGGGGGCGCCGCGGACAGCAGGGCGTCAGCTGTCAGCGGGATGGAGGGGAAGGTCGGCTTCCACGCGGGTGCCCTTGCCGGGGCTCGAGGTGAGGGTGAACCGGCCGCCCGAGCTGTGCACCCGGTCGATCACGAGCCGCAGGCCGAGGTGCCCCTCGTTCCGCCGATCGATCCGCCGGATGTCGGTGCCCACGCCGTTGTCGGTGACGACGAGCCGCACCCGGTCGCCCACCTCCGGCGCGGCCGCGGCGTGGGTGGAGGCCGTGATGCTGACCCGCGTCGCCCTCGCGTGCTTCTGCACGTTCGCGAGCACCTCGCGGCAGGCGCGGTACAGCGTGACCGCGGTCTCGCGCTCCAGCCCGGGAAGCTCGTCGAGGTCGAGGTCTACCTGGATCCCGGCCTCGCGCAGAGGCTGCGCCAACCCGTCGATGGCGCCTGCCAGCGTGCCGCTGTGCAGGTCGGGCGGGTAGAGGTCGGTCATCAGCGAGCGCAAGGACTGCACGGAGCGCTGCACCGCCTGCTGGACCCGCTCCATCATCGGGGCCTGCTGTTCGGGCACCGCCGGGGCAAGAGCGCCCAGGGCGTAGCTCACCCCGGCCAGGTCCTGGATGGGACCGTCGTGCAGGTCGGCGGCGAACCGTCCTCGCTCCCGGTCCGAGATCTCCAGGGCCCGCGAGAACAGCCTGGCCCGCTCATCCTCCTTGCGCCGCAGCCGGCTGGCCAGCGACAGCGCGGCGGGCAGCTGGATGAGCTGGAGCACGATCAGCGGTACCAGGATCAGCGGCAGGAACCGGCTCAGCAGCTCCCGGGTGATGTCGCTGACCGGTTGGTAGTCGTAGTAGGCCTCGAACGCGAGTGCCGGCCGGTCGGGCAGGTTCAGCGGCACGTACACCTTGACGTAGGAGTCGCGCTGCCTGCCCGAGACGGTGACCGGCGGTTCCGCGCGGCTGGTCGGAGGCGGGGTGCGGGCCGCCACATGCTCCTCCAGACCGGTGGTCGGGGTGCCCTGAACGGCTTTCACCACCTCGGGTGGCGGGGTGAGCCGTTGCCCGGCCGGGGTTTGGGTCGAGTAGACGACGTAGCCGTCCTCCTGCCAGATCGTGACGTCGGCCAGCGGGCCCTCCGCCAGCCCGTAGGCGAGGGCCCGGTCCAGCGCCTCCGCGGCCCCTGCTTGTCGGTCGAGGTAGGCGGGCAGCAGCGGGGCAACGACCAGGTTGGCCAGAGCACGGGTGGCGCGGCCGGACTCGCTGAGGGCCTGCAGCCGGGCCGCTGACCGGCTCACCACTCCCGCACCGATGCCGACGACCACGAGGACGACGAGGCCGAAGCCGACGATCAGGCCGATCTCCCGGCGGGCGATCCGTAGGGTTCGCCTCCTGTGGTGGTCGAGGCTCATCCGCGGAACGGGGCCCGACGGTGCAGCTGACGAACGCACCGACGAGGTCGGTCGCTCAGGAGCGCGAACCAGCGCGTCTTCATGGTGAGGTTCCCCCCGATCGGCAAGGGCTCCGCCTCCCGGCGCCCCCGGATATTCTTTCGGCCTGAGCGCGGACCAGGGCCCGCAGGTAAGAATTTGCCGCTAAGCCGTGGATATCAACAAAAAGGACACCCGCCGGACGTGGCCCGCTCTCACGGAGTTATCGTCTGTCGCCTCATCTAGGGGACAGTGACTTCGACGTTAGAACTGCCTACCGTCTCTCGTCAAGAACTCCACGAGAGGACGGGCGGGTCCGGCGATGCGGGCCCGCAGTCCCCACAG
Source organism: Friedmanniella sp. (assembly GCA_045806705.1). Taxonomy (GTDB): domain Bacteria; phylum Actinomycetota; class Actinomycetes; order Propionibacteriales; family Propionibacteriaceae; genus Microlunatus. Next base: position 18,221 of record JBJMIS010000046.1, read on the forward strand.
ATGTCCCGGTTCGGGTCCGCCTAGGCCGCCGCCAGCTCGAGGATGGTGAGGACGAGCTGGGTGTCGATCCGGTGGGTCCGTGCGCAGGTCTGCAGAAGTAGAGCCAGCCTCCGCTGAGCCCGGCAGTGGTCGAGCACCCGTTGGGGTGACCAGCCGTCGACGAAGTCCTCCTGAGCCCGGCTCAGGCCGGTGTCCATCGACCAGGGCGCCCAGGCGTTGGGTCGCTCGACCTGGGGCAGCGCGGCCCGTGCGGCTGCCTCGATCTCGCTGAGCCGGTCCAGGAAACGGTCGACCTCCGCGTCGAGCACCCGCTCGGCAGGCGCGCTGGGGGGGACGGGGCCGGTGCGGAGGTCGGTCACCTCGCGGTCACCCCCTCGGTCCGGGCCGAGACCGAGGCGATGGTGCCGAAGCCGCGGACGTGGGTCAGCGGAAGCTCGAGAACGGCGAGCTCGCCACTGTCGAGCGGCGGAACCGGCGACCCTTCCGCGGACAGGCGCCGACAGGAGGCTGCCTCGTCGGCTGCCAGGATCAGCTTCTGACTGGCGATGCCGGTGACCCGCACCACCCAGTGGTCGAACTCAGGGCTGCTGCCCGATACCTCGAGGGTCACCTGCCGGCCCGGTACGTACTGCCGAGCCTCGTTGAACGGGGCCACGGGGATGAGCAGGCTGCCCAGCCCGCTGAGGATGTAGGGCACTACCAGGGTCACCGGCCCCCGTCCCGTCGAGTAGGAGAGGCGCCCCTCGGTGGAGGTGCGAAGGTACCGGCGGCAGCGGGCGTCCGAACACAGCCGGACAAGGGGTTCGGCCGTTGTCTCGACGGCCCGGGACGGCTCCTCGTCCCGGTCCCGGCCGGGATGGTGGACGCTATCGGCGCCAACCGGTATCGAGATCGCCGCTCGTGACCGCGCCGAACCGGCAGAGGGGTGGAGGGCTCGGGCTAGTTGCTCGGCGCGGGAACGCCGCCAGGGTAGGACAGTCATGACTCGAAAGCTCCTGAAACGTTGCTGGCGCGAAGATCGCGGGTTCGTGCATGCAGAGGTGGGGTGACGGCAGGCGTTGTCTCGCCGTGCCGAGAGGTCCCAGGTTGGTCCAGGCTGCTCACGCTGATCGTGGGCGATGTCGCCGCCGACGATTTTTGCCCCCCGAGGTGAACATCCGGAGAAGGTCGCGTGTACGTGAGCGGAAGCCGGACGGGCGGATCCTTCCGGGCTGCCCGAGACCGAGCGGCGACGGCACGAGGCCGAGCGCCGGACCGGGTGGTCAGCGGGAGAGGAAGGCGCTGGTGCCGAATGTGCCCGGCGGGCGGTCGGGCGTCGGCGGCGACGAAGCCGCGAGCGGGACCACCTGCTCTCTGCAGGGTGGAGTCAGCGCGCTGGTCGTGCGCTGCGCCCGGCCGTCGGGCGGCCAGCCCAGCCAACCGGCTCGGGGTGGTGAGCCGGGACCAGCAGTTGGAGGAGAGAAACTCGATCGAACCATGATGATGACCCTTGCCTTCTTCTTAAGCAACGGGAGTCTGCCGGTTCTGCGAAAGGTCCGGTACAGACAAGAGGTTGTCGTACCACGCGAAGCAACCCGGCGATGGAGCTGCGTCCGCCGGGTAAGTCGATCCTGGGTGGTACAAGACTCGAATGACCTGTCGGCACGCGGTGCTGGCGTGCCCTGGATTTTGAGTTCTACCGCATCGTCGCGCTCCACCATCGAGGAATCAGTCGGGACGCCGAGGTCTGGGGCGACATACACGCTCAACGTGTGACAGTACGATAACCCGAGCCCTTCATCGGCGACAACGCGGCACCCACATCGTGAAACCGCGTCGGCGGCCCGGCTGGCCGGGCTCGGTTCCGGACCCGACGAGGCCCTAGGAGGGTCGCGACCGCTGCGGCCGACGCCTCGCAACGACGGACCCGAAGTTGACCGTCCAGCCGAGCCCGAAGCTCCGCGGAACCAGCACAGCCGGCTCGGAGGGCTGCCACAGCCGGCCGCGGATGCGGGCCGGTGACGGCAGCCGGAAGTCGTAGGGCACCTTCGCCACCCTGCCGTGCCACGTCCGCTCGGCGCGCGGTTGGCGCAGCTCGTGCACGACGGCCGCGACGGTGAGAGCGACGACCGCCAGCTCGATCAGCCGGACGAGCCAGCTCCGCTGCTTCTTCACCCGTGCACCTCCGCGTCCCGGTCCGAACGACGAGCAACGCCGCCCATCATCGACCTCGAGGGCGGCCCGGGCAAGACCGCCCGCAACGGTGTGGCGACGACATCCTGGGGTACGGGAAAGGGATCGGCGCAGGGTGCGTCGCAACGAGCGTGGAAGGAAGGGTTCGATGGCTACCGGTGAAACAGGTTTCGACGACGTGACGTTCGATCTGATCTCGGTGCAGTACCACTCGCTGAAGGCCGGTCACGATTACGGCCAGTACGTCCGCGACGCGAGGAACGCGGGCAAGGAGGAGATCGCCTCCTTCTTCGAACAGGTCATGGCGGAGGACTCCCAGCGCGCGCACAAGTGCCACGAGTTCCTCGTCCAGCTCGGCGGCACTGACAACACCAGTCCGCAGGACGCAAGCTGAACATCAGCTCCTTGGCGGGTTGGCCAAGCCCGTCCTCCCCTCACAGGCACGAGGAGGCCATTTCTCAGCGCGAGCTCCGCGGATTTCCCACGGTTGGACGACCGCGGAGCTCAGCGCCCCGCTGAGCGAGGCCTCGGGGTGGGTTTGGGCGGCGAGAACCCAGGACTTCGTGCCGTCGCGGTCCCGCGGCAGGCCGAGGTCGGCACCGTCGGTCAGGTGCAGGTCGCCCACCTCAAATCCGGGCGATCGGGAAACCCCTCACGATGCCTGCGCCATGCCAGGTCCTTCCCTAGTGTGTTCGAAGTGTGGATACATCGACGGATGCTGCTCGCGGCCACCTGCGTGGCCGCCCTCCTGACCCCCGCCGCACCGGCGTTCGCTGCCGACCCAGGGACCGGTCTGAACGCTCGGGCTCGGGCTCAGATCACCAAGCTCGCGGAGGCCAAAGCCGCGCGCAGCGCCGGCGAGGACAAGATCGCGACCTCACTGCTCACGGCAGCCGAGCTCCGTCGCGGACACGCCCTCCCTGCTGGCGTCCGTCAGACGTCGGCGATCCCCGTGGAAGCTTCGGGCCGCATCCGGGTCGCCATCCGGGGCGAGGTCACACCCGCATTGCTCGAGGGCGTGCGGGCCCTGGGCGGTCAGGTCCTGACCAGCAGGCCGAAGGACGGGGTCGTCAGCGCTGAGATCGCCATCGACGCAGTTCCCGCACTCGGCGACCTGTCCGGGGTGCGAAACGTCTCCGCCCTCGCCTCGGCGTCCACCACGGCGCACGTGACGAGGCCGGCCGCACCGCTCACCAAGCAGCAGCGCGCCCGGCAACTGCGGAGCAGGCTCCAGCGGGCGCTCACCCAGTCCCAAGGATCCAGCTCCCAGGCGGTGGCCGGACCGGTCGTCTCGGAGGGCGACAGCGCGCACGGAGCGGACCGGGCGCGGTCGAAGGTCAAGCTGTCCGGGCTCGGCGTCACGGTCGGGGTTCTCTCCGACGGCGTCGCCAGCCTGGCGGCCTCGGTGGCTTCGGGCAACCTGCCGGCGGACGTCCGGATAGTGGCCAACGGCAACGGCGACGAGGGCACAGCGATGCTGGAGATCGTCCACGACATGGCGCCGAAGGCGAAGCTGGTCTTCGCCACGGCGAATGAGACTCCCGAAGACTTTGCCGCGCACATCCGCGCCCTCCGCGCCGCGGGCGCCGACGTCATCATCGATGACGTCATCTACTTCGCCGAGTCGCCGTTCCAGGACGGCCCCATCGCCCGTGCGGTCGCCGACGTCACCAAGGACGGCGCCCTCTACTTCAGCTCGGCCGGGAACGGAGGGAACGTCCACGCGGGCACGGCGAGCAGCTACGAGGGTGCGTTCCGGTCCTCCGGCCGCACCGTGGGAAAGCGGGTCGGCTCCCTGCACGACTTCGATCCCGGAGCCGGTGTGCAGGTGCTCGACCCCGTGTCGAGTGGATTCTCGGGCCAGCCGGTGGTGCTCCAGTGGGCCGACCCGCTGGGCGGAGCCCGAGACGACTACGACCTGTACGCCCTCGACGCGCAGGGCAACGTGGTGGCCTTCTCCAACCAACGGCAGGACGGGAACGACGACCCCATCGAAGTCATGCTCCTGCCCGACAGCAGCAAGCCTTTGCGACTCGCCGTGCTCAAGGTCAAAGGTGCCGACCGGTACTTCCAGGTGACCGCCTTCGGCAGCCGTTTCATCAAGGACGGGCGCCTCAAGGCCTATGCCTCGCCCGGCGACATCCGTGGGCACGCCACGGTTCCCGCCGCCTTCAGCGTGGCGGCTGTGCCGGCCCACGGCCCGCTGCCCTTCGCACTGGCTCCCGGCGACCCGGCTAACCCCGCGGGACCCTTCCCCAGCCTCTACACGAAGCTGCAGAGGATGGAGCCGTTCACCTCGGACGGACCGCGGCGGGCCTTCTTCACAGCTGGCGGCAGGCCGCTGACACCAGGGAACTTCACGGCGACGGGCGGCCAGCTGCGGACGGACCCGGACTTCGCGGCGGCTGATGGCGTCCGGACAAGCCTCTCCGAGTTCGACCCCTTCTTCGGCACCTCGGCCTCGGCGGCGCATGCAGGCGCGATTGCCGCCCTGGCGCTCTCGGGGCGACCAGACCTGACGGCGCAGCAGTTCCGGAGCGCCGTCCAGAAGACCTCGCTGGACATCGAGGGGCGGGGGCGGGACCGGGACACCGGCAGCGGGATCGTCATGGCGGAACCGCTGCTCGCGGCCGTCGGCGCACGGAGCCAGCCCTACGTGGCTGCCGGCCGGCCGGTGGTGACCTCGACGACGGACGGCGACGCCTTCCTCGAGCCGGGCGAGCGCGGGGTGGTCTCGGTCACGCTGACGAATACCGGCAGCGCGAGGGCGGGCACGGTGTCGGCCACCCTCGCGTCCTCCACACCGGGAGTCACCGTCACCCCGGCTCAGAAGAGCTACGGGGCGCTCGATCCCGGCGCCCGAAGAGCGCGGACCTTCGCGGTGACCGCGGACCGGCAGCGGGCGGTGGGATCCAAGGTCCGGCTGACACTGGTCGCCCGCTCGACCGGCAGGTTCTCCCCGCAGACCCGGTCGGCCTCCGTCGTGATCGGGGAGCCCTCACCCACCACCAAGAACGTCGTGTACGCCGGACCGACCAAGGCCATCCCCGACGGCGGCGTGGCCGGCGCGACCGTCGCCATCCCGGTGAAAGGGGTGGGACCGGTGAGCAGGGTGACGTTCTCCGTGGACGGCACCCGGTGCAGCACCACGGCCGGAAGCACCACGGTGGGACTGGACCACCCCTTCACCGCCGACCTCGTCGGGACCCTGACCAGCCCGGACGGGACGAAGGTCCAGCTCTTCGCCAACATCGGCGTGGACGCCAACAACTTCTGCAAGACGGTGTTCGACGACGGGGCGAAGCGGCCGATCACGGGCGCCGAACCCTCGGACGCGCCCTACTCCGGGCCGTGGCGACCGGCCAAACCGCTCTCGGCCTTTCGCGGCAGGAGTGGAAACGGCACCTGGAAGTTCACCGTGGTCGATGACACCTCCGGTGACAAGGGAACACTGCGGAAGGTCTCGCTGCACCTGAACGGCTACCGTCCCGCGTCGAAGTGAGACGGCGGGCCGCCGCGGGGTGCCCCATCTCCATAACGCTTGAGCCAAGGTTCTCTCGCCCGGATCCCCGGACCCCTTCGTCGGGATAATGTCGAAGAGGGGAAAAATGCCGAGTCTTCGCCGCGTTCTTGGCCTGACCACAGTGATGCTCCTGGTCGTCACCCTGCAGGGGGCCGGCACGCCCGCCAGCGCCACACCAGCGACCACCATCGCCTACGCCGCCCAAGCCTCCGCCACCCGCTTCACCGGTCTGGCCTTCGATGCCTGCGACGCGCCGGCCACGTCGACGATGCGGGCGTGGAAGGCTTCCCCGTTCCGGGGCGTCGGGGTCTACATCGGCGGACCGAACCGCACCTGCGGACAGGCGAACCTCAGCGCCGGGTGGGTGGCGACGGTCACGGGGATGGGTTGGCGACTGATTCCGGTCTACATGGGTAAACAGGCTCCCTGCTCCACGCGGAAGGTCAGGTTCACGGCATCGAGCGCCAGTGCCGACGGGACACTCGACGCGGCCCAGGCCGTTCTCCAGGCCCGCGGGTTGGGGATGCTGCCCGGAAGCGCGATCTACGGCGACATCGAGAACTACACCGCGACTGACGCCGTCTGCCGCACCGCCGTCCTCCGGTACCTGTCGTCCTGGACGGCCGAGCTGCACCGGCAGGGCTACCTGGCCGGGGTGTACGCGAACCTGGCCTCGGGCGCCACGCACCTGTCGGCCGCCTACACCTCGACCAGCTATGCGAGACCTGACGCGCTGTGGGTCGCCCGCTGGGACCTGAACCCGGCTCTGACCGGCTGGACGGGCATCGGCAACGCCCAGTGGGCCAACCGGCAACGCGGCAAGCAGTATCAGGGCGATCATGACGAGACCTGGGGCGGCGTGAAGATCAACATCGACAGGGACAGCTTCGACGCCCCCGTCGCCACCGTCGCCTACCGTTACCTCGCCACCGCGGCGGTGAATGCTCGGACTGGACCGGGCACCTCCTACCCTGTCGTGACGACCTACACAGCGGGGGCTGCCCTTGGAGTGGTCTGTCAGAGCGCCGGGCCGAAGGTCGGCACCACCTCCGTGTGGGACAAGCTCAGCACCGGCCGCTACGTGTCCGACTTCTACGTCGGTACACCGTCCACGACGGGCTACAGCGCCCCGCTCCCACGGTGCAGCTACCCGTACCAGGTGACCGCGACCACGGTGAACGAGCGGACCGGACCGGGCAGCAGCTTTGCCGTGGTGCGCACCCTGAGCAGCGGCAGCCTGGCCTGGGTCTCCTGCCAGCGAGCCGGCAGCCGCGTGGGTACCACCGCCGTCTGGGACCGCCTCGACGACGGCAACTACGTCACCGACAGCTACCTCGCTACCGGGAGCGCGACGAGCTACACCCTGCCGATTGCTCGCTGCTGACCCGCAGGACCCGGAAAGGGATCGGCCCCAGCACCGGCAGAACAGCTGCCGGGCTGGGGCCGCCTCCTCGAGGACCGCCGAGAGCTGGGTCTCCTAGAAGATGCTCTTCGGGTCGTAGTACTCGTCGATGTTCTCGCAGCCGATGCCGACCGCTTTGGTGAACGACTCCTTCGGGTAGTCCGCGGGTGTCGTCTTCCCGGTGGCGACGTCGACGGAGATCTTCAGTGCCTCCTCGGCGGCCAGTGACGGGGAGTTGAGGCCGGTGGAGATGTAGCGCCCGTCGCAGCCCCCTTCTTGGATCAGCGCCAGAGCCTCTTTCTGACCGTCCGCTGACGCGGCGATGTAGACGTTCTTGTACTGGTCCTTGCCGTTGACCACGTTGTAGGCACCCAGAGCCATCGAGTCGTTCAACCCGAGGATCAGGTCGATGTCCGGGTTGCCCGCCAGCATGTTCTCCGCTGCGACCTGGCCCTTGTCCTGGGCGTAGTCTCCGGGCTGCTCGGCCTTGATGTCGTACTTCAGGCCGCCCTCCTTGAGACCGTCGAGGAACCCCTGCCGGCGGTTCGGGCCGACGAACTCATCAGTCGCGGGACCGGTCAGGACCACCATGCTGATGCTCTCTTTGCCCATGTCCTTGAACCGCTTCGCCGTGATCTTGCCGGACTCCCGGCCGATGGTCAGGTTGTCGGACTGGACGCTGGTCATCCCGGTGCCGGGGACGCTGGTGTCGATGTAGGTCACGGGGATCTTGGAGGCGATCTGGGTCATCATCTCCTTCTGACCCTTGACGCTGGTCGCGTTCACAACCAGCACGTCGGCACCCTGGGCCATCATCGCCTGCATCTGGTTCATCTGGATGACCGGATCCTTGTTGGCGGCCTGGAAGAGCAGCTTGAAGCCCTGCTCCTTGGCGATCTGCTCCGACTGCACCTGCATGGCGGCGAAGTACGGGGCCTGCAGCTGCTGCTGGGCGAAGCCGACCACGACGTCGTGCACATCGGACTTGACGCCGTTGGCCGGCCCCTGGGCGGGCGTGGAGGACGGATAGATCTGTCCGCAGGCACTCAGCGTCACCAGCGCGGTGGCGGCCGCGGCTGCGGCCATCACCTTCTGTCGGCGGTTGCTCATTCGTTTCTCCCGGCGGCATCGGACTCGGTCGCCTTCGCCGCTTCCGCGTCACGCGTCGCGACACTCTTCTTGCGGGCGATCTGGACGGTGGCCAGCCCGACCGCGACGAGGATCAGCGCACCACGGAAGGCGTCCTGCAGGAAGGTGGAGACGTTCAGCAGGGACAGCAGGTTGGCGATCACGGCGAAGATGATGGTGCCGACCACCGCCCCGAAGACCTTGCCGTAGCCACCGGACAGCCGGGCACCGCCGATGACGACGGCCGCGATGGCTTCGAGCTCCAGCAGCTGACCGGCCGTCGAGGTGCCGCTCGCGAACCGGGCCAGGAACATCCAGCCGCCGAGTCCCACCAGCAGCCCGGCCAGGATGTAGACCGACCACAGGGTGGCCCGAACGGGAATGCCGGAGCTGCGGGCGGCTTCGATGTTGGAACCGATGGCGTAGACCCGGCGCCCCCAGACGGTGCGGTAGAGGAGGAACGCGATCAGCGCCACCATCAACAGCCAGATGATCGCCAGCACGGGGATGCCGAGGATGGTCGTCTGACCGAAGGCGGCGAACGTCGACGCCGCCTCCGGGTTGATCGGGATGCCGTTGCCGTAGGCGTAGACGAGGCCTCGGGCCAGGGCCAGCATGCCCAGGGTGACGATGAACGGCTCCAGGCCCCGGAAGGCCACCATCCAGCCGTTCACGGTGCCGACGAGGCCGCCGACGACGATGGCCACCACGAGGGCGAGCAGGACCGAGGGACCACCGAACAGACCGGCCGCGAGGACAGCGGCAAGACCGAGGGCGGAGCCCACGCTGATGTCGATGCCACCGGTCAGCACGACGATCAGCTCCGCGAGCACCACGACGCCGATGATCGACATCTGCAGCAGCAGGTTGGTCAGGTTGGTCGCACCCCAGAAGACCGCGCCTCGGGTGATGGTGGCGACCAGGAGCAGGGCCACGAGGATGTAGAGGGCGTACTGGCCCTTGAGCCAGTTGCTGATCGCAGCGCCACGGGAGGTGTCCTCCTCGTACTGGTGGACGGGTGGCAGGGTGGTAGCTGTCATGCGAAGAAGCTCCTTTGCTGGTTGATGCTCGGGGTCAGTCCTGGTGGGAGAGGGCGGTCCGGATCAGGTCGTCGGTATCGGCGTGCTCCGGGTCGAACTCGTCCACGATCTGGCCGTTGCGCATGACCAGGATTCGGTGGCAGAGCGACAGCAGCTCCTCGGCTTCGCTCGAGACCACGAGCACCCCTTTGCCGCGTGCCGCCAGGCTCTGGATGATCTCGTAGATGTTGGCCCGGGCACCCACGTCGATGCCCTTCGTCGGCTCGTCGAGGACGACGAAGTCCGGGTCGGTCTCCAGCCACTTGGCAACCACCACCTTCTGCTGGTTACCACCACTCAACGTGCGGGTGTAGGTCTTGGTGCCGCCCTTGACCTGGTACTCCCCGATCAGCTCCTGGACACGCTTCTTCTCCACCGCCTGCTGGACCACGCCGGCGTTCGCCATCTTGGGCAGGACGACCAGGCTCATGTTCTCGCCGTTGTTGAAGTCCTTGACGAAGCCCTCCAGACGCCGGTCCTCCGTCAGGTACGCGACCCGTTTCGCCACCGCCGACGGCGGGTTGGGCAGCTGCACCTCGGTCCCGTGAAGCTTGATCGAGCCGCTGACGGCAGGACGTTGACCGGTGATGGTGCGGGCCACCGACGAGCGGCCACTGCCGACCAGTCCGTAGAGTCCGACGATCTCCCCGGGGTTGACGTCGAAGGAGACGCCACGCGCCGCGCCCCCGTAGAGGTCACGGACCGCCATCACCGGCACCGTGTCCGGGCCCACCTGCACCGGGGCCGGCCGATCCAGGGCCTTCAACGCCTGACCGATCATCAACGTCGTGATCTCGTCGGGATTGCTGTCGGCCGCGTTCAGCACCTTGATCAGCTTGCCGTTGCGGAGCACGGCGATGCGGTCGCACATGGCGAACACCTCGTTGAGCCGGTGGGAGACGAAGATGATCGACGTGCCGGCCTTCTTCTCGCGGTCGACGAGGTCGAGGATGTCGTTGAAGTGCTCCTCACTCGTCGACGCGGTCGTCTCGTCCAAGATCATGATCTTGTGCTTGGTCACCGCCGCACGGCTCAGCGACAGCATCTGCCGCTGCCCCGGTCCGAGGTCACGAGCCAGCTGGCGCGTCGAGAGGTGGCCCAGACCGACACCCTGAAGGACCTTGCGGGTCTCGGCACTGTTGGTGTCGACCTTCGTGGCCCACGGACGGATGTCACGACCCTCACGAAGCTTGTACAGCCACACGTTCTCGCCGACGGTGAAGTCGTCGATGATCAACGGCTCCTGGTGCATCATCAGCACCCCTGCCTGCTCCGCCTCCGCCGCGTTGCGCACGGGGTGCGGGAAGCCGGTGATGGTGATCTCACCCTCGGTCAGCGTCTCGACCCCCGCCAACAGCTTGGCGAACGTGGACTTGCCGGCACCGTTCGCCCCGCAGACGCCCAGCACACTGCCGGCATAGCCCTCGAGGTCGACGCCGTCGAGCGCCTTGACGCCCGGATAGTACTTCTTCACTCCGACGGCCTTGAAAGCCAGCTCCCCCGGCGGCAGCTGACCGGCCTGGTTTTCTACCTCTACAGCGGTGTCCACAAGTAACCTCCATGTTTGCTCATCCGAGCGGTGACTTTCTTTTCGATAGGCATCACGGCAGCCGCCAGCGCTTAGTCGCCGCGCCGGCTCGGGGTGACTGATCAGGGCGAGGGCCCCGTCACTTCCTGGCCATAGTTGCAGTTCATGGGCTCATAGGGGTCGCGACTCGTCGGGGGCCTTCGATGCTCCTGCGATCCGGCCACCGGCGATCGCAACACCGCGGGCCGCACGGCGCCGGCGGGTGGTGAGGCGGCCTGAGCGCGACCTCTCGCGCTGACGGGAGCTCGACGAGGCCCGGAGCAGGGCTCGGGGCGCCCTCATAGCAGGTCAGTCGGTGTCGGACGCCGCCCGCGTGGCGCATGGTCCAGAGACACCGTCGCTCCCCCTCTGCGCTCACCTGAGCACGGCCGACCCTGATGTGAGTCAGTGTTGTCCCTGCCGCTGGGATCCGTCAACGGTTTCTCGATACGAAGAACTCCTCGGCGTCTAATCACGTCGGGGCCGCATGGTGCATCAAGCCATCCGGTGATCAGGGCAAGGGCGAGACCGCTCGTTCACAGCTCGTGCAAAGCTGCCGGCCGGTACCAATTGAGAAGCCCACTCGATCGGATCGCGGCAATGAGGATCGCATTCGCCAGAATGCGTTCGGCTTATCGTCGATAACCCAGGTGCCGGTTCAGCACTCAGCTGGGTTCGGCGTACGCTGCGGCCGGCACCTGCGTCGCGAGCTTGCCACCGCTGACGTCAACGAGGGTGCCGGTGATGTAGCCGGCCAGGTCACTGGCCAGGAAGCACAGCAGGTTGGCCACGTCCTGGGCCTCCCCCCATCGCCGCAGTGACAAGGTGTCCAGCTTCTTGGCCTGTTCCTCAGGGCTGAGCTCGGCGAACCCGTTCATGGCGGTCGGGATCATGCCCGGTGCGTAGGAGTTGGCGGTGATTCCCCACGGCCCGAGTTCGCCCGCGATCGTGCGGGTGAACTGGACGACCGCGGCTTTCGACGCCGCGTAGGCGGACGCGCCAATGCTGGGCACGATCGCGGCGAACGAGGCCGCGTTGAGGATGCGGCCCCACTTCTGTTGCTTCATCACCGGTGCTACCGCCTGGCACGTGGTGAAGGTCCCCCGCACGTTCACCTCGAAGCACCGGTCCCATGCAGCGGTGTCCAGGGCCTCCAGGCGACCCTCGACATTGATGCCGGCGTTGTTGACCAGCACGTCAAGGCGTCCGAACCGCTGGACAGCCGCTGCGACGACCGCCTGGACCGCGCTGCTCTCCCGGACGTCGGCCACCGCCGGTACGACCGTCGCTCCCTGGGCGGACAGATCGGCCTCGACACGGGCGAGGTCGTCGCTGCCGATGTCCAGGGCCACCACCGACGCGCCCTCGCGGGCGAAGGTCTCCGCGATGGTCCGGCCGATCCCGCGACCTGCACCCGTGACGAGCACGACGCGGTCTTTCAGGTCGATGAGCATGGCAGCTCCTCAGGGCGGCCGGTGTCCGGAACGAGGCGCGGACACGTGGACGGGTGGACACGGCACACTAAACCCCGGGCACCCGCCCTCGACACCGGAGCCGTGGCAGGAGATCGATGTGGAACCAGCAAACGAGCGGACCGCCGCCGCCCTGCCACAGCCGGGCGGCCGCACCGTGTGGATCACCGGCGCCGGCAGCGGTGTCGGCCGCGCCGTCGCACTGTCCACCTCGGCCGCCGGCGCTCGCGTCGTGCTGACCGGTCGGCGGGCCGAGGCGCTCGCCGAAACCGCTTCGCTCGTCCGGGAAGACGGCGGCACGGCCCTCGAGCTCCCCTGCGACACCACCGAGGCCGACGCGCTCGAGCGGGCCTACGCAAGCCTGCGCTCGGAGTGGGGGCCGCCGACCGATCTCGTGCTCTCGGCCGGCCTCAACGCGCCGCACCGCTACTGGCGGGACCAGTCGATGACCGAGTTCCGCGCGATCGTGGACACCAACCTCACGGCCGCCGCGTCAGCGGTGCACCTGGCACTGCCGGACCTCCGCGCTGCCGGCGGTGGGGTCATCGTCTTCCTGTCGTCCGTCTCGGGCTGGCAGTTCTCTCCCGACGCCGGTGTCGCCTACAGCGCGAGCAAGACCGCGGTGGGCTCGCTGGCTGCGCACCTCAACGCTCAGGAGAACCGCAACGGTGTCCGCGCCTGCGCCGTCTGTCCCGGCGATATCGACAGCGACTTCCTCAGCCTTCGGCCCGTCGTGCCGGGCACCACGGACCGGGAACAGATGCTCAGCGCCGACGACGTGGCTCGGACGGTCCAGTTCGTGCTCGACAGCCCACCGGAGGTCTGCATCAACGAGCTCGTCGTCACGCCCACCAAGAAGCAGACCTGACCGCTCCGGGGCCATCCGCGCTGACGGCCGACGAGTTCCGCGGCCCCCGATGGTCTGAAGCGCCATGAGACTCTCCGTGAATGCGTTCCTGACGGTGGACGGCGTGATGCAAGGACCAGGTGGGGTGGACGAGGACCCGAGCGGCGGCTTCGACCGCGGCGGCTGGCTCGTCCCCTACATCGACGAGGACTTCGGCGCGATCGTCGACTCATGGTTCGCCAAGGCGGACGCGATCCTGCTCGGTCGGACGACCTACGACATGATGCACCCCTACTGGCGGTCGGTCACCGACCCGGACAACCTGGTGGCCACCAAGCTGAACGGGCTTCCCAAGTACGTCGCCTCGACAACCCTGACCACCCCCGTCTGGGAGCACACGACGGTGATCTCGGAGGCCGTCGTCGAAACCGTCGCCCGGCTCAAGGACAGTGGCGGGGGTGAGCTGCAGGTCCACGGCAGCTGTGGGCTGGCGAGGACCTTGCAGGAGGCGGGCCTCGTCGACGAGTACCGGTTGCTGGTGTTTCCTGTGCTCGTCGGTGCCGGGAAGCGGCTGTTCAGCGAGGCGGCAGCGCCCTCCGGGCTCAACCTGATCGAGTCGAGGGTCACCAGCACGGGCGCGACCTACTCCGCGCTCGCCCCCGCGCCGTTCGCGGTCGGGAGGGTCGGGGTCGAGGACGGCCACGAGGTGGGGGCAGGCTGAGGAGAGGCGGCCCCGGAACGGGGCGACCGCATCCGCAGTGGTCGCCCCGCAGCCGTACCGTGAAGCCAGCCCACTACTACCCGGGGAGCCGGAATGAGCAGCAACGTCTACAGCAAGAGCGAGATCGTCGGCACGTCCACGACGGGTATCGACGACGCCATCAGCACCGCGATCGCCCGCGCCTCCTCCACCTTGCACGGCCTCGACTGGTTCGAGGTCACTGAGATCCGTGGCCACATCGAGGGCGGTTCCGTCGCGCATTACCAGGTGACCCTGAAGGTCGGCTTCCGGCTGGACGACCCGAGCTGAGCACCAACGTCGGGCCTGCTCCTAGGCGGCGAGGCGGATCCCGGCGGTGACGAGTACGGCCACGCCGACACACGCCAGGTTCGGCGCACCTCGACGATCGGCCAGCGCGGCGGCGGCGAGGCCGGGGAGCACGGTCCAGTCGAAGCCGGCCCAGCGCGCACCGACGATCTCGACCGTCACCAGACCGGCGAGCAGGGCGGGTGACATGGCCATGATCAGCTCGGTGACGGTGGGTGAGGGCTCACGATCCACGAGCAGCACCGGGCCGACGGCCTTGAGCGCGAAGTTCAGCAGCGCGAGCAGGACGATCCCGATCACGACGGTGCTCACTTCCGGACTCCTCGTCGGAGGAAGACCAGCAGGGTCGCCGCGGTCGAGGCCAGCAGCGCGATCCCTGTCGGCAGCACCAGCACGGCGCCGCCGGCCAGCACGACAGCCGCCAGCGTGACCCAGCGGAGATCGGGCCGGGACTTCAGGGTCTCCAGCAGCAGGAGCAGGAAGAAGCAGGGGAAAACCACGTCGAGGCCGAATGTGTGCAGGAAGTCGGCCGAGGGGACCAGCAGCGCACCCACGGCCGTGCCGGCGATCCAGGCCGCCCACTGGACGAACGTTGCGGCGACCATCAGCTCCCGGTCCGTGGTTCCGTCCGGCCGCTGGGCGGGGACCCAGGACCCGTCCACGACCGTCTGCCCCTCGAAAGCTCGCTGCAGCCGCCCCCCGTGCAGGCTGCGCGAGCTTGCCGCGGCCATGGGGACGAACCGGAGGTTCATCAGGCCACCCGCGGCCAGCCCGGTCAGCAGGCCCGCTCCGCCCGACATGGCGGTGACGAAGGCGAACTGGGCCGACCCCGACAGCACGACGGCCGACATCAGGATGGCGACCCCAGCCGGCAGGCCGGCGCCGGTGGCGAAGGCGCCGAAGCTGACGCCCAGCACGGCTGTTGCCAGTGCCAGCGTGCTGCCGGCGCGGACCCCGGCGCGCCAGCTGCTCCCGCTCCGCGACCCAGGCATTCCTCGATGCTAACGGCCAAAATCGCTTAGGTCCATTAGGCTGCCGGTATGGATGTGAGCACCGGTCCCCTCACCGGCTTCGGCTGGCAGCTCATCGGGGGGGACCTCGCCGTCGACCTGGTGAACACGGTCGCCTACCGGACCGACCCCAGTCGCACGGTCGACCGGCTGGCCGATCTCCGCCACCTCGCCGACTGGCTGGCCGTCGCGGCTCCACGGCACGGCTGGCCGGTCAACCTCTCCTCCCGCAGCCTGGCCGGATCCTCCCGGCGGGACGCGCTGGACGAGGTCCGGCGGCTTCGGGAGGCCGTCGCCGCCGTGCTCAATGCGCAGGTCGACGGGGAGCAGCCGCCCGGGGAGGCGATAGAGCTGATCCGACGCAGCTATGAGGACGCCCTGACCCGAGCCGTCGTGCCACCACGCCTGCCGCTGCGGTACGAGGTCGAGGTCCAGTCGACCGATGAGGCCCCCACACTGCTCGCCCTCGCGGCCGGACGGCTGTGCACCCGGCACGACCTCGAACGGCTCCAGCGGTGCGCAGCGTCCGACTGCGGTTGGTACTTTCTCGATACCAGCCGCAACCGGTCCCGACGCTGGTGCGATCCCGGCGACTGCGGCAACCGCACCCGGGTCCGGGCCTTCGCCGCGCGGCAGCGCGCCGGCTCACGCTGATCTCAGGGTCGTCCCTCTCCCCCAGGCTGCCGTCGCGGCACGCCGGCTTCCGGAGCACAATCAGCAGGTGGGTGGCCAGGTGGGAGACAGGCTCGCCCAGCCGGTTGCCGTGCTGAGCGCGTCTCGCCGTCTCGCCCGATCCCTTCTGGTCAACCTGGCACTGGTGCGCGCCTTCCGCCGCTCGCCCCAGGACTTCCTGAACCTGCTCCTCGCCAGCGGGGCCGGCGAGCACCCGATCAGGGTGGGACCCGAGCGCGTGCTGCTCATCGAGGACGCCACCGAGGCCTGGGAGCTGTTGACCGTGCACGCGCACCGGACGGGAAAGGGACGGGGGCTGGTACGGGCCCGGCTGCTGCTCGGCGAGGGTCTGCTCACCAGCGAGGCTGACGAGCACCTGCGTCAACGCCGCGCCTTGCAGCCGGCGTTCCGTGCCACGGAGCTTGGGGGCTACGAGGCTGACTTCGCCCGGGCTGCACGGCACCTCGCGGACCGCTGGTTGGACGGTGGCGAGGTCGACCTCGTCGCCGAGCTGTCGGCGTTGACCTTGGACGGTGCCGGATCGACACTGTTCGGCTCGGACCTCCGCGGGCCGGCGACCCAGATCAGCCGTGCGCTGAGCGACCTGCGGGCGGGCTTCCAGCTCGCCATGGCACCGGCAGGTCCCCTGCTGCTCCGGTCTCCGCTTCCGGTGGCCGTGCGGGTGCAGGCGGCCAGAGCCGCGCTCGGGAACGTCGTCGACGACCTGATTCGTGGCCGCTGGAGCAGCCGGGGGCGGCGCGGACCGGTACTGGACCTGCTGGCGTCCCAGCCCAACCTCAGCGCCGGACAGGTCCGCGACCAGGTGACGACCTTGCTGCTGGCCGGGCACGAGACGACCGCCATGACGCTCGTCTGGGCCCTCGCCGCGATCGACCAGGCGCCGGAGGTGCGCGGCCCTTTGGAGACCGAGTGGGACGCAACGGCCGGCACCCCGGTGGGTCAGCCGGCGGAGGTGCTGCCGGTGACCCTGGCCGTCCTCGCCGAGACCCTGCGGCTCTGGCCGCCGTCGTGGATGATCAGCCGGCGCGTCCTCGAACCCGTGATCCTGGGCGATCGGACCATTCCGGTCGGAACGATGTGCCTGGTCAGCCCCGCGCTGCTGCATCGCGCACCGCGGTGGTGGAGTGAGCCGGACCGGTTCCTGCCTGAGCGCTGGCTGCGGCGGACGCCGGGCGGGGCCGACCGTTTCGACCCCAAGGCGCCGGGGCAGCCCCGCGGCGCCTATCTGCCCTTCGGTGCCGGACCCCGGATCTGCATCGGGGAGCAGTTCGCCTGGTCGGAGGCGGCGACGATGCTGGCTGAGCTGGGCCGCAGCTGGCGTATCCGGGTGCATCACGCCCCGCTGACTGCCGGCCGCTCCTCCATGACCTTGCGGCCGCGCGGCCCGGTGCGGGCGACGACGTGCCGGCGAGTGCGGTGATCGACCGCAGCGCCTGGATGATCAGCGGGATGCTCGACCTCGGCGGAGCTCCTGACGGTGCTCGACGGAGCGCCTGGCTCGGTTGGAGGCTCGGGCGACGACGTCTTCCAGGGGGCCTCGTCGTCCGGTCGGGCGCCACAGCATGGCGAAGCTGAGAGCGACATAGACCAGGACGAGGTACAGGGAGACCGGGTCGTCCTCGATGAAGGACGTGGACAGGATGACCACCTGGCCGCTGTACAGGGTCAGCGACATCGCTCCGGCAGCAGCAAGCGGGGCCAGCAGCCGGCTGCCGAGCCGCAGCCGCGTGAGCAGGAGACACACCCCGAGCCACGCCATCGCCACCCCGAGGTCGTGCAGCATCCGGAAAGGTGTCGTCGTGTACGGCGCCCGCTCCGCCAGCCACCACAGCGACTGCACGCGATCGGGCTCCCACACGATGATGTTCTGCGTCTCCAGCGGGGGAAGTCCTGGCTCGGCCGCGGCCCGCAGATGCTGCAGCCCCCCGAACCGGAACAACACCAGGGTCGAGCCGAACCAGCCGGCGACGGCGAGAACGGCACCACCGACCGCAAGGCGGACCGCGACCAGCTTGCTGGACAGGTCGAGCCGTCCGATCACCATCCCGGCACAGATGAACGCGAGGTAGGCGAGCACCGGGTAGGTCCCCGTGACCAGCAGCCCCGTCAGCGCGGCGAGGGGATGGACCAGCGCGGCGAAGGTCGGCTGGTCCTCGAAAGGGACGATGCCGAAGCCGGCCGTCACCACCAGAGGCGCGAGGACAACCAGCCCCACAGCGATCCCGACCAGGACTCGGGAAGGGAGCCGCAGCAGCGGGATCGCGAACAGGAACATCAGCCCGTAGTACGGCAGGATCACGTCGATGTCGGGGTCCAGCACCGAGTTCAGCACCAGCCCGATGCCCAGGATGACCAGCGCCCGCACGGCCAACGCTGCAGCCGTGGGCGCATCGGTCCACCTCGAGGCCGTCCTCCCCCGCCTGGTGATGAAGGTGAGACTGACCCCGGCGAGGAGGACGAAGGTCGCGAGAGCGTGACCCGCCATCACCCGGTGGGTGAGGCTAGGCGTGTTGTTGGCGTGCAGCGTGTCAAAGATGTGCACCGCGAACATGCCCAGCAGGGCGAACCCACGGGCGACGTCAACCCCGACCACCCGGCCGCCGGTGACCCCGCCGGGCGAGGGCGGGCGCAGCCCCGAGCTCCCCCGATGCTCACGACTCGGATCTGATACGACGCTCATCCTGAGGCTCCCCGTTCCCGTGGTCGAGCTGCTGCGGGCGCCGTCAACCGCTGGTGCGACGCCGGGGAGCCCTCCCTCGGACGCCACCGCAACCGATTCTGCGATGGCTGCCGCCGGCGGAGGCCGAAAGTAGGTTCTTCACCTATCTCCAGCAGGGTCTGGCGAAGGGCCAGCCGACTCCGATGGCGGCCGCCCCCCGCGCTCCTCGCCCTTCCGCTTGGGCGGGAGGCAGGCTCAGGCGTCGAGCCACGGATCCCGCCAGCCTCCGAACTCCGCCACGAGCTCGTCACCGGCTGCAGGCCCCCACGACCCAGGCGCATACCGGTGGACGGGCGGTGCGGCTTCGAGCAGAGGCTGCATGACACGCCACGTCTCCTCCACCCCGTCCTGCCGGGCGAACCGGGTGCTGTCCCCGACCAGCGCCGCGTGCAGCAGCACCTCGTAGGGGGTCGCTCCCTCACCGCCCTCAGCGGCGAAAGTCATGCCGAGGTCGATGGGTCCCAGGCCGACGTCAGCACGTAACGCATTCACCTTCAGCTGGACGCCGGTCGACGGATCCAGTCGGATCACCAGCTCGTTCGGCTCCGGCGCCTGGGCGGCCGGCCGGAAGCCCAGCCGCGGGGGCCGCTTGAAGATCAGTCGGACCTCGGTCTGGGTCACCGGGAGGAGCTTGCCGGTGCGGATGAAGAACGGTACGTCCGCCCAGCGCCAGTTCTCGATCTCCAGCCGCAACGCGGCGTAGGTCTCGGTGGCCGAGTCCGGTGCAACGCCAGGGACGTCGAGGTAGCCCTCGTGCTGGCCACGGACGTACCGGGCGGGGTCGGCCTCGACGACGGAGCGGAACAGGGCAACCTTCGCCTCCTTCAGCGTGCGGGGGTCACCTCGAGACGGGGCCTCCATGGCGGTTGCAGCCACCACCTGCATGAGGTGGTTGACGACGACGTCGCGGAGGGCACCGACGGGATCGTAGAAGTGACCCCGGTCTTGGACCCCGAAGTCCTCCGCCATGGTGATCTGGACACACTGCAGGAAGTTCCGGTTCCACACCGGCTCCAGGGCCGCGTTGGCGAAGCGCAGAAGAAGGATCTCGGCCAAGCCCATCTTCCCCAGGTAGTGATCGATCCGGTACAGCTGGTGCTCCTCGACGTACTGGTGCAGCTCCTCGGCCAGCTCGTGCGCGGAGTCCTGGTCGTGGCCGAACGGCTTCTCCACCACGACCCGAGCGTCCTTCGTCAGGTCGGCCTCAGCCAGTCCCCGAACAACCGTGCCGAAGAGGAAGGGCGGTACCTCGAGGTAGAACACCGGACGGCGGCAGCTCTCGATCTTGGCCGCCACCCGCTTGTAGGTCTCGTTGTCGTTGAAGTCGCCGGACACGTAGGACAGACGCCCCGTGAGCCGCTCGAAGACGGTTGAGTCCAACTGCTCCCCGGTGCCCTCGATGGACGTGCGGACGCGCTCGATCAGCTGGTCCATCGTCCAGTCGTCAACGGCGACGCCCACGATCGGACAATCCAGCAGCTCGCGCGCCTCGAGGCGGTAGAGGGACCGGAACGTCATGACCCTGGCGAGGTCGCCCGTGATGCCGAAGATCACGAGCACGTCGGCCGGCTGCCCCCCGACGTCGGAACTTGTTGCCATCGCTACCTCCGTTGACCGTGGCGATCGATTGGTGTGGACGTCAGTCTGGGCGGGGCGCAGCGGCAATGGCACACCCGCAGAGGGTGAGGCGGGTCCGCTCGCCCGGCAGCTAGGAAGAACCATGGCCGCGCTGCTCGAGACCTTCCCTGCGTTCGTCGCCCTGACCGTCAATCCGGTCCCCTGGGCTCGGGCGCAGATGGCCTTCACCCTGGCTGTGCACATCATCCTGGTGCCGCTCGGGGTCTCCTGGGCCTTCATGACGCTGATTGCCAACTACCGGGGCATCAGGCACGCGGACCGAGCGGCGCTGGTCCTCGCTCAGCGATGGTCGAAGTACATGGCGGTGACCTTCGCGGTGGGCGCGGTCACCGGAACGGTCCTGAGCTTCGAGTTCGGTCTGCTCTGGCCGCGGTTCATGGGTCAGTGGGGCGAGGCCTTCGGCGTGCCCTTCGGGTTCGAGGGCCTGTTCTTCTTCACCGAGGCGGTCTTCATCTCGATCTATCTCTTCGGGTGGCGGCGCCTCGGGCCGTGGGCGCACTTCTGGTCCGGCGTCCCCATCGTTCTGGCCGGACTCTTCGGCAGCGTGTCGGTGGTGGCCGCGAACGCGTGGATGAACGCCCCGACGGGGTTCACCCTGGACTCGGCGGGTCACGTCGTCGACGTGGACCCGGTCCGGGTGATCTTCAACGACGCGATGCCGCTGCAAGCCGCCCATATGGTCGTCGCGGCCTATCTGGTCGGCGGGTTCCTCATCGCTTCGGTCTATGCCGCCGGCATGCTGCGGGGGCGACGTGACCGGTACCACCAGCTGGCCTTCGTGATCGCGTTCACGGTCGGCGCGATCGCCACGCCCGTCCAGATGGGCGTCGGCGACGGCCTGGCACGGTGGGTATACGCGAACCAACCGGTGAAGTTCGCGGCCATCGAGCTGGTACCGACGACGAGCAGCGACGTACCGGAAACCCTGCTCGGCCATCTGACCCCTCAGGGCACGGTCAGTGGTGGCATCCCCATCCCCGGTCTGGCCTCGTGGTTGTCGGACCCGAGCACCGGCAAGGCGACGGTTGTCCAGGGGCTGGACTCCGTGCCACCCGACGCACGGCCGACCGTGCGCCAGACCAATATCGTGCACCTGGCCTGGGATGTCATGGTCGGGTTGGGAACGCTGCTGTTCTTGCTGGCCCTCTGGTACGGCGTCAGCTGGTTGTTCCGCCGTCGAATGCCGCAGACCGCCTGGTTCCTCCGAGCCGCGGTCGTGGCCGGCCCAGCGGCGGTGATCACCATGGAAGCCGGCTGGGTGGTGACCGAGGTCGGCCGTCAGCCGTGGATCGTCTACGAGTACATGACGGTCGAGGACGCGGTCACGGCCAACACCGGGGTCTGGATCACCTTCATCGCCGTCACCATCCTCTACCTCGCCCTCGCGGCGACGACGATCCTCGTCCTGCGCGGCATGAGCCGGCGGTTCCGCCGAGCCGGCGGATTCACCGAGGACGACGCTCCGTACGCCCCTCGACTACCGGCGCCTGAGAAGGAGACAGTCCCGTGAGCACCACGATCGCGATCGTGCTGCTGCTGGCCGTCGTGGCATACGCCGTCTTCGGTGGTGCCGACTTCGGAGCGGGATTCTGGGATCTGACCGCGGGCGGGCCCGAGCGGGGTCGCCGACCGCGGAACGTCATCGAACACGCGATCGGCCCGGTCTGGGAGGCCAACCACGTCTGGCTGATCTTCATCTTCGTCGTGCTGTGGACGGGGTTCCCCGAGGCCTACGCCTCGATCACGCTCACCCTGTTCGTGCCGCTGACCATCGCAGCACTTGGCATCGTGCTGCGTGGAGCCAGCTTCGCGTTCCGCAAGGCTGCCGTCAGGACCGAGGTCCGCCGCGTCTTCGGCGGGGGCTTCGCGTTGTCGTCGGTCGCCGTGCCGTACTGCATGGGTGCGATCGCCGGTGGCGTTGCCTCCGGACGGGTCCCCGCCGGCGGCCAGCCGGGCGATCCGGTGCGCAGCTGGATCAACCCGACCTCGGTCCTCGGCGGCGTGCTCGCCGTCACCGCTGTCGCCTACCTGGCCGCGGTCTACCTCGTCTGGGACTCCCGTCGGCAGCGCGAAGCCGCGATGGCGGAGTACTTTCGCCGGCGTGCCCTGGTCTCTGCGGTCGCGGTCGCCGTCGTCGGGCTGATCGGAATCTTCGTGCTCCGAAACGACGCGCCGTACCTCTTTTCCGGTCTCAGCACCCGTGCCCTCCCGCTGGTGGTGCTGGGCGTCGCCTGTGGGATCGGCGCGCTGGTGCTGCTCGTCCGCGGCGCCGGACGCGGTGGCCGCGCCCTGGCCGCCGCGGCCGTCGCGACCATGATCCTCGCCTGGGGCGTGGCGCAGTGGCCCTACCTGCTTCCGGAGACTCTCACCGTGACGGCGGCGGCAGCGCCGTCGGGCACCCTGGCCGCCCTCGTGGTCGTGGTCGTCCTGGGTGTCGTCATCGTCCTGCCCGCCTTCGCCCTGCTCTACGTCCTCGACCAACGGGGCCTGCTGCCGGAGGAGGGCGTCGCCGACGTCAGCGACCTCTCGCTGGAGGAGCCGGCACCCTGAACGCTGTCAGCCGACGCGCCAGCCCCTCGTGGGGCTGGCCCTGGCCGGTGCGTCGGTTCAGCCCAGCCGCTCCGCGATGACGTCGCCGACCCGTAGGGCATTGGCGATCGCCGTCAGGGAGGGGTTCACTGCTCCGATGCTGGGGAAGAAGCTGGTGTCCACGACGTAGAGGTTGTCGACGTCGTGCGCCTTGCAGTTCGCGTCCAGAGCCGAGCTGCGCGGATCGGTGCCGAACCGGACGGTGCCAACCTGGTGTGCTGTCGCACCGATCGGCATGCCCTTGTGCAGGTAGATGCTGTGGTCGAGCAGGTGGCCCTCGTGCATCCCGAGGTGGCCGAGCATCTGCTGCAGCTTACGGCGCAGGTGCTTGAGACCGGCGATGTTGTTCTTCTCGTCCAGGACGAGGTGGATGTTGTCGTCGGAATCGAGGGTGACCCGGTTATCCGGCTGCGGAAGGTCCTCCCCGCAGAGCCCGAAGTCCACGGCGTGGTGGGCGAGCACCTCGAAGGGCATGTCCGGGGAGGCGAAACCCGCCCAACGTGGGGCCTCCCCGCGGATCTGCTCGTCGTCAGACTTGCCGAGCATCTGAATTCCACCGAGCGGGAAGTCCCAGTCGTCCGAGCCCAGGTACCAGTCGTTCAGGGCAAGCGTTTTCTGGAATCTGGTGGGATTGGGCTCTTTGGAGACAGCCATCAGAGCCAGGTTGTTGTGGCGCATGTAGTAGCGCCCGACGACGTCGGAGCTGTTCGCCAGGCCGTTGGGGTGCGTGTCACAGGCTGAACGCAGCAGCAGGACCGCGGAGTTCACGGCACCGCAGGCCACCACGACGACGTCCGCGCGGAACTCCACTTCTTCCCCGCCGTCCATCACGGCGGCGACCTTGGTCACCCGCCGACCCGAGGGATCGGTCTCCAGGCGCCTGACCTGCACGTTCGTGATCATCTCCACGTTGTCCTGCCGGAGGGCTGGATCGACACAGACCACCTGGGCATCCGACTTCGCGTTCAGCAGACAGGGGAATCCGTCGACCCGCTCACATCTGATGCAGACACTGTCCTTGGTGGCACCCCCGTGCTCATCCTGGACGAGGTTGACCCCGATCGGCAGATGAAAGGGATGCAGACCCTGCTTCTCCAGGTCATCGCTCAGCTGCTGGATTCGCGGTTCATGCTGCAGCGGCGGATACGCATACTGAGCGCTGGCAGGTCCCTCCGTCGGATCCTCGCCATGGCTTCCGTGCACCCGGTACAGATGCTCGGCCTGGCTGTAGTACGGCTCCAGATCCTCATATCGGATAGGCCAGGCCGGTGACATGCCATCGTGATGACGGAGCTCACCGAAGTCCTCCGGACGGAGCCTGAAGAGCGCGGCACCGTAGAACTTGGTGTTGCCCCCGACGTAGTAGTTCACCTCCGGGGGGAAAGCAGTCCCATGCTTGTCGTACCAGAACTCGGGCGCCCGGTACTTGCCCTTGACGAACACCGCGGTCGAGTCCCAGTTGTCCCGCTCGCGCGGCAGGTAGCCGCCGCGCTCGAGCAGCAGGATCTTCTTGCCGCTGGCCGCGAGCCGATGCGCGAGCGTCCCCCCGCCGGCACCAGTGCCGATGATGATGACGTCCCAGTTCCGGCCTTCAACCATCGCGGTCTCCTCACGGCGAGTGCGTGGCTCCCACTGTCGGCTGCCTCGCCCCGCTCGGGATCACCCCGGAAGGGTGAGCGTCCCGAAACGGAACGCCTGAGCCTTCGCACACGCCTCTGCTCTACTCGCCGCGCACCTCCCCCCGACGTGTCAGCCGGGCTTGCGCCAGCCGGTGCGCCTGCTCGAGCAGCCGTCGTACCTCACCGGCGGTGGCCGGCCCGGGCTTGTTGACCGCCAGCCATCCCAGGGACCCGTAGACCGGGTGCGC
>JBJMIS010000047.1:0-5674 GCA_045806705.1 Friedmanniella sp.
CCTTCGCCAACCCGGCGTACCCGCTGCGCGATGCCCATGACGGACAGAGCACGGACGTGCACGAGCTGCTCCTCGCGAACTTCCTCGCCCAGACCCGCGCGCTGGCCTTCGGCAAGACCGCCGAGGAGGTGCGCGCCGAGGGGACGGACGAAGCGGTCGTGCCGGCGCGGGTCTTCCCGGGCAACCGGCCCACTGCGTCGATCATGGCGCCCGAGCTGACCCCGTCGGTGCTGGGCCAGCTGATCGCGCTCTACGAGCACATCACCTTCACCGAGGGCGCGGTGTGGGGCATCGACAGCTTCGACCAGTGGGGCGTCGAGCTGGGCAAGCAGCTGGCCCAGCAGGTCACCCCCGCGGTCGCCGGTGATGCCGAGGCGCTCGCCAAGCAGGACCCGTCCACCCGCTCCCTGATCACCTACTACCGCGAGCACCGCAGCTGACTGCTGAGGATCGGTCGGCTCGCTGACGCCCGGCCGGTCGGATCTCAGCAGTTCCTGACGGCTTCTCCACAGATCCGGGGCCGACCCGGTTCGCTGGGCGCTGAGGTGGTCACACTCCTGCGGTGACCGAGGTGGTGCGGGGCCGGCGGCGAGGCCCTAGCTGGACAAAGGTGGGGCACGGGCTCTACGTCGCGGTGCCGCCGGCTCGGTGCGAGTCCGAGGACCGGCTGCGGGCCTGGAGCCTGGTGCTGCCCGGGTCGGCGGTCTTCACGCACCTGGACGCGGCCCGGCTCCGCGGCTGGTGGCTGCCGAGGGCCGGGACCGAGCCGGTGCACGTCGCGATGGCCGCGGCCGAGCGGCATCCTCAGCGCTGCGGTCTCGCGGTGACGCGGCTGCGCGAGCCGCCCGAGATCGAGACCGTCCGCGGGCTGCCGGTGGCGACGGCCCCCGAGACGCTGCTCGCCGCCGCCCGCGACCTGGGCGTGCTGGACCTGGTGCCGCTGGCCGACTCCGCCCTCCGCTTGCGGCATTGCAGCCTGGACGAGATCAGCGCGGCCGCCGCACAGCGCCGGCGTGGTGCCCCGGTCCTGCGGACGGTCCTTCCGCTGCTCGACGATCGGAGCGAGTCACCGTGGGAGTCGATCATGCGGGTCCTGCACCACGCCGCCCGCATCGAGGTGGAAGCTCAGCACGTCGTCAGGGACGAGGCCGGACGTTTCGTCGCCAGGGGCGACCTCTGGCTGGTCGGCACTCGGCGGCTCCACGAGTACGACGGAGAGGTGCACCGCGACCTGGCCGTCCACCGCGGTGACCTGGCCCGCGACCGGCGGCTGCTGGAGGCGGGCTGGCAGCGGTACGGCTACACCGCCGCCGAGGTGCTCCGTGGCGGCGCTCTCATCGCTTCCGCCGACGCTCTCCTCGGCCGGCGCTGGGACCCGACCCGGCTCGCCCGTTGGCGTGGGCTGGTGGACGGGTCGCGCTGGCGTCTCGGGGTCCACTAACTGCTGACAGACGCCCCCGCCCTCGGCAGGACGGGGGCCACCTCTCAGCAGTTGCTGCTGGCCCTCAGAGGGCGGGACCCTGGGAGCGCAGCCTGTCGACGTCCTGCATCGCAGTCCGCAGGTCGCTGAGCCAGCTCTCCGCGTGCTCGCCGACTAGCTTGACGGCCCAGGACAGCGCCTCGGAGCGGGATCGGGCGACGCCGGCGTCGACGAGGGTGTCCAGCACCTGCCGCTCCGGCTGCCTCAACCGGGTCATCACGGGGACGGAGATGTGGGTGAACAAGCTGTCCACCTCGCCCAGCCGGGCGCCCCAGGAGACCTTGCGGCCGTAGCGGGCCTCCGCCTCCTCGGCGATCTGGATCCGGGTCGGCCGCGTCTCGGCGCGGAACCGGCTGATCCGCCCTTCCGCCGTCGCACGGTCAGCCGCCGCCTCCTCGGCCAGCGTCCCGATCACGGTGATCTCCTCGCGGTCCACCTGCACCGACACCGCACTGAACCAGTCGGCCGGCAAGCGGCCCTCGAACCACGCCGCGGCGTCCTCCGCCGATGGCAAGTCGACGTTCTGCCAGCCACCGGGGCGCCCGAAACCCCGACCGCGGGGGCCGCGACGGCCCCGTCCCCGCTCGTCACCCTCAGCTGCCCCCTGGGGACCGTGGGGTCCCTCGAATCCGTGCCACATGACAGGCCTCCTTCGCCGTTGCTTACATGATTACACCGATACACAACGACGACTAGAGGGCTTCGCGGTGCTTGTCGATGGCCTGGAGAACGGCGGGGTCCGGGGGGCCGAGCACGGGCCGGCGTCGCTCGAGCAGGTCGAGGACGGTCTTGACGCAGGCCAGCTGGTCGCGCACCGCGCCCCGCACCCAGGCGGGGCTGAGCCGACGGACCGAGACGTCCCCGACGCCGGAGGCCTCGAGCCCGAGGGCTCGACAGGTGGCGACGGCGCGCGGCAGGTGGTACGCCTGCGTCACGACCACGAGACGCTCGACCCCGAACACGTGCCGTGCCCGGTAGGCGGAGTCGTAGGTGTCGAGGCCGTACCGGTCGAGGACCATCCGGTCTGCCGGCACACCGGTCGCGAGCAGGTAGGCGCGCATCGCGGCCGGTTCGTCGTACTCCGGCGCCTCGCCGTCCCCTGAGAGCAGCAGCACCCGCACGGTCCCCGCCGCCAGCAGTCGACGAGCCAGCTCCAGCCGAGCGGCCAGGAAGGGCGACGGCGTGCCGCTGGGGTAGACCTGTGCACCGAGCACGAGGGCGACCGGGGCAGGCGGTGCTGCAGTCTCGGGATACCGATGACCGGCGGCCTTCAGGCGGACGAAGGCGACCGAGACGGCGACCATGGCCGACGCGCACACAGCTCCCGCGGCCGGCACGATCATCAGCTTGGCCAGCGGACCCCGAAGCAGGCGACGAGTCGAAAGCGGTGCCACGGGGGAAGCGTATGAGCCTGTGGAGAACGTCAGGACTGTCAGTGGCGGGCCGCAGGATGAGGCATGACCACCACAGTTCCGGCCGGGGCCGAGACCACCGGCACACAGGACTTCCCGATCCACGTCACCTCACTCGACATCCGTGGACCCTACGACCTCGCCGAGGTCGCGCTGATGGAGTTCGGCCACCGCGACGAGCGTCGGTTCGACGGGGTGATGCGGCTGGCCTTCTGCCTCGAGACCGACTACGAGACGCCCGTGGGTGTCGAGGCACGGCAGGAGGGTGGGCGGGTCGAGCTCATCGTGCGCCCGGCCCGCCGCCAGCCCCTCGACCAGGCGGAGCTGGGCGCGGTGCGAGGGCAGGTGGCCCGGGTGCTGTCCCTGGATCACGACGGCGAGGCGTTCGACGCGGTCTGCCGGCGGGATCCGGTGCTGGCCCGGCTGCATGCGGTCGCGCCGGGCTTCCGTCCGGCCCTGTTCTACTCCCCGTACGAGGCAGCCGTCTGGTCCGTCGTCAGCGCCCGGCGGCCCCGTGGCCAGGGGATCGCCCTCCGGCAGCGCCTCTGCGAGGGAGCTGGGACGACGCTGATGCTGGCCGGTCAGCCGGTCGCCGCGCTGCCGACCCCGTCCCGGCTGCGGAGGGTCGAGGCGGTGCCGGGCCTGCCGGCGGATCGGGTTCCTCGGCTGCACGCGATCGCGGAAGCGGCGCAGCAGGGTCGGCTGTCGGCGGACCGACTGCGCGCGATGGCTCCGGCCGAGGCGATGGCCGACCTGCAGCGGCTGCCCGGGATCGGCCCCTTCTACAGCTCGCTCATCGTCATCCGGGCGCTCGGGCATGCTGACGTGCTGCCGGTGGGCGAGGCGCACGCGCGCTCGGCGGTCGAACGGCTCTACGGGATCGAGGAGGAGCTGAGCCAGACCCAGCTGGAGCAGCTGGCCGAGGGGTGGCGGCCGTTTCGTACCTGGGTGATGGTCACGGCCAGGGCGCTGGGTGGCCGACTGGCGGGCTGAGCCCTTCTCGCGGCCGGGCAAGATGGGTGGGTGCCCGAGGGAGACACCGTGTGGCGGTCCTGTCAGCGGCTGAACGCCGCGTTGGCCGGGCAGCTGCTGACCCGGGCTGAGTTTCGTGTCCCGCAGCTGGCCACCACCGACCTCTCGGGCGTCGCCGTTCGGGAGGTGGTCTCCCGCGGCAAGCATCAGCTCTTCCGCTTCAGCAACGACCAGACCCTGCACACGCACTTCCGGATGGACGGCACCTGGCGTCTCTTCAGTCGGGGAAGGCCGTGGAGCGGCGGCCAGGAGTTCCAGATTCGGGCGGTGCTGGCGACGGCCCAGCACGACGCCGTGGGCTACCGGCTGCCGGTCGTGGAGCTGCTGCCCTCCGCCGAGGAGCACACGGTTGTCGGACACCTGGGCCCGGACCTGCTCGGACCGGACTGGGACCCGGACGAGGCTGTCCGCCGACTCGCGGCCCAGCCCGACCGGACCATCGGCGAGGCCCTGCTCGACCAGCGGAACCTGGCCGGGATCGGAACGCTCTACCGGGCCGAGCTTCTCTTTCTCCAAGGCATCCATCCGCGGATGCCGGTCGGCCGGGTCGCCAACCTGCGACGCCTGGTCCAGCGGGCTCAGCTGCTCCTCCACGCCAACCGCTGGCGGCTGGAGCAGTCCACCACCGGTGACCTTCGTCGGGGTCGTAGCCACTACGTGTTCGAGCGCGCCGGTGAGCCCTGCCGCCGTTGCCGCACCCGGATCCTCACCGAGGAGTTCGGACCGCGCGGCCAGGAACGGCGCAGCTACTGGTGCCCGCACTGCCAGCCCGCGCCATGAGTGCGGTCAGCTCCGGCGGACGGCCTTCATCACCGCGTCCCGGATCGTGACCGTCCGACCATCCGGGTCCAGCGCGGTCCGCTCCAGGGCGTCGGCGACCACGACGTCCCAGACGTCCGGGTCCAGCCGAGCCGCGGTCTCGGCCGCCGAGGCGAACAGGGCCGGAACGGGTGGACGCCCCACCGTGGTCTCCAGGTCCGACTTGTCGTGCCCGACCACCAGCAGCGTGCCGCCCGGCCGGACGGCCGCCTCCAGCTGCCGCTGCACCCGCTGCGACTCCTCCGGCGGCAGGTGGATGAACTGGGCCGACACCAGGTCGACCTGGGTCCGGGGCGACCAGGAGAGCAGGTCCACCTGCTCCCAGCGCACGCGTGCCTCGATCTCTGGTCCGGCCTCGGCAGCCCGCGCGGCAGCCCGACCCAGGGCCACCGGGGAGATGTCCAGGCCCGTCACCTGCCAGCCCCGGGAGGCCAGCCAAAGAGCGTCCGCGCCCTCCCCGCAGCCGACGTCGAGCGCGGTTCCGGGGGCCAGGTCCGCCACCTGCTCGACCAGGCGCTGGTTGGGTTTGCCGCTCCACAGCGCCGACGCCGAGGCGTAGCGCTCGTCCCAGAACTCCTGGCTGAACATGCGGGCCAGATCTTCGGGGTCGAGGTGGTGCTGGTGCTGGTGGTCGGGTTCCGCCGCTGCGGGAGAGGTCATGCACCCAGCCTTGGCGCCCGGGCCGGTCCAGGCAAGTGCTGGGGCTCGCGGAGCACCCGCAGGGCCTCGGCCACCACGACGGCCGCGGCGGCCGACCACGCCTGAGGTCGACAGCTGGCTGGGTAGGGGACCGGCCGGCCCTCGCCGCTCCACAGCTCCGGCAGCCGCTGGTCGAAGGCGACCGAGGCGCGCACGGGGTGGGGAGGTCGGGCCGGCGGTCGCAGACCCGGATGCCGATCGTGGCACACCGGAGCACCGGAGCCGCCGGACG
>JBJMIS010000048.1:0-3183 GCA_045806705.1 Friedmanniella sp.
GACCGAGCTCCAGGGCCGGTACGTCCTGGCCTCCCGTCGCGCGGCCACCCGTCGCCAGCGCCTGCTGGTCACCGGCGTCTCGGTCGCCCTCGTGGTGTCGATCGTGCTCGGTGTCCTGGCCCTGCTCCAGCGGAACACCGCCGTCGAGCAGCGCCACGAGGCCGACAAGCAGCGGCACCGGGCCGAGACCGAGCGCGCAGCGGCCACCTCTCGCGCGCTGGCCGCGAACGCGTTCCTCAACCTGCCCACCGACCCCGAGCTGAGCCTGCTGCTCGGGCTCGAGGCGGCGAAGGCGAGCCCCACGACCGAGGCCGAGACCGCGCTGCGCAGCGCGCTGCTCGGCTCGCAGGTGCGGCTGCAGCTCCACCACGAGGGCGCGGTGTACTCGGCGGCGTACAGCCCGGACGGGACCCGGATCGTGTCGACCAGCGAGGACGAGACGGCGGCCATCTGGGACACGGCGTCCGGCGACCGCATCGCGGTCCTCCAGGGACACAGCCAGCCGGTGCAGAAGGCGGTGTGGAGCGCCGATGGGAGCCGGGTCGTGACAGTAGCGGCGGACGCCACGGCCCGGGTGTACGACGGCAGGACCGGTGAACCCGTCTCGGTCATCACCGACCCGGACGACCCCCGGCTCTCGGACGTGGTCGTCAGTGCGGACGGCTCGGTGGTCGTCACGGCAGGCTTCGTGCACAACCAGGTGCACTTCTGGAGTGCCGCCGACGGCAGCCTGCTCGGGACCATCCCGAGGAACACGGTCGACGCGATGGCGCTGAGTCCCGACGACTCGCTCCTGCTGCTGGCCGAGCAGAACCAGGGCGTGGAGCTGTGGCGCACCCACGACGCGAGCCTGGTCGCCAGCTTCCCCGAGGACTCCCAGGGCTACTTCACGGCAGCCGCGTTCAGCGCCGACGGGTCCGAGTTCGTGACCGCCGGCGGAGACGGCTCCGCCACCGTGCGGGGGGTCGACGGGACGTTCCTGGCCCAGGTGCGCCACGACGCCGCGATCAACGCGGCGGCGTTCGGCCCCGACGGGAAGCAGCTGGCCACCGGGAGCGACGACGGCACGGCCAAGGTGACCAGCATCGGCGACGGGTCGACGCTCGGGACGTTCACCGGCCACTCCGGCCCGGTGCTCACGGTCGCCTTCGGTCCCACCGGCGACCTGGTCGCCTCCGGCGGGCGGGACGGGGCGGTCAGGTTGTGGCACCCGACGGGCGCGGACCAGGTCTCTGGGCTGATCGGCCACCGGGCGCCGGTCAACCAGGTGGCCTTCAACCCCGCCGGCGGCACGGTCCTCTCGGCCAGCGACGACTCGACCGCCCGGGTGTGGTCCGTGGCCGGCGCGTCGGCCTCGTTCCCGGTGAGCTCGGCCACCCCCGTCCCGGCCAGCTACCCCGACACCCTCTCGGCCGGCGGACGGTCCGCCCTGGTGGCCGTCTTCGGCGACGACGCCGTGACGACCCAGGTCCAGACGGTCGACGTGGCCTCCGGCGAGGTCCAGGGGCAGTTCGTGCTCGGTGACAGCAGGCTCGTGCCGGTGCTCAGCGCCGACGGTGACCTCACCGTCTCGACGACCTTCCAGGGGACGCAGATCCGGAGCACGGCTGATGGCACCGTCGTCGCCGACGTGCCGGTCACCAACGCGTTCGGTGCGGCGTTCGACTCGGCCGGCCACCGGGTGCTCGTCGCGGGCGAGGCCGGGCAGGCCGGCATCTACGACGCCGGCACCGGTGAGCTGGTCACCCGGCTCGAGGGACATGACCCCGCCTGGGAGGTCTTCGGTGGTGCGTTCAGCCCCGACGGGTCGCAGGTGGCGACCGCCAGCGCGGACGACACCGCCCGCGTCTGGGACGCCGACACCGGGAAGCAGCTCCTGGCGGTGACGGCGTTCGGAGCGCACCCACACATGTACGAGCAGCACGCCGCCGTGGCCTTCAGCCCGGACGGGACGCTCCTGGCCACCGGGGCCGGCTTCGAGAGCGACGCCAACCTCTGGGACGCCACCACCGGTGACCACGTCGCCACGCTGGAGGGCAGCAAGAGCGACCTGACGGACCTCGCCTTCAGCGAGGACGGACGCTTCGTCGTCACCTCCGCGTTCTCCGCCTCGGTGCGGCTCTGGGACGCCCACTCCGGCCGGCTCCTGGCCGCGGTGACGGACCAGGGCACGCCGGCCAGTGCGGCCGCCTTCGTCGGCAGCGACCGGATCGCGCTCGTCGAGACCCCCGACAGCGGGGACTCGCTCGCCGTCCTCGACTGCACGGTCTGCGGCGACCTCGACTCGCTCGTGAAGCTGGCCGAGACGCGCGTGACGCGCGAGCTCACGGACACCGAGAAGGCGACGTACCTCGGCGGCGACTGAAGGTCGGAGCCGCGGGCTAGTTTCGTGGGCGTGAGCTTCGTCCCCGTCACCGGCACCGCGACCTTCCGGGCCGGGCAGCCCCCACGAGACGGCGTGGTGGAGTTCCGGGACGAGCGGCGGACGGTGGCACTGCCGATCCGGGCGGCGCTGCCGGTGCTGACCAAGGCGCACAGCCGGGACGACCTGCACCCCAGCGTCGGGCTGCTGTCGGGCGCGGCGCTGCTCGGGCTGCGGCTGGTGGCGGCGGGGCAGATCGAGCCGGCCGGCAGCGAGCCGAGCTGGCGGGTGGGGCCGTTGGGCGCCGAGGACGAGGACCGCGTGCTGCGCCTGGCGGCCGCCCGCACCTACGACGGCATGGCGCGCGACGCGGCAGAAGACGTCGTACGCGCGATGCTCGACGCGGTGGCCGACTCGGTGCCGCGCGCCGCGCCGACGCCGCGATCCCGGCCGGCGATGACCCGACCGGACTTCGAGCGCCGGCTGCGGGAGCGGCTCGCGCGCTACGCCGAGCCCCGGCCCGAGCTGCCCCAGCTGGTCCGGATCTCGCTGCGCGTGGAGGCCGACGAGGAGGAGCTGGTCGCCGGGTCGGTGCGGCTGGTGCTGCAGGTCCACGACGAGCAGAACCCGCTGCATCTCTGTGATGCGGCCGTGCTGTGGACCGGCGACGGGCAGGAGCACGGCTTCGGCGACCGGGCCCGCACCCACGCGGCGATCGCCCTGCGGGGCGCAGCCGAGGCATGGCCGGTGCTCGACCGCTTGCTGGAGCTGCGGGTGCCCGACCAGATCACGCTGGACGGCGCGGAGCTGGAGAGCCTGCT
>JBJMIS010000049.1:0-7109 GCA_045806705.1 Friedmanniella sp.
GAGTTGGCCGGATCGGTCACCGCAGGCCTCCGCTCGGTGTCGGTGATCTACCGCTGAGAGCCTATTCGCCCTAGCCAGCGGGTGTCGAGCGGCTTGCAACCGATGTCCTGCGATGCCCCCGCTCACCCCCGTTCCCAGGGCCGATCCATCACCCGCAGCGGGTGATGGCGGGGCGTTCTAGGGGGAAGATTCTGGCCCTGGTGAGAGCCGGGCGCGGGGCACGTCGACGGGGTCCGCGCAATCGTGGGTTCGTCAGACATGGGAGGCATCATGGTCTCGGTAGAGTCGGCGGCGGGGAATACGGTTCCGGTTGATCCAGTGCCGGCTGACCCGGTACCGGTGGATTCTGGGCGGGTCGCGCCCCGACCGAACTACATCGCCTGGACTGCGCTGGCCCTGATGACGGTGTCGTCGGTGGCTAGTCTCCGTCCGGCGCCGACCATGGCGGTGTACGGCCTGGCTTGCGTGTTCTTGTACGTGCTGCCTGCGATCGTGTTCTTGATTCCGACGGCGCTGGTGTCGGCCGAGCTGGCCTCGGGGTGGTCTGGCGGCGTGTTCCGCTGGGTGACCGAGGGCATCTCGCCGAACATGGGTTTCGTCGCCGCCTGGCACCAGTACGCGATGACGATCTTCTACTATCCGACCCTGCTGTCGTTCGTGGCCAGCACGCTCGCCTACGTCATCTACCCGCCATGGGCGGCGAGCGGCGTCTGGACGGCCGTCGTCATCATCTCGGTCTACTGGCTGGGCATGCTGCTGGCGCTGCGGGGCGGCATCGGGGTGATCGCCAAGCTCGCCTCCAGCGGGGTCCTGATCGGAACGCTGATCCCCGGTGCCCTGCTCGTCGTGCTGGGTGTCGTCTACCTGGCCCAGGGCAACCCCTCGGCTGCGCCGATGACGCCGAACCACCTGCTGCCGGCCTGGAACGGGATCGCCAGCATCGTCCTGATCGTCAGCAACTTCGGAGCCTACTCGGGCATGGAGATGAACGCCGTCCACGTCAACCGGCTGAAGGACCCCCCGAAGGAGTTCCCCAAGGCGATGTTCGTGGCGATGATCCTGGTGTTGTTGATCTTGATCCTGCCCCCGCTGGTGATCAGCTGGTTCATCCCGGCTGAGGAACTCAGCCTGACGGCAGGGGTGATGCAGGCCTTCGACGCAGTGTTCGCGCACTTCGGCATCCAGTTCCTGACCCCGATCGTCGGATTGGCGATCGTGTCGGCTTCGCTGGCCGGGTTCATGACGTGGTTGTCCGGTCCGTCCAAGAGCCTGCTACTGGTCTCGCAGGAGGGCGGCTACCTGCCGCCGTGGTTCCAGAAGACAAACCCGGGCGGAGTCCAGGTCAATATCCTGGCGGCTCAGGGTGTGGTCACGACGATCCTGGCGCTGCTGTTCGCGTTCGTCCCCGCGGTCTCAGACGCCTACTGGATGTTCATGACGATCACCACGTCGGTGTACCTCCTCATGTACCTGTGGCTGTTCAGGGCCGCGATGAACCTGCGGAAGCGTCAGCCCGACCATCCCCGCGGCTACCGCGCTCCTGCCCTCAACCTGCTCTGCGTGCTGGGGTTCCTCTCCTCGGCGGCGGCGATCTTGATCAGCTTCGTGCCGCCCTCACAGTTCGGTGGTGGCAGCCCGGCCGTGTTCGTCCTCATCGTCGGCGGCGGGATTCTCCTGCTCGGTCTCGTGATCCCGTACCTGCTCATCCGGTTGCGGAAGCCGACGTGGCAGGTTGCCCCATCCACCGATCCTGAGGGGGTCTCGTCATGAGCCATCGAGCGATCTACGCGATCGTGGGGAGTGTGCTTGCCGTTCTCCTGATCGTCATGCTGATCACCTACGACTACAACCGTTCCAACCAGGAGGCGGTCGCCAAGGCGCAGCAGCTCAGCACCGCCTTCGCCAAGGCGGGACTGCGCACTCCGCGGGATATCGAGGAGGTCGCGCGGGTGCTCGGCGACGACGGTGGCGCGGTGTGCGCCTCAGTGCAGAAAGGGGTCGCGCTCGGCATCGCCAAGCTGAACCTCTCCGTCGGCGGCGCCTTCTACAGCCGTCCGGTCATCGCCGACGGTCGTCTCGCCACCGGCCTGCTCCTGATCGTCCAGACCTACTGCCCCGAGAAGGTGCCGGACGTGCAGGAGTGGCTGGACAGCCAGAGCTTCGACACGACCGTCCGCTACTGAGGATGACCCTCCCCGAGACGGTCAGCACCGGTGCGGTTCAGAAGGAGCAATCCATGTCCACGGAGACAATGCGCGCCCAGATCAGCGACCTGATGCCCCAAGCCTGGAAAGACCTGGCGCAGATGGTCTCGTTCAAGTCTGTGCACGACGCCAAGCAGTTCCCCCCGGCCGAGTGCCAGCGGATGGTCGATTTTCTGGTCGGTGCGTTCACCGAGGTTGGGCTCCACGACGTCCGGGGCTACGAAACAGCCGACGGCAGCCAGGCGGTGTGCGGTCACAAGCCCGGACCACCCGGGTCGCCGACCGTCCTGCTCTACTTCCACCACGACGTACAGCCGCCCCTTGAGGACGCCGCATGGGAGTCGCCCGTCTGGGAGCTGACCGAGCGAGGCGGCCGCTGGTACGGCCGCGGAGCCGCAGACTGCAAGGGCAACATCGCCATGCACCTGACCGCCCTGCGTGCTCTCGGTGACGACCTGCCCGTCGGTATCAAGATCGTGGGGGAGGGCTCCGAAGAGCAAGGCACCGGCGGGCTCGAGGCGTTCGTGCCCGGGCACCGCGACCTGCTCAGCGCCGACACGATTCTGGTCTGCGACTCTGGCAACTTCGCCGTGGGCGTCCCCAGCCTGACTACGAGTCTGCGCGGCCTCGCGAACGTCTGGGTCACGGTGCGGAGCCTGTCCAGCGCAATGCACTCCGGAATGTTCGGCGGGGCCGCACCAGACGCCCTCGCCGCCCTGATCGCGATGCTGGCCACCCTCCGCGACGAGCACGGCTACACCACGATCCGCGGGCTGGACGCCTCCCAGACCTGGGACGGCGCGGCCTATCCGGCCGAGCAGTTCCGGACAGATGCCAACGTCCTGGACGGCGTCGACCTGCTCGGGACCTCTGTCGCCGACATGGTCTGGGCGCGGCCGACCGCGACCGTGCTCGGCATCGACTGTCCGTCGGTGATCGGCTCGTCAGCGGCGATCCAGGCCGAGGCTCGGGCCCGGATCAACCTGCGGGTCCCGCCCGGAATGGACGCCAAACAGGCACAGACCGCGCTGATCGAGCACCTGGCGTCGGTGGCGCCCTGGCATGTCCAGGTCGAGTTCGAGCGGGAGTCCGACGGAGCGCCCTTCCGGGCCCGGTTGGAGGGCCCCGGCTACGAGGCGATGCGAGATGCCATGCGGGACGCGTACGGCCGAGACTTGGTCACCCAGGGACAGGGCGGCTCGATCCCGCTGTGCAACGTCTTCGCCGAAACGTTCCCTCAGGCCGAGATCATGCTCATCGGGGTCGAGGAACCGTCGTGCCTCATCCACGCTCCCAACGAGAGCGTCGACCCGACCGAGATCCAGAACATGGCCCTGGTGGAAGCCCGGTTCCTGCAGCGGTATGCCTCATCCGTCTCAGGGCCTCGAGCTGAGGTCGACGGTCACGCGGGGCATCGCGCGATGCACAAGGAATCGTCGACATGATGAAGAGGTGGTGGCGATATGGCGCATGGAGGCGATTGAGACGCCGGCGGGCCATGGCGGACGTTGGCATTGAACAGTTTCATGAACCGAGTGAAGCAGCGGGTCACGCCGGGCACGTCGGCGCTCTTCCTGCTCAGCTCGGACGCGGTCATGGACCGCGTGAAGGAAGAGCTGAGCGGGCGGCAGGGCGAGCTCATCGCCAGCAACCTCTCTGCTGAACAGGAGGCCAAACTGCGCGAGGTCTTCGCTGAGGAGTGAGCCGATCACGGCGGCGACCAGGAACACGCGGTGCCGTCGGCTGGTGCCGAACATAAGGAGGCAACATGAGCGGCGCTTCTGACAACAGCGTATCCGCGCCCGCTGCACATGATGGTGGTAAGGCCGCCATGACCGTGAGGGGTGCGGTCTTCATGGGTGTCGGTTCCATGGTCGGAGCCGGCATCTTCGCCCTCCTCGGTGAAGCCGGAGCAGTTGCGGGCGCGGCGGTGTGGTTGTCGTTCCTTATCGCTGGCATCATCGCAATGCTGCAGGGGTACGCAGTCGCCAAGCTCGGCGCGCGGTATCCGTCCTCGGGTGGCATCGTCACCTTCCTGCTGCAAGGTTTCGGGAAGGGGCATATCACAGCTGTCGCATCCTGGCTGCTGTACTTTGCAGCGTTGATCGTGACCGCCATGGTGTCGGTCTCGTTCGGCAACTACGGTTCCGCGCTGTTTTTTGGGGAGTCCTCATCGCCGGTATGGAGCAAGGTGCTGGCGACGGCGGTTGTGCTCGCGGTTGCCGTAGTCAATATCGCGGGTGCCAGGTTCATCGACCGGGTCCAGTCGATCATTGTGGTCGTCCTGCTTGCGGTTTTTGCGATCTTCATTGTGGTCACCCTCGCGCAGGTCAACCCGGACCTGCTCGCTCCATCAACGTATCCGCCGACAGTTGACCTTATATCCAGTGTGGCACTTACTTTCTTCGCCTATCTCGGTTTTGCTGTGATCAGCTTCACCGGTGGTGACCTGCCGGATGCGCAGCGGAACCTGCCGCGTGCGACATATTTGGCTCTGGCGATCACCATAGCCCTGTACGTGCTGGTCTCCATCGGAGTGTTCGGGACACTCACCGTCGATGAGGTGATCGCCAATGGCGACACGGCGCTGGCTCAGGCGGCCAAGCCAGTGCTCGGCGAAGCCGGTTTCGTGATGATGGCAGTTGCCGCGCTGCTGGCGACGTCCTCATCGGTCAACGCCAACATTTACGCTGCCACAGGATCGACGGCGAAGCTTGCGGAATCGGGGATGTTTCCCCCTGTCTTCGGCCAGCTCGCCCGGATGGGCGGAACCCGCGGCCTGGTGATCTCGGTTATCGTCGTGCTCCTCCTGGCGAATTTTGTTGACCTCACCGCTATCGCCTCCCTCGGTAGCGCCGTCGCGCTGGCCATCTTCCTGGTTACCACGATCGCGGCATACCGGCTCAGGTCGGAGACGGGGTCGCGCAGCTCGCTGCTGGTGGCTGGCATCGTGCTGACCGTCGTCGTCCTGCTCGTGTTCGGGGTGCAGACTCTACGAACTGAGCCTGCGACGTTCGCGGGGATCATCGGCGTTCTTGTCCTGGCCATCGTCCTGGACCTCATCTGGAGCCGGATTCGTGAGCGGCGGAGTGCAGTCGCTGGTTGACACCACCAGCCCCCGGTTCAGGTTGCCGTGGTCAAGGGCGAGCCCCGGGTTGAGGTAGACGTTCAACGGTCCGGAAGCGCCGGAGAATTCGCGTTTGCGGGCTGTACGGCCGCCCGGACGGCATGGCTGGCCCTGGATGAGGTGCGGGGGTGGCTGAAGGGTGTCCGGATCGTGGAGGCGTTGGGCGTCCGGTGAGGCGACGCCGACCTCGGCCGCGGCCTGGTGCACATCCGATCCGACGGTGGTCCGGGTTAAAGGTCTAGGTCAAATGGCGAAGGTGCCGAACAGGGCCGCGGGCGTGCCGGTCCTGCAGCTGCCGCAGTGACTCGTCCAGGGAGTGATCGAGCGCCTCCGGGGCGCTGAAGAGGGGTGCTCCCGTGTTTCCTGAGCGCCCTTGACGCCGAGCAGCACTGAGCTGCTGCCGACCCATCCCTGCCTAACAAATCGGTCATAGCTGCGTCCGCTCTTGTTGCGCTGGCTACACGGCGGTCCGAAAACAACCTCTGGGAGGTGTGATGGGCGGTGATCGTCATCTCGGTGCCGCGCGACCCGCCGTGCGTTGCCGAACCCAGGCGGCTGCGGCAACGGTGAGCACCATGCCGAGGAGGCCGCTGGCCATCCCCGCGCTCATGGCTGCCGGTGAGAAGCCCTGGAGCCCAAACAGCACGCCGGCCACAGCGGCGGTCGCCGCGGCCGCGAGGCTGACGCCGGCCAGGACGCGGCCGGCGCGCCGAGCTTCCCACAGCACCACGGCGAAGGCCAGAGTGGTCATGGCCAGACCGAGGCTGAACACGGCGTCCATTCCGATCTGGACCTGCCGGACGGCCTGCGCAGCCGCGAACAGGGCGGAACGGTCTGCGGCGGAGGCATGCGCCCACATGTCGATGATCGCTTTGAGCGCGACACCGTCAACTGCCTGCAGGACCGCGGTCACGGCAATCGCAACGGCCCCGGTGACCTCGGTCAGCCGAGCCCACAATCGTCCCGTCCCGGTCGTTGCGACTGCCCGGGACAGCAGCACCATCGCGAGCACCATGCCGGTGATCCCGACCAGCGGCAGCAGGTGGGCGGCCAGCCACACCGAGCGGCTCACCTCGGCGTAGACACCGAACGCAACCGCGGCATCGTTCCCGTCGGCCGGGACCGGGTGCAGAGCCGTCCCGAGCATCAGGAATACCACTCCCAGGACGCCGCTTGCTGCGCCGACACTGTAGTAGCGCCGGGGAGGCGATCGCCGACGCGGCGCTCGGGCTCGAGGTCAGCGGGACCACCGCGGAGCACGTCGGCGAGGTCGCCTTCATTAGTTCCTCCTCTGGTCGTGAGTCGGTTCGTGTCTGCGGACGGTCAATCGACGTCGCTACGGACGAGGCGCATGCCGGTCGCGAGCAGCCACACGAGCCAAGCGGCCAAGCCGGACACCCCGACGAACAGGATCGCCGAGCCGTCCGCGATCGCGAGGTTGGCCGTCCCGGCGGCGAGCAGCAGGCCTCCCCCGGCCACGCCGAGCAGACGCTGCCACGGCGGCGTCAGCCGGCTCGCATGCGTCGCCAGCGCAGCGCCGATGAAGGTGGTGCCGAGCGCCGGCAGCGACCACGCGAACGCTGCTGCATGCATCTGCCAGGCGAGCTCCAACACAGGGCTCGGCTGGGTGAGCTCGCCGGCGGACAGCACGACGCCGTCCCACAGCACGGCGTAGAACGCCATCACCGCCGAAAAGGTCGCGCCTGCGGCCACCGCGAGGCGCGACCAGTCCGCGCCCGCACCCCCGCGGCGCCCGACGAGCCCGTGGAGACCGGTCA
>JBJMIS010000050.1:0-3503 GCA_045806705.1 Friedmanniella sp.
CAGAGCGACGGCGACGCCATCCGCATCATCGCCGGGGCCGCGTCCGGCGGTGCCCAGCTCGTCGTGCGGGACGGCATCGAGTCCTCCGCCGACCTGAAGGGCACCACGCTCGCCAGCCCGCAGCTGGGCAACACCCAGGACGTCGCGCTGCGCACCTGGCTCACCGACGAGGGCCTGGAGAACAGCGTCGACGGCGGCGGGGACGTCACGATCACGCCGACACCGAACAGCGACATCCCCAACCTGTTCCAGTCGGGCGAGCTCGACGGTGCCTGGGTGCCCGAGCCCACCGCCTCGTTGCTGGTGCTCGAGCGGGGCGGTCATGTGCTGGTCAACGAGAAGGACCTGTGGCCCGACGGCAAGTTCGTGACGACTCACCTCATCGTCCGCACCGAGTTCCTCGACCAGTACCCCGGCACCGTCGAGGCCCTGCTGCGCGCCCACGTCAAGTCGGTCCAGTTCGCCGAGAAGGACCCCGAGGCGGCGAAGCAGTCCGTTAACGCTGCCCTGGGGGCCGCGGGAGGCAAGTCACTGTCCCCCGACGTGCTCGACCGCGCGTGGACCGAGCTGACCGTGACCTATGACCCGATCGCCTCGGCGCTGAAGCAGTCGGCCGAGAACGGGTTCAAGGCCGGAACCACCGCAGAAAAGGTGGACCTCGACGGCATCTACGACCTGAGGCCGCTCAACGGGATTCTCGCGGATCAGAGCCTCGAGCCCGTGTCCGCCGGAGGTCTCGGCAAGGAATGACGCGAGCCGCGATCGCCAAGGAGCGTGACATGAGTACCTCACCGCTGGTCAGGGAGACGACCGCCGGGGTCATGGCCGAGGAACCGGTGCGGTCCGAGGGCGCGGTCGGCCCCTCGGTGCGGGTGGAGGGGGTCTCGCACGTCTTCGAGCGCGGCGCTCCACCCGTGCTGCAGGGGGTCGATCTGACCGTCGAGCCCGGTGAGTTCGTCTGCCTGCTCGGCGCCTCCGGGTGCGGCAAGTCCACCCTGCTGACCCTGATCGCCGGGCTGGCCGAGCCGACGGCCGGGCAGATCGAGGTGTCGGCGAAGCGGCCGGCGCTGATGTTCCAGGAGTCCGCGCTGCTGCCCTGGCTGACGGCCGTGGGAAACGTGGAGCTGGCGCTGCGGGCCCGGGGGGTCGGCCGGTCCGCGCGCCGGGAGGAAGCGCTGCGCCTGCTGCACGTGGTCAACCTGGACGGGCAGGGCGACAAGCGGGTGCACGAGCTGTCCGGGGGGATGCGCCAGCGCGTCGCCCTGGCCCGCGCCCTGGCCCAGGACAGCTCGGTGCTGCTGATGGACGAGCCCTTCGCCGCGCTCGACGCGATCACACGGGACGTGCTCCACCAGGAACTCACGCGGGTGTGGTCGGAGCAGCGGCTGTCGATCGTCTTCGTCACCCACAACGTGCGGGAGGCGGCCCGGCTCGGTCAGCGGGTGGTGCTCATGGGGTCCCGCCCCGGCCGGATCGTCCGGGAGTGGCAGGTCGACATCCCGCAGCCGCGGACGATCGAGTCCCCCGGGGTCAGCTCGCTCTCCGCCGAGATCACCCACGAGCTGCACCAGGAGATCAGCCGCCATGGTCACTGACCTGTACCGCGGCCGCCGGGCCGCCCGTAACGGCGGCGCCCCGTCGGGCGGGGGGAACCTCACGGAGGACAGGGCCGTCGTCGCAGGCCTCGACGCGCTCGACGCCGCGCCGCAGCTGCCTCCGCGGCCCGGCCCCGGGAAGGTCTTCGTCCGCTCGGTGCTGCCGCCGATCGTCTTCCTGGTCTGCCTCGTGGGCGTGTGGCAGCTGGCCTACCTGGCCGAGATCAAGCCCCCGTACGCGCTGCCCAGTCCGGCGGACGTCGCACAGACGTTCTGGACGACGGTGCAGGACGGCCGGGCCGCCGAGGCGATCTGGACCAGTCTCAGCCGCGGCGCGGTCGGCTTCGCGATGTCGCTGGTCATCGGGACCCTGCTCGGCCTGGCCATGTGGGGGAGCCGGTGGCTGCGGGCGGCGATCGGGCCGATCGTCAGTGGGCTGCAGAGCCTGCCGTCGGTCGCGTGGGTGCCCGCGGCGATCATCTGGTTCCAGCTGTCGAACGCCGCCATCTACACCGTCGTCCTGCTCGGCGCCGTCCCCTCGATCGCCAACGGTCTGGTCAGCGGCATGAAGCAGGTGCCGCCGCTGTTCGACCGCGTCGGCCGGGTGCTCGGGCTCTCGGCCATCGGGCGGATCCGCTACGTCCTCCTGCCGGCCGCTCTCCCGGGCTACCTCGGCGGTCTCCGCCAGGGCTGGGCCTTCGCCTGGCGTTCCCTGATGGCGGCGGAGCTGATCACCTACTCGCCCCAGCTGGGGCAGGGGCTGGGCCAGCTGCTCAACATCGGCCGTGAGCTGTCCCAGATGTCGCTGGTCATCACCTCGATCATCCTGATCCTGGTGGTGGGAGTCGCCATCGAGCTGCTCCTGTTCGCCCCGCTGGAGCGCCGGGTG
Source organism: Friedmanniella sp. (assembly GCA_045806705.1). Lineage (GTDB taxonomy): Bacteria > Actinomycetota > Actinomycetes > Propionibacteriales > Propionibacteriaceae > Microlunatus. Next base: position 2,485 of record JBJMIS010000050.1, read on the forward strand.
CTCAACCGCCGGGGGCTGACCGTCCGCTGAGTGCGCCGGCCCGCCGTGGGTCAGGCCGGGGCGACCTGCGGTATGTCGAGCAGCGCGCGGGAGTCCTTGCCCGAGCGCTTGGCGCTGTACATCGCGGTGTCGGCACTGTGCAGGAGCCGCTCGGCGGTGTCCCCGGGCGCGCCCAGGGCGCCACCGATGCTCGCTGTGACCATGACGGTCGTGCCCGCCAGCTCGATCGGGGCCCGGACGGCGGTGAGCAGCCGGTCGGCGACGTCGCGCAGCCGCTCGCCGTCGGCGAAGGTCAGCAGGACGGCGAACTCGTCGCCGCCCAGGCGCGCCACGACGTCCTCGGCGCGGACGTCGGCGGTGAGCCGTGCGGCCACGGTCACCAGCAGTTCGTCGCCGGCCGAGTGGCCGAGCGTGTCGTTCACGGTCTTGAAGTCGTCGATGTCGACGAAGAGCACCGCGGGTGGCGCGGCGGGGTCGATCGTCCCGGTGGCGGCGGTGAGGCGGTCGGAGAACGCCGTCCGGTTGAGCAGTCCGGTCAGCGGGTCGGTCGTCGCCTGGCGGCGCAGCTCGTCCTCGAAGAGCTTGCGGTCGGTGACCTCGCGGATGTTGACCACCCAGCCCTCGACGCCGACGGCCTCGACCCGGCTGCTGATCCGCATCTCCACCCAGCGGGTGCCGCCGGAGCTGTGCTGCACGCGGATGTCGGTGTCGACGAAGCCGCTGCCGACGCCACCGGCGTCGCCGGCGGCCGCTACGGCCGCCCGCAGTCGCGGCTGGTCCCGGGGATCGGCCAGGTCGATGGCGTTGCGACCCAGGTACTCGGCGGGCGGACGGCCGAGGAAGGACTCCACGGCGGGGCTGATGTAGGTGATGGACCCGCCGGCGTCGACGATGGCGATGACGTCGGCGGCGTTGTCGAGCAGCAGCCGCAGGCGGGCCTCGCTCACGACCAGCGCCGACCGGGCCTGCTCGCGGGACGCGTTGATGGTGACCAGCCGCCACAGCACGAGCACGGTGAG
>JBJMIS010000051.1:0-9851 GCA_045806705.1 Friedmanniella sp.
CATCGAACGGGTGATGACCGACAACGCCTGGGCCTACCGGTACTCGCTGCGCGAGGTCGTCGCCCAGCTCGGCGCCCGCCAGATCTTCATCAAGCCGCACTGCCCCTGGCAGAACGGGAAAGTAGAAAGACTCAACCGGACCCTGCAGACCGAGTGGGCCTACCGGCAGGTCTTCACCAGCAACGCCGACCGCGCCGCCACCCTTGCCCCCTGGCTCGAGAACTACAACACTCGACGACGCCACACCGCACTCGGCGGCCTCCCACCGATCAACCGGCTGTCACCAACGCCATGACCGGGTACACCTAGGACGCCGTCGCCTCGACGGGCTCCTCCTGGCCGACGCCTGCGTCGGAACCGAAGAGCACGCGGTACTGGTCGAGGGCCTCCCGAGCCGCCTCGGCCGCGGAGGCTCCCGCCCCGGCCGGGGCCACGACCCTGGCACCACCGCGAAGCTGGAGCAGCAGCCCCCGCAACCACGCCGGGTCCCGGACCCGCAGGGTCACCGTCAGCCCGCCGCCGGGGCGCTGGGAGCTGGCCTCGGTCGGGTAGTACTCCGCCACCCACGCCGCCTCCGGCGCGAGGTCGAGCGTGACCAGCGGGGCGTCCTTGAGCGTCTCGAACCAGCCGGTGGACAGGTCCTTCAGCTGCACGTCGTGCTCCGCGACCGGGATATCGGCGACCTCCACGGCGGCGATCCGGTCGAGCCGGAAGGTGCGCAGCGCCACGGCCGAGTAGCACCAGGCCTCCAGATAGCCGTACCCCTCGAGGACGAAAACGCGGAGCGGGTCGACCATCCGGCGGGTCGTCTCGGCCCGGGACGCCACGTCGTAGGTCAGGTCGAGCCGGCGACCGCGCTGCAGCCCGTCGTTGACCCGTGCCTGGATCTCGTCCTGGGCGCCGGTCACGCTGACCGTCGCCTGGCCGGTGGCCGAGGAGCCGGCAGCCGCCTCCAGCTTCCGCAGGGCCCGGTCGACGGCGTCCCGCTGCCCGGGCCCGGCGATCCCCCGGAGGGTGCGCAGCGCCAGCACCAGGGCCAGGGCCTCGTCCGCCGCCAGCCGGAGCGGCCGGGTCAGGTAGTCGGCGTTGCTGAGGTGGATGACGCCCTCGCCCTCGACCGCGTCCATGTCGATGTCGATCAGGTCGCCGGGCGTCAGCCCGGGCATCCCGCACATCCAGAGCACGTTGAGGTCCTCGCGGAGCGTGCGGACGCTGATCCCGAAGGCGCGGGCCACGTCGGCCATCGCGGCACCGTCGTGCTCGCGGAGGTACGGCACCAGGCTCAACAGCCGCCGCACCTGGTCCTGGGAGGTCACGCCGCCCCCGTCCTGGCGACCGCGGTCAGCCCGTTGACCACCAGCTCGCGCAGCTCGGCCGGCTCCAGGACGACGACGTCGGCCCCGTAGCGGCTGATCTCCTCCGCAGCGGACCAGAGATCGCTGAACGGCACGCTGCAGACGTCGAAGCCGCCGGGCAGGTCCAGGTCGGTGGTCGCCGGCCGTCCCCGACGGCGGAGCGCGGCCGCGTTGCCGCTGCGGAGCGCGAGCACGGCACGCTGGGTGGGTTCCCGCGGAGCCAGGGAGCGGGCGAGCGAGCGCAGGTCGACGTCGGCGGGCACCTCGTAGGCGCCGGGCTTGGAGGCTCGGCGCGGCACGTCGCTGATCCGCGCCAGCTTGAACATCCGGGTGGCGTCCCGGTCGACGTCCCGGCCGATCACGTACCACCGGCCCTTGGAGGCCGTCATCCCCCACGGTTCCAGCGTGCGCCGGCTGCCGTCCCGGTAGGTGAAGCTCACCCGGCTGCGGTCCAGCACGGCGTTCCAGAGCAGCTCGAAGGACGGCTCGCTGGCCTGCACCGACGGCTCCAGGGAGGCGAGCTGGGCGGTGTCGGGCTCGACGCCGGCGGCGCGGAGCTTCGCGAGAGCGTTCATGGTCGCCTCGGCCATGCTGGCGTGCTGCCACACCCGGGCGGCGACGCCGACGGCCGAGGCCTCCTCGGCGTCGAGGTCGATCGGCGGCAGCTCGAACTCACCGGGCAGGATGCGGTAGCCGGGCTCGTCGTCGAAGAGCGGGTCGAAGCTGCCGACCTCGATCGGGACGCCCAGGCCGCGGAGCTCGTCCTTGTCCCGCTCGAAGGTGCGTTCGAAAGCAGCGTCACTGAGGTCGTGGTAGCCCTCCACCGCCTCGCGGATCTTGCTCTTCGGCAGGAAACGTCCCGAGACCAGCAGGCAGATGGTGAGGTTGAGGATTCGCTCGGTCTTGCGCGGTGCCATGCGTCCGGTCTACTTCCTTCCCCGCTCACGGGCCGCCCACAGGTTAGCAGCCCGACCTACTCTCCCCTCGGCGCTGACGGATGCTCCGCAGACGCGTCGTCCTCGGCTCTGGACCCCCGATCGGGCCGACGGCGGAGCATCCGTCAGCGGAGCGGGCACTAGGGTTCCCGCCATGATCATCTGGGCGGACGGGCTGGTGACGGGCGTCCGTCGGCAGTGGTCGGGGGCGGTCGAGCTGACCGTGGACCGGCGCGACGGCGAGCCGGTCCGGGCCCTGGCCTACACCACGCTGATGGCGCCGCCCGAGGTCGGCGACCGGGTGCTGCTCAACGTGGCCGCGCTGGACCGGGGGCTGGGGACAGGCGGGTACGCGCTCGTCATCGCCGCGCTCGACCCGGCTGGAGAGCTCCGGGGGCAGCCACCGCAGCCCGCGGGCCACCTGGTGAAGGCGCGGTACCTGCCGCAGCAGGCGATGGTGGGCGGCGCCGACGAGCAGGGATCTCCGCACCATGAGCTGCTGCGGGACGCCGACGACCTGTCCGGGCTGCCGGTGGTGGTCGCCGACCTGCACTCCGCCCTGGCCCCGTCGCTGCTAGCCATCGACCACGACCGGCCCGGCACCCGGGTGGTCTACGTGATGAGCGACCAGGGCGCGCTGCCGCTCGCCTTCTCCCGCTCGGTCGCCCAGCTCCGGGAGGCGGGCCTGCTCGCCGGCACGGTGACGGCCGGCCAGGCCTTCGGTGGCGACCTGGAGGCGGTCACCGTGCACTCGGCCCTGCTCGCCGCCCGGCTGGCGCTCGACGCGGAGGTGGTCGTGCTCAGCCAGGGCCCGGGGAACCTCGGCACGGGCACCCGCTGGGGCTTCTCCGGCGTCGGGGTGGGCGAGGCGGTCAACGCGGCGGCGACCCTCGGCGGGCGTCCGGTGGGGTCGCTGCGGATCTCCTCCGCTGATCCCCGACCACGGCACCGCGGGCTGTCCCACCACAGCATCACCGCGTACGGCCGGGTCGCGCTGCTGCCGGCGGACCTCGCCGTCCCCGACCTCGCCGGCGTCGAGGGTCTGTCGGCGCTGGCTGCCGAGGTCGACACGGCGGTCGCCCTGCTCACCCGGCACCGGGCGGTCCGCGTCGGCCTGGCCGGGCTGGAGGAGGCGCTGCGAGCCTCACCCGTGCCGCTGTCCACGATGGGACGCGACCTCGACGGCGACCCCGCCTACTTCCTCGCCGCGGCGGCCGGCGGACGGCACTCTGCTGCGCTGCTGAGCACGCCTGCCCCGGCCTGAGCTGCCTCGGCCGGGGGAACGGCCACCCCTGCTACTGGCCTGGTTGGGTGAACAGCAGGTCGACGACCATGACGAGGGTCTCGTTCTCCTCGATCTTGGGGTTGGCGTTGCCCTTGGGGTAGCCCTGGGCGGGCGGGATGACGAGCAGCACGCGGCTGCCGACCGTCTGGCCGGCCAGGCCCTTCTGCATCCCCGGCACCAGGCCCGACAGCTGGTAGGAGGCTGGCTTGGCCCCGTAGGACTGCTCGATCAACCGGCCGTCCTTCCAGGCCTGCCACCGGTAGTTGAAGGTGATCGTGTCGGTGGCGCCGACCTTCGGCCCGGTGCCCTTGATCAGCGGCTGCACGACGAGCTTGCTGGGCGGGTCGGTCTTCGGGATCGTGATGGTCGGCTTCTCCGTCGCCCCGGTGACCGTGGGGAGACCGGCCTTGGGCTTGACCGTCGCCCCCGCCGGCCCGCTGAGCTGCACGTCGACCAGGTCGACGACGAAGACGAGCGTGTCGCCGACCTTGATGCCGGCCTGCTCGTTGCCCCCCGAGGCGTCGTAGCCGTCGGACCCGGGCATGGCGATCAGCACCCGGCTGCCCTTGCGCTGGCCCGTCAGACCCTTGCTGAAGCCGGGCACCACCTGGTCGAGGGAGAACGCCACCGGCTGGCCACTGCTGAACGACTCGTCGAACTTCTTGCCGGTGCGGCCGTTGACGCCGTAGTAGTTCACCTTGACGGTCTGGCCGGCCTCGACGACGGCGCCGTTGGAGGGGCTGAGCACCTTGGTCCGTGTCTTGTCGATGGCGTAGGGCTTCTTGACCGTGACCTTGGGTGTCTTCCCGTAGCCGCCGGTCACGCTCACCTGGTCGAAGTTGTCGGAGGTGCCGACCTTCGGGGCGGACGCGCTGGGTGAGGCCTTGGCCGAGGCGCTCGCGGAGGCGCTGGGCGCCGGGGAGGCCGAGCCGGCCGAGGTCGCGGCGTCGTCCTTGCTGCAGCCCACGAGCAACAACGCGGCGCTGAGTCCGAGCACGGTCAAGGACTTGGAGGGGATGGCACGCACCGCAGTACCTTACCTGCCGATCCCGTGAACAGCCTGTGGCGAACGCCTCAGAAGGAGGGGCGCCGCATCGAGGCGATCAGCCGGTCGACCCGCTCGTCGACGGCCAAGAACGGGTCCTTGCAGAGCACCGTCCGCTGATCCTGGTCGTTGAGCTTGAGGTGCACCCAGTCCACCGTGTAGTCGTTGCGGCCCTCCTGGGCGGCCCGGATGAAGTCCCCCCGCAGCTTGGCCCGGGTGGTCTGCGGCGGCACCGACTTGGCCCGGAAGACCGCCGGCTCGGTGGTGACGCGGGCCGCCAGCCCGCGCTCCTGCAGGATCGAGAACAGCCCCCGGCCGCGTCGGATGTCGTGGTAGGCCAGGTCCAGCTGGGCGATCCGCGGGTCTGCGAAACCCAACGAGTGCTTCGCGGCGTACCGGTCCAGCAGCTTGAGCTTGATCGCCCAGTCCACCTCCGTGTCGATCAGCTCCAGCTTGTCCTCGGCGACCGCCCGCAGGGTGCGCTCCCACAGGTCGAGCACCCGGTCCACCACGGGGGTACCGAGGTTCTCCCGGGCGACGAACTCCGCGACCCGCCCGTAGTACTCGGTCTGCAGCTCCAGCGCGGAGATCCGGCGGCCGTTGGCCAACGCGACCTTGACCTGCCCCGTCCGGTCGCGGCTCATGTCCCGGATGGCTCGGATGGGGTTCTCCAGCGTGAAGTCCCGCATCGGCACGCCCGCCTCGATCAGCCGCAGCACGAGCTCGGCCGTGCCCACCTTGAGCAGGGTCGTGGTCTCGCTCATGTTCGAGTCGCCGACGATGACGTGCAGCCGCCGGTAGCGCTCGGGGTCGGCGTGCGGCTCGTCCCGGGTGTTGATGATCGGGCGGCTCCGGGTCGTCGCGGAGGAGACGCTCTCCCAGATGTGCTCCGCCCGCTGGCTGACGCTGTACTCGGCTCCACGGGCGGTGTGCAGCACCTTCCCGGCACCGCAGATCAGCTGCCGCGAGACGAGGAACGGCACGAGCACGTCGGTGATCTTGGAGAAGTCGCCGATCCGCGAGATCAGGTAGTTCTCGTGGCAGCCGTAGGAGTTGCCGTGGCTGGCGGTGTTGTTCTTGAACAGGTAGATGTCGCCGGTGATGCCTTCGGACGCCAGCCGCTGCTCGGCGTCGACGATCAGGTCCTCGAGGATCCGCTCGCCGGCCCGGTCGTGGTTGACCAGCTGCACCAGGTCGTCGCACTCGGCGGTCGCGTACTCGGGGTGGGAGCCGACGTCCAGATAGATCCGCGAGCCGTTGCGAAGGAAGACATTGCTGCTGCGGCCCCAGGTGACGACCCGGCGGAACAGGTACCTCGCGACCTCGTCGGGGGTGAGCCGGCGGGTCCCGCCCGACGTGCAGGCGACGCCGTACTCGGTCTCCAGCCCGTAGATGCGACGGTCCATCGCCCTCCTCGCCTCGCTCCTGCGCTAGTGCTGATCGGAATGGGCGCTGATCAGGTCGAGCAGGCCACCCAGCTCGTCCCGGGTCAGGTCGCGCAGGTCCCCGCTCTTGAGGTTGCCCAGCCGTACCGGGCCGATCCCGGTGCGCGACAGTCGCCGGACCGGGTGACCGACGGCCTCCATGGTACGGCGGACGATGTGGTTGCGGCCTTCGTGCAACGTGATCTTCACCAGCGACCGGTCCTCGGTGGCGGAGACCACCTTCACCGAGCTGGGCTTGACCGGACCGTCCTCCAGGGTGATGCCCTCGCGCAGCCGTCGGACCGTCGGCGGGGTGACCACCCCGGCCACCTCGGCCAGGTAGGTCTTGGGCACCTGGAACGAGGGGTGGGCGAGCTTGTGGGCGAAGTCGCCGTCGTTGGTGAGGATCAGCAGGCCCTCGGTCTCGGTGTCGAGCCTGCCGACGTGGAAGAGGCGGTTCTGCTTGCCGGGTCGCTTGCCCTCGAGCAGGTCGGAGAGGTTGCGCCGCCCCTCCGGGTCGTCCATCGTCGAGACCACGCCGCGGGGCTTGTTGATCACCAGGTACAGGTGCCGCCGGGGCGGCGGGATCCGCGAGCCGTCGACGCGGATGACGTCGCGCTCGGGATCCACCCGCAGGCCCTGCTCGGTGATGATCCGACCGTTCACCTCGACCCGGCCCTCGCTGATCAAGATCTCGCAGGCCCGTCGGGAGGCGATACCCGCTCCGGCGAGCACCTTCTGCAGGCGGACCCCGTCCTGCTGGGTATCGGAGCTGTTGTTCACGTCAGGTCCTCGGGTTTCTCGTGCTCGTGGGAGTTCGGCGCCTCGTCCTGGTCAGCGGCGGGCGCCGGGGCGGCCAGCTGGCCCAGCTCGGCTTCGAGCACCTCGGCGTCGGGCAGGTGTGGCGCCAGGGCCGGCAGGTCGTCCAGCGAGCGGAGCCCCATCCGCTCGAGGAAGTAGCTGGTGGTGGCGAAGACGACGGCGCCGGAGTCGGGGTCGTGCCCGGCCTCCTCGATCAACCCCCGCGCCAGCAGGGTGCGGATCACGCCGTCGACATTGACCCCCCGGACCGCCGACACCCGGCCACGGGAGATCGGCTGGGTGTAGGCGACCACGGCCAACGTCTCGAGGGCGGCCTGGCTCAGCCGGGACTGCTGACCCTCGAGCACCGTCGCCGCGATCAGCTCGGCGTGCTCCTCCCGGGTGTAGTAGCGCCAGCCACCGCCGACCTGGCGCAGCTCGAAGCCCCGTCCGGTCTCGTCGTAGAAGTCCACCAGGGCAGCAAGTGCCTCCGCCACGACAGGCTCCGGCACGCCCACTGCGGCAGCCAGCTCGTCGCTCCGGCGGGGCTCCTCGGCCAGCAGCAGCAGGGCCTCCAAGGCCCCGCTGATGTCGGCCGCGGTCGGTGCCGGCCCGCCAGAGCCGTCGTCGCCGGCCGGCAGGCTCGTGGTGCTGGTCTCGGTCATCGATGGTCCTCGCTGGGGGTCGGGGCGACGTCGAACTCGTCGGAGATGTCCAGCTCGCCCTCGCTCGACCCCGTCCAGCGTACGGTGAGCTCGCCGAGAGCGGTGACCTGTTCGAAGGCGACGGCGCCCTCACGGAACAGCTCCAGCAGCGCCAGGAACCGCGCAACGGTGGTCACGCGGTCCGGCGAGTCACCGGTCAGGGCACGGAAGGTGAGCGTTGCGGACCGCCGCAGCCGGTCGACGATCAACCGGGCCTGCTCGCGCACGCTGACGGCGGGCGCGTGCAGGTGAGCGAGCGAGAGCACCTCCGCCTGCTTCGGCGCCAGAGCCTTCGCAGCCAGCGCGGCGAAGTGCTCGGGGGTGATGGTCAGCGTCACCTCCGGCAGCAGCCGGGCGAACCGGGGCTCCAGCCCCACCTCCCGCGGGAAGCGCCGGGCCTGGTCCTCGAGCGTGCCGGCCAGGTAGGCCGAGACCTCCTTGAAGGCGCGGTACTGCAGCAGCCGGGCGAAGAGCAGGTCCCGCGCCTCCAGCAGGGCGAGGTCCTCCGGGTCCTCGACCTCTCCCGAGGGCAGCAGCCGAGCAGCCTTGAGGTCGAGCAGGGTCGCCGCCACGACGACGAACTGGCTGGTCTGGTCGAGGTCCCAGGCGGCCCCGGCGGCCTTGATGTGCGCGAGGAACTCGTCGGTGACCCGGGACAGGGCGACCTCGGTGATGTCGAGCTTGTGCCGGCTGATCAGCTGGAGCAGCAGGTCGAACGGGCCTTCGAAGTTGCTCAGGTGCACCCGGAAGCCGTCGTCGGGGGCGTCACCGGGCGCCACGCCGCTGCTGCTCGGGCGGGCGAGGGGCACGGCGCTCACCCGGACCCGGACAGGTCGGAGGACGGCCAGGTCCGGCGGTGGCGGGTGGAGCTCACGACCTCGACAGCCTCCGGACGAGCTCGGACGACCCGCCCTGGTCCCGCAGGTCGGCGATCACCGCCGCGATGGCCTCGCGGACGATCCGGCCGCGGTCCACCGCCATCCCGTGCTCGGCCCGCAGCGTCAGCCGGGCCTGCTCCAGGGCGAGCAGCTCGTCGCTGCTGACGTAGACCGTGATCTTCTCGTCGTGCCGGACGCGGCCGGAGCCGCGGGGAGCCCCTGCTGGGGCACCGTCGGGTTCGACCGGCTCGTCGCCGCTTGGCCCGACGGGCGGCTCCTCGGCACCCCGGGTGGGGCGGAACAGCTCCGAGGCTCCGGGCAGGGTCACCCGGCGTGGCATCGAGCCAGCACCTCCCGGGCCAGCATCCGGTACGCCTCAGCTCCGGGCGAGGTGGTGGCGTAGGTGGTGATCGGCTCCCCGGCGACCGTGGTCTCGGGGAACTTGACGGTCCGCCGGATAACGGTGTGGAAGACCCGCTCGCCGAAGGCCTGCACCACCCGCTCCAGCACCTCTCGGCTGTGCAGGGTGCGCGGGTCGTACATCGTGCCGAGGATGCCCAGGATCTGCAGTCGCGGGTTCAGCCGGTCCTGCACCTTGCCGATCGTGTCGTTGAGCAGCGCGATGCCGCGCAGGGCGAAGAACTCGCACTCCAGCGGCATGATCACCTTGTCCGAGGCCGTCAGCGCGTTGACGGTGAGCAGGCCCAGGCTCGGCGCGCAGTCGATGAGGATGAAGTCGTAGCGTGTCTTGACCTTCTCCAGCACCCGGAGCAGGGTCTGCTCCCGCGCCACCTCCGAGACGAGCTGGATCTCGGCGGCGGAGAGGTCGATGTTGCTCGGCAGGATGTCCAGCCCGGGCACGTTCGTGGCGTCGATGACGTCCTCGACGGCGGTGTCCCGGCTGAGCAGCAGGTTGTAGACGCTCCGCTCCAGCGTGTGCGGGTTGACCCCCAGCCCGACCGAGAGCGAGCCCTGCGGGTCGAAGTCGACCAGCAGCACCTTGCGGCCGTACTCGGCCAGCGAGGCGCCGAGGTTGATCGTGGTGGTGGTCTTCCCGACCCCACCCTTCTGGTTGACCATCGAGATCACCCGGGCGTTGCCGTGCGCCGCCGGAGGCACGGGGTCGGCGAAGGAGGGCAGCGGACGTCCGGTGGGGCCGATGACGACCTCGGACTCCTCGACGGTGGACACGACGCTCTCCTGCTGCTCTGCGACTGGGGATCCCTCCAGTGTGGACTCCGCAGCCGCCGAATCGCGGTAAGGCAGGACCGTGGCGTCCTGCTGCGGCGGAACCACCGGATTGTGGATCAGTGGAGGTACCTCGGAAGCGCTGGTGGATTGTCCGCCGAATCCGTCGGCACCGCTCATCGTCCGATTCCCCTCTGTCCAAGCTGACTCGGTACTTGCGCACCTTTGTCGACTTG
>JBJMIS010000052.1:0-14778 GCA_045806705.1 Friedmanniella sp.
AGTCCCCGGTGGAGTGGCCGAGAGGCGAGGCAACGGACTGCAAATCCGTGTACACGGGTTCAAATCCCGTCTCCACCTCGCACGGGCGATTGGCGCAGCGGTAGCGCGCTTCCCTGACACGGAAGAGGTCACTGGTTCGAACCCAGTATCGCCCACCAGCAAGACCCCTAGTCGGCGTCATCTTGGGACTCCTGAGGGTGACACGTGCCCCTTATGTGCCTACTTCCGCGGGTCCGCGGCGAACCTGGCAGTCGAGTCTCGTCGGAGCTGCAAACTCCCTCCCGGCCCAGGCCGCGGAGGTTGAGCACATAGCTTGTGAGGCCGCCATAGCTGTTGAAGCGGTGAGCGAGAAGCAGCGGCCCCGGGGCGCTCCGACACGGGCCTGCAGAACGCCGGCGGCCGGGAGAACGGGGACGACCACGACCAACGGGTGGAGCCACAGAAGGCGTTCGAGGAGCCCAGCAAGCTCGTCCTCGGTGAGCAGTCGCTCACCGCGGTGCTGCAACGGGTCGCGGAGCTGGCCAAGACCTCCATCCCCAACGTCCACGAGGTGTCGGTCACCCTGATGAAGGACACCCAGGACGCGGAGACGGTGGTGCTCACCGGCTCGCTGGCCAACCATCTGGACGAACGCCAGTACGAGGCCGGCTGGGACAGGTCGAGGGCTGGCACGACGGGCTGTCCGGGAATGTCTTGCTATTGGACGATAGATGGGAGCAGCTGAGTTTCTGACAGCGGAGGGACCGATGCGCGACAAGGAGTGGGCGCGGCCCGAGCAGATCGAGGCCCTGGCCGACGAGCTGGTGCGGATGGTGGACAGGCGGGTGGGGGAGCTGGAGCGCGAGCTGCTGGCCGAGCTGGCGGAGCTGCGCCGCCGGGTGGCGACGCTGGAGCGCGAGCAGTCTGACCCGAGTTGACCCCAGACCCTGACGCCCAGAGGCTCCGCCCTCAAGGGCATGGGTCGTTCCCCCAGCCACATCGTCACCAGGTCGCCGGACCCGCTGGTGGAGAACATGGCCGGCGGGGAGGTTGGGCGGACGTGGAGAGGCCCCGGCCGGCTGGCCCCAGGGGGAACGCACGACGACAGCCAGCTGAGCAGCATCGATGCCAGCGAGCTGCAGCGCCTCTGGATCCCACTGACTGGCCGTGATGTTGTACGGCCCGGCTGTGGAGCGGTGACATCGGCTGGACGGCGCACCGATTCGCTTGTGCAACTCCCCCGCGAGCTGTCGGCCAGCCTGCGCGACACTCCCCCGCACGCTCTCCGCGGACGTGATCAACGGCGCCAGTTGGTGAGCTCGCAGCGGCCAGCGGCACAAGCCCGTGCATCGCCGCGCTGAGGCAGAGCCCGAACACCCGGTCCCCCGCTCGCGGACCTGCGTCACGACCTCGGCCACCGCCTTGGTCGCCGTGGTGCCGGAGTCCAGCCCAGCAACCAGGTCCATGACTGCAGGCGCTCAGCCGCCGAACAACCTCTCGAACTGGGAGCGGAAGGTCAGCGCCGACAGTGTGCCGAACAGAGCGATCGACCAGATCAGCGCCGCGACTCGGACCCCACGGATCTTGATCGGTGCGGGCAGCAGCTTCCGGTTGATCAAGATCAACAGTCCCGAGTACATGAACATCATGAACCCGCCGGTCACCGCCGAGATGACCAGCAACACGATCGGCTGGCTGATGCCGACCAGCAGCACGATGATCCCGATCAGCACCAGGCCCCAGACCAGGCCAGCGTAGAGTTTCGACTCGTTCGCGTTATGGGCATAGGAGGTCTTGATCACGTCTGCGGCTATGCGGCTGGTGTAGTCGACGATACCCATCGATGCCGCGAACAGCGAGAACGCACCGATCGCCCAGAACAGGTACTGGAACCAGGAGCCGACCCGCTCGCCTAGCACCTGGCCCTCGGTTTGGATGAAGGCGATGCTGTTGGGAAGGTCCTCGCGGCCGAACACCGTGGCGTAGGCGAGCAATGAGGTGAACAAGATTGTAATGAAGGTAATCGCCACAAAGGTGCTGAGCTGTTCGATATTGGAAAAGCGCCACCAGCCCCGCCAGCGCTTCATGTTCTCCTGGGTGGGCTCGAAGATGTAGCCGTTGCTCCGGCCGGCGACTGGCTTCCCGGTTACCGGACTGGCCAATCGGGGCACGTAGCTGCCCATGCCGAAGCCCTTGTCGCGGATCCAGTTGGACTGGCACAGGTTTTGCCCGCCGCCGGCCCCAGCGAAGGCCAGCGCGCCGAGTAGCAGCGCGAAGCCCAGTTCCGTCGGGATCCGGGGCCGGGTGACCACCTGCGGCAGGTCGGCCCAGGTGTTGGCGCCGATGGCGAAGATCGAGGCAACCAGAATCAAAGTCAGCACCAGGGCGACCTTAAGCATCTGGGCCCGCTCCAGCGCGGTGTACACCACCGGAGCCAGGGTCAAGACCAGCCCGACGGTGAGCAGGATGCCGATCGCGATCCAGGTCGGCTTGCCGCCGAAGATGTAGCTGATCAGGGTGGCCGAGCTGGTTGCCCAGCCTGGCCAAAGGTTGGCGAAGTAGGTGAGTATGGCGAATACCAGGCCCCAGTGCCGCCAGAACCGGCTGAATCCGGTCAGGGCGGTCTCCCCGGTGGCCAGGGTGTAGCGCTCGATCTCCATGTTGAGAAAGAACTGCGTCCCCAGGCCCACCAGGGCCGCCCAGACGAAGACCAGCCCCACCTGGGAGGCAATGTAGGGGAAGAGGATGAACTCCCCCGAGGCAAGGCCGACGCCGGCGGCGATGATGCCCGGCCCAATCAGGGGTAGGTACTTCTTGGGCTCAGCCGGCATCTCGCGCACTTCGGGCTTTCCCACATTGTGCGTGGGAAAGGCGTCGGTCACCGCGGTGCTGGTCGCGCCGGAACTTCCTGCGTCGTCTAGCTGCGCCATGTCGTCTCCTCCTCGAGCCGTTCTGCTCAGTAAATCGCCTCCGCCGCTGACACGCAACCGCCCGATGCCGGGCTCTGGGTCAGCCACTTTCGCTGATCTATAGCCGGAATAGCGGTTCCGGGGGCCGGAGGCGTCCGAGAGCTTTGGGATCGAGTTGCAAGTCTTCCGCGCTAGTAGGGCTTCCAGCATGAGGACCCGTCGCATCGGCCGCTGAGGCGGATGGAGAGGCCTGGGCCCCTGAGGGCGACTTCAACGAGACCGGGGTATGCCCGATCCAGGTGAGAAACAGTTGGTGAGTTGCTGCCGCTTCAGGCGGCCAGGAGACGGCATGTGAACGCCTCCGAGATCAACAACCTCGATTGCGCCGCTCGGAAGGCACCCACGTGATCGAGCTTTTTGGGGGCGGCAATCGACTTGGCGCGTCCTTCTCGCTCTTCGGAGAATAGGCGCACCAAATGACTCACCTAGACCTGTTGCGTGCATGTCATCAGAATGTGGTAACACGCTAGCTTGGATCTGGACCAAGGCCAGTACGGGAGCATTCTCAAGCCTCTATGCAGCGAAAGCGCTAGCCGACGTATGGCAGGAGCTTGTGAGCTTCTCACAAAATCGCGGTGCGGGAGGTATTGGCCGCTGCCTCGGTGACCTTTCACCTGTGCTGGGCCAGTCCCGCGGCGACCGAGGATCTCACAGCCGATCCCGGCATTGGGCGGCAGATCTTGACGGCGTTGTCGACCGAGGTGGAGCGCAGCCAACCTTCCGGCGATGCAGATTAGACAGCCGAACCGCGGCTCGTGGTGAGCCATAGGGTCCCGGGCGGGTCGGCGTAAGCGCCCATCGCACCTGCTGCCACGGCAGCGTTGTGCTCAGCGCAGATCCAAGTTCTCACCTCCACCTTGTGCCCCTTGGCGAAGATCTTCCTCCTACCGAGGATGACGAAGGGTTCCGTGGCCTCCTCGTCGCACTCGTGCACCGCGCATATCTTCATCAAGCCAGTGTGCTCTCAAGCCTGGCCCACCGACCAGCAGCACGGATCCAACTGCCCCGATCCTCAGCCGGCACCTCCGGTCGCAGCACCGCTCAACCTCCCGCTCCCGGTCGGCGCTGGCCCCACCGGCGGGGGGCCGCCGAATGGCAACGGGGCATGGGCGTAAGGGTGGGCTCTACCCCGCTAGGCATCCAGATCGTGGGAGAACTTGATGTCGTAGCCCGGGCCTAGCTCGCGTCGAAGTTCGGAGAGCAGTGCGAGGCCCTCGTTATGCCAGGCTGCCTCGTGCTCGGGGTCATCGTCCTCGTAGTCATAGTGCAGGTGGTAGTCGCCGGCCGTCCAGCGAACCAGCCGCTCCCGTAGCGACTCACTGAGGGGAAAGAAACCGAGGTCCAGTCCCCAGGGGGCCTTGTTGTTGACACTCCGGTACCAGAGCGGACCGCCGCCGTAGTCAGTGTCCAGCAGCAGTGGAGTTCGTCGGCTACGTTCTGGGGCTCCTGCTCTCCCGTTGTCGTCGGCAGGTGGCTCGAGGTCGAGGAGGTAGCCCAGCTCCGCTCCCGATTCGTGACCGAGGACCTGCCAGTTCGAGCACCACTCCTCCGGCAGGTCGTCGCGGTCCCGTTGCCAGCGATTCGGCACATGGAACAAGCATTCGACGGTGACGCGGGAGCCCGGTCGCAGCTTGACGCGTCGGCGGGCCCCCATGAGTATGCCCACGAATCGCATGTCGCCAACCGTCAGCAGAAGCGGGTAGATCCCTTTCGAGAATCGCCGGCGAGTCCCGACGTATCGGGCTCCGTCGCCCACCGTGGCAGTCAGCCAGTAGCGACCATGCCCTCCTGCCCGGGGGTCGCATCCTGGAACGGGCACGACCTCGTCCTCGCTCAAGCTCGCCGGGCGCAAGTCCTGGAAGAATGCGTAGACCGGTAACTTCCTCAATACATGGCCAGCCGGCGCCGGACGGTCGCCGTCGAGAGCATCATGATCGATGAGGACCCACACGTGGCCATGATCGGTGTAGCGCAGCGCCGGCGTCAGGTTGACGCGCCGACCCAATCTTGCA
This sequence comes from Friedmanniella sp., assembly GCA_045806705.1. GTDB lineage: Bacteria > Actinomycetota > Actinomycetes > Propionibacteriales > Propionibacteriaceae > Microlunatus. The sequence continues at coordinate 4,961 of JBJMIS010000052.1, forward strand.
ATCTGCACGGCTGTTCCATCGCCGATCACTCTCGTGGGCTGGTTACGACCTAGTTTTGAGGTCCTCCGCGACTGTTGGGCAGCTTGTACCACTTAGGCCACAAACGCAGTCTTGTGCTGCCCGCATGCGGCCTGGGGCGTCCTCGCACGGCACAGTGAACCCATGGATATGTCCAACCCCCTGACTGTGCTGCTCGTGCTGCTCGGCGTCCTCGCCCTGCTTGGGGTGGGCGTCACCGGGTTCGTCATGTGGCGGTACCGGGTCCCGCCGCGCGGGCTGATCGCCATGATCGGAGCTCTGGTCTATCTGGCGACCCCGGTCGACGTGCTGCCTGAGGCGCTGCTCGGACCGCTCGGCCTGCTCGACGACGCCGGCGCAGTCACCGCCGCTGTCGTCTTCGTCTACAAGCTCGTCACTGTCAAGAGACGGCTCGAGGATGCGGGTGTGAAAGGGCGGCCAAGGCGAGAACCGCTGCCGTGACCGGGACGCCCACACAACTAAGACACTCACCAGCAAGACTCCACGGTCTCCTGCGCTGGATCGTCACCTCTGCCCAGCGGGCCGGGGAGGCGCCGTGCTGTCGCGCACCACGAGCGTGGTGGCCAGCTCGACACGTGTGTTCTCGATCTGCTCGCCGCGCACGAGCCGCTGGACGGTCTGGACCGCGAGCTTGCCCATCTCCACGAGCGGCTGGCTCACCGTGGTCAGTGGTGGGGACGACCAGCGCACCAGGGGCAGGTCGTCGAAGCCCACGACGCTGACATCCTGCGGGACAGTCAGTCGCGCGCGGCGGAGAGCCTCCGTGACACCAAGTGCCAACTCGTCACTTCCGGCGAAGATCGCCGTGGGCGGGTACTCGAGATCGAGCAGCCGGCGACCGGCTCGGAACCCGGATGCGAAGCTGAAGTCCCCCTCCACCACGAGCTCGGGGTCGCCAGGCATCCCAGCAGCCTGCAGCACAGACCGGTATCCATCCAGGCGAGCGCGGCTGCACCACAGTGAAAGTCGGCCCGTCACGTGGGCGATGCGTCTGTGTCCGAGCGCCACGAGATGCTCCGTGGCGCTGACTCCGCCCGCAAAGCTGTCGGAGCTGATGGTGGGAACGTCGAGGTCGGGCAGCCCGGCCGGGTCGATCACGACAGCGGGTACCTGCAGGCTCTGCAGTTCCTCATGGAGCAGTGGGTCCAGGTTGGTCGTGACGAACACCGCGCCGTCGCTGGCTCGAGCTCGGATGTTGGAGAGCCACTGGCGGGTGGACCCCGCTTGACGATGGACCGCGGAGACGACGGTACCCATACCGGCGGCGTGGGCGGCGTCCTCGACACCTCGCATCACCTCGATGGCCCAGGGGCTGTCGAGGTCGTTGAAGACGAGGTCGATCAGGCTCGCTCCCTCCGCGCGCGTCCCGCGCCTGCGGTAACCGGACTCGCGCAGCAACCGCTCGACACGCTCGCGTGTGCCGGGCGCGACGTCGGAGCGCCGGTTCAGGACCCGGGACACGGTCGGAACCGAGACACCGGCCTCTTCGGCGATGGCGGCGATCGTGACCACGCGCGGATGCTCGTCTGACACTGTCTCCCCCCTTCGCACTGCAGCCTAGGGGGTCGGGGCCGGGGACTGACGCCTCTTGCGAGCGGCGCTTCACAGGGTCTTGACCGATGCGTCGAGCCTCCGTAACATCGTCCCAGATTTTCCGGAAACTTCCGGAAGTTCTGTGGTGCGCTGGTAACAGGCCGACGCCCGCATATATCGATTGCGTCTTCCGGCCCAGACCCACCGGCCGCGCTGGCAACGCGATACAACTTTGCATTTGACACGCACTTCGCATCCTGGCCCCCCCCCGACGAGGACCGAAGGGCGCGGGTCATCATTAGCACATTCGACGAGTGGTTCTACCCGGACCCCCCGGTTGGCGGGCAGGCGATAGCTCTGCTCCAGCGACTCAACGAGGAGAACAGATGAAGGCGAGAAACATCCTGGCTGCTTGTACCGCTCTGGTGGTCGCGACAGGTTTGAGCGCATGTGGCGGTGGCGGCGACAGCGCCAGCGGCGGCAGTGACAGTGGCGCCGGCGCGGGCGGCACGACGACGATGACCTTCTGGCACAACTCCACCACCGGTGACGGCAAAGCGTTCTGGGCGAAGACGGTTGCCGACTTCGAGGCGGCCAACCCAGGTGTCAAGATCAACGTCCAGGCGATCCAGAACGAGGACATGGACGGCAAGCTCCAGACCGCACTGAACTCCGGAGCTCCGCCGGACATCTTCATGGCTCGCGGCGGCGGCAAGCTGGCCGACATTGTCGCCGCCGGGCAGGTCAAGGATCTGACGGACAGCATCGACCCCGCCACCAGAGCCGCCGTCAACGAGGGCGTACTCAACGCCTTCAGCGTGGAGGGGAAGATCTACGGCATGCCGACGGCTGTCCTCCCGGGTGGCATGTACTACAGCAAGGACCTGTTCAAGAAGGCAGGGATCAGCGAGACCCCCAAGACGATCGATGAGTTGAACGCCGCCGTGGGAAAGCTGAAAGGCGCCGGAATTCAGCCCATCGCCCTTGGCGCCAAGGATGCCTGGCCTGCAGCCCACTACTTCTACTTCTTCGCGCTCCGCGAGTGCTCGAAGGAGACCATGGACGCCGCCGCCAAGGACAAGTCCTTCGAAGACCCGTGCTGGACCAAGGCGGGTGAGGACCTGCAGGCGTTCGCCGGCACCAAGCCCTTCAACGAGGGTTTCCTCACCACGTCGGCCCAGCAGGGAGCGGGGTCATCTGCGGGCCTCCTCGCGAATCACAAGACCGCCATGGAACTGATGGGCGCCTGGGAGCCTGGTGTGGTCGCCTCGTTGACCCCGAACCAGAAGCCGCTGTCCGACCTCGGCTGGTTCCCCTTCCCCTCGATCGCCGGCGGCCAGGGTGACCCGGCCGCGATGATGGGCGGCGTCGATGGCTACGCCTGCTCCGCCAAGGCGCCGCAGCAGTGCACGGCGTTCCTGAACTTCTACATGCAGAAGAAGTACCAGGAGAACTACGCGAAGGCCTTCCAGACCCTGCCCGCCAGCAAGGAGGCCCAGACCGTCGTGACCGATCCGGCCCTGAAGGCCATCCTCACGTCGTACAACAACGCGCCCTACGTCCAGGTCTGGCTGGACACCCTCTTCGGGCAGAACGTGGGCAACGCCCTCAACACCGGCGTCGTGAACATGCTCGCCGGTAAAGGTGATGCGGCCAGCATCGTCAAGACCGTGAACGACGCGGCCGCCAAGGGCTAGTGGCGCGATGAGCGACTGCCGAAGCGAGGTCTGGACGTGACCACGATCGTGCCGCAGGCCGCGGCCGGGGCCGGTGCCCGTGTGGCACCGGCCCCGGCGGGGCGGCGACCTGGGGGTAGGGGAACCGACTGGCACAAGCTGTTCGAGATCGCGCTCCTGACCGGCCCAGCCATTCTCCTCTTTTTTACCTTTGTCATCCTTCCCGTGCTGATGGCCGCGTACTACGGCTTCTACAAGTGGAAGGGCTTCGGGCCACCCACCGACTTCGTGGGACTACGCAACTACCAAATCATCCTGGGCGACAGCGCCTTCCACGAGGCGCTGCTGCACAACGCCTTCATCGTCGTCCTGTCGCTGATCATCCAGGGTCCCGTGGCTGTGGTCATGGCTCTGCTGCTCAACCAGAAGATGGTCGGACGCTCCGTGATCCGCGTGCTGATCTTCGTCCCGTACGTGGTGTCGGAGGTCATCGTCGGTACCGGTTGGAGCTTGATGCTGCAGAGCAGCGGTGCAGTCAACGACATCCTCGCCAAACTGGGCCTGCCGACCGCCGACTGGCTGTCCGACCCGAAGGTGGCGCTCTGGTCGTTGCTGATGATCATCTCGTGGAAGTACATCGGCTTCGCCGTCATCCTCTTCCTGGCAGGCCTGCAGAGCATCCCTGAGGAGCTCTTCGAGGCAGCAGCCATCGATGGCGCCACCTACTGGCAGACGCAGCGCCGGATCACTCTGCCGCTGCTCGGCCCGACCCTTCGAATCTGGGCGTTCCTCTCGATCATCGGCGCGCTGCAGCTCTTCGACCTGGTCTACATCATCTGGGGCCAGTACGTGGCCTCGACGGCCGGCACCTCGACCATGGCGACGTACATGGTCAGCAATGGGCGCAACGCCGGCAACTACGGGTACGGCAATGCGGTCGCGGTCGTGCTGTTTCTCATCTCGCTCGTCATCGCCTTGATCTACCAGCGCTTCGTGCTTCGCCGTGACACCGAGGGCGCACTGACGGAAAGGAAGGGATGATGACTGCTACGTCAATGACGACGGCGCCCGTGACGGCGTCGTCACCGAACTCGGCACCCCGGCGGCGCCGCGGGGGCTCGAGGATCGGTCGAGCTGGTCTGCCCACCTACCTCATCGCCCTCGTGTTCATCGCGATCTGCATCGGTCCGATGCTGTACATCATCCTCGGTGGCTTCCGGACGAACGCCCAGATTACGGCTAACCCGAGCGGCTTTCCGAGCCCCTGGCAGATGCAGAACTACGCCGAGGTGCTGCAGAGCCCGATCTTCTGGCGCCAGGTCAGCAACTCGGTGATCTGCGCGACCTTCACCGCCGTCGGCGTCGTGGTTCTCGGGCTGATGGCCAGCTACGTGCTCGCGCGTTATCAGTTCACCGGCCGCGGAGCGATGTACTCACTGTTCGCTGCCGGCCTCATGTTCCCGATCACGGTGGCGATCACACCGCTCTACATCATGATCCGAGGCCTCGGCCTCACCAACAGTCTCGCCGGGGTCATCTTGCCCCAGATCGCGTTCGGCCTGCCGACCACGATCATCATCTTGGTGCCGTTCCTGCGGGCCATACCGAAGGAGCTCGAAGAGGCAGCCGCTATGGACGGAGCGAGCCGCCTCGGGTTCTTCTTCCGGATGGTGGTCCAGCTCTCGCTTCCGGGTGTCGTGACGACGGGCATCTTGGCTTTCATCGCGAGCTGGAACAGCTACATGCTCCCGCTCTTCATCCTGAACAACGAGTCGTCGTACACGTTGCCGCTCGGCGTGCAGTCGTTCGCCTCGCAGTACTCCGTCGACACCGCAAGGGTGCTTGCCTTCACCTCGTTGTCGATGGTTCCCGCCGTCATCTTCTTCCTGATCTTCCAGCGCCGCATCGTCGGCGGTCTGACAGGTGCCGTCAAGGGATAGCCGGCCGTACCCGGCGGCAACATCCGCCTGTGCTGCCAGCCCAGATCTTGGCTCATCGACGTTGCGTCCACCCACGCGAAAGGATCATCGTGACTCAGGAGCAGCTGACCGATAGCGAAGTTGACCACTTCATCCGGTACGGCTACGTCGTGGTGGAGAGCTGCTTCGACCCGCAGGAAGCCCAGGCCTGGATCGACCGGGCCTGGCTCCGCTTCGGCTACGACCCTGATACCCCTGCCCAGTGGACCGAGAAGCGGATCCACCTGTCCAAGCTCGCATCCGTGGACGCTCGTGACTTCGCGCCGAAAGCCTGGAACGCAGCCGTGCAGCTTCTCGGCGGCGAGGACCGCATCGAGCTCCCCTGGCACTGGAACGACGGGTTCATTGCCAACCTGGGTGTCGGCGACGACCGCCCCTGGCAGCCACCGTCGGCCGAGCTGAGCGGATGGCACAAGGATGGGGACTTCTTCCGGCACTTCCTGGACTCCCCCGAACAAGGCCTCCTCACCATCGTGCTCTGGACCGACATGCACCACCAGGGCGGTGGCACCTTCATCGCCACCGACTCCGTGCCGGTCGTCGCCCGCTACCTTGCCGAGCATCCTGAGGGTGTCCTCCCCACAGAGTTCGACTTCCAGGGGTTGACGCGCGAGTGCACGGACTTCCTCGAGCTGACCGGCCGCGCAGGCGACGTCGTGCTCATGCACCCCTACATGCTGCACGCCACCTCGCAGAACGTGCTCAAACACGGGCGGCTCATCACCAACCCGCCCATCGCCTTGCGGCAGCCGATGCACTTCGACCGCGCTGACCCCAGCGAACACTCCCCTGTCGAACGGGCCGTCCTGCATGGGCTCGGAGTTGAGCGGTTCGACTTCCGACGGACGGGGGAAGCAGAGATGGTCGTCCCGGAGCGGGTGCGCGAGCAGCAGCGCCGCGAAGCGGCCGAGGCGCAGCGCCTCGCGGCTGCGGGAGTCCCTGAACACTGAGTCGCCATTCGACAGGACTGGACGACACCTCGGCACCCAGCGGGAACGACACCGACCAGGGTGAGACCGACGAGTCCGGGCAGGTCACGGAGAAGGAGCACCTTGTGGTAGTAACCAGTCCGATCACTGCCGGCAGCCGGCAGAGCTTCCCCTGGCAGGACACGGGCCGATCAGTGGATGAGCGGGTGGATCTGCTGCTGGCGGAGATGACCCTGGAGGAGAAGGTAGGTCAACTCGGAAGCCGATGGGTCGGTCACGATGAGGCCCCGGCCGACGACGCGTCGACCTCGTCAGCCGAGGCCGGCAGCGGTTCCGGTGAGACCCACAACGTCGCGCCGATGGAGGACGTCTTCAGCGCCATGGGCTCACCTTCGCTGGAGGAGGTCAGCCGGCACGGGCTCGGCCAGCTGACCCGGATCTACGGCAGCAAGCCGATCAGCGCCAGGGAGGGCGCCGCGGAGCTGGTCCGACAGCAGCGGGTCGTCCTGGAGTCCTCACGCCTGGGAATCCCCGCCATCGTCCACGAGGAGTGCCTCACCGGGTTCACGGCGTACGGGGCGACGGTCTACCCCGCGGCGATCGCCTGGGGAGCAACCTTCGACCCCGACCTCGTGGAGCGCATGGCCACGTTGATCGGTCGCGACATGACCGCGCTCGGCATCCACCAGGGGTTGTCGCCGGTGCTCGACGTCGTCCGGGACTACCGCTGGGGTCGGGTCGAGGAGACGATGGGTGAGGATCCGCACCTGGTCGCCATGCTCGCCACCGCGTACGTCCGCGGGCTCCAAAGCGCTGGGGTGCTGGCGACCTTGAAGCACTTCGCCGGCTATTCGGCCTCGCGCGGAGCGCGCAACCACGGTCCGGTCCCGATGGGCCGGCGGGAACTGATGGACGTGATCCTGCCGCCGTTCGAGGCTGCCATCGCGCTGGCGGATGCCTCCTCGGTGATGAACTCCTACTCCGATGTCGACGGCGTACCGGCGGGTGCGGACAGGTGGTTGCTGACCGATCTCCTTCGCGACGAGTGGGGATTCGCCGGAACCGTCGTATCCGACTACTGGGCGGTGCCCTTCCTGGCGTCGATGCACCGAGTCGCGGCCGACGCCGAAGAGGCGGGTGTTCTGGCGCTCACCGCAGGCATCGACGTCGAGCTGCCCGACACCATCGGCTTCGGGCCGGGACTGGTGGAGAAGGTGCGGCGCGGCGAGCTGTCGGAGGATGTCGTCGACCGTGCCGCGCGTCGGCACCTCCGGCAGAAGGTCGAGCTGGGTCTCCTCGACCCGGACTGGAGCCCCGAGCAGTCGGTGGCGCAGGCCGACAGCGTCGACCTCGACTCTGCGACCAATCGCGCGCTCGCACGTGAGATGGCCGAACGGTCCCTCATCCTCCTCGATCCCGGAACGGCGCTTCCCCTCCGTGGACAGGGTCGACCAGCCTTGGGGCGAGTGGCCGTGGTCGGTCCCTGCGCAGCCGATCCTCGAACGTTCATGGGCTGCTACGCCTTTCCCAACCATGTCCTGCCCCGTCACCCCGAGCTCGGACTGGGGATCGAGGTGCAGAACGCGCTCGACGCGCTGCGGCAGGAGCTGGTTGACAGCGATCTCGTCTTCGAACTGGGCTGCGAGATCCAGGGCGAGGACCGGTCGGGCTTCGCCGCTGCCCGTGCCGCGGCCCAGGAAGCCGATCTGTGCGTCGCCTTCGTCGGCGACCTCGCCGGTCTCTTCGGTCACGGGACCTCCGGCGAGGGCTGTGATGCAGAGGACCTTCGACTGCCCGGTGTGCAGGCCGAGCTGCTCGACGAGCTGCTGGCAACCGGCACCCCCGTCGTGGTCGTCGTCGTCTCAGGCCGTCCGTACGCGCTGGGTGAGATACACGGCCGGGCCGCCGGTCTCGTGCAGGCGTTCATGCCAGGAGAGGAGGGCGGGCGCGCCATCGCCGGTGTGCTGTCCGGACGGCTGGAACCGGTCGGACGACTGCCTGTGCAGATTCCACGATCACCGGGCGGTCAACCCGGCACCTATCTGCAACCGCCGCTCGGCGCCGAACACGCCGGCACCACCAACCTCGACCCGACCCCGCTGTTCCCCTTCGGCTACGGGTGTTCCTACACCAGCTTCGAGGTGAGCGACCTGCAGGTCAGCAGCAGCGAGATCCCGACCGACGGGGAGTTCACCGCCTCGGTGCGCATCCGGAACACTGGCTCGCGTCCTGGGGAGGAGGTCGTCCAGCTCTACCTGCACGACGTGGTGGCTTCGGTGGCTCGGCCGGTCAAGCAGCTCACCGGCTTCGCCCGGGTGCAGCTCGAGGTCGGTCAGACGGCCCAGGTGACCTTCGCCGTGCATGCGGACCGGACCGCTTTCACCGGTCCGGACTTCCGGCGCATCGTCGAGCCCGGGGAGATGGAGGTGCTGGTCGGTACCTCGGCGCTGCACACCCCATGCCGTGCGCAGGTTCGGCTCACCGGTCCCGTCCGTGTCGTCGGCCACGACCGGCGCCTGGACACGCCCGTGGGCATCCGTTCAACGGAGCAGCTTTGACCCCTGCAGGCGGAGGCGGCGATGCCAGCCCTCACCGCATGAACACGGCAACAGCACAAGTAGCCCCGCGCGGAAGTCCGTCAGCCGTCTGGCGGGCCCGCAGCATCTTTCCCAGAACCGTCCCAGCTCCTGACATCCACAAGGATGCTCAGAATTATCGACATCGGAGGAACGTATGGCACCCAAGCCCACTCGTGAGGACAAGTTCAGTTTCGGTTTGTGGACGGTTGGTTGGCAGGCGCGTGACCTGTTCGGTGAGGCGACCCGTCCGGTGCTGGCCGCGGTCGAGGCGGTGCACAAGCTGGCCGAGCTGGGCGCGTACGGGATCACCTTCCACGACGACGACCTGGTCCCGCCCGGCTCCAGCAGCAGCGAGCGGCAGCGGATCATCGACGAGTTCAAGGCCGCGCTGGCCGAGACCGGGCTGGTGGTCCCGATGGTCACCACCAACCTGTTCGGCGACCCGGTGTTCAAAGACGGCGGCTTCACCAGCAACGACCGCACCGTCCGCCGCTACGCGCTGCGCAAGGTGATGACCAACATGGACCTGGCCGCCGAGCTCGGCGCCCAGATCTATGTGTTCTGGGGCGGCCGGGAAGGCTCCGAGGTCGACTTCGCCAAAGACGTCCGGGCAGCGCTGGACCGCTACCGGGAAGGGATCGACCTCCTCGCCCAGTACTCCATCGACCAGGGCTACAACATGCGGTTCGCGATCGAGCCGAAACCCAACGAGCCGCGCGGCGACATCCTGCTACCCACCATCGGCCACGCGCTCGCCTTCATCAGCCAGCTCGAGCACGCCGACATGGTCGGGATCAACCCCGAAACCGGGCACGAGCAGATGGCCAGCCTCAACTACACCCACGGCATCGCCCAGGCGCTGTGGCAGAACAAGCTGTTCCACATCGACCTGAACGGCCAGAAAGGCCCCCGCTACGACCAGGACCTGGTCTTCGGCTACGGCGACCTGCTGCAGGCCTTCTCCACCGTCGACCTGCTCGAGAACGGCGCCCCCGGCGGCGGCCCGGTCTACGACGGCGACCGACACTTCGACTACAAACCACTCCGCACCGAGAACATCGACGGCGTCTGGGAATCCGCGCT